>DATJSN010000110.1:0-19365 GCA_035504095.1 Phycisphaerae bacterium | reverse complement strand
TGGGTCCATGGTCAAATCCCTTTCTTGCAGATGCGAGCTGGTGCACGGGGCAGCATCCCGGCGACCGCTCTGTCGGCTGTTCGGGCTGATACCATGTAAGCGACGCCGATCCCGCTCTGTGACAGTCTCAACGGACTCGATTACACTCGATCTGGCGCCGCTGGTTGCTGTGCCTGGGGCTACGCTGCGCTTCGCCTCAGGCACAGCAACCCTTTCTATTGAACCATGTTTTTGGTTCTTTGGTAACATACAAGATCATGGAGAACTCAGAGAAATATTTACCGCCGGCTTGCCGTGGGTGTGGGACAGGCTTACAGCCTGAGCCTGTCGAATGGCTCCAGCCTGTTCCCTCACTGAGCAGTCCCGACTAATCGGGACTGCTCTACACATTTTCTCAGAGATTTTATTTATCTCACCAATTTCCATTATCTACATTTCGCACGGGAACCATGCAAGTGTCATAAGGGGCGGTGATTGTCGATACCTCTATCGTTTGTCCTATCAGTCCCGTGGTCGTTACAGGCGTGCCTGCTCCGCTGGGTACACTGGGATTATAAGTAAAGATATTGTCCCCTTGCTGGCCTACATAAGGACTTGTCTCCCATACCACATGATCGTCGGCAAATCCGACATTCTGTCCGTCGCCGGTATGATTGCCGGAGTTAAAGATATAATCGCCATAAGTATTGGCCGTTGCCGCGATCGTGGTGGCGCGCTGAAACACGCCGGAGCCGGTGTTGCTCTGCGGCGCCATATCACAGGCAATCGGGACATCCGTACTCGAATCGTTGACCCACCAGTTTCCGGCATTCTCCATGACATTACCCGCCGAGTTGTACAACCAGGGATAAGCGATGGAATAGCTTTCGCCCTGTCCGCTGGTGCTCGGCGTAGTAGCCGAGTTGCTCAAATATCCGAAGTTGGGGAAACAATTCGGTATGGTTGACGTGTACAATAATGACGGCTCGGTAGCAATGGGATCGGATGGGCATATGAATATTTTAGGCGGATCCTGGCCGGTTAAGACCAGCAGCCACAATGAACCAAGAGGACTTCCGCCGGTACCGTCGGCGTTAGCCGTATTGAGCCAATAATTGGCGATTGTGCCGGCCGAGCTTGTAAGACCGGGGTAAGGCGTCGAAACCTGCGGCATCGCCGCATCATTGATATAGGTGCTGTAGGGACCGACAGCACAGGGAAATACGCCATGGCTATCCTGCGCGTAGATGGTCATGGACTGAATAATGCTTCTGATATTCGCCGAACAAACAGCGCGGTCGGCTAATTCCTTGGCCTTGGCCAGACTGGGCAAAAGAATAGATATTAACAGGGCTATAATCGAGATAACGACAAGTAATTCGATAAGCGTGAAGGCCCGTTGTTTTGACCGCGTTAAGTACTTCGATGTTGCTCTCATGATTTTTACCCTCCATCCTTCATCTGTTCCACCAATTTATCCAGGGTTTTAGGCGTTATATCCCGATAAACCAATCGCGGCAGGACGACGCCTAAGAAGATGAGTATGGCATTAATGATAAAAACGATGGCGTGTATTTTGACTCTACAAAGGGCCAGAATGCCCAGGAGAATTAAAAATGGGGCTTCTCCCGCACCGAACACGACCAGTGATACGGCGTGTATTTGATAGACCAACTTTTTGTAGTCTATATTGTTTATGTTATCCAGGATTCTTTGAAACATAACCGCCCAAACATGTGCTTATAGTTTACACCGTTCACCAGAGGATGCAATTTATTTCTTGAAATGGGGATTTAGCCATATAGGACAACGTAGGGGACAGGGTACAGGTGACAGGGAATAGAATTTTTACGCAGCCCGCGGTGAGCCTTATCGAACCGAGGACGCAGAAATGCGGCCCAATTTATTTTTTTTACTTTTCGCTTGAGACTACGCGGTCCAATTTGCTATACACAAATCATGAACGCACCGGAAGCCAACGCCTGGGTCTATGAGCTCGCGGAATCGATTTCCCGTTCGCCTAAGTTTCGCTGGCTCAATGAAACCGACCGCTACGATGCGGCGATGGATGCGGCGGTTAATACCCTTCCGCATCTGGTCAAATTTAATCCGGTGAAATCCGGGCCGGACGGCATACGCGGCTATGCATCGCGAATTATTTTTCGCCAGATTCTCAAAGCCATCAAAAAAGAAAACCAGCACAGGCAGCGCGCCCGCGAAGATACGCGGGCATACTTCAGGCCCAAAGACTGTTTACCGTTGATACGCGACCGGGATGATCGGCAGCGCGTCGGTAAAGCATTCAACGAATTTATTAAACGGGCGGAATCTTTTGATGACGACAAGGCCCAGATCATCCGTGATACGCTTTTGAGCCTGAAGCGGGCATTCCTGGGCAGGCCGGATGAGCAACAAAGAAAGGCGGCTTAATGGCAAAATTAATTTTTACTTCGCGGCGCAGCCACCTTTCGTGTTCTTCGCTCTCTTCTCTTCTTTGCGGTTGCAAACACTGAACACTTCAAACTGCGGCGGCAGCCGCCTTCTCCCGACTCCCTACTCAGCGCAGCTGCTTCCCCTGCGCGTTCGCAATTTTGCGAATATCCATATTTGCTCCACTGTTCGCCTGATCCACTGTTCTACTCTCTCGGCGCGGCTTCGCCGCGCCGGATGGTTGTCCTATTCAGTATCAGAGCCTCTTAAAGCCGGTTCTTTGACAAGTAAATATCAACGGGTGGCCTCGCGGAAATATTCCCTATTTCCTCCGCTGTGTCGTGGTGTCGTTTTGCCTGCCCTGAGCCTGTCCCGAGCCAGCCCTGAGCAATGTCGAAGGGTAACACCGAGGGGCCGCGTCGAAGGGCCTGCCCTGAGTCCCGAGGGTTCGGGATCGAAGGGTGTCGTTGTGGTAAAACTAATCTGCGCCCATCGGACTTCGGCGAGCTCAGTCGAGTCGCATAATCCCGACGGCCATCGGGATCGTTTCGTTACGCGTTCGAGAGGTATTGCCGGAGCATGGGGAAAACGCAACCGCTACAGCGCTACAACCCCTGAAAATATAGATGTTTCCTCCACTCTTAAAGGCGCAACAAGCACTAATCATGTTACGGATCAGAAAGTGCGAAATACTCTATAAAACAAGACCTTGTAACGTTGTAGCGCTTAGAAGGCCCAAAATTGGAGTAATAAACCCTAATATGTGTTTAGTGTCTCTAACAAAATTAAGGCGGGAGCTATTAATACTTTCGTGTTCTTCGTGGTTGAAATTCTATGGCCTGTGCCCTGTTCCCTATCCCCTACGTTGATCTCTGTGGCTAAATATTAGAGGTTTTTATGCCAAGACTACAAAACAATCCTGACTCAAAGATCGTCGGCGAACTCGCGGCGGCTGGATGCAGCAATTCCGAGATCGCCGACATCCTCGGCTGCACTGTAGCGGCGATTGGCGCCAAGCGTTTTGCGCCAATTCTTGCCAAAAACAGGGCCGAAGTGCGAAAAAATCTGCGTCAGGCACAGATCGAAGCGGCACTGGGGGGCAACGTCACAATGATGATCTGGCTGGGCCGGCAATTACTCGGCCAGAGCAACGAGAATGAAGCCTCGGCCGGTCCTGATCCGGAGCAGCTTATTGTGATACTCGATGAGAAGAAAAAAGAAGTGGAGCCGCATTAGGCCGCAAATGTTTTTTCACATAGCCCCGGCCTTGGCCGGGGCAGAGACTGCCGAATATCAGAATTCGCAAAATTCTGCGCGAGATAAGCAAATTTAGTTGTTGTGGAACTCTGCCCCCGGCAAGCCGGGGGCTATATGAGAGGCTGCTCAATGAGGGAACAGGCTGGAGAGCCTGTTCTACATTTTGTTAGTGATTCTAAATTATGCACCATAAAAAAATAATGCCGGCGCCGCCGAATGGATCATCTCCAATGAAATTTAACGGTGCGGCAAGCGAACTTTTCCGATGCCCAAGCCCGCGCGTGCTGCTGGAAGGCCCGGCGCGCACCGGCAAGACCACGGCGGCAATCGTTCGCACGGCACAGCTTTGCTTACGCTATCTTCATTCGCGTCACCTGTGGGTACGAAAAACCCGGCGATCAATGACGCAATCCGTTTTGCAAATCTGGGAAGAGATCGCCAAACCGCGCGGCTGGATCACCGACGCCAGGCAGCGTGACGGACGATCCAGCTACATCATGCCCGGCGGCGCTGAAATCGTTATCGCGGGTTGCGACGATCCGGCTCGAATTATGTCCACTGAATTCGACACGATCACCGGTTTTGAAGCTACCGAGCTTTCCGTGAACGATTACGAAATGCTGGTAACGCGCCTGTCCGGCGATGCGATGGGTTGGAATCAAATTATCCTGGATTGCAATCCCGGCACGCCCGGGCACTGGCTGAATCAGCGGGCAAACATCGGCGAGCTTGTGCGATTAAAAAGCCGACTGACAGACAATCCGGTTATGTTCGCGGATGGAAAATGGACTCATCGCGGCGCGCGCTACCGGCAGGAGGTTCTATCGCGACTTACCGGCGTACGCCGTAAGCGCTTACTCGATGGCGTATGGGCCGCGGCGGAGGGCCTGGTTTACCCAAAGCTTCCCGATTGCATTGTCCCGGCGCCCGCGTCCGGCAAGATGACTATTCCCGCCGTGCGCAGCGCGGGCGCCATCGACTGGGGCTGGACCGATCCGACGGCGGTGGTCATCGGCGTACTCTCACAGGATGGCGTCCTGCGGATCATAGAAGAAATTTACGAAACAAAAATGCCGTTTGATGAGCTTGCCCGCCGGGTGAGGGAACTGACGATTAAATGGGCTGTTGAATGCTATTACTGCGATCCGGCGCGTGCGGACCTCATCGCCCAGCTTCGCCGCCTGGATATTCCGGCCGTCGCGAACAAGGTTAAACAGATAACAACCGGCATCGCGATGGTCGAGCAGCGGGTGAACTCAGGGCGGCTGGAAGTCTGGGACTGCTGCACGGCGGTGGCGCGTGAAGCAAGTGAATACGAGTATTCCAAAGATTCTGCCGGCGCGCAGAAAACCATACCGGAAGATGCCAACAATCACGCGATGGATGCCTTGCGGTATTTAGTCTGTGGCGTCGATTACGGCCAACCGCCGGCAGAACCAAAACAGATGGATGAACGGACGGCCATGCAGGCCGAACGGGAAGCGGCGGGGCGGTTGGCGTTGCCGGACCCGGAAATTATCAGACAGCAGGAACGGGAAAAAGAAGACCAGCGCCGGCTTCATGTCGCCATGTGGGGGGAAGAGTGAGAGCGAAAAACGTTCACCACAGGGGACACAGAGTGCCACGGGGGAACACAGAAGAATTTTTATCAAATTATTTTTACCACAACGACACAACGGCACGACGTTTTAACGTGGAGGACGCAGAGGATGGCAAAGCATGATTTCACCACGGCGTATGTTGCGTACACCGAATTGACGCAGACAGAATCCAATACTTATCATTTCTTTTGGCATTTATATCTGCGACACCGGAATCTCAATCATGATGGAAGAAGCGAAATCAATCCAGGAAATACAAAAAGTTGATGTACCGACAATTCTTCAGAGCAGCTTTCTTTTTTTAATGTTTGCATGGGTATTGGATATTCTATTTGCCTATCGTGATCTCGGATTATTGGAACATACCAGCGAACTTGCTGCTCAGGGCCAGCAAATTCCTCCACACACTGACTGGGTACTCCAGATTTTCTTTCCTGTGATATGGATCTTCCTATTAATTGGATATTGGCTATTCGCCAATGGAATTGCCGAAACACCCATCGGTGCAAGAAGTATTTTGCCGAAAATGCTCAAATTATTAGTTTTGACCTGTGCCTGTTTGGTAATACTTATTACTGCAAATTCGCTTTATTTGCATTTGGTAATGTCACGGGCGATCTGGATCTTATTTCTATCATTACATTTGCTGGAGACGATTCTTTCTTGCTTTGGCCTATTGGCAACGCTTATATTTCTAAAATGTCTTATACGGTTTGCCAAGGCCGCAAACACTTCGCTTCTTGAGATTCTATGCTGGTTGGATCTGTTTATAAGTATTTCAGGCTTCCTTATTTTTTCGGCGGGTAACATCTCATATATTCTAATCGAGGTCGATTTTCATTTATTGCGGTTTATCTCTATTGAATTTTTAATCTTTCTCCACAATATTAGGTTATTCAGCGAGCCTTGTTACCAGAGAATAGAAATGGTGAATGGGATTATTAATTTGGTTGCTATTTTATTGGCGGCTAGTATTAAACAACTGCTTTTTCGTATTGATTCTGAATACCCGTCATTAACTCCATCATCGCGCGCGTAGGGTGAAATGTCCTAAAATAATCATTGAGGCGACAGGGCAATTTTTAATGCGGTGGTCGCAGAGGTTACGCTGAGGGCGTGCGACAGAATACATATTGAACTTTTTACGGCTGGTTGCGAGGCGGGGGATGGCTCAATTATGGCCTCACTCTAGAGTCCAGCTACTCCGATATCGGCGACCCGGCGGGTGGGGGCGTCGGCGTCGGGTTCCGTGTAGTCGAGATTGTTCCTGAGCCGCCGTCATTGGGAATTCTCGGCCTGGGCGTTATGGGGATGTTGGTTCGGCGAAGGTGTCAAAAGAAAGATTTGAAAACTATTCTCTAAATTTTCTCTGTGTCCTCTGTGGCTAAAATCTGCGAAATCTGCGGATCACAATTCAGCGGTTATTTTTCCTATTAACCATAATGGAATTACTCTTTAAAACGCTAAAGGCCAACGGCTGGGAAGTTAAGGTACATCAGGCCAACCGCGGCGCCGAGGACAGCAGCACCACGTACTATGTGAAGCCGTCCGGCGAGTTCACCAAAGCGCTGGGCGACGGATGGCTGATGCTCGGATCGCCGGCCATTGGAACCATTGGCGGACGTTCCGTTCCCTCCGATGTCGGCCTGCTGGCCGAATTCCTGACCAATGGCGACGTATATACCTGCTGCAACTACAACGCCCATGCAGTTGCCAAACAACGCTGGAGGCTGTTTTGCCAGGCAAAATCGACGACGACCAAGGCGTATAAAACCAAAAAGATCGGCGTGCAGACTAAAAAATACCTCAAGTCGCGGCCCACGCTCGCCGAGCATCTGGAATCCAGCGAAGACATCGAAGAAGTGCTCGAACATCCGCTGCTGGACCTGTTGGAAAAAGACAATGTCGGCATGAACGGATATCAGCTTCGGTACGCCACGCAGATGTACATGGAAGTGTTCAGCGGCGCGTACTGGCAGATCATCAAAGGGGCGCTGGGCCTGCCCGCGGAAATCAAGGTTTTGCCGACGCAACAACTGCACCCTCTACGGAAATCCAACATGCAGGTTGTTGGATATTTGTTCATTCCGCTTTTGCCGCAGACGACGGTACAGGTTCATCTGGACGCTCACGAAGTGATCGACTTTCGGTTCCCAGATGTGACCGATCCTTATGGCGGACGCCAAAGCCCGCTGCGCTCGGCGTTCATGGATTCAACGCTGTCCGGCAAATACATTGCGCATCAAAATTACCTGCTGGATAACCGCGCCCGGATCGACGGGATTTTCATTCCCAAGGAAGAATTTATCGACAAGAATGACGCCGAGCGCACGGAGAACAACTGGAATCAAAAGTTCAAAGGTTCGGGCAATGGGCGCGTGCTTGTGGCCAAAAAGCCCGGAACGTTCGCACCCACGCAATATTCGCCGGCGGACCTGAACGAATTGCAGATTCGGCAGGAATCGTTCCGGCGGCTGTGCAATGCATACGGCATCGGTGAGGCTCTGGTTTCCAAGGATGCGACGTTCGCCAACATGGCCGGCGCGATTCACCTACACGCAGTAAACACAATTTTGCCGCGGCTGCTGATCCTTGAACAATCGCTGAATCAGGAACTTGTTGCGATGTATGGTTCGGGATTGTTTTTGGCGTTTGAGAATCCCATACCGGCGGACGAAAACAACAAGCTGCAGCGCACGCAGGTAGGCGTAGCGGCCAAAGTTTTGACGGATAACGAAATTCGGGTTTCACTGGGTTTTGATAAACGCGACGATGCACTGGCGGATGAACTTCCCGCCAACAGGCAGGCGGATGCGGAACAGATTACTCAAAGCGGCGCGCCGACGGACAACTCCGCAACGCCGGGCTCTAAAAGCAATGAAGCGGGGGCGAATATCAAGCCGCCGGAAACGACGCCGCAAATGACGCCTACAAACAAGTCGGCACGTGAGGCGGAATTTTTACTCAAGCTCAATGCCCAGGTGACACGTGGTCGGATCGAACGCGCGGCGGCGATTACATTAGCCGCAAGATTCCTTTGCGAGCCGGAAGAAATATGCAAGTCGCTGGTGAGTCATGGAATAACGAAGGGGACAGGGGATAGGTTACAGGGGATAGACGGCGGCGGTGCCGCGACGTAGACGTTTTAACGCTGAGGACGCAGAGGTTACGCTGAGAGCGCAGAGAAATTAATGAGATTTTTTACCACAGTGGCACGACATTTTTCTCGTTGTCACTGTAATCATTCGCACCAATAGGTTAATAGTTACGCCGTTTACCTGATCCGATTTTTGCCATCATTAAATCTGCGATAATCCTTGATGAAAAAATGAATACGCATAATCGCTTAACCTCAGTTTTCGTACAATCACTTAGCAAAAAATTGTCCGCCGCGAAAATTCCGGTCCTGTTGAACTTCTTAACGAAAATTGGCGTAACAATACAAGCCCACTGTGCGTATAACCTTATGATTATCTGCTTGAGGGCATGCCAATGCTAATGCGATAAAAATCAATTGACAAAAAAAGATCAGAGCGGCCTGAAGGCTGCGAAAATTTTTGTCAGATGCTCTTAGATATTCCTGTGGGGTAAAAAGCAAGGATTGAAGCCGCGGCGTTTTTTATTGCCGGCCAGGAACCGGGCCGGCCTGCGCACCGCTAAAATTGGCCGAAATTTACAGGGAATGGTTAAATGAATAATGAAAAAGAATCCAGCGCCCAACCAATTAAATTAACGTGTAAAGAGTGCCATTTCCAAAGTCCAATTTTGGAATTCATTTTGGAGCACGTGAAGTTTGATATTTACGAGTGCTCCGAATGTATGGATCAGGAACTGGCAACCCAGGATGAACCAACTCCCAGGTGTCATAACAGGAATATGATCCTGGTGGAGCAAAAGGAATTCGACATTGCCAGATGTCCCCAATGCAGCACAGTGGTTGACTCACAATTTAATTTTATTTAGGGACTCTAACAAAACAAGGCGGGGCCGCGACGCTGAGAATTTTGGTCCCAGACAAGGAGCTTCGACGATGCAAGTATTACAATACAATACAGCGAGGAGAAGCGACGCCGTATGGGGCCAAAAGGCGCTGCGTCCCGAAGGGTTGGGCCGCAAATAGCCCATCTGCGGCGTTGTCGGCCCTCGATGTATCATCCTTCGGATACGGCTTCGGGCCTCCGCCTTGCATCTGGGCCATTTGCGGCCCAACGCGGCTCCCGGCTTGTTTTGTTAGAGTCCCTTAAGATGGACTTCGCCGGAATGTTTTTTCAACAATGAGGTGAAAGATGATTACCCTGCCTTTCAAAATTGATTGGGCGCGGTCATATCCCGCAGCCCGGAAAAAAGTTGGATATCTGGCCACCGTGCCCATTCGCGATGATCCCGCCAGAAGAAAAATTATCCGCTTGGCATTGGCTCTGCTTATTATTCCAGCTTACCTTCTTGGCGTTATTGCTTTACTGCAATTTTTTTGGACGCCTTACCCGGCACGGGTACAGATGAGTCCCCAACCCAGAGTTACAAGATTACGGCTGCGCCAGCCAACGACCAGGGCAGCGGAATCGATGATGCAACCGCCGTTGGGTCTTGTGTCTATATCCGATAATGGCCACGGCACAGAATGAATTGGTTTGCCCGGCGTGCAAAAAACTAAGGGCCTCTAACAAAATAAGACTGGAAAGATGCACCGGCGTCTCGCCAGCATTAGTTGAATGTAGAACAGGCTCTCCAGCCTGTTCCCTCACTGAGCAGTCCCGATGGCTATCGGGACCGCTCTACATTTTGTTACAAGCTCTTGCAGCCGTTTTTTGAACAAGAGCCGCCATTGCAACCGTTCGACGGTTGAGTGGTCGGTGTTGCAACGGTAGTGCCCGGACTGGCGGCTTTAGCCTGTCCGACAACGCCACAGAGCATGCCCGTCAGGGCGGTGCTGGCAATGACCAGCGACCTGGTGCGGGATGAAATCATGCGTGGTTTTTGATTCTTCATGGCGTTTTCTCCAAAAGCTGACTCGGTAAATCCAATCTTGAATACTAACAACATTCGCTAAAACTTCATATCAGAACGCTATCAAATATATGGATTTTTATTCCTGTGCCGGCACCGGCCATTGTTTGTATCCGACGATGGCAAGCGGGGAGGATGAATCCTAAATATTCGCTTTTAAGAAATAATTTGCGTTCTCGGGCGGACGGTATATACTCCCAACACATTGGATTTAAAGTCGGCTATTACTTTTTGCTCTTAAATTATTTTCAACGTTGTCGTCACATTAGGTGATTTTGCGTGGTTCTTAATAAGGGAGAACATGAATGTATACTAAAATTAATTCCACCAGACGTTCTAATCGGGCTTTGATGTTAATAGCGGCATCGTGCATCCCACTGGCTAGTGCCGGTGTTGTTTCTGCGTTGCCCGTCACCATCGCGACCGTGACGGTGGGAAACCCCGGCAATGCGGCAGACCCTTCCACTGGTGGCTACTACGGGTCGGTGGATTACACCTATAACATAGGCGAGTACGATGTAACATCCAGCCAATACACGGCTTTTCTCAACGCCGTGGCCGCAAGCGATCCGTATGATCTGTACAACTCGAATATGGCTGGCACTAGCAACGGTAATCCAGGAATTATCCAGAGCGGTTCTTCAGGAAGCTACACCTACAGCGTGGCAGATGGCCGAGGAAATAATCCAGTAACTGATGTGACTTTCTGGGATGCCTGCCAATTCGCCAACTGGCTGGATAATGGCCAGCCGAACGGACCGGAGGGAAACGGCACAACCGAAACAGGAACTTATACGCTTACATCCGAAGGCGAAGCCAATAACACAATTACTCGCAACCCAGGTGCGATATGGGCGGTGACCAGCGAAAATGAATGGTACAAGGCGGCGTATTACGATCCAACTCTTAACGATGACACGGGTGGATACTGGGAATATCCAACGCAGAGCAACACAATTACTACTGCACAAGCCAACTACAATAGCTCAGATACGACCCCCGTAGGTTCCTATCCCTATCCGAGTTATTACGGCACTTACGATCAGGGCGGCGACGTATGGCAATGGAACGAATCGATCTATGATACTTCGTATCGTGGGCTGCGGGGCGGGTCGTTCAGCTACCTCGGCGGCGTCTTGGAGTCCAACATCTACGGTATCGAGGATCCGACGCATGAGGACTACGAGCTCGGGTTCCGTGTCGTCGATCTTGCTGTTCCTGAGCCAGCGTCCTTGGGGATTTTCGGCTTCGGTGTGATGGGGATGTTGGTTCGGCGAAGGGGCATGCGAAGATAACCCTTTGCCCTTTTTATCTTTTACCCTTAAAACGGTGCGGGGCGGTGGCCCCGCACCGTTTTTTATTTCGCCGCCACAGCGGCGCGCAATAAAAAACAGGCTCAATGCTCACCTTGAAAGCCCATAAGTACATACTTGAATTTTCAAACTAAACTTGTACCCCAAATAGCGGGACGATTGGCCTATTCAGGGTATGGAGAAATTTTTCAAATTCACCGATGCCGAGCTTATCGACGTGGCGCCGGGCAAACGGGAAATCGTGGCCTGCATCAGTACACCCGCCGTGGACCGTGATGGCGAGATAGTTTTGCCCAGCGGCCTGGTACGCAAAAACTATGGCGGCATGACGGTTTTTTATAACCACGACACGGATAAGCCGATCGCGGTGAGCAAGTGGATCAAGGCCAGCGGAAATCGCGTGCTGGCGAAATCCCGGTTTTCCGACAAAACGGAATTTGCCAGGGATTGCTTCGCACTGGCCCAGGATGGCATTCTGAACGGCTACAGCATCGGCGCCACGGCTTTGCAGGTTGGACCGCCGACGGCGTTGGAAGTGAAAACCTATGGCGCGGCCAAGCGGGTTTATCGCGAGTGGGAACCATTCGAGTACAGCCTTGTCGGCATACCGGCGAATCCGGAAGCGGTGGCGTTGGCCATTTCCAAGGGCATATCAGCGGAAACAATTGCGTTGTTGGGGATTCAAAAAACGGATTCCGACCAGATTGAAGAAGCTGCCCCCGGAGCAGTTCCGGTTGTTACAGAAGCACGAAAATCCAAGTCTGAATATGCATTAGAGATCGCAATACGGATCAATAAGAGGTTTATCGTTGTACCCCAACGGGGCACTATCATTTAGCCCGGCGTTGTACCGCCTTGTGGGACTACGCCGGGAACATGACCAAACCCATCCACCAACCCTGAAAGGGTTGCTTCAAATCGAATGTTCAATCATGCGCGCCTTTTGCCGCAACCCCGTCAGGGTTGATGACGTTCGGATTTATTGTCCCAGCGTAGTCCCGATATCGGGACAACACTGGGCTGTAAATTTGCAGCCCCTTCAGGGATGTCATTAAGTCTATTCATTCTGTGCGGCAATAAAAGCACGCGTTGGGTAGACCTGCGGCGAAGAACGACCCAGGCAATTCCCGAAGCTGTGACTGGACGCCGGTTTTATAAATTAACCGCTCATTTCCGGAGCAGATATGAAAACGCTGAAAATCAAATATGTGTCTGGGACCAAGAAAGACCAGACGATTGACCTTCCCGAAGACGTGGCCAAGGGCATTATCGAGTCCGAGGCCGCCGTGGCCGTATCCGAAAACCCCGAACTGGATGCCGCCGTCGCGATGATTCAGAAGAACATCGACGAGCAGCTTGAGGCCGCGGCGACAAAGATGACGGCGAAACTGGCTGACCAGATCAACAAGGCGTACAAGGACCGGCCCAACATTGTCATTGGGCGCGATCTTTCGCTGGATGATCCCAAGTCCGGGTTTCGCAATCTCGGCGAATTCGCCCAGTCGGTGCGCAAGCACTATACGGGCAAAGGGACCGATGAACGGCTGAAAAAAATGTGGGCGATCTACAAAGCCGACGGCATGGATGAAACCAATCTCGCCGACGGCGGCGCATTGGTTCCGCAGGAATTCGCCAGCCAGCTTTATCGCGACGTGCTGGCCGAGTCGCTGTTGTTCGATAAGGCCCGAAAATATCCGATCAATCTGGGCAATACGCTGTTTATTCCGGTGCGATCCATGACTGAACTCGGCGCAACCGCGGCGGGCGGCGGGTCGCTGGGCACGTGGCTGAACGCCGACGGCGTGCAGATTACGCCACAGAAGCCGGTGTACAACCGCGTGCAGATGAACCTTAACCGGTGGGGAACGCTGTTGCCGGTGACGGATGAATTGCTTGCGGACAACAACGTGGCGCTGTCCAACTTTATTTTCGATGAAGGCGGAATCGCGCTGGCGTGGGATTTGAACAGCGCGTTCATCAGCGGCAGCGGAAACGGCCAGCCGCAAGGCATTCTGAATTCCGGCGCGTTAATCACCGCTTCTTCCGCGGAGGGCCAGGCGCCTTACAGCATCACTTATCCGAATCTGGTGAGCATGAAGACGCAACTCTGGACGCCGCGGCCGGGCGATTTTACCAATGTGGCCTGGATCGCGCATCCGGACGCCGAGGCGCAGTTCGAGCAGTTGGAAGATACCGCCGGTCGCAATCTCTATTACGCGGCGGGCACTATTCAACAGTCGCCGAATCCGCGGCTTTTTGGACTGCCGGTGATCTGGAGCTATCACTGCTCGCCGGTGGGGCATCATGGCGACATCATTCTGGCCGATCTAAGCCAGTATTTTGTGTCCACGAAAGCCAGCGGCCCGCTGGAAACCGCGATGTCGATGCACTTCTACTTTGACAGTGCCGAAGTCGCGTATCGAATTCTCTATCGTATCGACGGCAAAACGGCGCGCACCGAGCCGCTGGAAATTCCCAACGGGGCCAACAGCCGCAGCGGCTTTGTAACGCTGGCCGCACGTGTTCCCGGCGGCGGGCCGGATAGTTAATGAGGTTTTTAACTCTCATAGCCCCGGCATTTATTGCCGGGGCTATGTGTGGGATAGGCATCTTGCCTGTCATTACTTTTTACCGACAGGCTGGAAGCCTGTCCCACAGAATTTTTAGGAGAATTTACCGTGAAAATCAAAATTATTGTTGTTTCCCTGATGATGGTCGCGTTGACGACGCTTTATGGCTGCGCCACGCAACAAGAGACCACCGATGCCAACCAGGCGGCGGCGCCGGTCATCCATGAAGTGCAAAACGTTGTTTCGCTGACTCAAGCCACGCTGAACTCCGCCGGCAGTACCGTGAATCTGGCGACGAATTTACAGAAGCAAGTTCCGACAGAGTTGCAGCCGGCAGCTAGCGCCGTGGTGAATAGCGCCCAGACGACTTTGCATGATGCACAGGCCGCCAACACTGCGGCTCAGAGTGCCGCTAAAACAGCCAACAATCTGCCCAGGCAGATTGTCGGCGCGGAGAAGGCATCCGCCAGCGCCGCGGCAGCCAAGGTGCGGTCCGGTTTGATATACAAACTCGGCCTTTTGGTGTTTCTTCTGCTGGTTGTCGGGCTGCTTATATGGTTTAGCGAGTCTGGCTGGGCGGATTCTCTTGGAGTCAAGTTTCCTGTTTTAGCGACGCTTGTTTTTTACCCCTTCCATTATGTCGGCCTGGGACTTGGTTGCGTCTGGGGATGGATCGAAAAAAATTTGGCGTGGCTTTGGGGCCGGATTACAAACCTGTTTTCGTCTTCATCAGCCACGCCGGCAAGTTGATCTCACATAGCCCCGGCCTTGGCCGGGGCAGAGATTGCCGAATGCCAGAGTTCGCGACATTCCGCGCGCGACGAGCAAATTTAGTTGTTCGGAGATTGCTGCCCCCGGCAAGCCGGGGGCTATATACGAGTAAGTGAGCCAGACATGAAACAAATATTAAGTGACTTTTGGGAAAGCGGGGCCGACTGGGTTATGGCAGGCGTCATGGCCGCCGGCGCTTTTGTGAGCGTCATTATCTGGCTGGCAAAGCTTCCGATGATTCAAAAACAGCAGCAACAGCAGCTTGATCGCATCGAAAAGAAGCTGGACGAAATGAAATTGATTTTGGCCGAACATGGGATGACTTAGGGTCTCTAACAAAATGTAGAGCAGTCTCTCCAGGCTGCTCAATGAGGAAACAGGCTGGAGAGCCTGTTCTACATGTGGGACAGGCATCTTGCCTGTCATGTTCTTTCCCGACAGGCTGGAAGCCTGTCCCACACTCCCGGCTTGTTTTGTTAGAGACCCTTATGAAATTTTTAGTTAAACATCCCACGCGCGGTTGTCCGGAAAGATTCGGACAAACCGCGAATCAATGGCTACGCAGAACGTCCGGCGTCAACCGCGTTCATTTTCAATTTACGATTGACGTTGACGATCAGCCATCCATTGAAGAAGCCGAAAAATTGCGCGCTCATCCAGAGATTACCAATGGAAAAAACACATTGGAAATTCTGGTTGTCCCTTCACGCGGCAAAATCGCCGCCTGTAATGCCGGCATACAACTTGATACCGGCGGCGGCTGGGATGTTGTGATTCTGGCCAGCGATGATTTTACGCCTGAGGTTTTTGGCTGGGACGAAACGATCCGGCGCGCCATGCAATGGCACTTTCCCGCGCTGGATGGTTTCCTACATTTTCCGGATGCTTACACGGCTTACGAACGCTTTGCTACGATTCCCGTGATGGGTGTCAACCTCTGGCGGCGTTGGGGATATATCTATCATCCGGACTATAAGAGCCTGTGGTGCGACCGCGAACAAACAGAAGTGGTTGGTGCGCTCCGGAAAAATCAATTTATTGATCTGCCGATCTTCCAGCATCGGCATCGCGGCCAGACCCCGGACGAAACGTACAACCGGAACAATCTGTTCTGGAAGCAGGACGAAGAAACTTATAAGAGGCGAAAAAAGGCCGGCTTTGGGATCAGACAACCGGACCTTTCCATTCTGGTTTGTGCATTGGATTCGCGGCGGCACTTTTCAGACGTGTTGCTGCCACAGATTTACAAGCAGATTTTCAGTTTGGCCGATCACAACCGGGTCGAATTGCATGTTTTGCTCGATCAGAAGCGATTTACGGTTGGCGCCAAGCGCAACATTCTGATGAGCCGGGCACGCGGCAAATTTAGCTGTTTTATCGACGACGACGACCGAATTGCCCCGGATTATGTCGCATCTGTACTTAAAGCTATTGACGGCGTTGCTCGCGCTGACTGCGTGGTATTTAACGGTCAATTCAGCATGGACGGAGCCAACCTACTCAAATTCGATTATGACCTTAAATATCGCGCGTACCGCAATACCGCGACGCTTTATGAAAGGACGCCTAACCATCTTTGCCCGATCCGGACGGACCTGGCCTGCAAGATAAAATTTCCGGAACAAAACAAGAATGAAGACACTGAGTTCGCCCGACGGATCAGGCCGCTACTTCGGACGCAGGCCGTTTGTTGTAATTCCGACGGGTCCAAAAAGACGCTCTATTTTTATGATTTTTCGTCCACAGGCACGGAAACCCAGAAGCTAAAAGCGGCGTAGATGAACGGTTTAACTGGAGTTCTGTAGCCCCGATTCGCCAATGGCCGCAGGCACCCCAAGAGCAACCTCATCCAGCGTTGACATAGTTTGGGTTGAGGCCTCCGTTTCCCTCGGCGCATCTAACATGATGGTGTGTTTTCTTAAATGTCGTGCGGCCACCGAGCGGTACCAGCTCAAATTGCTCCGGCAAAGAAGATTGGCCATATCATTTTTTAGTTTTTCCAGTTTGGGGCGCCCGTTCGTCGGATCATCGGTCAGATAGCCGAATTGGCTCAGGCATGGCTGCATGACGGAGTTCAGCAATGATTGCTGTTGCGGGGAAAATCCCCGTTTCCATCCGCCAATGCGGCTGGAATCTATCGCCCCAAGCGCGCAATATTGCCTGAACAGTATGGACAGCATCACCACATCGCTTGAAATCTCCGGATTCATTTGCCGGGGTTCAAATTCAATTCCGAGGAATTGGCATACCCGATTCAATTCGAATTCCGGATTGGTCAAAAGATTTTCGAATTTAACCTCAATGATGCGATCTGGATATTGGCGCTGACGCTGTCGCATTTGTTCCATCGAACGGCGCCATTCCCAGGCATGGACCCGAAGTATTCTGTGAATTTTCCATGGGACTTTACTCAGTGATAAGAGCACGTCCCGGCCGTCGCGGAACATCCAGATCATGCGCGATTGGGGAAAAAGTTCCAGAAGTTGCGGAGCAATTTTATAATGAACGGGAGTTTTCTCTCCGTACAATTCCTTGCAGTGATTGACGGCATAAGTGTTTAAAACAACCCGGAAAAGGTCCGCCCAGGATGATTTCCGGCCATCAAGCCGGTCCAGCAGCTCCTGTCGCGCCAGCTTAAGTTTTTGCGAGAGTCGGCTACGGAAATATTGATCCACCAGAATTTCCGGGGCGGCGCGTTGATGGGCTTTATGAATCGGGCAAACCTGCTCGAAAAAATGGGTTTCAGGAGGGACGGCCACCCGGCTGTGCCGATCCATCATGACCGCCATTAACGTTGTACCCGATCGTTCGTGGCCGACAATAAAAAAGGGCTTAGTTTGCATCATTGTTTGTGCTCCACGAGCAAGGATTTGAAAAAGAGATGTTCACGGATTTCCCACTGAACCGATCTCTTTTATCACTTCGTTTGTTTTCGCAGCTTCATTGGCCTGCGCCAATGCAGGCAATCCACTCGGTCATACGCATGGGCACTTCTGGAACTTGCGTAATTCTCCTGGAAAATTTTAACACAACTTGAATTTTAATTGCAAACAAATTCGGTAGGTGATTATACACATGTTGATGCTAGGTGATTATGCATAGGGACTCCAACAAAACAACGCGGCTCTCGCTATGTTTTTAAAATAGATTCTCAGGAACGGGTCTTTCATTTTGCCTATTCAGGGTAATGGATATTGTCGAATTAGAGTACGTGCAGGGCATCGTACAGGACGCATCGTCTGTACCGACCGGGATGCTGGAAGCCCTGATTACATCTCTATCAGGCATGGTTGAGCGGTTTTGCCGCCGTTCGTTCCACGCGCACCGTTATGTGGAGTCTTACGATGGAAACGCGAAAGGCACGCTATCGCTTCGATTTGCGCCGCTGGTAGAGTTGAATTCCATCACGCTTTACCCGGATGGCCCGGCCCCGCAGACCTATACCGCGGCGAGCTTTGACATTTTATATGCCCAGGCGAGGCTTAATTTTAAGCCCGGCGTCAACGGCTCGTTTTTTAACCGCTATTATCCGGAGATCACACTGCCGGCGGTGGGCTTGAATTCGACGTTGGCCGATTATTTTGCCGGATACGGCTTTGTTACCACGTTGACCGGCGACATTTCCGCCGGCAGCAACATTGTGCTTCCGCTGGCCAACAACAACGGCTACGTACCCGATCAGGGACCGTGGAACATTGCCAATTCGTGGCAATTGCTTCTCGACGCCGGAACGCAAAACGAAGAGGTTGTCCAGATTAATGTGAACAGCTCTGAAGTAACGGCGACAAATCTGGTTAACGATCATTCCGCAGGCGCTTACGTGTGCGGTCAACTCGTTCCTGCAGACGTGCAGCTTGCCTGTGCGCTTCTGGTGGGGAACGCGATCCATGCCCAGGATTTAACGAAGGCCGGCGAACAGGTAGGGCGCCTGGGCGGGTACGTCTGGCAAGGCCGATCGGGGAGCTATTTATTTACGCCCGAGATTAAACGTCTGCTGACGGCGTATCAGGATGCGATTCAATGAGCATGGCGCTTCTATGCAACAGGACGATCACGCTGTACCGGCCAACCGTTACCTACGATGCGGCCGGCGGCGAAGTCCGCGAGATGAATGTCATTTTCGCCGATGTCGGCGCGCGCGTTTTGCAAGCGCCACGCGGGACCACAAAAGATATCAACATGCGACTGAGCGTGGAAATTTCACATCAAATTATCGTGTATCAAAATATCGGGGCCCAAGTGGACGACATGATTCAGATAGATGACGGACGACAGATGCTTGTGGTCGCGCAGTCCGATGAGGGCGGATGTGAGCGCGTGTGGTCGATTGATTGTCTGGAAATTAACCCGGAATCCTGAATTTTTTTGTGGGATAGGCATCTTGCCTGTCATTAATTTTACCGATCCTGACAGGCTGGAAGCCTGTCCCACAGTTTT
>DATJSN010000109.1:0-33987 GCA_035504095.1 Phycisphaerae bacterium | reverse complement strand
GCACAAGGATAATCCGCCACATGAAATCGATTTGTGTTTTTTGCGGGTCAAGTCCGGGGGCTAAACGCGTCTATCACGAAGCGGCCGTGTTGCTGGGCCGCGAAATCGGGCGACGAAAATGGCGGCTGGTTTATGGCGGCGGCAGCATGGGGCTGATGGGCGTAATCGCCAATGCGGCGCTGGAGGCTGGAGCGGAAGTTGTCGGCGTGATCACCCACTCACTTGACCACAAGGAAAAAGGGCACCGGGGCATCAAAGAGCTTCTGATCGTCTCCTCCCTGCATGAGCGCAAAGCCACCATGGCCCAGCGGGCCGATGCTTTTGTCGCATTACCCGGCGGATTTGGGACTTACGATGAATTCTGTGAAATCCTGGCTTGGTCGCAATTGGGTATTTACAACAAACCGTGCTGCATCCTCAACATCGATGGATTTTATGACCCGCTGTTGGCGCAGTTCGATCGGGCGGTCGCCGAGGAATTTATTCATCCGAAGAACCGGAGCAGGGTGCTTGCAGCCCGCAATGTGACGGAATTGCTGGATGCCTTGGCCAAGAACCTGTAATAAAATCAGATGACGCCATGCTCAAGCCCATCTGTTAATTTTATCATTTTATCTCCTGTTCGTTCCGCAAAGGTATCGCTGCGCGCGTAATCCAAAATACTATTACGGTGTGCCTGTAATTCCCTTGGCGGCGATTCTTCGGCGAGCGGCAATTGATACCGCAGAAGCTATAGCTACAGTTAAACAAAATATAAAATAAATGAAGGTTCGGTTATCAGACACCATGTTTATATGCCCGAATATAGCTTGATAGAATACACATGCGATATACCCTAAAAGGAATAGGCAGAATAAATATAGACACCAACGCAAGACAGGAGGGGCAAACTTAGCAACACTCCACCAGTTGGGCCGGAGATTTTCTGTCGTCGAGCTTATAATAATTTTAGCGCCAATATGACAAGCTACTCCTGGAACGGACTGTAATAAACATAAGACATTGAAAACGCCACTTGTATTGTCACCGATCCAGCCCAAATGAAAGGTCTCTACAATCATCGATAAAATTGCGCCAATTACAACCACATAATTGAGAAATAAATAACAAGTGTATAACTTTATTCTTAAACCACTCTCCGGTGATTTGTAAGAAATATTTTCAATTGTCGGCTTAATCAATCGTCTTAATAATATCCATCCATAAACAACGAAAATCGGACAATTTCCAAGAAGCCAAAGAAAGAATATTATTAATGCTTCAGGAGTAGGCCGGCCATTTATCCAGAACGCCCGTTGTGCCGCCAGTCGGATATTATCGAGTCCTGGCGGAGTTAGATATATTGCGGCATATATAAATATTAATATAAATCCTATTAAAAGAATCTCACCTATAATTATTAAAGGCCAAATGCGAATGGGCGAGCGAATTGTCCGCCTTGTTTCCTCAAATCCTTTGTTATTATCAGGAGGCCCGGACACAATATTTAGCCTTTCTTTTAATAGGAGCTGAACGGTAGGTATGCGGTATTGACAATCAGACGCCGCTGCCGGCTAACGGCAGCACTTCATCAAGGCAGTCGGCGATAAAATTCGCGTCATCCATGCTCACGCACATCGGCGGCTTGATGCGCAACACGTTGCCGAATAAACCGCCTTTGCCCAATAGCAGGCCGCGCTGCCGCGCCAGTTCCACCACTGCGGCGCATTCCTTAGAAGCCGGTTCTTTACTCTTGCGATCCTTCACCAGTTCAATGCCCAACAACAGGCCCATGCCGCGCACTTCGCCGATGAGCGAATGCTTCTGGGCCAGAGCCATCAAGCGGTTTTTCAGATGCCCGCCAACCTTTAACGCATTGGCTTGAATTCCTTCCGCTTCGATGACCTCCAGCGTCGCCAGGCCCTGCGTCATGCTCACGGGGTTTCCGCCAAAAGTATTGAAATGAATCCGGTTGGTCAGCGTGGCGGAGATTTCCGGACGGGTTACCATCGCACCCAGTGGTGCACCGTTGCCGATCCCCTTGGCCATGGTCACCACATCAGGCGTAACATCCCAGTTCTCAAATGCCCAGAACTTTGTGCCGGTGCGGCCGAATCCTCCCTGAACCTCATCGGCCACGCAAATGCCGCCGTGCTTGCGGACAATCTCATAAACAATCTTGAAATATTCTTTTGGAGGCGTCACCGCCCCGCCGACGCCTTGAATGCACTCGGCAATAAAAACCGCGACCTCCCCACACGTTTCGTATTCGATCAGATCCTTGACATCATGGGCGCATTTGAGATCGCACGATGGGTACGTCAGGCCGTACGGGCAACGATAGCAATAACCCGGCGTAGCATTTTTTACCGTCACACCCGGATTGGATTTGAATTTCCAATTGCCATGCGCTGTAAGGTTCATCGTCGCGCCGGTTCCGCCGTGGTAGCTGTTGCGGAGCGAAACGACATCCGCATTTTTCGTAAATTCCCTTCCGGCCAGCAGAGCCAGTTCATTGGCCTCCGAACCGCTGTTGGTGAAATAGCAATTGGATAAGTTCGATCCGGCCGGCATGTGATCGACGAGTTTTTTTGCAAACAGCCCAATAGTGGGATGCAGGTAGATCGTCGTGGTGTGCTGCAGGGTCCCGACTTGTTTTTTCACAGCTTCCACAACATGCGGATGGCAATGCCCCACCGAG
The DNA here is from genome assembly GCA_035504095.1 of Phycisphaerae bacterium. Taxonomy (GTDB): domain Bacteria; phylum Planctomycetota; class Phycisphaerae; order WQYP01; family WQYP01; genus DATJSN01. The sequence goes on along the minus strand of DATJSN010000109.1, from coordinate 31,307 downwards.
ATCGTGACGATCCCCGCGAACGCATCCAGATAGCGTTTGCCGGTTTCGTCCCATACATACTGCATATGACCCTCGACAATCATCAGAGGGTCTTTGTAATAGCGGATCAATCCGGGCGAGAGATATTGCTGCCGCAGCGCCAGCGTCTGCGCCTTGTCGGGGCCGGTATAAGGCTCCGGCGTGTGCGCACAAACGGGTAGCGAAAGCCGTTTGGCCACGGGAGAAACTGCTGCTGTGGCTGTATTGGCTGGAACCATTTATATGCTCCAAAATCAGGGATTAGTCAGCGGCTGATACGTCTCAGGCCGGCGGTCGCGGTAAAACTGCCAGACATTCCGCACCTGTCGAATCATATCCAGATCGAGGTCAGCCACCACCAGGCCGTCGGTGCTGCGCGGCGCCTGGGCGATGATTTGCCCGCGCGGGTCGGCAAAATAAGAACTGCCGTAAAACTCGCCGATGCGCCAAGGCTCTTCAAATCCCGGCCGGTTGATGGCGCCGACGAAGTACATATTGTTGGCCGCCGCCGCGGGCTGCTCGAGCTTCCACAGATATTCTGAAAGACCCGCCACGGTGGCCGACGGATTGAAAACGATCTCCGCCCCGGCCAGTCCCAGCGCCCGCCAGCCTTCGGGGAAATGCCGGTCATAGCAGATATAGACGCCGATTTTGCCGACGCGCGTCTGGAAAACCGGATATCCCAGATTTCCGGGCCGAAAATAAAATTTTTCCCAGAATCCCGGCTCGCAATGCGGTATGTGCGCCTTGCGGAACTTTCCCAAAAAGCTGCCGTCGGCGTCGATGACCGCGGCCGTGTTGTAATACACGCCGGTCAGTTCCTCTTCATAGATCGGCAAAACAATCACCATCTGGTGTTTTTTTGCGATCTGACAAAAGAGTTTCGTCGTCGGGCCATCAGGAATATGCTCAGTCAGTTCATACCATTTGGCCTTTTGTTCGGCGCAAAAATATGGGCCGTAAAAAAGCTCCTGAAAACAGAGCACTTGTACGCCCTTGGCGGCGGCCTGCTCGGTCAGGTCAACGTGCTTGGCGATCATCGCTTCTTTGATTTTGGCCGTTGGCGATGTGGCCGGCTCGCATAGCGTAGCCTGAATTAATCCTGCTCGAACAATTCGCGGCATGAATATGTTCCTAAGTTCGGACGGCTTTCTTAGGCCCGATCGGCTGGATCCGGCCTGATTTAAGCAGCGTCTGGTATTGGTTCCAGTTCATCGGCGGTTTATCGCCGGGAATTTCTTCCATGGTGATGCATCCTTCCACCGGACAGGCCAGCGCGCACATGTTGCATCCCACGCACGCGTCGCGATTCACTGTAAATACATCGATCGCTTTGGCATCCTGGCTCAATTGCAGGTTCGGCGCGCCTTCCTCTTTTAGCTGGCGCGGCGCACCGAATTTCTTCTCGTAATCCGGGCGCGACATCTTCTCCCAGTCTATGGCCTGATAGCAGCCGTCTTCGCAACTGGCATAGCAGATACCGCAGTGAATGCAGGTGGACTCATTGATTTTTGCGATCACCTTAAAATTCAGGTCCAGATCGCCCCAGGTCTTGATATTCGGCAGCGCCCGCCCCGTAACTTCAGCGATCGAAGCATATCCCTGGCGGTCCATCCATTGCTCCAGGCCGCGCCGCATGGCTTTGATCACGCCAAATCCCCGGTGCATAACCGCCGTGCAAACCTGTACGGTCGTCGCGCCCAAAAGCAGAAACTCGGCGGCGTCCTCCCATTTGCGAATGCCGCCAATGCCGCTGATGGGCAGGCCAATCTGCTCATCGCGCGCCACTTCGCTGACCATGTTCAGAGCGATCGGCTTGACCGCCGGCCCGCAATATCCTCCATGCGTGCCGAATCCAGCCACACTGGGCTTGGGCGCCAGCGTCGTTAAGTCCACGCCCATGATGGAATTAATTGTGTTGATCAGGCTGATGCCATCGGCGCCGCCGCGCCGCACGGCGCGGCCGATCTCACGGATATTCGTCACGTTAGGCGTCAGCTTGGCCAGCACCGGCACCGCGGCTACTTCCTTGACCCAGGCACAAATTTTCTCGGCGTATTCCGGGACCTGTCCGACCGCCGATCCCATCCCGCGCTCGCTCATGCCGTGTGGACAGCCGAAGTTGAGTTCAAAACCATCCACGCCGGCATCCTGAATTTGCTTGATAATTCGATGCCAGGTTTCGCGCTTCGATTCCACCATCACCGAGGCGATGATCACGTTGTTGGGAAATTTATTTTTAACCTGGACAATGTCGCTCAGGTTGTCTTCCAGCGAGCGATCGGTAATTAACTCGATATTGTTGAGGCCCATGAGTTTCTGGTTGTTCAGCGCGATGCCGCCATAGCGCGATGCGACATTGACGATCGGCTCATCAGTGAGGGTCTTCCAGACCGCCCCGCCCCATCCGGCCTTAAAAGCATTAGCCACCTGATGGGCCGTGTTCGTCGGCGGCCCGCTGGCCAGCCAGAATGGATTGGGCGATTTGATTCCCGCAAACTCGCAAGACAGATTCGTCATGATTGAGAGCCTCTTTGGTGCTTTTTAATGCGTCGGCGTTCGCTTTAAAAATCGCCCGCGCGTCGCGTCACCGACAAATTGCCCGTCGCGCGCCGCCACCTGGCCGCGCACCGTCACGACGTGCGGGCGGCCCTGGATGGCCATACCTTCAAACGGATTATAGTCGACGTTCATGTGTTGTGTGCGCACGCTGATCACGCCGCGGTAATCGGGATCGTACACCACCAGATCGGCGTCGCTACCCACCTGAATAGCGCCTTTGCGCGGATACAGGCCAAACAATCGCGCTGCCTGTGTCGAGGCGCAATCCACGAAGCGGTGCAAATCCAGCCGGCCGCTCTTTACGCCGCTGGTATACAAAACATTGATCCGGTCCTCCAGGGACGGAATACCGTTGGGGATTTTTGTAAAATCTTCGCGGCCCATTTCCTTTTGGCCCGCGAAATCGAACGGAGCATGATCGGTGGCAAGTGTGCTGATATTGCCATTGGCCAGATTATTCCATAAGAACGGCTGGTTTGATTTGTCGCGCAGCGGCGGCGACATGACGAATTTGCTCCCCTGGAAGTCCGGCAATTCTGCGTGCGTCTTATCCAGCGTCAGGTACTGAATCAGCGTTTCGATCCAGACCTGCACGCCGCGCTGCCGCGCCGCCAGCGCTGCCTCAACCGCGGGCTGACAACTGGTATGCACAATGTAGCAATGCGTGCCATGCATGGCCGCGAAACTGGTGAGCACCTCAACGCCCAGCCGTTCGACCGACTCCGGCCGCGATGGTTCATGCCATTGCGGCCCGGTTTTGCCGGCAGCGATCAGTTCGCGCTGTTTTTGCGCCACAAGCTCGGCGTTCTCGCAGTGGGCCGTTACGATCACGCCCAGCGATTTGGCAAGGCGCATCACCTGATACAATTCCGCGTCATCGATGCCGAAAGCGCCTTTATAAGCCAGAAAAACTTTGAAGCTGGCCACCCCGGCCGCGACGATTTCCCGGAGCTGGCTTTCCGCCAGCGCATCAAAACGGGTCGCGCCCATGTGAAACGTGAAATCGCAGGCGCTCTGATTTTGAGCCTTGGACATCCAAGTATGAAACGCCGCCAGCGGTTCTTCCGACCGCGACGGGCAGACCATTTCAATTAATGTAGTCGTCCCGCCGATAACCGCGGCTTTGGAAGCCGTCGGATACGTATCCTTTGCCTGGGTTCCCATGAAGGGCAGATAAATATGGACGTGCGGATCGATAAATCCGGGGAAAATATATTTTCCCGCCGCGTCGATGACCGTTGTCCCCGGCGGCGCCGTTAGATTCGGCCCGATCTGCGTGATCGTATCGGCTTGGGCGTAAATGTCCGCCTGCCAGGCATCCGTGGACGTGACAATCCGGCCGTTTTTGATCAATATAGGCATGAAAATTGCTCCACTGACGACGATGGTCAGCTGAAAACGACCAATTTAGCGTGGTTTTCTTAGGCTTTCAATTGATTCAATGAGGCAAAGCTTGAGCGCGGGTATTTTGTCCGCAATGGAAAATGTAATGTAGAGCAGCCTCTCCAGGCTGCTCAATGAGGGAACAGGCTAGAGAGCCTGTTCTACATTTTGAGATTTTGTGCATGACCCTTTTTTCCGCAACCCGCGAAATACCTGAAGATATCACCTCCGTTTGTCCATCCGGCGAAATTTACGAAGTCTCTGAGAATCTTGCCGATTCCCCCTATTTCAATCCTGACATCGCCCCCACGCCGCGTTCGGGCCGCAGATGGGGCGTGCTGGACTTCGCCGCTTTATGGATCGGCATGTGCGCCTGCATTCCCACTTATATGATCGCCTCGTCTCTTATCGCCGAGGGGATGAACTGGTGGCAGGCCATTTTGACGATCACGCTGGCCAACACCATCATTCTGATTCCCATGATCCTCAATGCGCATGCCGGCACGCGCTATGGCATTTCATTTCCCGTTTATTGCCGCGCCAGCTTTGGTATCCGCGGCGCCAACATCCCCGCCGTCCTGCGCGCCCTGGTCGCCTGCGGATGGTTCGGCATCCAGACTTGGATTGGCGGCGAAGCGCTCTTTAGGATCATGGCGGTTCTCTTTCCGTCGCTGGGCAACTGGCCCAGCACGTTTCTCTCGATCAGCGTCCCCCAGCTCATCTGTTTTCTTTTCTTCTGGGCGATCAACATGTTCGTGATCTATATGGGCATTGAGTCGATTCGCATCCTATTGAACATCAAAGCTCCGTTACTGATTATGCTGGGTCTGCTTCTGCTGGCCTGGGCGTATTTTCGCGCCCACGGTTTTGGCCCAATGCTTTCCCAGCCGTCGGCATTCGCCGCCGGCGGGCCCAAGGCCGGCCAGTTCTGGCTGTTTTTCCCCGCCGCTTTGACCGGAATGATCGGATTCTGGGCGACGCTTTCTCTGAACATTCCCGACTTTTCCCGCTATGCCTATTCGCAGAAAAGCCAGGTCATCGGCCAGATTCTCGGCCTGCCCACGACCATGGCCCTCTATTCATTCATCGGCGTAGCCGTCACCAGCGCCACGATCGTCATCTACGGCCAGGCCATCTGGGATCCGATCGCTCTACTCACGCGCTTCACCAATCCGGTCGTGCTGGTGATCGCCATGTTTTCCTTGTGCATTGCCACGCTGGGCACCAACATCGCGGCCAATGTTGTCAGTCCCGCCAATGATTTCTCGCATCTGGCGCCGCGCTTTATCAGTTTCCGCACCGGCGGCCTGATCACCGGCCTGATCGGCATTGCGATTCAGCCGTGGAAACTCATCGCCGATCCCAGTGGCTACATTTTCAAATGGCTGGTGGCTTATTCAGCACTGCTTGGCGCCATCGGCGGGATTTTGATCGTCGATTATTGTTTTATCCGCCGCGGCAGGATCGACCTCGCCGGTCTATTTCGCCAGAGCGGCCCTTATTGGTATCAGCGCGGATTCAACTTCCGCGCGATTATCGCGCTGGTGCTGGGCATTGCCCCGTGCGCCCCGGGTTTCCTTGGCACCGTGGGCCTGATTCATGCGGCGCCGATTTTTATGGAGTTGTACAACTATGCCTGGTTTATCAGCCTGGGAATTTCCGGCGGGGTATATGCGTTGCTTATGCTGCCGGGAAGCAAACAAATTCGGGAACCTGATTTTTCACCACAGCGACACAACGACACGACGTAACGACGTTTTAACGCAGAGAACACGGAGGTTGCGCTGAGGGCGCAGAGCGACTCAGGCTGGAGAGCCTGAGCCACATTTCTTTTTGCGGCCACGTAAAATCATGCCCGTCGCACCTATCGCCAAAAGTGCCAGCGAACCGGGTTCAGGCGTTGGTGTGAGTTCGAATACCGTGCCATCGTTGTTTGTGCCGCCGTCTATTGTCGTGCCGTACAAGTTACCGTTCTCGTCCATGATTAGGCCAGAGAGGCCAGGGAGGGCACCGTTGTTGGTGCCATTGAACGACACCAGCACGGTGGGAGTGCCGCCGGTGATAGGCAACGAGTACACTACGCCATCATTATTGGGACTACCGCGGGGCGTCGTGCCGTACAGAGTATCGCCGTAAAGTAGCAGGTTGGATTCGCCTTGTTCCCCATCGGTAACATCGAATGATGCAAGCACGCTAGGCGTACCACCAGTAATGGGCACCGAAAATACTTCGCCGTAGCCATCACCGCCGCCGCCTTCGGTCGTACCATAGAGTGTGCTGCCGGAGAGGGTTAAGCTGGTGAAGGGATTAGCACCGTTATTGTAGTTGAACGCTGCCAGCACAGTGGGCGTGCCACCGGTAGTGGGCAAAGAGAACACGTCGCCATAGCCGTATATGCCACCGTGTAACGACGTGCCATATAAGGTGCTTCCAGAGAGAGTTAAGCCGCTGTAGGTATATACCTCGTTGGTGGCGACGCTGAATGATGCTAGCACAGTGGGCGCGCCTCCGGCAACGGGCTCTGAAAACACTTCGCCAACGCCATAGGCACCTCCTGAATATGTCGTGCCGTAAAGGGTGCCGCCAGAGAGTGTCAGACCAGCGTAAGGTTCATTGCCATCTATACCGTTGAACGATGTGAGCACAGTGGGTGTGCCACCGGTAATGGGCAGCGAGAAGACTGTGCCATCGCCGTAGGCACCTCCGGCTGTTGTCGTGCCGTATAGTGTACTGCCGGAGAGGGTCAGACCGGCGTAGGGGTTATTCCCATCGGCGCCGTTGAACGATGCAAGCACGGTGGGCGTGCCACCAGTAACGGGCAGCGAGAATACTTCACCATCGCCGTAGGCGCCGCCACCTCCGGTCGTGCCGTACAGGGTGCTGCCGGAGAGCGTCACGCCACCTTCGGGGTTAGCCCCATAGGTGCCATTAAAGGTGGCCAAGGTGGTCAAGGTGTAACCGGCGAAAGCAGGTGAAGCGGCGGCAACGATACTGATCGCTGCGCTCGGAAATAATCGTTTCATTGCGGATTTCATATCCCAAATCTCCCTTAAACAATTTGATCGCACAAAACATAAATGCAACGATCTTGTTGCAAAATGCGACCCTTGGACAAAAATATAAATGCAGGCTTAACTACTGCATTAAATATACAACACCCGTATGGGAAAACAAATTATTTCTTGTATTTTTTTTCCAAAAACGGCATTTTTTGCCCGCTAAATAAGTAGAATCGCTTATTCTTTCAGACGCAAACCTGCGCTACATGATAAAAATCTATTCCCTGTCCCGAGTAATATCGAGGGGCCTATCCACTATCTTATCTCCGTATCACCATTCAATCTGCGGATCGTTCTCTGTGTCCTCCGCGCAACCTCTGAGCTCTCTGCATTAAAAAACGTCGTGTCGCAGTGTCGTTGTGGTGAAAAATTAATCTGCGTTTTTCTGCGCAATCTGCGGATTGTTCCCTATCTCCTCGTAACCAGTCTGCCGCCCGGTCGGCCGATCATGCGGCCGTCATTGAATATGGTCCGGCCGCGAAGGATTGTACGCTTCACTTCGCCGCGTAGTTTACGGCCAATGTAAGGGCTGAATTTATTCCGATCTAATAGATGCTCACACTGGAGCGTAAAGGTTTTTTGACTATCAACCAGCGCCAAATCCGCGTCGGCGCCGACGACAATACTGCCCTTGGGAATCTTAAACCGCGCGGCGGCATTGGTCGCAGTCAGGCCGCCCACCTGCTCTATGGGTAACCTTGGCTGGAGGCTCAGGAGGATGGATCGGGTGGATTGTATGCCTGCAACGCCGCCCCAGACGTCAAAAAAATTTGACGACTCTTTCATGGACGCCGGAGCCGGTGAATGGTCGGATGCGATAAAGTCAATGCCGGCGCGCGCGTTCAATGTAGTGATTTGCGATTTGGAATCACGCAGCGGCGGAGCGCACTTGGCTGCCGCGCCCAGGCGCTCCATGTCGGCGTCCGTGAGCGCCAGATAGTGCGGGCAGGTTTCGCCGGTCACGTCAACCTTGTCGCGGGCACTGGCTACCTCCTGGCATCCAGCCGCTGAGCTGATGTGCACAATATGCAATGAGCAGCCGGCCTCCTCGGCCAATCCAATAGCCCGATGGATGGCATTCACCTCGGCAACAATCGGGCGCGAATTCAGATAATCGCGCACGCTCTTGCGGCCCGCGGCGCGGGCCTCCGCGGTCAGGCGCGAAATCAATTCCTCATCCTCGGCGTGAACGGCAACTGGCAAACCGAGCCGGGCGGCGATGCCCATCCCGCGCCGCAGCGTTTGATCATTAACATAGGGAAAATCGCTGATGCCGCTTTCGCACATAAATGCTTTGAATCCAATCACGCCGCGCTGTGCGAGTTCTTCCATGGAGTCCAGATTGCCCGGCGTCAAACCGCCCCAGAGGGCAAAATCAGTCCAGCTCGATTTTTCCGCGGCTACACGCTTGGTGTCGAAACTCGCGCCATCCAGTGTCGGCGGCGAAGCATTTAGCGGCATATCAAAAAAGCAGGTCCCTCCGCCGGCGGCCAAAGCGGATGAACCGGTGGAAAATCCCTCCCACTCAGTGCGGCCAGGCTCATTGAAATGGACATGCGGATCGATCAGGCCGGGAAATACCGTCAAGCCGTTCGCGTCAATCTCCTCGCCGGCGGCGCCCTCAATTTCCGCGGCGAGCTGCACGATTCGGCCATCAGAGATGGCGATATCCTTCTTTTGCACGCCATCCGGCGTAATCACACTTCCGCCGCGGATGATGGTGTCCCACGCGGCCATCAACTTCCTCGATAGGTGCTGTAGGACCAGACGGATACCAGCAGTGGAACATGATAATTTTGCTCTGGATCGACAACGATGAATGACACCGGCACGACATCCAGAAATCGCTTGGCGTCCGGGTGCCGGGCCGCCGCGAAATAATCACCAACCAGAAACTCCAGCCGGTAATTTCCAACGCGAAATTTCTCGCCCTGAATCAGTGCGCCGGCAACCCGGCCATCGGCGTTGGTAACGGTTTCAATCAATAGCGCCGAACCCAGATAGAGGCGTACTTTCATTCCCGCGGCCGGCCGGCCGTGCGCGATATCCAAAACGTGTGTAGTCAATGCACCCATTTTTAACTTTCCTATTTCACTTTCTTATTTTACTTTCGCTCGACCACGCCGGTAATCAGACCATACGGCTCATCAACAGGGACAAAAATATCATTCTCGTTTTTGAGCCCAAATGGTTCGAGGTTAAACCCAATGCGATGCTGGTTCGGCATCGTCAGACTGATCGATCGGATGCTCGAGCAGGCGTCCAGCGCTGCCTGACCCATTTGCATAAGCGTCTGCTGAACCGACAGGCTGTGATGACCGGCAAACGTTTGCAGCAGCGACGTGCGGATTGCCGCATAGGCCTTATCGTAATCCGCTTCGCCTGAATACTTCCAATCCGCTTCAACGCTGGTGGCAAAGATTCGGTCGCTGGTGTCCGGCAGAGTCCTGTAGCGATCTTTTACGAAGTTGGCAAACGCCGAATCCGCCGTCTTAAGTACTTGTAGTCCGGCGATTCCACCGGACAGATCAAGCTGGTCGAGCTGTTCACCGAGTTTGGCGCTGCATGTACGCCGTTCTGTGGAGCCGCCGACAAAAGCATGGGGATCGATCCGTTGCCAAAGTATCTGAGCGATATCGATCGTGGCGATCCGCACCTGCCGGTACGTCTTTTTAAAATGCCGGGCCAGAAGCGTAGCGAATGTTTCGATGTTCTCGAATTTGTTCTCCTTCGCCAGCACATAGACCGTATTCTTCAAGGAGTCTGTAGCGATAATTTTTGTGTTGTCGCCCTCGGTGTATGCCGCGGCAAAGTCACCTTCCAGTTGGATATCAGCCGATAGCTCCATCAACTCATGACGTTCGGCGTGGCGCATCACCTTGGTGAGGCGAATGTGCTGCTTGCCGTATGAGTTGTGCCGCAAAACTTCAGTCATAGAGTCTCTAATAAAATAAGCTGGGAGCCGCTATTCCTCTTATTCTCCAATCGCATCGGCCAGGCGCAACCGGGCGATTTTAAAAATTTCGGCCAGGGCCGAGGCAATTTCCTCTTCGCGCGAATGTGCCAAACGGCGCGGGAAGGCGTCCAAAATGGCCTGTTTGCGATTCTGCCGGGCGCAGACCACAAACGGAAACCCAAACCGCTGAGTATACTCCGCGTTGTGCCGCTCAAAAACGGCGATCTCATCAGCGCTCAGCGATGTAAGCCCCGCCGCCGCCTGTTCGGATGCCGATTCACGACTCAGCCGGTTCTCGCGCGCCATGCGCCCCACAAGGTCGGGATGCGCTCGGATCAACTTTAATTTTTCCTCCGGCGTTGCCGCCTCAACCACCGCGCAGAGTTTTTCATATAGATCACCCGCCGAGGCAAAAGGGCGCTGCAACCACGCGCGATCGGCGATCCATGGTGAATGTTCAAAGAATGGACCGCAAACGCCGACAAATTCCTCGCGTGTCATGCTGTTGAGCCGGCTCAATGTCGGACGGCGGATCATTTGCCCGACCAAATCGGCGGCGGCGGCTATGTCTTCCACGCGGCTGAATTCGTCCGGATGATGACTGATGCCATCACGGCTGCGGACAAAAAGCATCACTGTGGGAATATGCCCTGCGAACACCGCGCTGTCGTGGAGGGCGCCGCTGTGCGTCACGGGCAATTTGCCCAAACGTGAGAGCTGATCGCACAATTGCGCATCCATAGGACAGGCGGCCATCGACTCGGTGAGTTGAATCTCAAGCGCGAGCTTGCGCCTGTGGCAGATTTCTTCAATCACACGGCGTATCTCGGTATCGCCGCGCGTTAAAGCTGCATCGGAAGCGGCCCGGAAGTCCACCGTAAACTCGACGCTATCCGGAATCACGTTGACCGCATTGGGATGATTAATTAGTCTTCCGACCGTAAGCACAGTCTCGCCAACCGCGATCCGTTCCAAGGCCACCATAATTTCCGCAGCCCCAGCCAAGGCATCGCGGCGATCGTGCATGGATGTTGTACCGGCGTGATTGGCCGTCCCGCGGATGCGCACCAGGTATTGCCGTCTTCCGGCGATGGCGCTAACCACGGCCAGCGGCTCACCACGATTCCACATGCGCGGTCCCTGTTCGATGTGAACTTCGATCATGCCCCGATACGCCGGAGGCCGCAGACGGTCGTCGGCCATCTTCGCCGGTTCTACGCCATATTTAGCTCCCGCTTCCAGATAGCTTTGCCCCGCATCATTTCGCAGCGCGCAGAGTTGCGCCGCTCCGAGTTGGCCGGTCCAAGCCCGGCTTCCCAGCATTCCCATGCTGAATGTCGTGCCCTCTTCTTCAGCAAATACGACCAGCTCAAGCGCCAGACCATTGCGGAGAAGTTCCAGTGCGACTACAACGCCAACCACGCCGTCATAGTTGCCGCCATGGGGAACCGTATCCAGATGTGATCCGCACAGCCATACGGACTGATCCGGTGCCAAAGAGCGCGCTCGGGCGTGCAGATTTCCCGCCGCATCGCTGCGGACCACGGCGCCTGCTTTGACGGCCTGATCGCGGATATAACGAATCGATGCGCCCCACGAGTCGGAAAATGTCGGCCGGGTGGCGCCGGCGCCCGGCGTTTGCGTGCACAGCGCGATGGCTTCTATGTCGCTGCGAATTCGTGCCACATCCACGGGCATTCCTTTATAGCCTCTAAAAAAACCAGGCAAGGCCGCGTTGGACCGTCTTTCATATAGCCCCCGGCTTGCCGGGGGCAGCGATCCACAACAACTATATTTGCTCATCGCGCGCGTAATTTTGCGAATTCCGATATTCGGCAGTCTCTGCCCCGGCCAAGGCCGGGGCTATGTAAATCCCGATAGCCATCGGGATGCGGCCCATAGAGCCTCTTACTTCCCGAACTCTCTGCGCCAGCTTTTTCCGGTTTGTTCCATCGTGCTGTTGGCCGCTTTCTGCCGCAGGCTCTGCAGAGTCGGCATGCCTAAACTCCATTCCTGCATCCAGTCGCGGGCGAAAACGCCTTTATCCGTCTCGGCAAATATTTTGCGGATTTCGTCTTCGTTGATCACGCGCGGCCCGCGCGTGCGCACCGCAAATTCACACGTGCGGCTGCATCGGCCGGTCAGGTAATCCTCAATGCCGCTCTCATCCATCACATCCAGAACGCTCCGCAGGCTGCGGATGGCCTTGGCATACGCGAAGCTCGGCGGATAGCCGTTATCCACCATCACCTGAAAGCACATGCGCATTAAATGAATCGCCCCGCCATAAAGAATCTGCTCCTCGAAATTATCTCCTTCCGTCTCGTGCTTAAAGGAAAGCTCGACGACGCCGGCGCGGGTGCTGCCCACGGCCTTGGCAATCGCCAGAACAATTTTTTTGGCGTCGCCCGTCGCGTCCTGCTCTACGCTGATGCAGCCATAAATTCCCTCGCCCTTGAGATATTTTTCGCGAACGAATTTACCCGGTGCGTTGGGCACGAACAGCACGACGTTCACATCCGGCGGCGGCTGAATCTGGCCGTAAAGAACGCTGAATCCGTGACAAAAACAGAGCGTCTGGCCGGTGCGAAGATGCGGGGCGATCTGTTTTTTATAAACCTCCGGCTGCACCGGATCGGCCAGTTCAATCAGAAGCACATCCGCTTTTTGCGTCGCTTCGTCGACTGTATATGCTTCAAATCCGTCGCTTTTGGCCTGCGCCAGGCTCGGCGATGCAGCCGACGGGCGGGCGCCGACAATCACCTTACAACCGCTGTCGCGGCAATTGGCCGCCTGCACTTTGCCCTGAATGCCATACCCGATGACCGCTATGGTCTTCCCGCTAAGCACCGAAAGGTCCGCGTCCGCGTCTCGATAAATCTTTTCCATTGGCGCCTGCTTATATCAGATCGCGACATCGCGATTGACGTTTTTATAATAAATATATCGCGACGGCGCACCGCCGGTCGCAGAGAAGGATTGCGGGCAATATGGCCCCATCCAGATAAAGTCGTCCGGCTGCACTTCCATCCACTGATCTTCCAGGTAGTACTGGCCTTTTCCCTCCAAAAAGTAAAGCCCATGTTCCATCACGTGCGTTTCCACCACAGGCAAACCGTGTCCCGGATCGAACGTAAAAATGTTCATCGCCAGATCGTACACGAATTCGTCGGGGATCAATGTCTGCAGCAGAGAATGCGGATTGTTTGCCCAAATTTCTTTTTTGATCTGCGACTCGTGGCCGTGTACGGCTTTGAATATCTGGATCCCCGGCGCCGGCTCATAGCGCTTGCGCAGTACGATCAGCCGCAGCGCCTGGGCAGCATGGAAAACCGCAGGTGTATTCGGAGGAACCAGACCAAAACTGCCGGCGTTTAAATTCTGTTGCCCCTTTTGAGCATCTATTTTTCCGCCGCCGCTGATGACAAAGTAAAAGGTCTCAAGAGAATCGTCCGGGACAAATTGCCCTTGCTTGCCGGCGGGCAGATCGATCAGATACTGGGCAAACTGCGCTCCCAGCGCCGGTGCGGCCAGTATCCGGACTTGCGCCTCGGGCCAATCAGGCAGTCGCGAAAATGGAAAGCCCTCCAGCGGCAATAGCGCCGATCTTGGACCCACACGCGCCCGGCTGTGAACAAGTTGATCTACGGCTCGCATAAGCGGGGAATTTTAGTCGAAAAGAAGACGCAGTAGAAGCAAGGTTTTGCTATCATATGTTCGCGCGTATATTGCAGGTTGTTTTGGATATAGCGTATGCCGCCGCCAAGAGATTGCACTTTCACCGATACTGACTGGGCCGCACTCTCTTCATATTGGTACCCGGTTGCCTTTTCTCATGAGGTTAAAACGACTCCGTTTGCCGCGCGGCTGCTCGACGAGCGGCTTGCCCTTTTCCGCCTCGCCGACGGCGGCGTGAATGTCGCCCAGGACTTGTGCATTCATCGCGGCGCGCCGATCAGTCTGGGCAGCATCCAGGGAGATGAAATCGTCTGTAAATATCACGGCCTGCGCTACAACAAAAGCGGCACTTGCACCTGTATTCCGGCGCAGCCAGGATCCACTTCATCCCGCTTAAAGCTCAAGATGTATGAATGCCGCGAACGCTATGGGCTGGTTTGGGTCCGTTTGTCCGCTGACCGGGAAACCCCATTTCCAGAATTCGGGGAATGGGACAACCCTTCATATTTACAAGTGCTGCCCAACGCGGTCGAACTGTCCTCAGCAGCTGGGCGGCAGGTTGAGGGATTTCTGGATGTCAGCCATTTTGCCTTCATCCACATCGCCACATTTGGAGAACGCACTAATCCACTCGTGCCTGCTTACCCGGTGGAAATGACTCCCGCCGGATTTAAAGCCGACTATATCAGCACCGTAAGCAACTACCCCGTGCATTTAAAACACTTGAACCCGCCCGGGTTCCAATGGCGCAGACTCTTTGAAGTCTATTTGCCGTTCACCGCAAAGCTGACGGTCTTTTTTCCCAACAATGGCAAGTTGTGCATACTCAACGCCGCTTCACCGGTCTCCGCGCGAAAGACCAGAGTCTTCTCCCCGATATGCCGCAATTTTGATCGCGATGCGCCCCTGCAGGACACGCTTGATTTCAATCATCAGGTCTTTGCCGAAGACAAAGCGATTGTGGAAACTCAGTATCCCGAGGATCTGCCGCTTGATCTATCCGCCGAAGCGCATATCACGGCGGACAAAAGTTCCATTACCTATCGCAAGCTGCTCGGCGAATTAGGGTTAGGCCGTTCCTACACGGCATGATCAATGTTGTCCGCCTTGAGCCGTGTCGAATGGCCCGTTCCAGTATCGCCTTTCAATCGTCTCGCCGGGAAATGCATATTTCATAAAGTCTTGCGAAGGATCATCGGTAATCCATACGTCGCGAATCTTTCCATTGATACGTGAGATTATAATAACAGCTCGTGAATTAATAATGTCTTCGATATATAGTCGAATAGCTGACTCCACGGTTCCACCGCGAGTCTCTGCTAGAATGTCTCCATGCGTATGACTAGGGGCTCCAGCAAAACCTATCGACCAATCGCCTGCATTGAAGTCGACAAGCAATTCAAGCAAACCATCGGGTGACTTGTATCGTTCAACAATTGGCATAATTTAAGATATTATTAGTCATAGCGGCCATGATGACCTCAAGGAATCAAAGCGACTGGATTTAAACTGCACCTATCCCCTCCGTCTCTAATTTCTCGTTGTGGCCTTAGCCGCGTCGTGGTGTAGAGCAGCCTCTCCAGGCTGCTCATTAGGGAACAGGCTGGAGAGCCTGTTCTACATTATTATTTTCTCACTTGCTCCAAATTCACATTTCTCTGCGTCCTACGCGCAACCTCCGCGCTCTCTGCGTTAAAAAACGTTGTGTTGTTGTGGTTAAACACGTTATCTTCACGTGACCCGTCCGCCAACAATTACCTTGTCCAGCCAGCGATCGTCCCATGCATACAGCACCATTCCCAGCGGATCTTTAGCCTCGCGCCACGCAATATCAGGGCGGATCAGGCACAGGTCCGCTTCGAATCCTGCATCCAGTGTTCCGATGGACTTTCCCCACCCCAGAGCCGCAGCGTTGCCGGACGTAATCTGCCACCACATTTCCTGAGGCGTCGGAAAATGCCCGCCGCGGAAGTTCGCTGTTTCTATTGCCGCCTTGGCCACGTGAATCATCGACCGTTCGTAGCCCGCCCCGATGTCGCTTCCTATCGCCATCCGCAGACCATGATGCTTCGCCGCTTTCAGGTCGAAAGTACCGGCCCGCAGAAAGGTATTGGCTACCGGACAATGCGCCACGACCGACCCGGCAGCCGCCAGGCGCTCGCGTTCCTGGTCGCTCAGCCAGATGCCATGTCCAAAAACAGTCCGGTTCGTCAAAATCCCAAATTGCTCATAGACACTCGTATAATTTTTATCTTCCGGAAATAGCTTCCGCACCATCGCGCAATCATCCTGAGTCTCGGAAAGATGCGTTTCTACTACTACATCAAACTGCGCCGCCAGACGGCCCGCTTCCGCAAGGAGTTCTGAAGAACATGAAACGGCGAAGCGCGGCGCTATGGCCCCGCTGACGCGCGAGCCGGGCTTGCCGGCTTTTCGGCGAAGCAGTTGCGCAGTTTCGCGGGCGAGTTGAGCGGCCGGACGAATCAGATCATCGGGCGCTTGGCGATCCATCAGGACCTGACCGATGGCGCAGCGAAAACCAAATTTCTCCGCAATATCCAGCGCCGCCAGCGCCGGTTTATGGTGCACGGTCGCAAAGGCCGCAAATGAAGTCGTCCCCACCGCTAAAAACTGCCGGTAAACACGTTCGATCATGTTTGTCGCAAAAGCAGGGTCTTCCCAGCGAGCCTCGGCGGGATAAACCACTTGCGCTAGCCAGTCCATCAGCGTCAACCCATGGGCGCCGATCAGATCAAATTGCGGCAGATGCACGTGGGCGTCCACAAACCCCGGCGTAATGAGGGTATTTTCATCTCCCAGATCGACCCGATGCGGACATTTTCCCGCCCCACTTTCAGCAATCAGATGGTCTTTTAATCGCAGCCATCCGTACTCCAGGCGTACAGAGCCGGGCGTGCTGTGACGAACAATTTGCCCGGCTAATATCACCTTTGTTTTTTCCTTTAACTATGGCCAATTCCCTATCCCCTGTTCCCTATGTTATGGCATTTTATCACAACAGTAATTTATTCGCGCCGTCGCAGGGTTAATTGCGCGCAGACCTCGCTTCTACTGTTGTTTTGCACAGTCGAAATGACAGGATTTGAACCGCTTAATTATGCTTTTTGATCTTATCCAATAAGCGCAGTAAGCCGTCGAGGATGGTTAACGGGTGAGGCGGGCAGCCGGGGATGAACAGATCCACAGGAACAACCGAAGCGGCTCCGTTGTGAACTTCCGGATGATCGATGTATGGGCCGCCGGAGATCGCGCAGGCGCCTACCGCGATCACAATTTTGGGTTCGGGCACGGCATCATATGTTTTTTGCAGGGCCAGTTTCATATTTTCTGTCACTGGCCCGGTGATCAGCAGCCCGTCCGCGTGTCGCGGCGAAGCGACAAGTTGAATGCCGAACCGGCTGATGTCCCAGCCAACGGTTTGCAACACGTTGACATCAGCTTCGCAACCGTTGCATCCGCCCGCACAAACCTGCCGGAGGCGCAGCGAACGACCTAAAAGACTTTTGAGTTTGGAGTCCAGCGCCGCGGCAAGCTGCAATTCCTGATCGGACGAAACCACCAGATGTTCACGCTGCCGAACGGCCAACCGGTATTCTTTTTTATATTCAATAGCGCCCTGGGGACACGCCTGGACACAATCCGTACAAAACAGACA
This sequence comes from Phycisphaerae bacterium, assembly GCA_035504095.1. Classification (GTDB taxonomy): domain Bacteria; phylum Planctomycetota; class Phycisphaerae; order WQYP01; family WQYP01; genus DATJSN01. Next base: position 13,975 of record DATJSN010000109.1, on the reverse strand, counting down.
GCGCCCCAGATCAATGCGGGCGCGATCGGTGATGGATATGGCCTGCGTGGGGCAGGCGTCGGCGCATTGGCGGCAGCCATCAGGACATTTGGAAACATCAATGACCGGCCGCCCGCGGAAATTGGCGGGCAACGCCGGCGCAGGGCCGTCCGGATAGTCAATGGTTTGATAACCCTGCTTGAGGCGAGCGATGAAAATGTCCAGCATGGGTTATTTCCTTTATAAATCCTGCCCGCAATAGGAAAGATTGAAACTCTTGTTGCAGAGCGGAAAATCGGAAATCTGTCCGCCGCGCATGGCACACGCCAGGGCCGGCCAGTTATGAAACGATGGATCGACGATTTTGTAGCGTAAAAATCGGCCATTTTGATCGGTAAGAACGGCGTGGCAGATTTCGCCGCGCCATCCTTCAACCAGGCTTACCACGATCTGATCGGTGGCCAGCGGCCCAACGGACGAAAGCAAATTACCCGCCGGTAATGCACGCAGACGTTCCGTCAGATACTTAATCGACTGCTGAATTTCCAGCCAGCGCACATAAGCGCGGGCAAAGACATCGCCGCTGTCGCAATTGGAAAGTGGAATCTGCACGAACTGGTAAAACTCCCAGGGATGATTTTGCCTTACATCGCGCGGTAACCCTGAAGCACGGGCCGCCGGACCGACCAAGCCGAGTTCCTGCGCCGTAGCAGAGCTGACCATGCCGACCTGTTCCAAACGCGCCATGACCGATGGAGAATCCCAGAGCAGTTCCACGGCACTTTGACAGTCGCGCCGGGCCTTATCAAGTTTTTGCTCCAATTCCAGCGCCAGTTCGGATGTGATGTCAAAGCCCACGCCGCCTGGACGGATGAAACCACGGCCAAATCGGTTGCCGCAAATCGCCGCGGTCATGTTCAAAAAATCGCCACGGATGCGCCCACAGAAACTGGCCGTCGGCAGAAAGCCCACGTCGCCGGCTAAGGCGCCCAGATCGCCGATATGATTGGCCAGGCGCTCGAGTTCCAGCCCGATGCCGCGGAGCGCCTGGGCGCGGGCGGATTTGCGGCAATTGGCCAGCGCTTCGACAGCCAGACTAAAGGCCGTGCCATGGCCGATGGTCGTGTCGCCGGCGAGGGTTTCGGCGTAATGAATGGAGCGTTTATCCGGTCCGCCGATCAGGGCGCGTTCCACGCCACGGTGCTGATAACCGAGGGAAATTTCCAGGTGCAGAATCTCTTCGCCTTGGCATTGAAAACGGAAATGCCCCGGCTCAATGACGCCGGCATGCACGGGGCCGACGGCAACTTCGTGAACTTCATCGCCTCCAACACGGTAAAAATCGGTTACGCCAATTTGTGGAATCTCGCCATCCTGCGACCAGGGCGCGGAACTTTGCGGGGCCAGCGGCGGTGCAAAACGCACGGGCTTAAGCCAGGGATGGCCGACGGGCGTGCAGCCATACTGCTCGGCAATTTCGCGCTCGAAAAGTTGGATCTGCGGGCAACTTTGCGCCAGCGACGGAAAAGTTTTCCCTTCAATTCGCGCCGTGGCCAGACGTAGAACGCTGGTTTCATCGTCGGCCAGAACGGCGTACATCAATGGATCGAAGGATTGATCCGGACCATCCGGCGCGGCAAATAATGCCGACACGCGGCAGCCATCGGCAAGAGCGTCGAGTATCGCATGACCAAATTGCTCCTGAGAAAGCCGAGGCACGTTGTGCCGCGGTACGGCGCGACCATTGTGAATGGTTAAAAAAGTTTGCTTTACGGCGGCGGTCATGACCCACCTCCAACATACGCGGCGGCCTGGAGCAGCATCTCACGTAAAGGGCCGGGAATGTACAAACCAAGAAGCAAAACCACTCCCAGCGCGGCCACAATCGGAAGCGTGGTAAGCGGGCCGTCATGAAATGCCGTATGGCGCGTGGCGGCGGGAGGACGGCCCAGCAACATGCTTTGCACGGTCCGACCCATGCCGAAGAAGACCAGCAGGAGAAATAGCAGAAATAATGCCGCGACCAGATAGCGCCCACCGTTTATAACGCCGGTCAGGATGGTGAGCTGACTGATGAACGGACCAAACGGCGGGGCGCCGGTGATGGCGAAAAATCCGAGCAGGAAAAATGCGCCGGAAACCGGAAGCCGGCGCAAAACGCCGCGGACCGTTGCCGTGGTTTTGCCGCCATAGGCGCGGTGAATGTTGCCGGCGCAAAGGAAAAGCACGCCTTTGGTCAGGGCGTTGTTGATCACGTGCAGCAGAGCGCCGTAAACGGCCACTCCGCCGACGCCCAGTCCGATGGCCAGAATTCCCATGTGTTCCACGCTTGAATAGGCGAGCATGCGTTTGAAATCTTTCTGATCCACGAGAAATGCGCCGGCGACCGCCATGGAAAGCAGACCCATGAGCACCAGCAGACTGTCGGCAAAGCGCGTAATGCCGGCGGCGGCGCATATCCGCGCGACACGCAGGAGCATGAGGAATGCACAGCTTGTCAGACCGCCGGCCAGCAGAGCGCCGACGACGCCGGGTGCTTCGCCATACACGTCGGGTTTCCAGGTGTGCATGGGAACCAGGCCCATTTTGGTTCCGTAACCAATGAGCAGCAGCACAAACGCCGCCTTGAGCCACGGGATGGACAGAGTTCGATTTCTGGCCTGATTCACCAAATCATTCATCAGCATGGAAGGAATGGCGCTGTGCGGATTGGCGCTCATGGTGGTCGCCAGGACAGGCTGGGTTGACGGCTCTACGGGCTGCAGCGACGAATAAGCCAGGAAAAATGTTCCCAATAACGCCAGCGCGATGCCGACGGAACAAATGATCAGATATTTCCACGTGGCTTCCAGTGATTGCGCGGTGCGATTGAAAAAAATCAACGGCGCCGTGGAGAGCGTTGAAGCATCGACGGCCAGCCACATCAGGCCGAAATTGGCGCTGCAGATCACCAGTGTCGCCGCCGCCGGAAAGATCAGCATACAGACGCAGAAAACGCGATTGGGCCGATCCGACCGCAGACGAAGATAACCGGTGCAATAAAAGGCGCAGATCAGAAACAGAGTTGTGAACGCCAGTAAAACCAGGCGTCCGGGCGGGTCGATGAGAAGCCAGTTGGTGATTGGCCAGGGATCGGGCCGCGCGAGCAGCAGCATGGATGCGGCGAAATGCCCCAACGCGGCCGGCGGCAGCAGCCAGGGGCGAAAACGATTGGACCCCGTCACTGCGGCGACGCCGGCGAAAAAAAGAGGAATGAATATCAAAACCAAAACCATGGCGGCTTACCAAGCCTCTCAATCTTTAAGCGAAGACAAACGCCGCGTGTCCAGCGAATCGAGCGTCAGGTTGATGTGCTGGAGAATAATTCCGATGACAAATATGCCGACGAACAGATCGAGCAGCACGCCGGTTTCAACCAGAAACGGCATCGCCTGAAGCAAGAGCAGACCGAAAATAAAAATTCCGTTTTCCAGCAACAGATAACCTGTCGCCAGCGTCAGCGTCTTGCGTCGCGTGGTTAAAAGCAGAAAGCCGGTCGTTAATGTGGCGAAGGAGACGGGAATGATGAGCGTCGACGATTCTCCAACGGCCTTGGGGGCCAGCGCGGCGATGATCATAGACGCGGCGACGCCGGCGGCGCCCAGAAGCATGCTGGGCAGAAGCCCGATCAGCGGTTCAACTTCCCGTTTGATTCGCGCGTCGCGCAATGCGTTGATGAGGATTTTAGGAATCAGCATTCCCTTGATCAGTATTGTGCCGACCGCAATCAGAACGCCGATAAGGTAAAGTCTGCCGTGCAACAATAGCGGCATCACGCCCAGAAGCACGCCCTGAAGCGCAGCGATCTGAATCAACGAACGGATACGGCTGGTTCCCAGCGCGAAAAGATTCAATAGCAGCACCAGCACCAATAGAGCGCTAAGAATGGAGGTTGACATCAAACGACCTTTCCATCATCGAAGCATCAAAATAAATCCAAAGCCGCAGAGCAGGCAGGCCGCCGTAAGCAGAATCGGGACGTGCCGCATCTGCAGGCGCGCCATAACCGATTCCACCACGCCCACGACCACGGCCAGCGCGATCATCCGGCCTGCGAAGATCAGCCAGTCCAGCGCCGGCCAGGGTGTATGAACCGGCAGGACGACCTGTCCGATCAGCACGCTAAAAACAAAAAGTTTGACCGCGGCGCCGTAGAGAATTACGCCCAGGAGCGGGCCGGAATGATCGAGAACCATGACTTCGTGAATCATGGTCAATTCAAGATGGGTGTTCGGATCATCCACGGGCATCCGGCAATTTTCCGCCAGTAAAACGATCAACAATCCCGCCGCCACCAGAACCAATGGCGCGGCGGCGTGAGCCAGCGGACCGGCGGCCAGCGGCGCCAGGAGCATATTGGTGAGGCTTAATACGCCGGAAAAACGGGCCAGGGCCAGCAGCGCCAGGAAAACAGCCGGCTCGGCCAAACAGGCAAAAGTTAATTCGCGGGCAGCGCCCATGCCTTCAAAGGATGAACCGGCGTCGAGGGCGGCGGCTGCGGTGAAAAATCGCGCCAAGCCCAGAAGCGCAACGAACAAAATCAAATCGCCCGTAAAACTGATCGGGGCGGCGAACGGGCCGAATGGAATCAGCAGACCGGCCAGCAAAACGGCGACCAGGCCCAGCATCGGGCCGGAACGGAACACCCAGGTGGTGGCGCTACTGAGCACCATTTGCTTTCGCAGGAGCCGCGCCAGGTCAAAATACAACTGGAGCAGCGGCGGCCCCTTGCGTCCGGCGAGGACCGCCTTGACGCGATTGATGACGCCGGGGAGCAGCGGCGGCAGCAGGATCAGAAAACATATATGTATGAATACGTTCAACATCATGATCTCAATGCGCCAAAAGCCATTGCGGCAGCTCGCCCCACGGCGAGAGGGTCAATAGAAGAATCAGCAGCGCCAGCAGAATGTACAACAGGTACATCTGAAGGCTTCCCTGCTGAAATGTTTTAAGGACGCTCAATTTATTTTTGGCGAACACCCACAGGGGAACCAGCACGCGATCCAACACCACTTCGTCCACGTGTGAGGAAAATCGCGCCGGCGCGGGAAACGCGCCGCGGGGGCGTTGGGACGATTTGTGCGGGCGTAGCAACCAGCCCAGTAATCCGACCAGGCCGTCGGCCAGGGAGGTCGCGGTGTATTGCATGCGGCTGGAAGGCTTCGCATAGCCGCAGTCCCACGTGCCGACGCGTCTTTTGACAGCACGATTTTTAAGCCATTCTCCGACGAGCCATCCGGCAACCAGGCTCAGCGCCAGAACAAGCGTCATAACGCCCAGCGCCGAAACGGAAACATATTGATTAAGTGCGGCTATGGCGCCGTAATGGTTTATGGGCGAAATTGCTCTTGCAACCACCAAAAGCGCAGCCGCCGGGAACAGTCCGATGGCCACGCAGGTCAGGGCCAGAATCCCCATGGGAATAAGCATGCTCCGCGCCGGATCGCCGGGTCCCGGCGCAAGCCGGGATTCCGGGTCCTGTGCCCGCGGCAGGCCGAGAAATATTGTGCCATACGCTTTGACAAAGCAGGCCACCGCGAGCGTGCCGGCCAGACCCAGCGCCGGTGCGGCCAAAGCCGCGGCGGCATAAAACGCGGGTTGCCCCGGACCAGCCGTTCGGAAAAGTCCCATGTACAGCAGCCATTCGCTGATAAAGCCATTGAGCGGCGGCAAACCGCAGATGGCCAGAGCGCCCAGCAGAAATGCTCCGGCGGTGTACGGCATGGTCTTACCCAGCCCGCCCAGCCGATCGATCAGCCCGGTATGGGTTTTACTAATCACGGCGCCGGCGGAATAAAAAAGCAGCGATTTAAATAACGCGTGATTCCAGACGTGCAGCAGACAAGCGGCCATACCCAGGATGAACCAGTCGGGATGTTTGGCCGCGATGCCCAGAATGGCCAACCCCAGGGCCATGAGAATGATACCGATATTTTCAATGCTGTGATAAGCGAGCAAGCGTTTGATTTCGTGTTGTCCCAGAGCGAACGCGACGCCGAAGACGGCGTTGATCGCGCCCAATATCAGGATCAACACGCCCCAGCTTGCCGGCGGAGCGGGCAACAACATGAGAACGCGAATCAGACCGTAGACGCCCATTTTCAGAAGCACGCCTGAAAGGATCGCGGAAACATGGCTCGGCGCGCCGGCGTGCGCGTCGGGCAGCCAGAAATGAAAGGGCATTACACCAGCCTTGATGCCGAATCCGATCAGCGCCAAAACAAAAATTGCCGTGCTCAGGCGCGGATGCAGCGCTGCAGAGCTCAAAGGATTCAAAGCAAACGAACCCGCGGCCTGATGGAACAGGAGAAACATGGCGATCAGCACCATCATGCTGATGTGACTGGCCACCAGGAAAAGCCAGCCCGCCTGCCGGACTTTCCACCGCTGATGTTCGACGGAAATCGCGCCAAAAGCGCTCAGGCCCATGAGTTCCCATCCAAACAGAAAGGTTATTCCATCGCCGGCGGTGACGATCAGGCCCATCGCGGCGATGAGTATGCCGTAAAACAAACGCAGCCACGGCCCGCTGCGCGTGTGCCGCGCGGGACGCCAATAGCCAAGATCGTAGATCGCTCCTGATGCGCCGATCAGAAACACCGGCACGAGAAAAAACGCCGCCAGCGGATCAAGCTTCATGGTGAAATTGGCGCCGATGATCGGGCTGGGGCAGATGACGCTTTGCTGAGAACCGAAAATAAATATGAAAATCACTCCCGCCAGTCCCGTCAGCGCCGTGAGGCACATCAATGCACAACTGACGATCTGCGGCCAGTTGGCGCGGCGCGATGCGAATAGACCGGGTAATCCGCTCACCGTTGCCAGCAAGAAGGCGATCCAGATGAATATCATCGTTATTTCCCCACACTGCCGCCCGCATGCCGCGCCTGTTGGTGCGCTTCAAGCGCCGCGAGGATGACTTCCGGCGACGCCTGCGCGGTTACAGCCGCCTTGAATTCGGCATTTTGCAGGGCATACATCAGCAGGGAAAGCAGTTGCAGATGCGTCGGGACGGTCGGACTAATCAGAGTAAAAAGCGTATTGACCGGTTTAGAGTCCACGGCTCCGAAGTCGATCGGATGAGAGAGAAAACAGAGTGCGACCATCGGGTTTTCCAGATGCAGGACGATCGGATTGCGTACGTGTGGAATGGCGATTCCTTCGCCGATGGCGGTAGACCCAAGAGATTCCCGAGCCAGCAACACGCTATAAAGGAATTCGCGATCGACGTCGTCGGGAAGTTTCATCACGTCCACCACAGCGCGCAAGACGGTATTTTTGTCAGTGCCGGCCAGATGATAATGAATGCCGCCGGAGATCAGCGCCTTGAGCAGGCTGGGCACTGGTTCATCGGCGTCCTGGGGCGGCGTGAAAATCTCCGGCGCCACGCTCATCTTCCGCGCTGCGGCCCATTCCAGAAGTTCGGCCCTGTTGAAACGAATTTGATCGTTTACCCGGTGGGCGGGGATGAGATTTTCCTTCACCCAGCGGTGTATGGTTTTTTCGGGGGCATTCAAAAGCTTTGCGGCCTCACGAACGGACAACTGCATGTACAAAATCCTTCCTTGGAGCCTCTAAACTTCCTGCCGCGTCCGCCGGCGCTGGGTCATCTGGGAAAGCATGTCTTTAACGTCAATTAAATGATTATTAAAAATCTGTTTAGCCACGTCGAGGAGTTTAAAGACCGTCGCGTCGCGAACGCTGTAGTAGACGTTCAGGCCTTCTTTGCGCACCACCAGAATGTTCCTGTTGCGCAAAACAGCCAGTTGCTGAGAGAGCGTGCTTTGTTCGACTTTAAGCAGGGCGGAAATTTCATTCACGCCCAATTCGCCTTTGCGCAGCGCATCGATGATGGCGATGCGCAGGGGATGCGCCAGCGCTTTAAAAAATTCAGCCTTAAAACGGCCCAGATCGCTCATGGGATAAAACTATATTGCTATTCTTGAATATTGTCAATTAGCAATGCAAATGGGCGGCCTTTAAGCCGCGAGGCTCAGAGCAAATGAAGCGGTACAACGTTCATGCGGCGCCTTTTGATAGGCGCTCCTGATCCCCTGCTCAATTTTCTCCTACTCTATTCGCCTGAAAGGCGAATCAGGACTGCACGCTCGGTTGAACAAGGCCGGCGAGATAAAGGGCAACGGCGTCTCCATCGCTTGCACAGCACGCAACGTAGCCGTCGGGGCGAACCAGACATATCTGGCCTGCGTGGATGGGTGGCCGTATGTTTGGATCGATCAGCCCGGCAAATTTGCTTACGAGGTCAACAGTGGCCTGGGTCTTCTGCGCGAATAGCGCAAAGAGCGGCGTATTGCCCGATCCCACAGGCGCCTGGCCGGCGACAGGCACGACACGCGCGCCAGGCTTTGGTCCGGTTCCATTTAAAGACGGGCCATTCAATGGACTCTTGGGATAGCCAATCGTGATTTCCGTCATGGTGTCGGCAAACGCATGCTGGAATGGGCTCAGGCCCAGCATGACATGGCCGACGAAATTCCGCACCGACTGAGCGACGGGGTTCCGCATCGTTCCGATCGCCGTCAATCTGCCGGCGGCCTTGAGGACCTCGTCACCGACGAAACTGCGTTCCGGGCTATAGCTCTCGAGCAGTTGCTCGCCACACTTTTTATGGACGACCAATGCCAGCTTCCAGGCCAGATTAAACGCATCCTGCATCCCAGTATTCATGCCCTGTCCACCCGCGGGGCTGTGGACGTGCGCTGCGTCACCGGAGAGAAAGACGCGTCCCCAGCGATAGCTCGATACCTTGCGGCCGTTGATCCGAAAACCGGCCAGCCAGATTGGATCGAATGCTTTCAGGCCGCCCGGCCCACGGCGATCGATGACCGCCTGCGCCTGCTCCAGCGTTGGCGTCGGAGGATGCTCGGCGCCGGTGGCAGGCAAATCCGCCAGAACACGATAGCGGCCCGGTGATATCGGGAAGATGACGAAAACGCCGTCACGATGCCAGTAGACCGACGCCTCGGCGTCGGAACACGGATATCCCGTCATGTGCACATCGGCCAATATCCAGTCGCTGTTCATCGTCTCGCCCGTGAATGGTGCACCCACGCCGTGGCGCACGATGCTGTGAGCCCCGTCGCACCCGAGCAGCCAATCCGTTGATACGGTCTCCTCTTGTCCGTCGCCGTGCCGTAATACTGCTTGAACTCCGTCGACATCGCTCTTGAACGCCGTGAGTTCCACCTGACGCTCGACGCGAACACCCAGACGGCTGAGTCTTTCCTCCAGCAGGCGTTCGGTTTCGGACTGCGGGAGCATCAAAGCATAAGGAAAAGGGCTTTGCACGTTCTCCATGCTGACGCGGCCGATGGCTTTGTCCCCCGCGATGAAGTTGACCGCCACAGCCTTACACCCCGCGTTGACGAACGGATCCGATCCGCCGCCCCGGTCCAGCAATTCAAGAGTCCGGCTCCAAAGAACAAGTGCCTTGGACTTGTCTGTCCGTTGTGCCGCTTTGTCGATGATGCGGACCGGCACACCATAGCGCGCCAGTTCCGAGGCCATCGTCATTCCGACAGGGCCCGCGCCGATAACCAGAACTGGCTTCATTTTTTCTCCTAAGAGCCTCTAACAAATTAAGCCGGGAGCCGCGTTCGAGATCAAAAAATGTGGCGGCGCAAGGATCCCCAAAGTGTTTATCGGTCAAGTGAAAGGGATTAGATGATTAGTAACACCGCAAATTAACTTTTTTGTGTGGGACAGGCATCTTGCCTGTCATGTTCCCAATGATTGACAGGCTGGAAGCCTGTCCCACAGATCTGAGCCATTTGCGGCCCGACGCGCCGCCCGCTAGCTACTGGGATAGTTTATTTCGCCTGCTGCGCCCAGTATTGTGCTTTTTGCTGATCCGCTGGTACGCCAATTCCCTTGCTGTACATATTTGAAAGCGCCTGTGCCGCAGGAGCGATGCCGCTATTGGCGGCTTTTTCATACCAGTTGATCGCCTGTGTGTAATCCTGCGCCGTTCCATTGCCGGAATAATATAGATTGGCCAGATTATATTGCGACCAGGCATAACCCTGCGTTGCCGCCTTCTGATACCAGTTAAATGCCTGAACGTAATCCTGCGGCGCTCCAAGGCCGGAATAGAAGAGATTGCCCAAGCCATTTTCGGCATCCAGTTGATTCTGCGCCGCAGCTTTTTGATACCAGTTGAAGGCCTGAGCGTAATCCTGTTTGGTTCCGTGACCGTTATAGTAGAGGTTCCCCAGGTTGTCCTGGGCGGGCGCATAACCCTGAGCTGCGGATTTCTGGTACCAGTTAATCGCCTGAACGTAATCCTGCGGCGCTCCAGTGCCGGAATAATAGAGATCGCCCAAACCGGTTTCGGCATCCAATTGATTCTGCGCCGCGGCTTTTTGATACCAGTTGAATGCCTGGGTGTAATCCTGTTTGGTTCCGATGCCGGAATTGTAAAGATTGGCGAGATAGTCCTGGGCAGGCGCATAACCCTGCTGCGCGGATTTCTGATACCAGTTAAAAGCGTCGGTAAAATTTTTGTTGGAATAATTATAAGAGCCGAGATAGCTCTGAGCGGCGGCATCACCGGAATTGGCGGCCGCGGTAAGCTGGGCGAGCGACGGACTGTCGCCTTTAAGTGCGGCCAGCTCCAGTGCGTTGTAATCAGGCGCGGTTGTCGTTGCGGCAGCTGCGCCGAGAGAGTAGTGAGTTGAAAGTAGACAATAGAGCATTAAAGCGGCGACGTACACCAAATGACCGGAAATTTTTCGCATGATTCTGTTTCCTTACTGAGAAACCGAGATTGGGGAAACATTATAACCGGTCGGGAAATTGAAGGGTGTGCGGACATTGGTGAATCGGGGCGACAGTATACCAGCTGAACTATTCATTAATGCGATTTCAGAGATTGATATATGAAAGAAGTGTTATGACTATTGACCGGGGGCATTTATACCGGCGGACTCTGTTGTTGCGGGAGTGCCTATAAGCATTTTTTGATCCATCGCCGGAGTATAATTAAATCTCATATCTTTTTCAGGAAGCAATTCATCGAAAACAGGCGTTCCAACAGGAATCCGCAAAGCGGCAACGGTAAATTTATTTGCCGCGACTGGACCGGCGATAAATTTTGTAAATGTTACTTGTGTGCGCCGGTAACCGGTATCTTTACCGTTATTTTCAAAACTTATGTTGACGTTGCGGTCTACTGGAAAAAACAAATTTCCTGATTTCCGCCACGTCATATTTAATCGATATACATAAAAAAATTGAGTTCCCGGGGGTTGATTCCCGCCAATTATTAATTCTGAAGAGGTGAGCATACCGTCATCGGATATATTTAATTTTATGATTTGGTCTTGTATATATAAAATAGGCCGCAACAATTCCTCCGGTATATCGATGTCGATAACCACTGAATTCCCCTCCTTCGACACTTTGACATAAGGTTGACGAACTTCCAGATTGAAGAACTCCTTTTCATCCGGACCCGGAAATGGAATCCGGGTTAGATTGATGTACGTCCATGCAGAGAGGATAGGCCCAAAGATCCAAGGCCTACGAACACTTTCATCGGGACGAACTGATACCCAAGCTGGATTTGCGAGTTTAGCCGTATCATATTCTATTTCCACGCCATCTTTAAGCAAAACAGATGTAACTAGTTTCTTTGGGTCATTTGAATCATATTCAAACCAAAGGCAATCGTTTCCGGAAAATAGAAACTCAATACGGTGCAGAGGCGTTAATTGATGTTGTCCATGCATTGCCTGTTGAAAGTTATCGCCTTGTTCTTCAGCAACGCCATAGCCCGATGTCACTTTGGATAGTGCGGCAGCGCGCATTTGAGAAACAGTATCCAGTAATGCATTCTGCTGGGCAGTGGCTCCAAAAACCAAATGAACGGCGAATAAATTAAAGGCCACTAGTTCAAAACCAACGAATAAAATTGTGGCAATCGACAATATGAATCGCATAGAAAAATATTATAACTAAGTTGAATATTAAAGGGTGTGCGGACATTAGTGAATCGAGGCGACAGGACGCCTATCCGTTTAATCCGTGGTTAAAGAATCTGAAAACTGTCCCCTGTAACCTGTCCCCTTACACCTTCGTTGTCCTCTGCGCTCTTGGTTCGACAAGGCTCACCACAGGCTGCGTTAAAACACGCATGATTTGCGCTCTTCGCGGTAAAAACTACCGCCTTGGCCCTCGTTTAGACATATCGAATCGGTTCAGTGCCTTCATTGAGAATTTTTAGATACTTCGCATAGGCAAAAAGCCGTCCGTAATTACGCCCCGTGGTTTCGGTCACGATACTTAACTTCTGCAAGTGACCGAGTGCAGCGGTAATCGTGGGCACGCTTAAATTTAATTCCTTCGATGCTATAGCGATCGAGACAATGGGTTGTGTTTGGAGCAACCGATGAACGCGCAGGGTCGAGCCGGCAGCCTTGCCAATTGCCTGAATCCGCTTTTCGTCCATGGCCGCCATTTGCATCAATGAGCGCGCCGTCTGCGCCGCCTGGTTGGCGGTTTCCTCAACGCCCGTCAGAAAAAAACGCAACCACGCTTCCCAATCACCATTCAAGCGAACCGATTGCAACAAATCGTAGTATCGCTGACGATGTTGTTTGAAATACAGGCTCAAATACAATAGCGGTTCGTGCAGCGCACCCTCGGCGCAGAAAAGAAAAGTAATGAGAAGTCGGCCCAGGCGCCCGTTGCCGTCCAGAAATGGATGGATGGTCTCGAATTGAACATGCGCCAGTGCCGCCTTAATTAGCAGCGGTGTTTTAACCGGATCGTTGTGCAGGAATTTTTCCAGCGCGCCAAGACATTCAATCAAATGATCCGGCGGCGGCGGCACAAATAGGGCATTGCCGGGCCGCGTGCCGCCCACCCAATTCTGCGAACGCCTGAATTCACCTGGTTCCTTCTTGTCGCCGCGACCTTTAGCAAGCAAAACTTTGTGGATTTCCTTCAACAACCGTAATGACAAGGGCAGTTCTTTGAGCCGTTTGAGCCCGTAATTCATGGCCGCGACATAATTGGAAACTTCCTGTACATCGTCGAGCGGCACACTGGCCTGCCCTTGAGTTTCAAAAAGCAGCAGATCGGACAGGCTTGATTGCGTCCCTTCAATTTGCGACGAAAGCACCGCTTCTTTGCGGACGTAAGAATAAATAAAAATCTCCGGATCGGGCAAAACCGTTGCCATCCCGTCCAAACGTCCCAGCGCGAGCATGGCCTTTTCGACAAGTTGCTGGATTTGAACGTCCAGGTTCAAGGCCGGTTTGGGCGGAAGCGGTTTGGGGACAAAAGCGCGGGCAGCCTCTCCTGCTGCCGAGGGGAGTGATATATAATGGCCTGTTAATCCACGCTTCATAGAAAAAGGTCCATCAGCCAGCTTTTAATTTCAGTAGAGTAAATTAAAGGATAACGCCATTACCTTTAATTGTAAAGCGTTAAATTAAAGGTTCCTTCAATCGGAAAACATCGTTCTAAACCGTTGTAGAGTCGAATTTCTCCGCGCCCTCCGCGTGCTCTGCAGCCTGTCCCGATGTCCTTAAATGAAATCACTAGTGGATCAGAATTAAAAACCGTTCCCGATGGCTATCGGGATTGTGGTGAAAAATATCTCTGAGTCCGGGACTGTTGCCCAAAGTCCTTCTGTAGATTCATTAAATCCGTGCGGTCATCGCGCCAACAGTGCATCGATAAAAAATAGCATCGGGTCTATAAAGCGCATGACCTTTTGCATCATCGCGGCCCGTGGCTGGTATCTGATCTGAATCAGTTTCTTGAGATTCTGCACCGTCGCCACCAGGTAACATTGAATCTGCACCCGCCAGAGACGCCGCCAGCGGCAACGGCGATGGTTCATCCGCTGGTGCGCCTCGGCGAAGCTTCCCTCAGCGCGAATCTGTCGTCGATGCAGCAGGTACAACGCCCGTCCGGGACGGCATCC
>DATJSN010000108.1:0-19711 GCA_035504095.1 Phycisphaerae bacterium | reverse complement strand
CACAACCGCTGATTACGGAACCGACAGCGATGCTATTTCCGAATTTTCCACCAGCGGGGAGTTAACGCTCAATCAAAGCGCCGTTGGCGGTGACGCCGGCGGCAGCGACGGCGGCACATCCGGCACGGCCGGCAACGCCGATGCTGTGATGGACCTGGACTTTACCAGGATCGACACTTTGACTCCGAGTTCCCTTGCCGTTACTGATCAGGCCACTGCAGGCGGTGGTGGTGGTGGTTACCTCCCTAATGCGGGGAACTCCGGAATCGCCTATGCCGAATCGACCATCAATGTGGCAGCAAACCTCAGCCTGAACGTGTACGCGAACTACTATGCTCCCAGTGGCGGCAATATATACAGCGGCTTTTTCACTAACGCTGGCAGCGGAAACACCGGAACGGCCATAGCCAATGGAACCATTTCCGGCGGCGGAAATTACAATTTAACAATCAACGCTGTGGGCAACGGTTCCAACGGTGGTGATGTGTTTTATTACGCTGATGGCAGCGCTGGTAACGGCGGTAATGGTTCAGCAACAGCCACTGGGGTCAATGATGGTTCCGGCAACGTCAGCGTTACGGCTACCGCTGACGGCGGCTTGGGCGGTTTCGTTCAAAGTGGAGAATATGCCGGTGGCATTCAACTGACCGGTGGTAGTGAGAGTCCGAACATATCGGCGGCAACTCTCTATGTCTTCGGTGGTAACGGTGGTAATGGGACTGCAACGTCCACCGGCACGGGTGACGGCGCGGGCAGCGTCAGCGTTACTGCAAACGCGAACGGCGGCAGCGGCGGCTCAGGTTCACAGCCCCCATTTGAGGATGATGAGGCCGGCACTTTTGGAGCAACAGCCGGTGGGCTTCCCCAAAATATCCGCAACATGATTGTCATAGTTATTCCCAATGATGGTAACGGTGGCAACGCGATTGCAACGGCGACCGCGACCGGGCTGATGTCAAACAACGTCAACGCTACGGCTAATGCTTCGGGTGGGCTCGGGGGTGGTTCCTATGGCATAGGCGGGTCAGCCCTGGCCGATGCTTATGCGACCGGTCTGGGTGGAAGCTCACAAGCGTTCGCTTCGTCGAGTGGTGGAGCAATCATATCGGCAGAGGCCTTCGCCAGCGCGCCGGTTATTGCCGGTGCAGTCGCCGCGCATACCGAAGCATTTGCGATTACTGAAGGTCCAACACGGGTCAGTTCACTTGCCAATGGAATTCAAGCGGCGGCATTTATATCGGCGCTGCCATCTAACGGCGACGCCCTTGCAGCCCTTAACGACTCGCCGAATGTCAACAGCAACTTTGATGTCGGCGGCGATGGGCCCGGACCGGCCAGCGAGATCCTGGGTCTGATGACCCTGGCGTCCAGCAATATGACCACCGGTTCGCCAACCACCTATCACAGTGAAGCGGATTGGTACATCAACCTGGCCGGTTTGACGAACTCGCAGCAGGATCTGCTTGTGGGTTTGCTGGGGGCGAATTACTCCGGGACTGGCTCGGTTACGTTTACGATCGATCAGAATGGCCAAATGACCACGGAATTAAGTGACGCCAGCTTCGCCAGCGCCGGTGCGTTCTTCAACGATGACACACTGAACCTGGGTGCCATTGGCGCCGGACTTGGTCCTGATCAGTTCTTGTCATTAAATTTCCTGTTGGATGTAACGCCAGGTACAAACGGCGCCACGTTCGATCCGAACATCATTTTCGGCAACACCACGCCAAGTTCGGGACCCACTGAGTCGATTCCCACGACGCTTTATTGGAACAATAACTCCGGCAATGACCTCTGGGACATTAACGCCAGCGCTAATTGGAACGATGTGCCCGATTCTATTAACCCCGCGGTATATCAGGAAAATGGAATTAGTAACGACAACGTCGTCTTTGACGACGTCCACAATTCCACAAACAGTTACAACATAACGCTGAATACGACCGTCCAGCCTGGTTCGGTAACGGTCAACAATAGCAATAACAATTACGTGATCAGCGGCAGTGGCAACATTGCCGGGACAACGGCGTTGACTAAGCAAGGCAGTGACAGTCTGACGCTGGACACCGCCAACACGTATACGGGCGCGACGACGATTTCTGGCGGAACTCTGGCATTAGGCGCCAGCGGATCGATCGCCGACTCTTCGACGATCAACGTGGAAAGTGGCGCGACGTTTAACGTCTCGGAGGTCTCTGGTGGCTTTACGCTGGGCGGATTGGCAACCCAGACCCTGGAAGGGACAGGTAATGTCACGGGTAGTGTGACGGTAGGGGCCGATGGGACGCTCTCACCGGGCGATGCCATCGGAACGCTGACGGTCAGTGGAGCGGTGACGTTCAATTCCGGCGGCAACTTTGTTGCGGAAGTGACACACTCTTCGGGCAATGACCAGTTAAGCGCCAGCGGGAGTGTGACATTAGGCGGCACAGAAACGATCACCTCGCCGGGTACGAATGCGGCAGCTCTGGCCAACGGAGACAACTTCACGGTGATCCAGGGTCAGGTATATGACAACTTCAGTTCGGTCACGTTACCGACCCTGACCGGCGGCCTCTCCTGGAATACGCCGCTGAGCATCAACACGTCGATCATGGGTGCATCAAGCACGTATCAGACGAACTACACCTATGGCGTGACCAACAGCACGCCAAGCTTTATCTCCAAGACAGGCAACCAGTACACGGGTCTGACGGCCAGCGAGAACGGCGGTCGGAACACGACAGTAACGTTCCTTGGTGGAACGGTTACGACGCCGACGTCACTGTCGGTGCAGTTCATAACCGCGCCGGCAGGTAACACACAACTTCTCAGCGATGTGGCGGCGATTAACGGTACGAATTCGGATACGTATGTCCTGCAGATGAGCTACTCGGTGCTTCCGACGAACGGAACGTTGAGTCCCGTGCTGGCGGCGTACAACCCAAGCACGACGACGGCCGATGGTCAGTCTCTGATAACCAACACCTTTGTCTCGGCGGTGCTGCTGAACACCAGCGGTACGCCTGTGGAATACGACGGGGCCTACGCCGGCCAGGACGTGGTGGGCGATTACGGGATTAACACGTCCAATGACACAGTCTGGGCGGTATTGAATTACTCGGACGACGATTTTGTAGTTCTGGAACGCGCGGACGGTGACTGGTTGGGAGCCGGTTCGGTGAATGCAGCGGACCTGGATGACGTGGTGCGTGGACTAGGCGGCTCGACACTGGATCCGAATGGCAATCCGGTCTGGAGCAAGTACGCCTTTGACGGCGGCAGCAGTGTGGATGCGGCGGATCTGGATGATGTAGTTCGCGGCCTGGGTGCAACAGAAATCACGGGCGAAATAGCAGTGGGCGGAGGCGGATTGACGTTCTCCGAACCATCAGAAGTGCCGGAACCAGGTTCACTGGCGCTATTGGCTATAGGTGCAATGGGTATGGCGCTCCGCCGAGAAAAGAAAAAATAAGAATTCAAAAGCACGTTTTTTTAATCTATCTTCTGCTATGACCTATCTCTCATTACCGCTATTATCCATGAATGCCCGAGCTAACCATTCAACAGGCATTTGATCTGGCGCTGCGCTATCATCAGGCCGGAAACCTTGCCGAAGCGGAGGCTATCTATCGCGAAATTCTTGTTCGGCAACCTAATAGCGCCGACGCCTTGCATCTTATGGGATTGATTGCTGCAAAAAAGGGAAATCGAGAGTTTGGTATAGAACTCATTAAGCGTGCCATCAGCATAAATCCAAAAGAAGCGGGATATTACGTTAATCTGGGCATCGCACTGCAAGCACTTGGCCGCAGCAATGATGCCGTCGCTGCCTATTACAAGGCGATTAAACTCCAGCCCAGTTGTGTGGAGGCGTTCAATAATCTTGGCGCTGCGATGCTCTGTCAGGATCGATTTGACGAAGCAGCCGTGGTTTATCGTGAAGCGTTGCGGATTAACCCCGATCATCCTGATGCATATGAAGGTCTGGGCATAGCGCTAAAACACCAAGGACATATTGAGGAATCGCTGAATGCATTTCGAAAATGTTTACAAATCAACCCCGATCTTGCCCAGGTTCACAGCAGCCTGGTCCACTCGCTGAACTTTTATCCCGATTTTGACGCCCGAGCGATTTATCAACAGGAACGTCAATGGAATCAAATCCACGCCGCACCGTTTACAAAATTTATTAGGCCCCACGTAAATGATCACGACCCGGAACGCCGGCTGCGCATTGGTTATGTGTCGCCGGATTTTTACGCCCAAACAGGATCCCTCATTGTGACGCCTCTCTTTGAGTCCCACGATCATCAGCATTTTGCCGTTTATTGTTATGCCAGCGTAAAGCGTCCGGATCAGCACACGGACCGTCTGCGCCGTTCGGCAGACATTTGGCGTGATGTACTTAAACTAAGCGATGAAGAACTTGCCCGACAAATCTACAGTGATCAAATCGATATTTTGATCGACCTGAGTATGCATATGGCAAATAATCGCCTCCTGGTTTTTGCGCGAAAACCCGCTCCAGTACAGGTAACCTGGCTGGCCTATCCCGGCAGCACCGGGCTCGACGCCATTGATTACCGCCTGTCCGACCCTTATCTGGACCCCCAGGAGACGGACTTAAGCATCTATAGCGAGCAAACAGTACGGTTGCCGAATTGCTTCTGGTGTTACAATCCGTTCAGTAATTCACTTCCTAGGCCGGCGCAACAAAATGGACCGATGTGTTTTGGATCGTTAAATCACCCGTGTAAATTAAATGACGGGATCCTGAGTTTGTGGAGCAAAGTTTTAACGGCAACGACTGATTCACGAATACTGATGCTAACCTTCAGCAAAGAGCATCAAGATCACATTCGTGGAGTTTTTGCACGGTCGGGTGTCGATCCTAAGCGACTGATGTTCGTCGGGCGGTCACCGCGAGCCGACTATCTTCAACTTTATAATCGCATTGATATTGTCCTGGATACTTTTCCATACAACGGCCATACAACCACGCTTGATTCGCTGTGGATGGGTGTGCCGGTGGTTACATTATCCGGAGAAATCGCCGTGAGCCGAGGGGCAAATAGTATTCTGAAAAACGCCGGTCTGCCGGAACTTATCGCACGTACGGCTGACGAATACGTAGACATTGCGGTAAAGCTTGCCAATGATTTGCCGCGGTTGACAGAACTCCGCGGCACTTTGCGCCGACGTCTGGAAAGTTCACCTCTGATGGACTCCAAACGCTTTGCACGCAACGTCGAAGACGCTTACAGGCAAATGTGGCGAAAATGGTGCGGGTCGCGGTGAAAGCAGAGCGGGTCTCTTCAAGCTGTTTTTGCAAATGTTCGAACAGAAAAACCTGGCTATATTATTTCGCTATGATCTGTTCCTTGTCCCTTATCTCCTAAATCTGCACTTCCCCATCTTCCGCGCGCATGGTGTCCCAACTGAACCCGTCGTGAGCCAGTAACTGATCCGCTTCTGGCGGCCCCCATGTTCCCGGAGCGTAATAAACCAGAGGCGAGGTCCCTGTCGCCCACGCTTCTTCAATCCGGTCGATAATCGCCCAGGCGCTTTCCACTTCGTCGCGGCGTATAAACAGCGTCGAATCCGCCAGTATCGCATCAAGCAGCAACCGCTCATATGCTTCAGGCGAATAACTTCCGAATGCCGTCTGATATTCAAAATCCATATGCACCGGAGAAAGTTTGGTTACGGTTCCCGGTTCACGGGCGTTCATCAGGATCGAAATACTTTCACGCGGCTGGATGCGCAAGTTCAGCACGTTTCGTGCCAATTTGCTTCCTGGTGCATTAAATAAAACGCCCGGAGCGGAATGAAAGTGTATGCATATTTCCGATCCCTGCTTCTTCATATACTTTCCGCTGCGCAGATAAAACGGAACACCCTGCCAGCGCCAGTTGTTGATGTTGAGTTTCAGCGCCGCGTAGGTTTCGGTGGCGCTTCCCGGTGCCACGCCGCGTTCGCCGTGATAACCGGGAACAGGCACGCCGTTAATTACGCCATCCACATATTGGCCGCGTACGGTCATCCGGGCCACTTCATCGCGGTTATAAAGCTGGATGGCCTTGAGCACGCGCACCTTTTCGTCGCGTATAGCGTCGGCGTTAAGCGAAACCGGTGGTTCCATCGTCACCAGGGTCAAAAGCTGCATCAAATGATTTTGTACCATGTCGCGCAGCGTGCCGGCGGTGTCAAAATATCCCCCCCGCCCCTCAACGCCGATGGCTTCATTGACAGTGACTTTCACATGGCTTACGTAACGCCGGTTCCAAATTGGTTCAAAAATTCCATTAGCAAAACGGAAAACCAGAAGATTCTGCACGGTCTGTTTGCCCAGGTAGTGATCGATGCGAAACACCTGTGACTCGTCGAAGACGCGGTTAATCTGGTAATTAAGATCTTTGGCTGTTTGAAGGTCGCGACCGAAGGGTTTTTCCACGATAATCCGCCGCCACGCCGTACTGCTGAATGGATCGATGTTTCCCAGCCCCGCATTACCGAGTTGTTCGACAATCTGTACAAATTCCGCCGGGCTGGTGGATAGATAAAACAGCCTTCGTCCACCGGTGTTAAATTGTCTATCAAATCCCGCGAGTTTCTGGGCCAGCGCGCTATAGCCATCGGGGTTTTCAAAAGCGCTCTGATGGTAATAAAGCCGTGAGGCCAGATCGTTCCAGACTTTTGGATCAGCGGGTTTAGAACGCGAGAATTTATTCACATTATCCAGGGCTTCCTGGCGGAATTGTTCATCGGTCTTGGGTCTGCGGGCAAAACCCACCACCACGGTGTTCTTCGGCAATAGTCCATCGCGGGTCAGGTTGTAAATGGCCGGCAGCAGCTTGCGGGCGGTCAGGTCGCCGGTGGCGCCAAAGATAACGATGACGCATCCTTCAGCCGCCGTTGCTGTGGATTGATTTGCATTTGGTTTATTATCCGTCACGATCAGTTTCCTTTTTGTCAGGCTTAAGTGTTTGCTCGAATTACAAGTCGGGTTATTCTAGACCGCAAGGTTTAATGCGTCGAGGACTAAGAGCCTCTAACAAAATAAGACGGGGCCGCGACGCTGGGCATTTGGGTCCCAGACAAGGAGCTTCGACGATGCAAGTATTAGAATACAATACAGCGAGGAGAAGCGACGCCATATGGGGCCAAAAGGCACCGCGTCCCGAAGGGTTGGGCCGGAAATGGCCCATCTGCGGCGTTGTCGACCCTCGTTATATCATCTTTCAGATATGGCTTCGGGCCTCCGCCTTGCATCTGGGCCATTTGCGGCCCAACGCGGCTCCCGGCTTATGTTGTTAGAGGCTCTATAATATGAGCGGCATTCTCTGGGCGCCCTGGCGCATCGAATACATCAAAAAAGTTTCCAACGGTCCGGAAGGCTGTTTTCTCTGCGACGTGGCCAAAAATCCGGAGAAGGATTCCAGGCAACTTGTCGTGCACCGTTCGGCAGCGGGCCTTTTGATGATGAATCTTTATCCTTATGTTAATGGTCATCTGCTTATCGCTCCATTCCGGCATGCGGCTGATTTGCCCGATCTAACAATGGAGGAACGTTCCGGCATGATGGAACTGGTTCAATACGGCCAAAAACTGCTCGCCAAAACCATGAATCCGCAGGGATTTAACATTGGCGTCAATATCGGGCGCTGCGCCGGTGCTGGCGTACCTGGTCATGTGCACAT
Source organism: Phycisphaerae bacterium (assembly GCA_035504095.1). GTDB lineage: Bacteria > Planctomycetota > Phycisphaerae > WQYP01 > WQYP01 > DATJSN01. The sequence goes on along the minus strand of DATJSN010000108.1, from coordinate 12,029 downwards.
GCACATCGTGCCGCGCTGGAACGGCGACGTGAATTTCATGAGCGTCGTGGGCCAGGTGCGTGTGATTCCGCAGGCGCTGGAAGAAGCTTATGCCCAGCTTGTTCAGGAACACCAGAGGACTACTCGGTAATCGGAAACTGGTAAAGGAAGAATTGTGTCGGCATTAATTGTCATTCCCGCGCGTCTGAAATCCACGCGGCTTCCCGGTAAAAGCCTCATGCGCCAAACCGGCAAATATCTCATTGAACACGTCTATGAACAGGCCGCCAAATCCCAGAGGGCTGTCGGCATTGTTGTGGCTACGGACGATCAGCAAATTGTCGAGGCTGTGCGTGGTTTCGACGGCCAGGTTGTGTTGACCAGTCCCGATCATCGTTCCGGAACCGATCGCATCGCTCAGGTCGCCGCCATGCCGCAATATTCGTCGTTTTCCTCAATTGTCAACGTCCAAGGCGATGAACCGGAAATCGATCCGGCACTGATTGATGATTTAATACGCCTGCTTGAGGCTACCGACGTGCAAATGGTTACCGCCGCGGCGCCATTTGAAAATCGCGAGGAAATTTTTAATCCTAACGTTGTTAAAGTCGTTGTCGACCAGCGCCGCTTTGCACTTTATTTTTCGCGCAGCGTGATCCCTCATGACCGCGACAGCATCACTCTGAATGCCGGCCGCCTCGAACTGGCGGTTCTCTATCGCAAGCATCTGGGTGTTTACGCCTATCGCCGGAATTTTTTATTAACCCTGACTCAGACCCCTCAGTGTGAAATCGAAAAACTCGAACAACTTGAACAACTCCGTGCGCTCTATCTGGGCGCGAAAATTTTAGTTCATGATGCACCCATGGCACATCATGGCATCGACACGCCGGAAGACTACGCGGCGTTTGTCAAACGAATGTCGAGCTAATCAACTTTCAATTTTCTTAATTTGGATTGAATACGTATTGCGAACTCTGGACAAGCACAAGTTTGAAGCTATGAGGAACCAGTAAACCTGCTTAGGAAGCGACGTCCAATCGCAGATGATGAATCTTGGCAATTGCATCCGATTCAGAATCAGATTCCTGCGGTTCGTCCATTTTGTTTGCCTTGGCATAAAACTCTGGATCGAATTCCCGCAGTGTAAAAAGCCGACGATATATATTCGCCGCCATGTCTTTGCCATTTGGCATGCGACGAAGTGTATTGGCTAAAAGGTTTACCGAATCATTGAGGGCCGTTTCCATTGTTTCCATACTGAGGTTCCTCCTTCGCAAATCCAGCCAAAGCCCAAGTTTTTGCCTAAGTAGCAAAAGCAAATATATTTAAGTATTCTGCTTACACTACACTAGGTATTTATACCATGTGGATAAAGTCAATGCAAGCCTTTTTTTGCTTGCGAAATAAATTTTCTAGGACGTTAAACCCCACCTGTTTGCCTCTGGGGCCAATTTGAGTATCTTAGTTGCATGAGTGAAGACGCCAATTCGGATTTGTTGGCTTCCGTTGGGCATAGTTCCCAGGAAACAGAGTTCTACACCCCCTACCCCCAAGGTTACATAAAAGGCCGAACCAAATTCGTGATTGTTCTGGGTACCGTCATGAGCGGCCTGGGGAAGGGTATTTTCAGTTCCAGCCTGGCTAAAATCCTTAAGGATAAAGGCCTGCGTGTCGCCCCGATCAAAATGGAAGGGTATCTGAACATTGATTCAGGCACTCTGAATCCCTTCCGCCACGGCGAGGTATTCGTCCTCGATGACGGCATGGAAACCGACATGGACCTGGGTACGTATGAACGCATGCTCGATGAAAATCTTTCCCGCCGTAATTTCACCACCAGTGGTCAGATCTTTACGCGAATTTTAGATCGCGAACGCCAGGGCAAATATCTCGGCCGGGACGTACAAATGATTCCGCATGTGACCGGCGAAGTTAAACACGCTCTGCGCGAATTGGCCGTGAACACCGACGCTGACATCGTGTTTATCGAAGTTGGCGGCACCGTGGGCGATTATGAAAACGGCTACTTTATCGAAGCGATTCGTGAATTGGCTTACGAAGAGGGTGAAGATTCCGTCTGCGTCGTCGCGCTCACGTACATCATTGAGCCGCAATCACTTGGCGAACAAAAATCCAAGGCCGCCCAGCTCGGCATGCGGCAGGTTATGCAGGCCGGCCTGCAGCCGCATATTATCGCATGCCGTTGCCCCACGCCTGTAACCGAAAAAGTCCGCCAGAAAATTTCCATGTTCAGTAACGTGCCGCTGCGGCGTGTTTTTTCCATGCACGACATGCCCAGTATTTACCTGGTGCCGGAAATGCTGCGTGAAGCCGGACTGGATCGTGAAGTGCTTACCCTGCTGGACTTGCACGATCGCGTGAATCAGCGCACCGAAGACGCCGCACGGCGTCAATGGCAGTCGTTTATCAACAAGCTCATGGTGCCCAGGGATAAGCAAATCAACATCGCCGTTACCGGCAAATACGCCATGCTCCGCGATGCGTATGCCAGCATCGACAAAGCCCTGGAGCACTGCGGCGTACACACCGGCGCTGCGATCAATATCCAGTGGATCGACACCACTGAAATTAATTCGCGCAACGTCGGGGACATTTTACGCGGCGTTCACGGTGTGATTGTGCCCGGAGGTTTCGGTTCGCGCGGCGCGGAGGGCAAAATCGAATGTGTCCGCTGGGTCAGAGAAAATCACGTTCCTTATCTGGGCATTTGCCTGGGCTTCCAGATGGCAGTGGTCGAATTTGCCCGGAACGTCTGCGGCCTTCAGGACGCTAATACGACCGAATTTGATCCTGGCTCAAAAAATCCCGTCATCGATATTCTGCCCGAACAGAAAAAAATCGAAGGTCTCGGTGGCAACATGCGTTTGGGCGGCAAGGACATTATTCTCAAACCCGGCAGCCGCATCAGCGAACTCTATGATGGCGCCACGACTATACGCCTGCGTTTCCGGCACCGTTATGAAGTCGAGCCGCGCTATATTCCAACGTTGGAAAAACATGGCCTGATTTTCAGCGGTCATGCACCCAATCAGCCCATCATGCAAATGCTGGAATTACCCGCTTCCGTGCATCCATATTTTTTGGCCACCCAGGCTCACCCGTGCCTGACCAGCCGTCCGCTGCGTCCAGATCCGATGTTCCTCGGGCTGGTTAAAGCTGCGATTCAGCGCGCCCACCCACAGGGTGTTTTACCGGTAGTCGCCGCAGCACCCAAACCGAAAGAAACGCCCGAGGCATATTCGCCGCGGCCTAAACCACGCAAAGCGGTTCGCTCATAATTGAAAAGCGAAGATTTCGATTTATTCCTGTTAAAATAGCGTAATGGCTAAAATTCTGCAGATTAATCCCGGCGACGACGTTGCCGTTGCCATGGACCTTCTCTCACCCGGTCAGCAGATCGGCGATTTAACCATTCATGAAATGATCCAGGCCGGACACAAAGTTGCCCTGCACGATATTGCCGTCGGCGAGCCAGTTAAAAAGTATGGCTATTCAATCGGCGTGGCGCGCTTGCCGATCAAGGCCGGAAGCTGGGTTCATACGCACAATCTTGAATCGAACATCAATGGTCGCCTGGAAGGTTTGCGATTTTATCCCCGCATTTCTGTAGAGAAATCCGCAACATCCAACCCGCCCGTCTTTCAGGGTTTTCGCCGCCCTGACGGACGTGCGGCTGTGCGAAACGAAATCTGGATTATTAATACCGTCGGCTGCGTCAATCGCGCCAGCGAACAGATCGCCACCGCGGCCAATCAGCAGCTTGTGGAACTTGGCGTTGAAGGCGTTTACGCGTTTCCTCATCCGTTCGGTTGTTCGCAGCTTGGCGACGATCTGGAATACACACAGAAAATTCTCGCCGGCCTGGTTAATCATCCCAACGCCGGCGCTGTGCTTTTGCTGGGATTAGGATGTGAAAACAACCAGATGCGCCTGATGCTCGACCATCTGGGTCCGCAGGATTCACAGCGCATCCGCTACTTTAACGCCCAGGAAGTCGGCGATGAGGTGCAACTCGGTCTGAAACACATCCATGAGCTTTCCGAATACGCCCGAACTTTCAAACGCCGGGCTGTTTCGGTGAGCGAACTTATTCTCGGCGCCAAGTGCGGCGGCTCCGACGGTTTTTCCGGCATCACGGCCAATCCGCTGGTGGGCAAGGTCGCCGACCGCCTTGTGGATTTTGGCGGCACTGTGCTGCTTTCCGAAGTGCCCGAGATGTTTGGTGCTGAACAGGTGCTCTTGCAGCGCGCCACTGATGAAGCAGTGTTCAACAACACACTTGACATGGTCAATAATTTTCGCGATTACTTCCGCCGTTATAACCAGCCCATCGATGAAAATCCTTCTCCCGGCAACATTCAGGGCGGCATCACAACTCTGGCCGAAAAATCCCTCGGATGCGTGCAAAAAGGCGGACATTCGCCCATTCGTCAGGTTGTCTCTTATGGCAATGCCGCCAGGCCGCGATTGGGCGCATTGGCGCTGGTTGAATCACCGGGCAATGACGGCGTCTCCAGCACGGCCATGACCGTCGCCGGCGCGCATATACTGTTATTTACCACGGGTCGCGGCACGCCGATGGGATTTCCCGTCCCGACCATCAAGATTTCCAGCAATTCAGCTTTGGCTCAGCGAAAAGGTCAGTGGATTGATTTTGACGCAGGCCGGCTTTCCAATGAGAATGCCGATCCAAAATCATTAGCTGATGAATTGTTTAATCTGGTTTTGAAAGTCGCTTCCGGCGAAACCCATACCCGCAATGAAATTAACGGCTGCCGCGAAATCGCCATCTGGAAAAACGGCGTGACGCTTTAGACTATCGCATTGACCGGGCTATTATGCGCTTTCCTTAAGCGGAATCGGTTTGGTGTCAAAGAGCCCCACCTCGCCGCTAACCACCGCTTCAGTGATCACATATTTTCCGCGTTCTGCCTGGTCCGGCAGGTGATACATCAGGTCCAGCATCAGTTCTTCCATCACGCTTCTGAGTGCCCGGGCGCCGGTGTCGCGTTTCATCGCCTTGGTCGCGATCAGGTGCAGAGCCTCATCAGTGAATTCGAGTTCGCACCCTTCCATCTGAAAGAACTTTTGATATTGTTTGACCAGCGCATTTTTCGGCTCGGTGAGAATTTGGATCATTGCTTCTTCCGTCAGCGGAGCCAGCGCCGAAATAATCGGCAACCGCCCAACAAACTCCGGAATCATGCCAAATTCAATCAGATCGTCGGGCGTAACGTCGGCCAGAAACCGCGTCTGGCGCTGCAAATCTTCGCGATTCGCACTGCCTTCCGACCCAAAGCCGATGAGTTTTTTGCCCAGCCGTTTGGCCACAATCTGATCCAGCCCGACAAACGTGCCGCCGCAGATAAATAGAATCTGCGATGTATCCATCTGGATATATTGCTGTTCCGGATGCTTGCGGCCGCCCTGCGGGGGAACATTGGCCATGGTTCCTTCGAGCATTTTTAACAGCGCCTGCTGGACGCCTTCACCGGAAACGTCGCGCGTAATCGACACATTCATATTGGTTTTGCCGATCTTATCGATTTCATCGATATAGATGATCCCGCGCTGGGCGGCTTCCAGGTCGTAATCCGCATTCTGCAAAAGTTTCAGCAGCAGATTCTCCACGTCCTCGCCGACGTAGCCGGCTTCGGTAAGGGTGGTGGCGTCCCCGATGGCGAACGGCACATTCAGCGACCGGGCCAGGGTTTTGGCCAGCAGCGTTTTTCCCGAACCGGTTGGCCCGATCAGCAACACGTTGGATTTGTCAATTTCCACGTCTTCTGTGGAGCGTCCTTCGGTATGCGCCAGCCGTTTGTAATGATTGTGCACCGCAACTGACAAGGCCCGCTTGGCCATGTCCTGGCCGATCACATACTGATCCATGAATTCCTTGAGCTTGCGCGGCGGCGGAATCTGGCCGATGCCGGGGCGCGTACCGGTGACCTTGCGTTTTTCCTGCCGGAAAATGTTCTGACATAATTCAGAGCAATTGGAGCAGATATAAATGTCGTTGGGGCCTTCGACCATCGGGCCGACTTCACGACTGGATTTACCGCAAAAAGAGCAGTTGGTGACCTTGCGACCGCGAAAACCGCCGCCGCCGGTTCCACCATGGCCGGTGGTGCCGCCGCCTGTTGTGCCGCCTGTTTGATTAACCATAGCCTATTCTATGCCTCATCCGGCCCCTTGGCCGAAATCGTCCGCAGCCTGATGGCCGCACATAAATATATTACGAAATCTTATTCAGCGGTACAACCCGAATGCACGACTATTCCGCGACCGGGGTTCTTATCCCGATTTTTTATTCAGATTTTTATCCGCAGACTGGCCATTTGATTTCAGCACCCGTTCCGCGGCCTTTTGCGCCGCCCTGGCTTTGATCTGTTTATATTCCCGTTCACTAAGCTCCCCCTTCTGATAAAGCTCATCGAGTTGATCGAGGGAAAAGCCCATATTCAGCTGATTCTGCTGTGGATTAACCAGGCGTTTACGAACAACAAACGCCGCGACAAAACCAATGATTGCCAGACCAATAAAGGTCACACAAATCAGCACCAGGTTTTTGATATCCGGAATATTTGATCCCATTTGCCCATTCCGTAAAACTGTTACGCCTTATTTTATTAGAGACCCATAATCTTGTCTTCGGCATTTGACTTCATGAACCATTAAAACACCCGCTCGGTGATGAATTGCGCTCTCTCCGATATACTTTGCAAGGCAAAAACTCTTCGCTTTCAGGAGAATCCATGGCGGCAAAACTGATTGATGGTAAAGCGCTTGCGGCCACCGTCAAAGATCAGGTGCGCGCGGACGTTAAAAAGCTCAGTGCCGCTGGTTATCCAGTGACGCTTGCGGCCATTCTTGTCGGTCACTCCCCCGCCGCCCTGGTTTATGCCGAAAATCAGGCGCGTACATGCCGGGAAATGGGCATTGCCTATAAACTTCACGAATTACCTGCCAACATCCCCCAGGCTGAACTGGACGCACTTTTAGTGAAATTGGCTCAGGATAAAACGGTCACCGGCATCATGGTTCATTTGCCGCTGCCCGACCATCTGAACACACAGCAGACGCAATTTGGCATCGATGTCATCAAGGACGTCGAAGGCGTCAACCCCGCCAACATTGGGCATGTGCTTTACGGTCATCCGATCATTGCCCCGTGTACCGCACTGGCTGCGGTCGCGCTGATTGAATCCACCGGCGCCAAAATTGAAGGGGCCGATGTCACCGTCGTGGGCGCCAGTCGCATTGCCGGTCGCCCTGTGGCTTTGCTGTTAACGGAAAAAGGGGCCACCGTTACCGTCTGCCACGTTTACACGCGCGACCTTGTTTGCCATACGAAGCAGGCGGACATTCTGGTCGTGGCGGTGGGCAAAGCCGGTTTGATCGACAGCCGGCACGTCAAACCCGGCGCGATCGTCATCGACATTGGGATTAATCGCATCAGTACAACAGATGTAACGGGCCAGAGCGTTTCCAAAACCGTTGGCGATGTTGATTTCGATTCCGTCGCGCCGATTGCATCCTGGATCACGCCCGTGCCCGGCGGTGTGGGGCCCATGACCGTCGCCATGCTGCTGCGCAATACCGTGCGCGCCGCCCGGCTGGTGCATCAGTTGGAAAAAGCATGGTGAAACGCTCCGTAAAAAAAACTTCCGCCGCACCCGCCCTGCAATTTGAAAATATCGAATTCCGCCGCGGCAGCCGTCTGATACTCCACGGAATTAACTGGACGCTTCCCACCGGCGGCTGGGGCGCCATCATTGGCGCCAATGGAAGCGGAAAATCCACGTTGGTGCGACTGGCGCTGGGTTATCTCTGGCCTACGTGCGGCCAGGTAAGCGTGCTTGGGAAAAAACTCGGCGAACATCCGATCGGGGAAATTCGCCGCCGGGTGAGCATTGTTGAAGCGCTAAGCGTTTACCCATTTGATGAAAACATCACTGCCGCCGAAGTGGTCTGCACGGGCTTTTATGGTTCGCTCACGCTGGCCTACTATCAGCCTGCTAAAAAACAGTTTGATCGCGTGAGACAATTGCTTCGTGAAATGCGTCTTGAACATGTCAGCCGCCAGCTTTTCGGGACGCTTTCCACCGGCGAGCGTATGCGCGTGCTGATCGCCCGGGCATTGGTGCACCAGCCGGATTTGTTGCTGCTCGATGAATGCACGGCGGGCCTCGATCTGCCCACGCGGGAAACAATTCTCACGACGCTGCATCGCCTGCACACGGCTTCTTCGCCGCCGGCGCTGGTGATGATAACGCATCATCTTGAGGAACTTTTACCGCACATGAAGCACGTTCTGTTGTTGGGCCGAGACGGCACGTGTGTGGCGCAGGGAACGCCTGCCGCGGTGTTAACAAACTCCATCATGACCAAGGCGTTCAATTGGCCGATACATGTATCCCACCGCTCGGGACGGTATCATGCCCACGCCGAATCGCAAGTTTGGCCGGGTCTACTTGAGGAGGCCACCTGATTCGACACGATTTTCGGCGGCTGCCCTATAATGATTCGCCGATGGGGTTTTATTTGGAAAGGATAAAAATTAAACATGGCGGAGAATGTGGAAAAGACGGTGATAATTGGTTCTGGGCCAGCGGGTTGGACCGCCGCTATTTATTCCGCCCGGGCGAATTTAAATCCCCTGGTATTGACCGGTGACAGTGCATGCCGGGAGCGCATGCCCGGCGGACAATTGATGTTTACATCGGACGTGGAAAATTACCCGGGTTTCGCCGACGGCGTCGACGGCCCGGCAATGATGGACATTATGCAGCGGCAGGCCGTGCGCTTCGGCACGCGCGTCAAAAATAATTATGTCAATAAAATCGACTTAAAAACCTGGCCTTTCAAAGTTTGGCACGTCAATGAACTTAACGACGAAGGCGAATCGATGGTTCTGGCGCACAGCGTGATCGTCAGCACCGGCGCCAGCGCCAACTACCTCGGGCTGGAAAGCGAAAAGAAATTCGAGAATAACGGCGTTTCTGCCTGTGCCGTTTGTGACGGCTCCTTACCGCGATTCCGCAACGTTCCCGTTGTGGTTGTCGGCGGCGGCGATACCGCGGCTGAAGAAGCTGTCTATCTGGCTAAATTCGCCAGCGTTGTTTATCTGGTGCACCGCCGCAATGAGTTACGGGCCAGCAGAATCATGGCCCAGCGCGTTCTTTCGCACCCCAAAATCAAACCGGTCTGGGACAGCGTTGTCGAAGAAATCCTCGGCACAAATGAACATGGCGTAAACGCCGTGGTCGTCAAAAACGTCAAAACCGGTAAACTCGAAACCATTGAGTGCGGTGGAATGTTCGCCGCCATCGGTCATACGCCGAACACGGGTTTTCTTAAAGGACAGATCGAACTTAACGAAATAGGATACATTGTGCTTAAGGTACCTTTTCGTACATTCACCAGCGTCGAAGGCGTATTTGCCGCCGGCGACTGCGCCGATTCGATTTACCGCCAGGCGATTACCGCCGCCGGCATGGGATGTAGAGCGGCGATTGACGCCGAACGCTGGCTGTGTGAAAAAGGAATACACTGAGCCTTATTTATGTCTTCTGCGCCGGCGAATTTTTCTCCCGTTCGTCCCAATCCGGATGTTGCTTTTAATATCGTCCATGCCGATTCCGATTTGCTTCTCGTCGACAAACCCGCCGGCCTGGTAACGCAGCCCGGCCTGGGTCACACGCGGGACACTCTGCTCAACGGACTTTTTAGTAAATACGGACCCCAACTGAAAAATCTCGGCGTTCGCCGCGACTGGGGTTTACTTCATCGTTTGGACAAAATAACCAGCGGACTTTTGTTGGTGGGCCTTATGCCGGCGGCTTATGACGCTTTGCGCGACGATTTTCAAAACCGGCGGATCGAAAAAGAATACCTGGCTATTGTGCAGGGCACGCCTGACCCCGCTCAAGGCGTTATTCAGGCGCGACTGAAGGAAATACACACCGGCGTCAAAAAAGTGATCGTTTCGCGCTCCGGTCAGGAAGCTCTGTCGGCTTATCGCACGCTTGCGGTTTCAGGGCGATCGGCGTTGGTGGCGGTAAATATTAAAACCGGTCGGTTGCACCAGATTCGCGCTCACATGATGTTTTTAGGCACGCCCCTGGTCGGTGAAGACATTTATACGCTGCAGGAAAAACCACCCGCCGGCAAACGCACTGAGCACAAACCAGCAGTGCGTATTTATCTGCATAGCTGGCGTCTGGGTTTTAAGCACCCCACGGAAAAAAAATGGCGCGAATTTGTTCAGCCGCCGCCGGCGGATTTTATTGCCGCGGCTAAACGCCTGGGGCTTGATGTTTCATCCATTCTGGCGCAATAAATGCTTGCAATTAATGTTTGCTCCTATACGCTCTTTTAAACAAGGCTCCGATGCCTTAAATTGTATCTCGGGAATCTAAACTTATGCGCATGATATCCGCCATCGCCTGCGAATTTGATCCGGATAAGCTGATTGCGGATCTGACCAGCCAGATTACCACGGGTATGGAAGCCACGCCGATCGATCTATTACTGGTTTTTGTCTCCATTCCATTGCAAAAACATTTCGTGCAAATCATCAGCGAATTAAAGCAAAAAACAGGAGCGCGGCTGATCATGGGCAGTACCGCCGAAAGCGTCCTCGGCGGCGAACTGGAAATTGAACGCCAGGCCGGTGTGTCGGCCATGGCCATGTCCATCCCCGGAGTCACCGTCGATCACTTCCACTTCGCCGATGAAGAGTGGCCGGAAATCCTCGGCGAAACCAAAACCATGCGCAACCGTCTGGAAGCCGGCCTCGATTTGCGGCTCTTTATCATGATGGGCGACCCGTTTACCACCCCCGTCGTGCAGTTGCTGGACATGTGTTCGCAGGAATTTCCCAACGCCCCCGTCGTCGGCGGAATGGCCAGCGGCATCGACCGGCCCGGCGAAACGCGCCTGGCGGTTAACGACGATATTTTCAGTTCCGGGCTTATCGGCGTTTCGTTCGCCGGTCCGCTGAATGTGGACTGCGTGGTTTCCCAGGGCTGCCGCCCCATCGGACCGGTTTATGACATCACTGCCGGCCATGATAACGTCATCGAGCAACTCAACCACAAACCGGCCATGAGCATGGTGCGCGACATGATGGGGCACATTTCCGCTCAGGAACGCCGGCTCGTGGAACAGCGCGGCCTGCAGATCGGACGGGTGATCGATTCACGCAAGGATACATTTGGCCGGGGAGATTTTCTTGTTCGCAATATTCTGGGTATTCACCGCCCCACCGGAAGCCTTTCCATTGGGGACATGGTTCATTCCGGACAGATTATCCAGTTTCACGTGCAGGATGCCGAAACCGCCGACGAGGATCTCAAGCTGCTTTTGCAGGGTGAACTGCTTTTAACCGAACGCCCGCGTGGCGCTCTGATGTTCAGTTGCAATGGCCGCGGAACCAATTTGTTCGGCGCTGCGCATCACGACATTCAACTGGTGCGGGAATCGCTCGGCCCAATTCCCGTCGCCGGTTTTTTCTGCGCCGGTGAACTCGGTCCGGTTGGCGGCCGCAATTTTATTCACGGTCAGACAGTGAGCTTGGCCCTGTTTCATTAACCGGAGCCGAACATGAACACCATCGCAGCAATTCCCAGGGAAATCGAAATTAAATTACACATCAAAAATCCCGCGGAGTTGCGCCGCCGGCTTTTCGAAGCCGGGGCCGTCAACGTTCGTTCCGTTCTGGAAATCAATACGTTTTACGACACTCCGGACCAGCGTTTGCGCCAGGCTGATTCCGCGCTTCGCATCCGGCGCATCGCCAATGATGGCGGCCCTGCTTCCACCGTGCTGGTTACATGGAAAGGGCATTCCACCGGCGTCATGCACAACCGCCCTTCAATTGATCTTACCGCAGCGCCCCGGGAACAGGCTGAGCAGTTTCTGATGGTTTTAGGTTTTCAGGTTACCGTCGGGTTCGAAAAAAAACGTGAATCCTGGAAACTCGGTGACTGCAGCGTCGAATTGGATGAAATGCCGGTCTTTGG
>DATJSN010000107.1:0-14839 GCA_035504095.1 Phycisphaerae bacterium | reverse complement strand
TGGGCGAAGTGCGACGGTTGGAACATATTCGGCAATTCCACAGCTTCACATTCCGTCCCGCATGATATTGTCCATTTTCCGGGGGCGAATGATGTTTTTGAAAAATTTGTTTTTCCTGTTTCTGGCCTCTGCCGTGATGGTGTTTGCCGGCTGCGGGCTTGAGGACACGGATGAGACCACATCCTCCGCGCCCCCACCGCCGAATTATGACACGGGATTTCCCAACGGAATTAAGACCGGCACCGGCCAGACCTTCTACCTCTGGATCCAGGTCAATGCGCCGGCGGGAACAACGTGGGTTAATGTTAATGATCCGAGTTCAAACATTCCGCAGGAATTTGTACAGGCGATGAATACCCAGGCCGGATATCAGGAATTCGTAATCGGCAACGGGCAAACGCCGAACTGCGATATCTATCTGAACTTTACCGCCGACGAAAATCAGGAGCATGGCGGAATCAATGTCGTCGTCGATGGGGTGCCGTCATCGATTTGGTGGTCCCATGGAACCGGGACGTACAATATGGTGCAGTGGTTTTATTTCACATTACCCCAGACGTATGTCACTTTGGATAAGCTCGTCGACGATGCGGGTACGCAAACGGCCACCTGGCTCAACAATGGCTGGCATTAATTTTCCTTGATCTATTCCCTGTCCCCTGTACCTTATCTCCTGTCTCTCCGGAGCTGCATGATGCCGGTCATCAAAATTGGACAAGTAAACTGGAACTGGCCAAAGGATTTCCTCCTCATTGCCGGGCCTTGCGTGATTGAAACGCCATCGCTTTGTCTGCGCATCGCCGAAAAGGCCGCCGCTATCGCCCGCAAAGCCGGCGTGCCTTACATTTTCAAGGCCAGTTTCGACAAAGCCAATCGCTCCAGTCATGGCAGCTTCCGCGGGCACGGCCTGGATAGCGGCCTGGAAGTTTTGCAAATGGTTAAAAATAAACTAGGCGTTCCCGTGACCACTGATGTGCATGAAGTCGCACAAATTCCCATCGTCGCCGAGGTGGTCGATCTGCTGCAAATCCCGGCGTTTCTTTGCCGGCAAACCGATCTCTTGATCGCCGCAGGCGCAAGCGGCCAGCCGGTGAACGTGAAAAAAGGTCAGTTCATGGCCCCTTGGGAAATGGCCAATGTGGTGCAAAAAATCCGTTCACAAAAAAATAAAAACGTCATCCTTACCGAACGCGGCACGACCTTTGGCTATAACCGCCTGGTCAACGACATGACTGGCATTCCCCAGATGCAATCGCTGGGCGTGCCCGTAATTTTTGATGCCACCCATTCCACCCAGCTCCCCGGCGGCCTTGGCCATGCCACCGGCGGCCAGCGGGAATATGTAACGATTCTGGCCTCCTCAGCCACCGCCGCCGGCATCAATGGCCTGTTTGTGGAAGTCCATCCCCATCCCGACAAAAGTCCCTCCGATGCGGCCTCTATTTACCCACTAAACAAACTCGACGCCCTCCTCCGCCGCTGCACGGCCATCCGTGAAGCAATTCGCTAATTATGAGCTAATAGGCAGCAAGCAATAGACCGCAACTTGGGTGCATAAAAGCTGTGGCATTCCTTGCCGGGGCCATAAGCATTCACAAAATTCCATCAATCTGAATACTGAAAACCGAAAACTTAAAACTGCTGCCGCAGGCAGCCTTGCAATTCTGCCTTAGTGGGACATAATTCTTGGCTTGTTGAATAAAGCCGGAATATTTTTCCGGTGCGACAAAAAACGAGAGATTTTGGCCAAAAAATGGCTTAAAAACCCGGCTTTTGTTAAAAACCCTGTATACAGGCACTAAAATTTATGGATTATGTTTTGTTGCTGGCGAGTGCCTTCGGAGCCATTAGTCTGTATCTGGTAATGCCCCGTGGACGCGAGTCTCTGGTAAAGCTGGGCAGCCTGATCGGCATTTTGACGCTTGGCGCTTCGGGTATTTATCTGTTTCGCTGGGCCGTTGAGAATGCCCTGCCCGCCGGTTCGGGAAATCCGGGCGTTTTTTTCTACATTTTCGGGGCCATCGCTCTGGTTTCCGCCGTTGCGGTGATATCCCATCCCCGTCCTATTTATTCCGCCCTTTATTTTGTTCTCCTGACGCTTTCCACCGCGGGCTTATTTCTAATGCTTCAGGCGGAATTCATCGCCGTTGTGCTGGTGATCATCTACGCCGGTGCAATTCTGGTTACTTATGTTTTCGTAATCATGCTGGCCAGCCCCGCAGGCGCCGCCCCAGCCGCCGATTACGACCGCATCAGCGCCGATCCGCTGGTGGCCATCCTTGTAAGTTTCACCTTCCTGGGGACCATTATTCAGGCGATCTTTTATGGCGACGCTGAAACCAATCCCAATCCTTTCTTTAACACCAACGCTACGACCCCTCCTCCCGCAAGTTACGGGGACATGCAGCACCTTGGGTTGAGTTTGTATTCACAATATGCCGTGCCCCTGGAACTTGCCGGCGTTTTATTGACGATTTCGCTCATTGGCACCGTGATCATCGCCCGGAAAAATGAGCCGGCTGTCCACATGCTGGGAAGCGGTGACGTGCCGTCGGAATAACAATGTATTGAGAAGTAAGACCATGCAACCATTTGATAGTCCGGTTCTTTATAACTACCTGGCGCTTGGCGCGGCCCTTTTTGCCATTGGCCTGGTGGGATTCCTGGCCCGCCGCAACATGATCATCATGTTCCTGAGCACCGAAGTGATGTTCCAGGGCATAGCGATCAACCTGATCGCGTTCAGCAGATATCATCTAAACGCGGACGGGCAATCCTTTGTGATTTTTCTTCTGACCATCGCCGCCGCCGAAGCGTCGCTGGCGCTGGGTCTTGTTGTGATGCTTTTCCGGCGGCGTCAGACGCTTAACGTCGACGCCTGGTCGGATATGCAGGGATAATTGCCGGAGAATTTAGTGCTTGCTTATTTAACCAATCTGTCCAGCAACCAGGGTCCGAGCATCCTGCTGATGGCAGCGCTTATCCCGATCTTTCCGCTGGCGGCTGCCGCGATCATCGGGCTGTTGGGAGCACGCGTACTCAAAAATTCCTCGCATGTTCTGGCCATCGCCGGCATCGGGGCCTCGTTTATACTGGCTTTGTCGCTGGCTTGGATGTTTTACACCGGTGAACTGCCGTTTCATCCCGGTGTTATTCTCGACAAAAATACGAACTTTTTTGAGGGAACCATCTATCACTGGATGAGCATCGGCACGTTTACCGCCGATTATGGCGTTTATCTGGATCCGCTTTCGTCGCTGTTTCTGCTTTTTGTGACCGGCATTTCGCTGCTCATTTTCATTTATTCCAGCGGATATATGAAAGGCGATTACGGCTACTTTCGCTTTTTTGCCTACATGAGCTTCTTTGTGTTTTCGATGACCACGCTGGTCCTGGCCAACAATTTTTTGCTGCTGTACCTAGGCTGGGAAGGCGTCGGCCTGGCAAGCTATCTGCTCGTGGGCTATTACTACCCGAAGCCCAGTGCCCGCGATGCAGCCACCAAAGCCTTCATGGTTAATCGCATCGGCGATACGTGCTTTATCATTGCCATTTTCATTATTTATATCACGTTCCATACGATGCGCTTCAGCGAAATTTTCTACGGCAATTTCCTGGCGTCGAACCATTTCCACACGGAGCATCCGACGGCATTAATGTGGATTCCCCTGCTTCTGATGTTCGGCGCCTTTGCCAAGTCGGCGCAATTTCCGCTGCATGTGTGGTTGCCCGACGCCATGGAAGGCCCCACGCCTGTCTCAGCCCTCATTCACGCGGCCACCATGGTCACCGCCGGCGTTTACCTGATCGCACGCTGCATGCCACTGTTTATCAATGAACCGGCGGTGCTTCATCTTGTGGGCATCATCGGTTGTTTCACCGCGTTTATGGCCGCCACCATCGGCATGTGCCAGTACGATCTGAAACGTATTTTTGCCTACTCAACTGTTTCACAACTGGGATACATGTTCATGGGGCTGGGCGTTGCCGCCGGTTCAGCGGCGGTGTTTCATGTTTTTACTCACGCGTTTTTCAAAGCACTCCTGTTCCTCTCCGCCGGTTCGGTGATGCACGCGATGGGCGGCGAACTGGACATCAGAAAAATGTCCGGCTTGAGGAAAAAAATGCCCATCACCACGGTTTGTATTTTGACCGGCTGCCTGGCCCTCGCCGGCTTTCCGGGCTTCTCCGGCTTTTTCAGCAAGGATGAGATTATCTCCGCCGCGATGAATTCGTCCTGGTCGTGGGGACCATTGCTGAGTGTGATCGGCATTATTACCGCGCTGATCACGGCTTATTACACCTTCCGCGTGTTCTTCCGTGTTTTCATGGGAGATTTAGCGCTTCCGCCCACAGCCGGGCAACACGAGCCATCGGCGTTTACCCTGCCTGAAGAAAGCCACGGCGAAGCGCATGCCGAAGATCATGCCGGCGATAAATACTCCAGCCATGCGGACGAACCCGATCAACTGGATGGCGAACCGGCGATGTGGGTTCCATTGATCCTTCTGGCCATCGGCGCCACCTTTGTTGGATATGTCGGCGTGTTTGGCGGCACTGATAACGAAGGACTGCTGCAGAGCTTTTTGTCGCGCGTACTCTCCCTCAATGGCCCACAGCCATACCTCCTGTCGCCGGCGGGACTGCCCATGCCGGCCGCGCCGCACGAACTCGTCAGCCCGGCGTTGATGATGTCGCTGGGTGCGCTTGTCTCGATCGCCGGCATTCTGGTCGCCGCGTATTTCCACTGGATCAATCGTCACGCGGCAACCATCGTTGGCGCCTCGCTTCGCCCGATAGCCACGTTCCTGGAAAACAAGTGGTACTTCGATGAACTTTATGATTACACGCTGGTCAGGCCGCTCAGAATGCTCGGTCACATTCTTTCGATCATGGATCGGCTGGTGGTGGATTTCCTGGTCTTTGTCATCGCGTTTTTCCCGCAGTTTATCGGCCATTCGCTCAAACCCACGGAAAGCGGGCGGCTACGTTATTACGGCATCGGAATGATCGCCGGCGTGGTGATTATTGTCATTGGCGTGATTTACCTGTTGCATGGTCCGACGCCGACGCCATAAGGTACGGCCGGAGTTTAAGCAGCGTACACGGAATAATCCGACATGAATGATCCGATTTTACCCATGATGCTTCTTACCGCCGCAGCCGGCGGCATGCTGGTGTTCATCCTGCCCAAGCAGGCCGGAACCGCCGTCGGCTGGACGGCGTTTCTTCTTTCGCTGGTTCCCACCCTGCTTGGCGTGGTGCTGCTCAACAACTTTAATTATTCCCAGGGAGCACTATGGCAGGGTGCTTACTTCTCCCCCTGGATGCCGCAGTTCGGCATTCATTTCTCGCTTGGCGTCGATGCCATCAGCCTTTGGCTGCTGATGCTCACGCTGGTGATTACGCCGCTGTGTATTCTTGACGCCGTCGGCCGAATTCAGCAACGGCAAAACGAATTCTTTGGGTGGATGCTTCTTTTGTACGCGGGGATGATCGGCGTATTTACCGCGCACGACGTTCTGCTGTTTTACCTGTTTTTTGAATTCACGCTCATTCCCACGTTTTTTATACTTGGCATCTGGGGCCATGCCGAGCGCCGTCGCGCCGCGGCTAAATTCTTCCTTTACGCGTTCACCGGTTCAGTGTTGCTTTTAGCCTCGCTGATTTATCTGGCGTATGTTCACTATCAGCAATTTGGATCCCTTTCCTTTGCCCTCGATGACCTGTATTCGGCCGGTCAGTCGCTAAGCCCCTGGCAACAGGCGCTGGTCTTCTGGGGTCTTTTGATCGGTTTTGCCATTAAAGTTCCATTATTCCCCGTACATACCTGGATGCCGCTGGCGCTGACCGAATCTCCCACGCCGGGCGCTGTGATGATCGCGGCGTTTAAACTCGGAGCGTACGGCTTAATTCGCTTTGCCTTCCCAATGTTGCCGGCCGCGGCGGTGCACTATACCCCGCTCTTGGCGGTGTTATGTATCATCTCCATTCTTTTTGGAGGCCTGGTCGCCTGGGTGCAGCGCGACATGAAAAAACTCATCGCCTATTCGATTGTCAGTCACCTGGGGCTCTGCGTGCTGGCTTTTCTGGCGCTCACGGCGATTGGCGTTACCGGCGGCGTTCTGGTGATGATCAATCAGGGAATTCTCGCCTCGGGACTGCTGCTGGTGATGGGAATGATTTATCAGCGCTATCGCACGCGCGATCTGCATGAAGTGTCGGGCCTTGCCCGGCGTTTGCCGGCTTTGGGTTTCTTCGCCGTATTTTTTGCAGTGGGCACGGCGGCGGTTCCGGGATTAAACGGCTTCGTGAGCGAAGTATTGTCTCTCGCCGGCGTCTATGTCAGCGGCCAGGGCAAATACGGCGGGCATTTAGGCCCCGTTTACGCGGTCATCGCGGCGCTGGGAATGATTGTCGGCGCTTTGTACATGATTTACTGGGTGGCTTGCGTGATTTTCGGCCCGTTGGCGGAACCCAAAGAGGCGCCGGCCTATGATGCCTCCGCCCCTCTGCCGCCCGAACCGGCCGATTTAAACTTCCGCGAATGGATGATTCTGTCTCCGCTGGCCGCACTGGTTCTGGTACTGGGTATATTTCCCGGCCCGGTGATTGATTCCATGCAGCCGGCGGTTGACGAAATTCGCAACCAGGTGATCGCCGCGACCACGCCGGCGCCGGAGCAGGCGCCCGCGACCATCATGGTTCACACGACTCATACCGCCGCGGCTTCGGACAAACTGGCGATATTGATACATTGAGGCTCTGACTTGTTGAGGCTCTGACTTGAACACCGATCTGAATCAATTGACACCTGAAATTATCATGCTGGTGGGCGCTGGCCTGGTGGCGCTGATGGGGTTGGCCCGACAGGACGCCGTTCGCCAAGGCGGTCAATGGGTAACTCTGGGCGCACTGGCCTTGGCCTTTATTTCCGGCCTGAGCCTGTGCGACGTAGGCGACAAACAGGGATGGACGCTTTGGCCGCTGGCCACTTACGACACGCTACTGAGCGCCGGCATCGGAATCCTTCTGGTACTCAGCTCGTGGGATATGCCTTTTGAAAATGATCCTTCGCGCACCGACAAACCCTATCGCTGCGAATTTTTCGCGCTGCTGTTGTGCTCTTTGGCCGGCGTAAGCATGATCGCCAAAGTTGATAACCTGATATGGCTCTTTTTGGCGCTGGAACTTACCTCAATACCCACTTACATCATGGTGGCCATCGGCCGGGGCAATCCCGGCGCTCACGAAGCGGGCGTTAAATACTTTTTCCTTGGCGCGCTTTCCGCGGCGATATACCTCTTTGGTTTCAGCTACCTGTACGGTTTCGCCGGCAGCACTGATTTTTCCGTCATCAAAACCATGTTCCAGACAGCCTCTTCCGGCGGCCACATATCGTATATCGCGCTGATTGGTCTGCTGACCGTGGCCGTCGGTATTTCCTTTAAGATCGCCGCGTTCCCGCTGCACTATTATGCTCCTGACGTTTATCAGGGAGCGGCGGCGCCTGTTACGTCGTTCCTGTCTTTTGCGCCAAAAGCCGCCGGATTTTTCGCTCTGATCATGGTGTTCAACCTGAACAGTTGGACGCTCACCATGGGCAACCCGGTTGATCCATTGTCCGACATTCTTCTTCTGCTGGCGGCGATGACCATGACTCTCGGCAACGTTCTCGCCCTTTTGCAACGCGACATCAAACGGATTATGGCCTATAGTTCCATCGCTCACAGCGGTTACATGCTGGTGGGTCTGGGTATAGGACCGATCATCGCCACCTCTATCGTCAACGGCGTTCCACAAAGCGTTTCTTCGCCCGCCAACGGCATCAGCGCCGCGCTGTTTTATCTGGGCGGATACAGCCTGATGACCACAGGCTTTTTTGCCGTTCTGATTTATTTTCAGGGCACCCTGGGCGCCGCTGAAGACCTCGATGATATTGCGGGCATCGCCGCCGAGCATCCTTTGGCTGCGGCGTGCATGACCGTGTGCCTGCTGAGTCTGATCGGCATGCCTTTCACCGTCGGCTTTTTAGGCAAGCTCTTTATCGTGCAGGCCGCGCTCGCCGGCGGACATCCGCTCATGGCGGTTATCGTCGTGCTCAATGCGGCTATCGCCGCGGCGTATTATCTGCGGATGATCGCGGTGATGTACCTTCGCGACGCCTGGGCGCCATTCAGTTTGCGCAATATCTGGGCGCTCAAAACGGCGGCGGTTTTGGCGACCGGATTGGTTGTTATCTTTGGTCTTTTTCCCTCGCTATTATTGAATATGTCCGCTAATTCTGGCCTCGCCGTCGGCAATTACCTGCAGAATAATTATCAGCCGCCAATGGCGGACAAACCGGTAAAATCCGCCGCGCCAACTAAACCGCTGGCCTTGTCTGAAAACTGAAAGACCCAAAACCGAAAATTTATCATGGCTTCAATCGCGCATATAATGTTTCTATTAGTGCTCGAGGAAAAATTTAGAGGTTCTTCATGCAAATCTCCCAAAGACTTGGCAACATATCCGAATCGATCACTCTGGCTGTAACCGCCCGGGCCGGAGCGCTCAAAAAACAGGGTATCGACGTGGTCAGCTTTGGCGCCGGCGAGCCCGACTTTGACACGCCCGATCCCATCAAAGAAGCGGCGATCGCCGCGCTGCGCGCCGGAAAAACCAAATATGAACCCACTGTTGGAACCCCGGAAGCCCGCAAGGCCATTGCCGATAAACTCGCGCGATTCAACAAACTCCCCTATCAACCCGACCAGATCATCATTTCCGTCGGCGGGAAACACTCGCTCTACGTTTCCTTTATGGCGGTTTTAAATCCAGGCGATGAAGTAATCATCCCGGCGCCTTATTGGGTCAGCTACCCGGAAATGGTCAAACTCGCCGGCGGCGTTCCGGTTGTTGTGCGCGGCGAACCGGCGAATAATTTTAAAATTACGCCCGAACAATTGCGCCGCGCCATCACGCCGCGCACGCGATTATTGATCATCAATTCCCCCAGCAACCCCGGCGGACACACTTATTTTCCGGAGGAACTCTCCGCCCTTGCCGAAGTTATCGCGGGCCAGGAAAAAATCGTGGTCTGCAGTGATGAAATTTACGAACGGCTGATTTATGACGACCAGAAAACCTGTTCCTGGGCGTTTCTCAACTGGGAACTCTGGAAAGATCGCACCATTACCTGCAATTGCCTGAGCAAAACTTACGCCATGACCGGCTGGCGCATCGGCTACACGGCCGGCCCCAAACCGCTGATCGACGCGATGAACAAACTCCAGAGCCAGATGACCAGCAACATCACCAGCTTTTGCATGCCGGCGATTGTTGAAGCGCTCAGCGATCCAAAGATGGAAGAATCCGTTGAAAAAATGCGCCGCGCTTTTGAAGAGCGCGGCAGGCACATGCACCAGCGGCTCAGCAGCATACCCGGAATCAATTGCGTCAAACCGACCGGCGCCTTCTATGCATTCCCCAACATTGCCGAAGCGCTTCGTAAACCGCTGGGCAAATCCCGCACGCTCGCCAAAGACGCCGTTGATTTTTCCCGTTTAGTACTCGAAGAAGCGCACGTTGCCCTGGTGCCCGGCAACGACTTTGGCTTCTCCGACCACGTGCGCCTGAGTTTCGCGACTTCCATGGAGCAAATCGACAAGGGCCTGGACAGGCTTTCGGCGTTTACCAAGGGTCTCTAACGGCTCCTGAGCCCCGATTAAGCATAAATTCGCGGTAATTTCCGGCTCAAAAATTCTGCGCCTTTGGCGATCCTCGTTCGTTATACTAACGAATGCTGACTCTTTGAGGTGGTGGATGTTGATTAGAAACCTTGCGGTATGGACTTTGCTGATTGCGGTCGTCCTTCTTTGCACTCCATTAAACGCCGATGACTTTGTAAACCCCAAGGCCGCAGTGCCGCCGCAGGCCCATAAGGTGCGCATGTCCGGCGGCGAAAGCGTACCGCCTTTGCCTCTGCCCGCCACGCCGATTCGCCGCTCGGAACATCATCGTGATCCCGCGCCGCCGGCGCTGATCGGCATGTTGAATTTAGACGTGATCGACAACCATCAGGTCGTCAACTACCCAACCGAAACGATCGACATTGAAACCCTGATGAACTGGACCAACGCCCAGCTCGGGCTTGATTACCGCTACGTCCAGGTTTCACCCACAACCTTCAGCTACAGTCCCACGGAATTGCCGGTGCTTTACATCACCGGATGGACTCCCCTGCCGGATTTCAGCCAGGACCTCCTGGCCAAGCTGCGCGGCTACGTGATGGCCGGCGGCACTATTCTGATCAATTCCAGTTGCGGCCGCCCGGAATTCAACCAAAGCGCCATGCAACTGGCGCAGGAATTATTTCCCGACCATCCGCTGGCCGTTCTGCCGCTGGACGATCCGATGTTCCATTGCCTCAACGACGTAAACACCATGCGCGTCAGGCAAAATTCTGACCCGTGGAAAACCATTCCTCCCTATCTTGAAGCTGTCTATATCGGCTGCCGCGCCGGTCTCATTTTCTCGCCCGTGGACATGAGCTGGGGCTGGGACGCCGATCAAAGACCGATCCAGGGAGGCACTCTTTACGCCCAGCAGGATTCTTTGGAGTTGGGAGCCAACATCCTCACCTACGTTCTGGCCAACTTTCAGTATGCCCGGGCTTTTCAAATCCAAAAGATTTATCAACAGCAGAAAATTCCCACGCGCGACCAGCTGGTCATTGGCCAGGTCGTTAACAACGGCGACTGGAACCCGACGCCGCACGGCCTGCCAAACCTGCTCAAATTCATCGATCAGCAGACCACGTTGAGCGTACAGTTTAAACGCGATGAAGTTTCACTGGATAATCTTTCTGCCGGGGCCTATCCGGTTCTTTATATGACCGGCCTGCGCAATTTCGCCTTTTCGCCGCAGGAAATCACCAATCTGCGCAATTACCTGCACGCCGGCGGCATGCTGCTGGTCGATGACGCCATGGGGGCCGGCGCCTTTGACTCGGCTTTTCGCCAGCAAATCAAGCTGGTTCTGCCCGATCAGGATTTAAAACTCGTGGACATCAATTCCCCTTTGTATCACGATGTCTACGACATGAGCACGGTGACTTATTCGCCGGTGGTCCAGTCCACCACGTCCGATCTGCACACCCCCGTGCTGGAAGCGATCTTTATCGATGGCGCCCCCGCGGTGATTTATAGCCGCATTTCGCTTTCCAACGGCTGGGAGGATTTGCCCAATCCGTACGCCAAGTCCTATTCGACGGATGATTCGCTCAAACTGGGAACCAACATTTTGATTTATGCCCTGACGCACTGACGCCGAAATGTTTCTCTGTGGCTATTCTCTGTGGTTATTTACGTAGTTATCTGCACTTTGCGCGACGTGAACGCGTCTACCATTGCATAAAACGCCGGCGTCGGCTTTAGCTGTGCGTCAAACGGCAATGGCCGCACCGGCAATCCGTCGTTTCGCGGCTTGCCCTTGATCATCCAGCTATCCGCGTCAAAAAGTCCCCAGGTCGCCACCAATTCCACCGCTGAATTTTCCAAAACTGCCTCAAGGTAATTTTTGTATACCGCGGCTATCGCGGCATCGCGCTGGGCGATATCCGCCGGAAGTGTCTGGTCGCGAACGTCAAGTTCGGAAACAAAAATTTTCAGGCCGCGCCTCTGCACCTCAACCAAAAAAGCCGGGAGCGTTTTAAAAGTCAATTCCGGCCCAATGTGCGATTCAAGGGCCAGTGCGTTGATCGGGACTTTCTTTGCCTGAAGGTTATCCAACAATTGCAATACCGCCTGCCGCTTGGCCGCGGCCTCCGCGCTGTCATCTTCCAGGCCGAATTCGTTGTAGGAAAGAATAGCGCCCGGATCGGCGGCATGAACTTGCCGCACGGCCAATTCGATGTAATCCGGCCCCACAAGTTTAAGCCAGATGGTATTCCGCAGATGCTCCGGACCCGGCGCGGCGGGGTCAATGACTTCATGAATGGCATCCCAGGAGTACATCTTCCCGGCATAACGCCCGACGAGCGTATTAATGTGTGTGCTCATAATGCCCAGGGCGTCACTGGGGCTTATCGCTTTAAGCCAGGCCGGCACGCCGCCGTTTCCGATCACCGGATGGCCGCGCAATTTAATGCCATTTGCTTCGGCGAAGTCGCGGATAGCGTCCGAAGTTTTAAATTCGAATTGCCCCTGCTGCGGCTGCACGCTCTTGAAGTAAATGACGAAATCGACCAGTGAGCATTGTTGGGCGATAAACGCCATTACTTGGGGGTTCTTGAGATCCTGCGGAAATACCGGCGAGCCATAGAGCAATCCCGCTTCAGCGGC
Organism: Phycisphaerae bacterium; assembly: GCA_035504095.1. Taxonomy (GTDB): domain Bacteria; phylum Planctomycetota; class Phycisphaerae; order WQYP01; family WQYP01; genus DATJSN01. The sequence goes on along the minus strand of DATJSN010000107.1, from coordinate 2,516 downwards.
GTATTCGCGCAGCGTTTTTTCTCCCGTCTCAGAGGCGAATAAACCGTGAACCGCCGGCGAATTTGCCGCCGTCGTTGCCAGAAAACCCAACGCCGAATTTTTGAGAAAATCTCTGCGATTCATACCAGGAGCCTCAAAAACATCCGACCCTTAAGCAGTCAAATCAACTATTTTCGCCCGCGGTTTTCTCCACCATCTTTCCGCAGTGCCGGCAAAAACGATCCGTCGCATCGTAAGCCCAGCCGCAATTTGTACAGATTCTCGGCGGCACTGACGCTTCGCTCTCGCCCGGGCCTTCCACCATGTGCGCCACACGCCGCGCCTGGGCCAGCAGAAGATACCACAACCCCAGAACCAGGGTAACGCTGGAGACGATCAAGAGCGTATAGGCAATGGCGCCCTGAATAACGGTTACGCCGTTGATGGAAAACGCGTTCCACAGGGAAGCGCCAAACAAAAACCAACCCGGCACCGCGGTCACAATGGTAATCAGCAGCATAATGTAAGCGATGCGGCGGAATCGCTTCCGTTTGCGGACTACCGACTTCGGCAGGCCCTGATCATGAGGATGAACCGCTGAGCGCTCGTTAGACATTAACAATTACCATCGCCGGCTTTGACGCCGGCGAATTCCTATTTTGCTCTCCTGATCCCCTGCTCAACTTTCTACTGTTCTCGACGCGGCTTCGCCGCGTCGTCATTCCCATTCAATTGTACCGGGCGGCTTGCTGGTAACATCGTATACCACCCGGCTCACATTACGGACTTCATTGACGATCCGACTGCTGATTCGGGCCAATACATCGTAGGGAATCCGGCTCCAGTCCGCCGTCATAAAATCAGTTGAGTCAACGCTTCTGAGTGCGATCACCGGTTTGTAACCGCGCCCGTCACCCATCACCGCCACCGATGAAACCGGCAGTAAAACCGCGAAGGTCTGAGCCGTGCGCCGATATAAACCGGCGGCGACAATTTCCTCAAGCAATATTTCATCCGCGTGGCGCAGCGTGTCCAGACCTTCCTGCGTCACCGGGCCCAGGCAGCGCACCGCCAGGCCCGGCCCCGGAAACGGATGCCGCCAGACAATATGCTCCGGCAGCCCCAGCACTTCGCCCAGGCGCCGCACTTCGTCCTTAAATAAGTCGCGCAATGGTTCAACCAGCTCAAATCCCAGATTCTCCGGCAAACCGCCGACATTGTGATGCAACTTGATGTTCGCGGCCGTGCGCGCCAGGCCGTGGCCGCTTTCAATCACATCCGGATACAGCGTCCCCTGCGCCAGAAAATGCGCTCCGGGAATCAAACGCGCCGCTGTTTTAAATACATCAATGAACGCCTTGCCGATAATGGTCCGTTTTTGTTGCGGTTCGGCGACTCCTTGGAGCGCGGCAAGAAATTCCTCCGACGCATCGACGACGCGCAAATCTATATGGAAATGATCCCGGAACGTGCTTTCGACGTTTTGCCGTTCATTTTTCCGCAATAAACCATTGTCGACAAAAATGCAGACCAGTTGATCTCCAATGGCTTTGTGAATCAGCGCCGCGGCTACGGACGAATCCACGCCTCCGGAAAGGCCGCAGATCACTTTGCCAGCACCGACCTGCCGGTGTATTTTTTCCACCGCCGTTTCCAGAAAATTTCCCATCTTCCACGTTCCGGAAGCGTTGCAGACACGGTACAAAAAGTTTTCCAGTATTTTTTCTCCGTGAGGCGTATGCGTCACCTCCGGATGAAATTGCACGCCAAAAAACGGCCGGCTCTTGTGGCGCATCGCCGCCAGCGGGCAGGTGGGCGTCGATGCCAGCGGCACAAATTCCGGTCCCAAATCCTGTACCTGATCGCCATGGCTCATCCAAACCTGCGTCTGGTCAGGCACGCCGGAAAATAAATCTTCCGCCAGTCGAGCTTCCGGGCCATCTCGCCGGACGGTGAGCCTGGTCGAACCATATTCACCCGCGTTGCCGGGCTTCACCTTCCCGCCAAGCAGTTCGGCGGCGATCTGCATGCCATAACAAATGCCTAAAACGGGAATATTGAGCTCAAAAATGCCCGGATCGCACCGCGGGGCTCCGGCTTCATACACGCTGGCGGGACCGCCGGAGAGAATCAGCCCGATCGGGTTGAGTGCTTTAAGCTTGGCGATGCTGATATCCGGCGCGACAAGAACGGCGTGCACTCCGGCTTCACGCACGCGGCGCGCGATAAGCTGAACATACTGTGCACCGAAATCAAGAACAGGTATGGTCTGCTGATTGTTTGCAGTGCTCTGATTCATAGAGCAATTATACCGTTGAGCGCGAACATTCACTACAGAGCACATGGATGTTGCATAAAGAATAGCTCTGAATAAATAGCTACAGAGATCACAGAGAACGGGACTGTTGCCCAAATCACCAAAAGCGTTAAAAATAACATTAATCGATTGCATGGAGGCACACCATTATGATGGGTAGACAGAATAAGAACGGTCCCAAGCTGTTTTACGTTGGCGTAGACATAGAAGAACGCATTCC
>DATJSN010000106.1:0-11297 GCA_035504095.1 Phycisphaerae bacterium | reverse complement strand
TGCGGCGGTGTCTATGGTAATGACCAAATCCAGATTGGCGATTAGCGCCGCTGTGTCGGCAAAATCTTTCAGCTCCGCAGTCCAATCGATTAGCTCCATCCCCGCCGGCGGTGTTTTTGCCTGGATAGACGCCTCACCTTTTTGCAGGCTAAAGAAGCATACGCCGGGAACCTGCCCTAGAGGAGCCAAGCTCGATAACTTTATTGAGCGGCAGCGATCGGGCTTGAGATTTCCTGACCACACTAAACCCACCTTACCCTTCCTTATATTTGGCAAATGGTTGTCCAGTCGCCGGCGCCATCTTTCGACATCCTGCACGTCGGGGTACAAATAGGGCACGGTGTTGGGGATGTTGTCCAATGTCGTACCGAAAACCAAAGGCAGGCTGAGCAAAGGACAGTGCAGATCAAAGGCCGGCAAGGACGTGCCTCGGTCTACTATTTGGCATTTCACGGGCAATGTCCGGAATAGCCGTTGGAGTGGAGCCTGACATTCAACGATGATTGTTCCACCTTGCCGGGTCGCCAGGGGCAAATAGCGAATAAATTGAAGTGCATCCCCCAAGCCCTGCTCTGTATGGACCAGAAGCGTGCGAGTTTCCAGTAGACTGCCATCCCACTGCGGTTGAGGAAAGTTTCGCTGGGGGGACGAGAATTGCTTGTATTTCCATCGCCATTCATACTCTTGCCAACCGCGCTTACAATTTCCCTTGAGCAGCAGTGTGGAAGCAAGATTGTAATGAGCTTCAGAGAAATCAGCGTTAAGAGCGATGGCTTGGCAATAGGCAGCAATGGCTTCATCCAGCTTGCCCTGATCTTTAAACACATTGCCCAGATTAATCCGCGCCTCTAGCAAATGGGGATTGATTTGCAAAGCTTTATGATACGATGCTATTGTCGCATCCGTTTGTCCAAGAGCCCTAAGTGCATTCCCCAGATTATAATGAGCGGTGGCATAATCAGACTTGAATTGCAGAGCACGATTGAAAGCCGAGATCGCATCCTCATGCCGGCCACTGTTGTTGAGCGCATTGCCCAGATTATTTAATAGTTCCGGATCGTCTGGCTTAAGCTGCAATGCCTTGCTATAAGCGCCGATCGCTTCGTCAAGCCGTCTTAGGCTGAGTAAAATCTGTCCCAGATTATTATGATAATTGCTGGCTTGTGGATTAATTTCGATCGCGCGAATAATCAGTTCCAGCGCCGTCTGATTTTGTCCCTTTTGTGACAATACAACTCCCAGGAGATTCAAGGCTTCCGGATTGTTCGGCTCACAGGCGAGTATCTGCCGGTAAAGCTGCTCGGCTTCGGCTAGTCTGCCGGTTTGATGATGCTGAAGCGCAAGCTTCATCGCCTGCTCAATGGTCATGGCCGCCTGGTTGGGATTATCGTTCGGCATGATTTCTCAATTCTCTGCCTGCGACTTTTCGCACCATTTCCGCCACATTTCGCGATACGCCGCCTCAATGTCCCGAGCGAAACGTTTGGCATTCATCAGCGGCGATTGTTGCATGCGTTGCCGCAAAGTCCGGCGAAGTTCCGTCAATCGCGGCAGGTCGCCTGCGAGTTTGACAGCAATATCTAAATACTCTTCCTGCGTCCGGGCCGCCAACTCCGGTAAACCAATATTGGTTAGAATACTTTTTCCTCCCCGCCCCACAGCTGTTCGTCCCGACAAACTAACCACCGGCACGCCCATATACAGACTGTCGCAATTTGTAATTCCACCGCCCCACGGAAAAGTATCCAGTGCAATATCAACTCGATTGTACAGATTGATGTAATGCAGCCACGGCTGCCATCCGACAAAATTCAATCGCTCCAGCGAAATTCCTGCACCCGCAAAGCGATTTCTCACCTGTTCCTGATGCGACCCCGGTTTTGAATATAAAACAAGCCGCGATCGGGGTACGGCGTTAAGTATTTTCGCCCACAAATCCATTACCGCCGGTGTTACCTTGGAAAAATTATTCATGGAGCAAAAGGTGACAAATCCCGCGTCTTTCGCCGGAAGCGGCCCCGGAACAACTGTTTCCCCGCCGGGCTGATAGCACCAGAAGCTATGAGCCAGACACACCGTTTGTTCGCGATAAACGCTCAAATCCGTCCCCGGCGGGTCCAGATATGGGTCACTCAAACGGTAATCCATGGTGCTTAATCCTGTGGTGCCCGCATAACCCAGCCAGGTCGCCTGCACCGGCGCCGGTTTTCGAGCAAAAACTCCCAACCGATGGCTTGAGGAATGCACCGACAAATCGATCAGAATGTCGATCTGGTCGTCATAAATCATTTGTGCGGTATCCTGATCGCTGACCTGTACAATGTTTCGCCAGCGGTCGGAGTAAAAGCGTACGCGAGCCGTGACGTCATCGGGTTGTGATACTCCCGAATAACAATAAATCTCATGCTTTTTGTGGTCGTGTTCTCTGATCAAGGGCAACAGATTCCAACCCACCACGTGCGCTCTGAAATCCGATGAAATGTAGCCGATGCGCAGTTTGCGATCGGGGTTACGATCATTGAGATGCGGACGAATAAATGCTTTGAATGGATCGGCGTATTTTTCGCTCCATTTTAAAGTTTCCTGAAGAATTGTCGCGGCATCAAATTCATCAATCAAATGCATGACGCAAATAATATTGCTGTGTGCATTGGCCAGGTCAGACTCATATTCCAGGGCTTTTCGATACGCTCCAATCGCCTCTTTCGGCTTTCCCTGCACTTTCAGGACATTACCCAGATTATTGTGCGCCAGCGCTATATTGGGCTTTAACTCAATGGCCTTGCGAAAAGCATTTTCCGAGGCGTCAATTTGGTCCAGATCTTTAAATGCATTTCCCAGGTGGTAATACATCCCGGCGATCGGCTTAATGGATATGGCTTGCTGAATCAATTCGATGGCTCGTTGCGCGTTTCCTCTATCAAAAGCCAACACACCCATCAAATGCAGCGCATCTGCGTTATTGGGTTGCTGAGAAAGTATTTGTTGATAAACTTTCTCCGCCTCGACAAACTTGCCGGCCCTTTTATGTTCAAGGGCCAGCTCCAACGCCTGCGGAACGGACATCATCACGCTTTTAGGTTCATTGCCCGGCATTATTTCACCACAGTGCAGGCACAAATAGTAAAAAATATTCCTAAATTATATTATAAGCGTTTTTCTCTGTGTCCCTCTGTGATGCCTCGATATCCTCTGTTGTGCACCTTACGCCTTTGCGCACCAGTTGCGCCACATCGCCCGATATGCCGCTTCAACATCCCGCGCAAAACTCGCCGCATCCATTAATGGCGACGCCATCATTCTTTGCCGCAGTGTGCGGCGCAGCTCTTTAAGCCGGGGTAAATCACCCGCGAGTTTCAATACGATCTGTTTGTATTCTTCCGGCGTCTGTGCCACCAGATCCGGCAATCCGATATTGGTCAGAAGACTTCTTCCTCCGCGTCCCACCGCCGTCTGTCCTGACAAACTGACCACTGGCGTGCCCATAAACAGGCTGTCGCAGGTGGTAATCCCCCCGCCATAAGGAAATGGATCCAGGGTGATGTCAATAAGGTTATAGGTGGCAACGTATCGAGGCCATGGTCTCACCCCCACAAATTCAATTCGTTCCCCCGCCAGACCCGTATGTGTGAACCGTTCCCGCACTTCGGCCAGATGCGAACCGGAATTCGCATGCAAAATCAGGCGCGATCCGGGCAAGGCATTCATAATCTGCGCCCAAAGGTCCATCGCTTCCGGAGAAACTTTCGCGAAATTATTCAGGCAACCAAAGGTGATATAACCCGTCTGAACCACCGGCGGCTCTTCTTCCTGTGGGGCCATGCTGCCCGGCTGATAACACCAGTATGTGCGCGGCAGACGAATCGTCTTTTCCGTATAAACGCTCAAATCCGTCCCCGGTGGATCCAGATAAGGATCGGACAAACGATAGTCAATCGTGTCCAGACCGGTGGTGCTGCAGTAACCCAGATAGGTTACCTGAACCGGCGCGGGTTTCCGGGCAAATACCGGCAGGCGGCTGTTGGCCATGTGCAGCGTAAGGTCCACCAGAATGTCGATCTGATCCCTGCGGATCATTTCTGTCACGTCCTGGTCGCTTACGCCCACAACATTGCGCCAATTATCGATCAGCAAACGTATTCGCGCGGTCAATGAATCGGGATTAACCACGTCGGAGTAGCAAATAATCTCAAAATTCTTGCGATCATGCTTTTGCAGCAAGGGCAGCAAATTCGCGCCCACGACGTGCTGGCGGAAATCCGGGGAAACATAACCGATTTTCAATCGCCTTTCCGGGTCGCGGTTATTGGTATAGGGTCTGATCGATTGTTTGAACGCTTCGGCGTGCCGCTTCCGCCAACTCACATGTTCATCGTATAACCTTTTGGCGTCATACCCCGGATGAAAATGCATGTTATACAGAATATTGCTGTGAATCTGGATCAGGCTGGGGTTGCGTTCCAACGCGGCTCGATAGATGGCTATGGCCTCATCCAGTTTTCCCCGGTCTCTTAGCACGTTTCCCAGATTGGCCTGAATTTGTGCCAGGTCCGGCCTGAACTTCAAAGCGATGCGATATTCCTCGGTGGCTTCATCCAATTTGCCCTGGTCCCTGAATATATTGCCCAGATTGTTATGCGCCTGTGCGTATTCAGGCTTACAGCGAATAGCCGATCGATAAGCCTCAATGGCTTCGTTAATTCGATGCAGGTCCTTATACGCATTTCCCATATTGTTGTATGGCTCCGGATAATCGCTTTTGAAATGAATCGCCGCCTGGAATTCCCTGACGGCTTCGGCAAGCAATCCCTTCTCGCGCAGGGCATTACCAAGATTGTTGCGTACTTCCGGATACATGGGTTTCAAATTTACTGCGGTATGATAATGTTTGATTGCTTCATCGAACCGTCCCAGCTCTGCCAGCGCCACACCCATATTATTGTGATATTCCGCCACATTCGGTCGCAAACTGATCGCCCGGCCGATCAGGTCAGCCGCGACCTGTGGCTTACCCACCTGGTTGGCCAAAACACCAAGAAAGTGCATCGCATCCGGTTGATTGGGGTTCTGTGCAAGTATCTTTCTATAGATAGCCTCCGCTTCCTGAAATTTGCCGGCATTCTGGTATCGTATGGCTGCTAAAAGCGCTTCATGAACGGTGGTTTGCGTCATAAGAATCTATCTCAAAACATATCGGGGTCGCGACGTCGGCTGCCTGGCCACGAACCAAAGAGCGCCGACGAGTGAGTATTAAAATACAATACAGTTCGGAGGTGCGACGCTGGATTCGGGGCCACGCAGCCTCGTCCCAAAGGGTTTGGCCTCCAGGCGGCCATCTGCGGCGTCATCGCTCCTCTTCATATTATCTATCGAATATACCCTCGTCGCTCTTCCTTGCATCTGGCCATTTGGAGGCCAAACGCGGCTCTCGCTATGGTTTGAGATAGATTCTAATGGATCATATCGTCGTTTTGGCGACAGTAACAATACAGCTTCAACGTGTGGCCCGGAGATTCATTGTGCCCTATGATTCACCCCGCCAGAGGAGAAATAAATTGAGTCAATCCACCGGTTTACTGCGCACCTGCTTTTATGATTTTCACGTTAGTCGCGGCGCTAAAATGGTCGATTTCGCCGGCTGGCAAATGCCTCTGCAATATCGCGGCATCATTCCCGAACACCAGCACACGCGTACCGGCGCTTCGATCTTCGACGTCTCGCACATGGGCCGGCTCATTTTTTCCGGACCCGACGCCCTGAATTTCCTCCAGCACGTCCTCACGCGCAACCTCGCCGGCACAGCCGTGGGTCAGTCGCACTATAGCCTGGTCTGCAACGAAAACGGCGGCATTCTGGATGACGTAATCGTTTCCCGTTACGAAAGACACTTTCTCGTCGTCTGCAACGCCTCCAACCGTGAAAAACTCCTCGCCTGGTTCGCGGCCCACAAAGGTAACTATAACTTCACCCTCAAAGACGAAACACTTCAGACCGCCATGATCACCGTTCAAGGGCCTAAAGCGATTCGGCTTCTCGACGAGCTTTTGCCCGAACCCGCTTCAGACATCAAACATTACCATTTTGCCGCCCAGCATTATCTGATCGCTCAATTTTCTGTTTTTCGCAGCGGCTATACCGGCGAAGATGGCGTGGAAATCATCTGCGGAATCACCGCGGCCAAATTAGGTCTGAATTTCCTCTTTAAAAAAGGCGCCGATTCTTCCTCTGAACTCTTGCAGCCCGCCGGCCTTGGGGCACGCGACACACTGCGCCTTGAAGCGGGCATGCCTCTATACGGCAATGAACTTGACGAACAAACCGATCCCATTTCCGCCGGCCTTGGATGGGCGGTCGCTAAGGATAAAGAGTTCATCGGCTCGTCTGCTTTGTCCAAAATCCGCGAAGAGGGTCCCAGACGCCGTCTAGTGGGCCTGTTTGTCGAAGGCCCTCGCACCGCCCGCCACGGAACAAACGTCACACTCAACGGCAAAATTGTCGGTCAAGTCACCAGCGGCGTGGCCAGCCCCACCCTGGGCCGGCAAATCGCCATGGCCTATGTCGATGCCGCCCATGCCGCCGCCAAAACGCCGTTAAACGTCGATATTCGCGGCAATTCTGCCGCCGCCGTCGTTACCGATTTGCCGTTCTATCGGCGTCCACAGTAATATTCATTGGTTATTTTCGAGGATTGATTTATGCCATCGCCCACAGATCGTTATTACACCGACACTCATGAATGGTTTAAGCCCGAAGGCGAAAACGTCACCGTCGGAATCACGCAATTCGCCGTCGGCGAACTTTCCGACATAACCTATGTCGAGTTTCCCGCACCCGGCAAAGCGCTCAGCGCCCAAAAAATGTTCGGCGAAATCGAATCCGTTAAAGCCACCAACGAACTTTACGCCCCTGTTGATGGTTCCGTCGCCGAAATCAACGAAGGCGTTAAAAAAGACCCTTCTTTGGTCAACCAGGACCCATACGGCAAAGGATGGCTCATCAAAATCAAAACCGCGGCCAAGGATTTTTCATCATTCTTATCCGCCCAGCAATATGATGCTAAATATCCTCAGAGTTAGAACCTCTAATGAAGGATGTCCATGAAAACAGGCGTGGCAATTCTCGGCATCGGCACGGTCGGCGGCGCTGTAGCGCAGATGCTCGTAAAGGAAAACGAGCATCTTGAAAAACGTTCCGGCCAGTCGCTGGTTCTGCGCCACGTTTTGGAGCGCGAAATTGAGCCCCATCTTGGCAAGTTCAAGGATCCTTCCATCCTCACCACCCAGCCTGAACGTATTTTTTCCGATCCGCAAACCCAGATCGTTGTCGAACTTATCGGCGGAATCGAACCCGCCCGTTCCCTGATCCTCAAAGCCATCAAGGCTGGTAAACACATCGTCACCGCCAATAAGCACTTGCTGGCCAGGCATGGAGTCGAAATTTTTCAGGCCGCCCGCAAGGCCGGCGTCAGCGTAAGCTTCGAAGCTTCCTGCGGCGGCGCTATTCCCATCATCATGGCGTTAACCCGCGGCCTGATCGCCAACGACATCACCCGCGTCGTCGGCATCGTCAACGGCACATGCAATTACATCCTTTCGCAAATGACGCTCAGCGGCCAGTCCTACGCTGACGCTTTGCGCAGCGCCCAGCAGGCCGGTTTTGCCGAGGCCGATCCCACCATGGACGTCAGCGGCATGGATAGCGCTCATAAACTCGCCATCCTCGCTTCGATTGCCTTTGGCGTACAGGTTCCCCTGGAAAAAATCGATGTTACCGGCATCAACGACATCAAAGACGACGACCTGCGTTACGGAAAAGAGCTTGGCTACATCTGTAAGCTTCTGGCCATCGGCGAAAAATCAGATGCCGGAATTTCCCTCCGCGTGCATCCCACTTTTGTCCCCTCTGCACATCTGCTGGCCAGCGTCAGCGGATCATTCAACGCCATCAGTGTCATCGGTCACGCCGCGGGCCAAACCATTTATTATGGCCGCGGCGCCGGCGGAAGGCCGACGTCCAGTGCCGTGCTTGCCGACATCATCGACGTCGCCATGGGCACCGCTCCGATCCTCTTTAACCAGTTGCCCGTACTCACCCGCCGCAAGACCGCCGATCTTTTGCCGATAAAAAATGTTGTTTCCCGGCACTATCTGCGTATGACCGCTTTGGATGAACCAGGCGTCATGCACCAGATCACAGGCGTGCTTGGCCGCAACGGTATTTCCCTCTCCGCGGTTGTGCAGCATGAATCGCGTTCCGGCGAATATGTCCCGCTGGTGGTAACCACTCATGAAGCCCGCGACGGTGCGGTTACCAAAGCTGTCGAACAGATTGATAAACTCAAATGCGTTAAAGGCGCTACGTCAAGAATCCGCGTCCTTGATCCCGCTGGATAACCGAGTTCTACTTTCCACTTTCTACTCACTACTTTCTCGACGCAGCTCTGCCGCCGTTCTCCCGTCGCCCGTCTCCCTACTCCCGACACTATCCCCGTCCCCTGTAACCTGTCACCTATTCCCTAACCCCTTTGTCACGGTAGTGGTTAAAATGTTTCTGTGGCCTTTATGGTTAAAAATCGGAGTACCCGGTGCCCACCAGACTCCAACATGCACCTCGCCCTTCCGCTTCCAGTGCGCTTCTGGCCCCCAATGTATTAGCCAAAATCGGCCGCCTGGAACTCGCCGCCCATCAGGTCATGGACGGCTACGTGCAGGGCATGCACCGTTCGTCGCAACTCGGGTTCGCCCTTGATTTCGCCCAGCATCGCCCTTACGCCTCCGGCGACGATATCAAACGCATCGACTGGCGGCTTTTTGCCAAATCCGACCGTTTCTATATCAAGCAGTACGAAGTAACCACCAACCTCAACGCCTGCATTATTCTCGACTCCAGCGGTTCAATGGCGTACCGCGGCCAGAATGAGCCTCTTTCCAAATACCGCTATAGTCAATTCCTGACCTCCTGCCTGGCATACCTCATTCTCCACCAGCAGGATTCCGTTGGCCTTTTTACCGTCGACAGCGCCATTCGCGATTACGTCCCGCTACGTTCGACTCCTTCACACTTACTGACCATCGTTGACGTGCTGGAACAGCGCCAGCCCGGCGATGAATCCGGTTTATCGAAGGTATTACACAACATTGCCGAGCGGCTCACACGCCGCGCCATGGTCATCATCATCAGCGATCTGTTTGAAAACCCCAGCGATCTGATCCCGGCTTTACACCACTTTCGCCACCGCCGCCACGAAGTGCTTTTGCTTCAGGTGATGTCCGAAGATGAGCTGACTTTTCCCTTCCGCAAGTGGACCCAGTTTAATGATCTGGAGAACAGGCAAACACACCTTCGGCTCGACCCCGTCTTGATGCGCAAGCGGTATCTTGATGCCGTTGCCGATCATTTGCACACCATTCGCAAAACCGCCGGCGAGCTGAGCATCAGCCATACGCTGCTGAGCACCGCCAAACCCTTCGACCAGGCGTTAACAGGTTATCTGGCCCAGCGCATGGAGGAACGCGGCCAATGATCACTACTTCGCAATTTGAAATCTCAAATCTCAAATCTCAAATTATGGTCAAATCTTCTCCCGTCTCCCGTCTCCCGTCTCCAAACTCGGCATCAAAGGTGCCACCCCTGTCTCCCGACTCCCTACTCCCGTCTTTATCCCCTGTAACCTGTAACCTGTCACCTATAACCCTCGTTGTGCCGTGGTGTCGTTGTGCCGTTGTGGTAAATTCTCCCGTCTCCCGTCTCCCGTCTCCCGTCTGCGGCTTCGCCGTGCGAGGCCGCCATGCTTGAAATGCCCCTCATGCTCGCCGGCCTTTCCGTCGCGCTGATTCCCATCATCATCCATCTGCTTCACCGTCAAAAAACCATGCCCATCGACTGGGGCGCCACGATGTTCCTGCTTTCCACCAAAATCATCCGCCGCCGTCGCGCCAGAATCGATAACTGGCTGCTCATGCTGCTGCGCATGGCCATTCTCTCTCTGTTGGTCCTCATGCTTGCCGCGCCGGTTCTGCCCAAATCGCGCACGACTCCAATAACCAAAAACACCCCCACCGACGTTGTCGTCGTACTCGACCATTCCCTTTCTTCCGGCTTTCTTGATGGCGACCAGACCGTCTTTCAGCGCGGCGTCGCGGAGACTGAGCAAATTGCCGCGTCTCTTCTCCCCACTGATACATTTTCCGTCGTGCTTGCCGAAAATCAGCCGCGTGTCATGTCCGTTCTTCCCATCCGCGCTTCCGACCAGCAGGACATCCGGAACCAAATCATCAAACCACTGCAGGAAATGGATCCCGGCCTTACTGGTTCTTCCATCCCCGAAGCGCTGGCCCGCGCCAAGGCGATCGCCGACTCCGGCGATAATTTTCAAAAAATCATCTTCATTATTTCCAACCACCACAGCAATTCCTGGCAGGCTCAGAACCTTGCCCTGTGGAACGCCGCGCTTGGCGGAGCTAAAGCCCCGGACAATCTGGCCATTTTCGATCTGCCTATCCCATACACTCAAACCGCTTCCGACATCGCCGTCGGCCAGTTGGATATCGAGCCGCAACTCCCCGGCGTAGGCCGGCTTGTCCGCATCCAGGCCCCGGTAACCAATTCCGGTCCGCTTCCGGTTCCCACGGTTCCGCTTACCCTGACCATCGATGGAGCAATCAGCGATCAACAAAACGTTTCTTCGCTCGCCGCCGGCCAAACGCAAACCGTCATTTTCAACACCACCTTCTCCACTCCCGGCTCGCATTGGGTAAAAGTAACCGCGAACATCAATGATGCACTCGCCGCCGACAACTGGTCCATCGCCGCCGTTGATGTCTGGAAAAGCATTCCCGTTCTGATTATCGACAGCCAGCTCACGCGCACCGGCCCATTGGAGGCCAGTAAATTCCTGGACACTGCCCTGGAGCCCGATCCAGCCCTGGCCCAGACCATGGGTCTGGCCATACCCACTGTGCTGAGCGTCAATGAAGCTGCGGATGCTTCACTCGACGACTATGACGCCGTGATTGTCAACGATCCGCCGGCGTTATCCGCAGATATGCTCAATAACCTCTATGCCTATGCCCGTTCCGGCCGTGGCGTCTGGTTCATTTTCGGCCCCAACACTGGCGGCTCATTCATCGATCATGATTTGCCTCAGGCCGGTTTCCCACTCTGCCACGTTCATGGCATCCGCTCTATCAACGGCGTCAACAGCGCCCCCGCTCTGGTCATTCGCGATCCCAACAGCCCACTGATTTCCCCACTGGCTGCTTTGGATCGCAATGCGATTGTCGGCGTTACGATCACAC
>DATJSN010000105.1:0-23587 GCA_035504095.1 Phycisphaerae bacterium | reverse complement strand
ATAACTTTGAACGCACGGCCGCCGTAAAAATTGTTTGTTATTTTCACCCCAGGTTTAGCCCTTTGCAAACCTGTATCAACGGTAATTGGTATGAACATGAAGATTTTTTGCCACTGAGAGCGGCGCGGCGTAGCCGCGCCGAGAGCAGGTGAATTTAAAACAGGTGAACAAGAGAGCAAAGCGGCTGCGCCGCGGTTTTCAGATTGCAGTTTTCGGTGTTCAGATTGTTTGCCACAGAGAGATTTTTTCCGCAAAGACGCGAAGAAGACGACGTTTTAATGCAGGGGACGCAGAGAAATTTTTGTAACCTATTCCCTACTTATGGTACATGAGCATAATCAGGATTACGATCAATGAAACCAGCGCCATGATAAAGGCGCTGTTGACCAGCCAGGAATTGCGATTGCGCGATTTATCCACCCAGTCCTGGACCTGCACCACTGATGCCGCGTAACTGTCGCGCACCTGCTGGAGACATTCCACGGCGTGGTTGTTGGCTGATTGCAGACGATCCACCATCATGGAAAAACGATTGAAGGCTTCCACAAGCTGTTGATCGATTTCGTTGGCGGTTTCAATCTGTTCGCGCACGGCGCGGAGTAGTTCGGCCTGGTCTTTGCCCGCCGTAGTGATGTTGCTCATCACTTCGCTGATCTTGCGCTGCTGGTCCACGTGCAAAGCCAGCCGGTCGCTGATGAGCTGAAGCATCTGGGCCTGCATCCGGCTGGTCTGGGGAAGTGCATCGACCGCCAGCGGAATGGTACTTAGGCGAGAAAGCAGTTCTTCCTGCCGCTGTGCCTGGCCGTCCAAAGCGGTGCGCAATTCATGGACGGTTTCCAGTAATGCATCGTAACTCTGCTGAAGCCGGTAGGAATTGGGTTCAACGCCTCCGGGCCCCAGGCGGTGCAACGGGTTCGGTCCGTGCGTGCCGGTGGATGGTTCATGAGCTTCGTAGTCGACGACCATCGGCTTTTGAGCGCCGAGGATGCGTCTGAATCCGTCGAACATTCCCATAAAAAATCCTCCGAAAGCCCGAAAAAACATTATACATTATGGAGGAACCCATCGTTATGAAAATTTGGTTAAATTTTGACTAGTTTTGGCCCGCTGGAGACGGCCTCGGCAGACAATCCTTCCACCTTTTCTACGCGATCGCGGATGCCGGCGATTGCCGCCATAATCTGATCCGTGACCTGCTGGAGAAGTTCCCGATTCTTATGAGAGCCTTTGAGATTTTCAAAACGCATCGGTGAACCGTAATAAAGACTGATTTTAGATCGGCCAAGATAATCGCCGCGCACGCTCACATGCGGGCGCATGCCGCTGATGTAGACGGGCACAACTGTGGCGCCGGACAAAAGCGCCAAAAACGCGATGCCAGGTTTACCCGGGCGAAGCGAACGGTTTTCAGAGACATTTTTGTTGGTGGAAATGCCGCCTTCAGGAAAAACGCCCACCACGTCGCCGGCCTTCAGTGCTTCGGTCGCGGCGCGCAGGGCCGGAGCATCGGAACCGGTGCGATTCACCGGAATGCAACCAACCCAGCCGAAAAAACGCCGCAAGAATGGAATGTCATAATATTCGCGGGCCATCATAAAACGGATGCGCCGGCGTGGACTGGCTATCCCAAGCGCCAGGGGATCCAGAGTGCTGGTATGGTTCGCCGCTACGATCACCGGCCCGCTCCCCGGTATCAGACATGCATTAGCACGGCGAAATCGGTGCCACACTGTCATATACCCGGTGACGATGCGTCGCGCCAGCGCTTCGGGCAGCGGCAACGGCTGGTAATAGATATAAACACCAACCAGCGCGACGCCCAAAATCCCCGTAAAACATGCCACGCCAAAAAGAAGCGTCTGGGTATAAGCATCGACATGGCGCGATAGGGCCATCGGGATGGTCATGCTGACCAGCCCGATATTGACGAGCATGTCGCGTACGGCCAGCACGCGGCCACGGACATAATCGGGAATGATGCGCTGCAGGAGCGTATCGACGCTGATGAACATAATCGCGCCGAAAAACGCCGCGAGTGCCAGGCCGATCAGCAATGTCGGCCACTGTGCGGCCAGCGAAACCAACAGCAAGCTTATGCCGATGAGCACTGTCGCCCAGGCGATGCCAATTTCCTTGGGGATTCCCTGTTTGGCCCGGCTTACGGCGAATGCGCCAATCACCATGCCCACACCGGCAATTGCCAGAAAGCAAGGCGTAGCCCAGTCGGGAAGTTTGAGCCGGCCATTTAAAATACCCGGCAGGGAATTAAAAATGATGGCGCTGACGGCGAAGAAAATCATTTCCAGACCAATGGCCTGAAACGGCCGGAAATGGCGCCTGAGATATTTGCCGCCCATGCGGGCGTCCTGAACAAATTTGCCCAAACTGCTTTTACCCTTGCTGGCGGCGGCGCGTGGAACATTAAAGCCTTTGGGAAAACGCATCAGGAATAAACAAAATGCGGAAAGCATGTATGAGCCGGCATCGACGTACATGGCGAACTGCAGGCTCCAGCTAATCAGCGCTATGCCGACCAAAAATCCAATCAGAGAAAAAATGGTTCCTGCCGCGGTAATAACGGAATTGGCCTGCAAAAGCTGGCGCGGATGCACCAGATTGGGAACCATCGCGGCGCGGGCCACAATAAAAAATTCGCCCACGGATGAAAGCAAAATTTCCGAGCCAAATAAAAGCACCAACAGCGTGCCGGTGTTAAATGCCCGGGTCTGCGCCCCCACGAGCAGAACCGTCCGAGCGATTAAGACAATTGTAGCGCGGGCTAAATCAGCGGAGATCATCACCGCCCGGCGCGGCAATCTGTCGGAAACAATTCCACTTAATGGTGCTAAAAGCAAAAAGGGCGTGAACATCGCCAGATTCAACTGCGCCCACGGCTGCGAGTCCCAATGCTTCTGGTGAAGGATCACAATGCACAACAACTGCAGCATCACCAGCCAGTGGACACGGTCGGCCAGCGAGGAAACCACGTATCCGACCCAGAGAAGTTTAAAATTGCGGTTCTTTAATAAGGGCGGGAATTCCTGCAATAGCGGCGTGTTGACGGAACCCTCGAGAGTAGTCTGGCTCATAAATCCTACGCTATCCGCCCGGAGATTCTGAAAACGCCAATTGTGCTGCGGCACGAGGCTAGTTGCAAGGAGACGATTTCACCACAGAGTACTCAGCGGACACGGAGGAATCACAGAGAATTTTTTTCACCACAAAAGGGATTTAATTAGCCACTGAGATCACAGAGGGAGGAATTTGTTAGAGGCTCTTAATCGCCGGAGCGGAATGCGCCCATTACCTGGTTGCTCAGGCTCATGCCGCGCGACACATTACGTGAACGAACGTCTGTTTTGCCCGCGGCGATGGCGTTTTGGAGTTCCTTCACGCGGTTCTGCGAGGCTTCCATTTTGGGATAGCGCACTTCACGGAACCCTGTGACCGGTTCAGGCGTTTGCAAAATATCCAGCCACAGGTTGTAAAGCCACGGCTCATGGAGTTCGCACGTATCCACCAGGCGCATGTACCAGTCACGGAAGGCTTTTTCCTTCCCGTGCCACGCCGGCAAAAGCGAGCGCAACCAGCGGCAGTGGCGCAGGATGCGCATCTGCCAGTCGCGTCCCTTCATGTGGAAACGAATTTTAAAGCCGGCGATGTCGAATTCCGGCCGGTTCAAGTGGATATATTTAATTTTATCGCCATTGGCGGGGTTAACGTTGTAACGCCTGCGGTCACGGCGGTATTTTTCCGGGCTGGTGTACATCATCGCCACGTACACTTCGTCTTTGATCATCATCACTTTGGCCAGGTTCCATATCACGGCGCGGGTCACGGCGAAATTGCGCTCGGCGTTGTCCTGCTGATAGGTTTTGACCACGCGGGTCGAGTAACTGCGGCCATAGGAAAGCGTTCCCCATTGAATCGCGTCAAAAAGACGGATCACGTAATCCCGCCGGAGCGGTTCATCGAGGCCCGGCATCTGGGCCAGCGCGGAGCGGCAAATTTTGCGATATTCCTCGGCGTTGCTTTTGCCCCAGATGGAGCTGACCATCAGGATGTTGGCTTTGCGTTCGATGGCCTGTTCGACGGTTTCCACTTCGCGCGGCGCCGCGACGCCAAAGAGGTCGGGCCGCAGAACGATTTTGCGTCCGATGTTGAAGGCGCGATAGTTGCGTTCAAATTCGCGACGCACGGCGTGCCGGATGGCCCAGGTGATGCTCTTGTAGGAAACGGGTATAAAGCCGAGCTGGTAGGCCACGCCGAGCATCATGATGTTGGCGTACAGCCGCGAATCCAGCAGGCGTTCGCACAAATCGCCGACGTTAAAGCTGAAGAAACGGCCCGGCTTGCACTGAATTCTGATGATCTCGGCGAGTTCTTCGGGCGAAAAATCATCCCGGCCCAGCAGTGTGAGAATCGTCGGCGTTTTGCCGGTGTTGATGACGGCGTGCGTAAACTTCGGCGAAGCGACGCGCAGATAATCGGTCGGGGAAATAGCCCGCGCCGCCTCGAGCACGTCCACGCCGATGAGTAAATCCGCCTTGCCGAAGGGAGTAATCGCTGAACCTTGTATGGGCGTGCGTGAGAACAGAAGCTGGCTGAAGACGCCGCCGTTGCGGATGGCCAGGCCTTTTTTGTCCACAAAGGCGATCTGGTAGCCTTCCTTATGGCCGGCGCGGACGAGGATTTCACCCGCCACGCCGATGCCCATGCCTCCCACGCCGGCGAGGTAACAGCGCCATTGCTGGCCCATGTTCATCATCGGCGGCTCGGGCATGCCGGTCAGATCGACGACTTCATCGGGCATGCGCGGCGGGCGTTTGCGCGTCACAATAACCTGTTCAAAACTGGGGCACGCGTCGATGCGGGCGCAGGCGCCGTCGTTGACGCAGGTGGTAAAGTCGGTCTGAATTTTCGGGCCGTAATCGGTGCGCGCCACTTTAAGCCCGGGGCAGCCGGTCTGGTTGGTGCACTCCAGGCAATATTCGCACACTTCATCGGTGATGTTCATAAAGGTTTTCTGGCGAACGAAGCCGTGCTCTTTTTTCTCCTGCACTTCAGCGCGGTGACGCCGGCGATGGAAGGTGATGCCGCATTCCTTGTCAGCAATCACAACTTTCACGCCGTCCTGGAGAATCACGCGCTCGAGAATTTGTTTGTACTTGTCGCGCTGAGCGGGGTTCAGGCGGATGACGCGCGGCTGCGGTTCATTTTCGCGCCGCATACCCGAACCGCCCTGGCCGATGCGCAACATGCCGGCGGCGTCGGGGATCATGGAACGCACAATGCGTTCGATATCGTGGGCGAGGACCATTTTACCGGTGAGGTCTTCCTGCAGGGTGGGAAGAGGCTGGTGGCCGGTCATGGCGGTGGTTTTGTTTTCCAGAATGATGTAGGTGATGTCCTGCCCCTGGTTGATGGAGTTGGCGATGGCCAATGAACCGGAATGGAAAAAGGTTCCATCGCCCATGAAGACGATCTGCTTATTGGTGATGAACGGATCGATGCCGCCGCCGGTGGCGCCGCCGAGGCCCATGCCGCTGTAGTTGTGCATGAGCGGTTTGTTGGGCTCGAACATCATCATGGTGTAACAGCCGGTGTCGCCATGGGCGACCAGATCGATGGGCTTGCCGTTGTAATGCTGCTGCATGTATTGCGGATCGAGAAGATTTTGCCGGATTTCCAACAGTGCGCTGGACGAATCACGGTGCGGGCAGCCGGGGCAGTACGCGGGCGTCCTGACCGCCACGGGCGTTTTGACCGCGCCGGCCTGGGCGATGATCTCGAGTTCCTCGGTAAGCCGCCCGTTGGAAAGCTCATACGGGATATTCGGCGTATCGCGTAAAAGTTCGGTGAAGCGTTCGATGAGTATGGACGGATGCAGGCCGCGCGTGGCGGGAATGCCCGGACGCTGGTTGGGAAACGCCTTGCCCCAAAGCTGCGTGGACGATGTGGGATGATTCGGATCCTCCTGGCGTTTGCGCGTGAGATGTTCGGCGATCTGTTTTTCGATGAAGCTGCGCCGCTCTTCGACGACCACGATGCGTTCGCACATTTCGGCGAATTGATCGACCATCGGCATATCGATGGGATAACTGAACGCCAGCTTGAGCATGGGAAGCTGGCCGAGCAGACCCATGTCCTGCATGGCCTGGACCATCAGCGTGTATGAATTGCCGGAGGAAATAAAACCGACGGGTGCTTTTTGCGACCGGCCGCCGCGCCATGTGCGTTCAATGGGATAGAGGATTTTGGTCAGGCCCAGTTGGCGGCAGCGCGTCAGCAGAGCCTCGAAACGCTGATCGAACGTGAGTTCCTGCCGCCAGCTTCGCGGGGGCAATAGCACGGTGGTCTCGACGGGAATTTTTGCGGTTTCAATGGCGATGCGGTCTTTGGTGCTGATCGACGGCCAGTGGTTGGGGCGGCATTCAACCGTGCCGCCGCCGTCGGCGATGGCCACGGTAACCATCATGCCGATATAAAGTCGTGACGCGACGGAAAGATCAAAGGCGTGTGCGACCCAGTCCTTGAGTTCCTGGGAATTCGCCGGCTCCAAAACCGGCACGCGAAGATGTTCAAAAAGGAAGCGCGAATCGGCCGGAACCTGGGTCGAATCGCTCCACGGATCATCGCCGGAAACAACCAGGGCGCCACCGCCGGGATGCGGTATGCCGGCCAGATTGCCAATGGCCAGGGCGTCGGATGCGACATGCAATCCCACGGATTTGAAAACGGCGATGCCTTTGACGCCGACCATTTGCGAGCCGTTGAGCATGGCGATGCTGATGGCCTCATTGTTGGCCATTTTGGCACAAACGCCCTTTTCATTGAGCAACCCGCCGATGTCGTGGCAGGCGTCGAAGAAACCGGCCACAGGCGAGCCAGGATAGCCGGTGAGCAGCGCAACGCCTCCGGGCGTCTCCAGGCACCCCTTCAGGAGAAGCTCCGCACCGCCAAAAATTTCCGAGCCGCTTTGCACCTGAAAGCGTGGATCGATTTTCATGCGAACATCCGTGTGAAATATCGGTTCCGGCGGTATCGGCCGGGTTCCGCCCATCCGGCAAACAGCCGTTCAGACCCGGTTTATGCTACCCAAGGCCTGACCAATAATAAGAGGGTATTTTAGCCTCTTTGGTGATTCTCTTCTAGGCAAATATTTCGCTCGGACGCCAACGTATCGCGCACCCAAAACGTGATCTTGAAAATAAAATTTAAGGATTTTAGTTAATTTCGGGTTGCAAACTATCGCCAGTCGCATTATTTTTCATATTGCGGCATAAATTGTGCGGGCCGCCGCGAATCGTAAGAATGGCTTGCTGAAGACAAAATTCGCATCCTATGGCAACAGACAATCCCAAATCCGATTCACTGGCCAAAATGGCGGAAGAGATTTTTGCGCTGGCCAAACTTTCCTGGCGGCAGCGGCTGGCCTCGCGAAAACAGGGCGAAGAAGAGCTCACCGAATCGCAATTTCTCACGCTGGATACGTTGCATACCGCCAAAGGCGAACCACTGAGCGTAGGCGATATTCAGCGGAGTATTCACGTGGTTCCAGCGCAAATGTCGCGGATTATACGCTCGCTGGAAAACGATTTTGACGCCCCGCTTATTCGCTGTGAACTCAATCAGATCGATAAGAGAAAAATTGATGTGCGCCTGACCAACCAGGGGCGTGCGGCATACGAGCAATTCCGGCAATCGCGTTTGGGCAGGACTCTGGAAATCCTGACCGGCCTGACGGAACAGGATCGCGTCGACTTTATTCGCATCTGCCGGCATATGCGCGAATTGTATGAAAAAGCCACTGCCGAGCAGGCCGCAAACGAATAAAAAACCATCAAAAAAAACCACGCAAAAAATAAAAATCGCGTTGACGAATAATTTTATAGACAACGTCCTATAATATTAATGCTTATATTTTCCTTGACAGAATAT
Source organism: Phycisphaerae bacterium (assembly GCA_035504095.1). Taxonomy (GTDB): domain Bacteria; phylum Planctomycetota; class Phycisphaerae; order WQYP01; family WQYP01; genus DATJSN01. The sequence continues at coordinate 15,646 of DATJSN010000105.1, read as the reverse complement.
TTTCACGATGTATATTTTATTTTATTGATGATAAATCAGTCGGCGCTAACCATTTGTGTTTTGTGTTGTCTGGTTGTTTTATGTGGCCTGGCTTGAAACTATAATGTATTGATGCACCAAATATCGCGAGGAGTTGAGCGATGATTACCAAAACAACACAACTGGCCTCCAGGAAAATTAAGTACACGTTTAAAGTACTGGCGCTCACGGCGGCGGCCGCGGCACTCTGCCTCGCCTCCGCAGCGCCAGTGCAGGCGCGCACAAGCATCTCCTTCGGTATAGGGCTATCTGTACCGTTCTATTCGCCAGCGCCCGTAGTTTACGCACCAGCCCCGGTTGTATATACGCCTGCGCCAACAGCGTATGCTCCGAATAGCTACTACGTTACGCCGGCGCAATATGCAGCACCCGCTTCCGGCGCTTATGCGGGACCGGCAGCGCAATATCCCGCACAAGCTCCGGCAGCCCCTGCGCCGCCGGCGACGCAACAATATGCAACACCTGTTCCACCTGGCTATCAGGCGCCGCCTGCGCAATATCAGTATCAAGCGCCTGCTTATCCCACTTACGCCGTGCCGGTTTATGCACCAGCCCCTGCGTATTATCCGCCGGCATATTATTACCCACCGACTTACTATTACCCGTCTTACTATTCCGGTTATCCATACTACGGCGGGATCAGCATCGGTTTCGGATTTGGGTATGGATACGGCTGCGGATATTACGGCGGCGGCGGTCGCTATTACGGCTGTGGTGGCGGCCGTTATTACGGCTGGAGTGGCGGCGGCGGACATTGGGGCGGGGGCGGCGGAGGCCGTCGTTAAAAAATTAATTACTCCTGACCAAGTACTATTGGCTAGGGAACACTAAGCCTCAAAACTTGTCATGCAGGCTGGGCTCGGGGACCGTATGTCCTCGGGCCTTTTTATTTTTTCGCTATCTGCTTCACGGTTAAAACTATTTTCTGCACTTATTCCCTATTCCCTTTATTGTGTTCCCACACCAGCGCTGCGCCTTGAAGTACAAGATCGGGAATCAGTGAATCTACCAGGCCGGAATCCCCCAGCAGCCGATGCGCATCGCCGCCGGTGGCCACCACATGCGGCCATGCGCCCAGGCTTTCCGCGTAGCGTTCGACCAATTCGCGCACCGCACCGCGCGCCGCGGCATAGAGCCCTAAATTCAGAGCCTGCATGGTGTTTAAACCAAACGGATTTTCCGGCGGGGCAAGATCGGCCTCGGGTAATTGCGACGCCCAGGCGTGCAGGGCTTTAGCGCCCATGGCCAGGCCGGGCGCGATAGCCCCGCCGAGAAATACGCCGTCGGCGTCGATGCCGTCAACAACCAGCGCCGTGCCGGCGCTGATAATTACACACGCCAGTTGTGTGTTTACATAAGCGGACAAAGCGCCGCATAGCCGGTCCATGCCGATGGTCTTTTCATCAGTGAGTTTGGTCTTTATGGGCACGGTTAAATCGGTCCCGACAATTTGTGCTTTGAGGCCGCAAATCTGCTGGACCAGTTGGGATACGCTCGCGTTAAGTTCCGGCGCCACGCTGCAGATTACAGCGCCAGCGGGCTTTTGCGACTGGGTAAGATTTTTCAGGATCGCGCCAAGTTCTTCGTCAATATTTTCGCGAGCGATCCGCATTCCCGGATCGCGGGCTTTGCCCTGCTCGAAAATGCCGACGCCAATGCGGCTATTACCGAGGTCCAACGCCAAAACACTCATTCAAATCTCCTGTTGACCGATCCCGACAAGTCGGGAGAAGCCCGTCCCACTTTATTCTTATCTGTTCCCTATCTCTTTTTTTGTGGGACAGACATCTTACGTGTCATTTTTTTTCTTTTGCCTTTTTGATTACTTGCTCTAATGCTCAACTGTTCCACCTTCTCCGGTTCTCGCCGATAGTATTTGCCCTTGCGCAGGTCGTCGGCTTTGATCGCGGAAATTTCCGCGGCCAGATCATCATCCGTTTGGGCAGCGGCCGGCGGTGCGTCCACAAAGGCTTCGCCGAGCGGCGCTTTTTGAACCTGCTGCCACAGCGCTTCCAGCAGCGGACGCAGGCCCGTGCCCGTCGCGGCGCTTATGGCGAGAATTTGTTTACCCGGCAAAGCGGAACGCAAATCGGCCAGCGCTTCGGCCGCGCCGGATAAATCCATTTTATTGGCGACCAGAATTTCCGGCTTGGCCGCCAGTTTCGGGCTATACGCCGCCAATTCCTCGCGGATGGCATGATACGCTTCAATCGGTTTGGGCCCGCTCATCGGGATCATGTCCACCAAATGAACGATGACCCGCGTGCGTTCGATATGCCGCAGAAAATCCAATCCGAGTCCCGCGCCTTTGTGGGCGCCTTCGATCAATCCGGGAATGTCCGCCAGCACCAGCCGGCGGTCGGCGTCGAGTTCGGCGATGCCCAACTGGGGTTCCAGCGTGGTAAACGGATAGTCCGCGATTTTCGGGCGCGCCGCCGATACGCGCGAAAGCAGCGTCGATTTTCCCGCGTTGGGCATGCCGATGAGTCCGACGTCGGCGATCAGGCGCAATTGCAGTTTGAGCTGCCGGCTTTGTCCCGGTTTTCCAGGTTCGGCAAAATCAGGCGCCTGCCGCGTTGAAGTGGTGAAATGTACGTTGCCGCGCCCGCCGCGCCCGCCTTCGGCGATGCATATTTTTCGCCCCGACGGCGTCAAATCGGCCAGCAATAAACCGGTGTTTCGATCGTAAACCAAAGTTCCCGGCGGCAGGCGAATGACCAAATCTTCTCCGTCTTTACCCGCTTTTTTCTTTCCCATCCCGTGTTCACCATTGCCGGCGTGCCAATGGTGCCGGCCGGTCATATCCAGGAGCGTATCGACGCCTTGGGTGGCTTCCAGATAGACACTGCCGCCATCACCGCCATCGCCGCCGTCCGGGCCGCCCTGCGGTATATACTTTTCGCGGCGCATGGAGACGCAACCGTTGCCTCCTTTTCCGGCCGATACCTCAATTTCCGCTTCGTCAATAAACATACTGCTATATTAGCCTAAGTCTGTATTATCAGCCTGAATTTCCGGATACCCCCTGGTTTTTGCAGGCCCTTTGGAAATGTTGTAGACTAGAGTGCTTGTTCATTAGCCACGGGAGTAAGAATTCATCATGAGTCAGCACCGCAAACACCTGTTCACCAGTGAATCCGTTTCCATGGGCCATCCGGATAAGGTCGCGGATCAGATTTCCGACGCGATTCTGGATTCGCTTCTGGCCGCCGACCCGTTGGCCCGCGTGGCCTGCGAAACGCTGGTGACTACGGGCCTGGTGGTACTGGCGGGTGAAATCACCGTTCATAATGAAAAAGGCATTCAAGCGCTCAACAGCGCCGAAGAAACCGTTCGCCGAACGATCAAGGAAATTGGTTATGACGATCCTCTGGGCGGCTTTGATTACCGGAGTTGCGCCGTTCTTCGCGCCATACACGGCCAATCGGAAAATATTTCTCGCGGTGTGAATTCGTCGGAAAACAAGGAACAGGGCGCCGGCGACCAGGGCATTATGTTCGGCTTTGCCTGCAATGAAACCAGCACGCTGATGCCTATGCCGATCTATCTGAGTCACCGATTGGTTGAAGAGCAGGCGCGCCTGAGGCAGCAAGGATCCCTTCGCTGGTTAAGGCCCGACGCCAAGAGCCAGGTCACCGTCGAATATCACGACAATAAACCCGCACGCATTCACACCGTAGTACTTTCCACGCAACATACCGAAGAAGCTGTGGACACAAAAACCGACAGCTTTTCCCATAGCGCCCGTCAGGAAGTGATCGAAAAGATCATCAAGCCGGTGGTGATGGCTGAATGCCCGCAGTTGTGGAACAACCAGATTATTTTTCATATCAACCCCACGGGTAAATTTTTGATCGGCGGACCGCATGGCGATTCGGGGCTAACCGGCAGGAAGATCATCGTGGACACTTATGGCGGCCGCGGCTGCCACGGCGGCGGGGCATTTTCCGGCAAGGATCCGTCCAAAGTGGATCGCTCCGCCAGTTACATGGCGCGCTACATAGCCAAGAACATTGTGGCCGCCGGCCTGGCGAAGGCCTGCGAAGTGCAATTGGGTTACGCCATCGGCGTCGCAGAGCCGGTGAGCGTGCTGGTGGATACGGAAGGGACCGCAACGGTCGATGAAACATTGATCAGCGAACTGGTGCGCAAAGTATTTCCGCTCAAGCCGCGCGGCATCATTGAGCATCTGAATCTGCTGCGACCGATTTACCGCGACACGGCGAGCCACGGCCACTTTGGCCGGGAATTGCCGCACTTCACGTGGGAAAAAACCGACAAGGCCGCGGAACTGGCGCAGCTCGCCGGAATCAGCGGCGAACGCAAAGCCGCCGCCGTTCTGGCCGGAAGATAATGATCGGGGATTGGCTGTAGGGAACAGGTTACAGGCAACCGGGGATAGAGAACAGGGAACAAGCCATAGGGCAGGGTACGATGATAAAGCCGTTCCGTTTTATTTTTTTATTCTCCTGCATATTTTTTGCCCTTAGCGCAGGCGTCGCCATGGCGCAATCCACCGACTCTGACCCTAACGACTACCAATCCGGGCTCCAGGCTTATTTGGAAAAAAATTACCAACAAGCAGTCACTTACTGGGGAAAAGCGGCAGCGGCGGGAAATGCGACCGCGGCATACAACATAGGCGTGCTATACAACGAAGGCCAAGGCGTCGCTCAGGATTATCAGAAAGCTCTTATCTGGTATCAGAAAGCCGCGGATCTGGATAATTCCAATGCGATGCGCAACATCGGTCTGCTTTATGCCCATGGTCTTGGTGTTCAACAGGATTATTCAGAGGCCCTTGCCTGGTATCAGAAGGCCGCCACCTTAGGTAACGTTTCAGCCATGGATTATATCGGAGGTCTCTATCAAAACGGCCAAGGCGTAGCACAAGATTACACACAGGCCATGAGCTGGTATCAGAAGGCTATGGCGATGGGTGATGCTGATGCGATGAACGATATCGGCAGATTATACGCCCTGGGCCTCGGCGTACCCCAAGACAGCCAGATGGCCTTTGCCTGGTCCATGAAAGCCGCCGCACTGGGTGATTCCAACGCCATGTGCAGCATCGGAAGAATTTACGCCGAAGGTCTCGGCACACCACAGGATTATCAGAAAGCAATGAGCTGGTATCAGAGCGCCGCGGCTCTGAACAATTCAGAGGCCATGGTCGAGATCGGTGAGCTATATGAGAATGGCGATGGCGTAGCGCGCGATTATCAACAGGCAATAAACTGGTATCAAAAAGCCGTCGCGATGGGCAACTCCGACGCCATGGTCTGCATTGGTCTGGATTTTGCCAATGGAACCGGCGTACCCCAGGATTATGAGCGGGCTTTTATATGGTATCGAAAAGCCGTGGCCGCCGGTTCCGCACCCGGGATGAATGAAATCGGCCTGCTTTTCGCCAACGGACAGGGCCTCGATCAGGATTTCTCGCGAGCCATAGTCTGGTTCCGGAAAGCCGCGGCTTTGGGTGATCCTGATGCCATGTATAACATGGGCATGCTTTATAAAGATGGCCACGGCGTGGACCAGGATGATGCGCAGGCGAAAATCTGGTTTGAAAAAGCCGCTCAATTGGGAGATCAAAGAGCACAGAGCCAGCTTGCCGACATGCCGTCGTAATAGCAGCGGTCTTGTTGTGCTTTTCTGTAATTAAAAACTATTCCCTATCTATTTCGTCGCCAATCCAACATCCTGATATCCTCAAACTTTTTGAAGTCCTGATCGAACGACGCGATGGGATATTTTTGTGTCGCAGCATACGCTGCTAACGTGCAGTCGACAAAATGCATCTTCTCTACCGAATATCTTTTGAGCGCGTCCACGTGAATGGTTTTGTCGGTCATTTGGATTCCGGGGCTTTCGATCAGCGCCCCAAGAACCGCTGCAATTTTTTCTCGCGGATGCTTATAAAATGACTCGAGCACAAATACAGATTCACTTAGCACCGATGGCAACAATACCAGTGTAAGTTCTCCGCGATCTGAATTTTCAAACAAGCCCGCTGCGGCTCTTGCCTGTTCCCGGTTATCGCCTGTCAAATAACGGACGATCAGGTTCGTATCAACAAGACAGTGCTTCGTCATTTACGAAACCTTTTGGCCACTGACTTTGCAGTTGCTTCGCGGATCGACTTAAATGAACGACCCTCTCCCCTGGAACTTGCAAGACTGCTCATTAATGCACGGGCCCCCGCATGGACGTGGATGCTCACTCGTCCTGATTCGATTTCGTAAGCCAGCCGGTCACCAGGCTTGGCATCCAGTGCCTTTCGAACTTTGCTGGGTAGGGTCGTTTGCCCTCTTTTTGTTACCATGGAGTAGAACATGGGTCACCTCATATTAAAATTCCTTGTATCGCCATATTAGCCTTGTATTTTATTAATTGCAAGGCATCTTATTTTGTTCATTCTTAGTACTGTTTGCGCATTTCGTGGTTAAAGTTTTCTCCGTCTATCATCCATGTAATACGTGTAATCCGTGGTAAACATTTCAACTTCGAACTGCGGCAAATTTCCCGATGCAGGTATATTATTTACATCATGAGTGCCGGCCACGAACAACAGATCGAGAAGCTCCGCCAGGAAATCCGCCGGCACGACCGGCTTTACTACCAGCTTGCCCGGCCCCAAATCAGCGACGAAGAATATGACAAACTTATGTCGCGCCTGCGCGAATTGGAAAAGGCCCACCCCGAACTAATTACTCCCGACTCGCCCACCCAACGCATCGGCGACAAACCCTCGGAAGGTTTCGCCGCGGTTCGTCATGCCCTTCCCATGATTTCAATCGATAATACGTATAGCGAAGAAGAAGTGTTATCTTTTGATGCGCGGGTAAAAAAGCTGCTTGGCGGCGAGTCTTACTCTTATGTGTGCGAACCCAAAATCGACGGCGTTTCTCTTTCGCTGCGCTATGAGAATGGACAATTGGTGCAGGCCGCCACCCGCGGCGATGGAACCACCGGCGATAATGTCACCGCCAATGTCCGCACTATTCGCGACGTGCCGCTCAAACTAAGCGCTCCCGAACAGGCCACAGGGGAATTTAAATTCCCCGCCAAAATCCCGGAAATTCTGGAAATCCGCGGCGAAACTTTTCTGACCAAAGAACAATTCCTGAAAATTAATAAACAGCAGGAAGAGGCCGGCGAAGAACCTTACGCGAATCCGCGTAATACCGCCGCCGGTACGCTCAAACAGCTTGATTCGCGCGTGGTCGCGTCCCGCAAACTGCGCTTTTTGCCACATAGCCTGGGCGAGATCAAAGGCTTTGAATTCACAACGTACCGCCAATGGCTGGCGTTTCTAGCCGAAATAGGTTTTCCCGGCATGCCGCATATCACTTTTGCCGCAGACATTAAAGAAGTGATCGCGTTTCTGGATAAGTTCGAGAAAGACCGGCACAATTTGCCCTTCGATACCGATGGCGTGGTGATAAAAATTGTTTCGCTGGCGCAGCGTCAAACGCTGGGAACCACGGCTCGCGCGCCGCGCTGGTGCATTGCCTATAAATATCAACCCGAACAGGCGCAAACCCAACTGGCCCGTGTGGTATTTCAGGTGGGAAAGACCGGCACCATTACGCCGGTGGCGGAATTCGAGCCGCCGGTATTTATCAGCGGCACCAAAGTGTATCGCGCCACGCTGCATAATTTTGATGAAATCGAACGCAAAAACATCCGCCTGCACGACAAAGTCATCGTGGAAAAAGCCGGCGAAGTGATCCCCTACGTGGTGGGCGTGGTGGAAAAAGACCGCCCGGCCAATGCAAAAAAAATCGTGCCGCCGGAAAAATGCCCTTCCTGCGGCAGCCCCACCACGCGCGACGGCGGCTTTCTCCGCTGCACCAATCCTCTATGCCCAGCGCAGCTTGCTGAAAAGCTGCGTTACTTCGGCGGGCGCGACCAAATGGACATTGAAAATCTCGGCCCGGCTATAATTGATCAACTCATGGCCAAAGGGCTGGTCAAATCGCTGCCCGATTTATACCGACTTAAACTTGCGGACGTGGTTGAACTGGAGCGCATGGGGGAAAAATCGGCGCAGAATCTTTTGGACGGTCTTGAGGCGAGCAAAAAAAGGGGGTTGAAACATTTGCTCGCAGCGCTGGGAATTCTGCACGTGGGGACCGAAACCGCCGCCGACCTGGCCGAGCATTTTCCGTCGCTTGAAGCGCTCTCGAAAGCCACGGTGGAGGATTTTCTGACCGTCCCGGGCATTGGTGAAGTTGTCGCCGAATCGGTGCATCGTTATCTGCATGAGCAAAAAGGCGTTGAAATTTTAAAACAGCTCGATGCGTTGGGTGTCAAAACCACGGAGGAAAAAATCGTCCGCTCCGGCGGGCCGCTGGCGGGCAAAACCGTTGTCGTCACCGGGACACTCCAACGCTGGAAACGAAACGAAATTAAAGAGTTCATTGAATCGCTGGGCGGAAAAACCAGCGAGAGCGTAAGTAAAGGTACATCGTTTGTTCTGGCCGGCGATGATCCGGGCGGCAAGCTCGAAAAAGCCAAAAAGCTCGGCGTAGAAGTCATCGACGAGGCGGAATTTATAAAACGGACTAAGAAATAAAATTGGTTTACCACGGATTATACTGATAGCAATATTATTTATCCGTGTTATCCGTGGTAAAACTCTATGATCTCTGTGGCATTATGAATAAATTAAAACCAATTATCTGCGAACCAGCGAAGCACGCCGACATCCCGGAGCTGGTCGATCTTTGCCTGATTGTGGAACGCCAGCATGAAAACTACTGGCCGCTGCGCTGGCAGCTTCGTGCGGACATCCGCCAGCGCTACATCAATTGGATGACGGGCAATCTCGAAAAACCAGAATGGCTTTATTTGGTGGCGCGCCTGCCAGGGACAAAAAAGAAGCCCGCGATTATTGCCGGCGGTCTGGTCGCGGCCATCATGCCTGAAATTCCCATTTATGCGTTCACCAACTATGCCTTTATCCACGACATGGCGGTCAAACCTGAATTTCGCCGCCACGGCATCGCTCGCAAACTTATGCTTACCGCCAAAGACTGGGCGACAAGTAAAGGCGTCAATCAATTGCGTCTGATGGCCGCCGAGGCCAACACCCCTGCCCGCGCGCTGTTTGAACAACTCGGCTTCCGGACAACTTACCGCGAAATGGTTTTGCCAATTTAAAAGCCTCTTTGCTTAAGAGATTCTTAATTACAACAAAACAATAACTCTTGCGGTTATTTCCAAGCGTATTTATGCTGATTTTCGAATACACAAGGCTTACAGATCCTGGTATCAGGTATGTTGAAATTTCGTGCTTTATTCCATGTAACACTGTGGTTAATTCTGGCCGTCGCTGCGCCGCGCTCAACCTGTCTGGCCGATCAATCAGACACCAGTACGGCAAGCAATGCGCCTTTCAACGGCCGGATACCCGTTCTGGGTCATCTTAATGGAGACATCGGGAGAATCTGGACGGTAGCCTTTGTGCCCGGCACTCATGAAGCCCTTTGTGCCGGCAGAAAAGGCGTTATATACCTCTGGGACTGGAACACGCTTAAGCAGATTCGCTCATTCTCCATCGATCAGAGTCCGGTACACTGCCTTTGCGTTTCTCACGACGGGAAAACATTTGTCAGCGCCAGTCACAGCGGCAATGTATGTGTTTGGGACATCGCGAGCGGGAATCAGCTATACAAGTTTACCTGCGGCATGCCGGCCTTTTCGGTGGCTGTATCGCCCGAGGGAAATTGGGTTGTCGTCGGAACTCAATCCGGCGGCAGAATGTGGAACTTACATACTCACCAGGAAGTCGTCTCATATGCACATGCGAACAATACCGTCTATGCCCTCGCATGGTCACACGATGGAGAATATGTCGCCGACGGCGGCTCCAAGATTTGCATCTGGTCGATGCAACAACACAAATTTATCAGCACGCTTTCTGAAAGTGGCAAGTCGTTTGGCGGCTTAGCATTTACACCGGACGACCGGTATCTGTTTTCCGGCGCTTCTCAGCCGGGTGATGCCGGAGGAGCTACTGTGACCAAATGGGATCTTTCAACCCAGCGGAATATTCAAACCGTCACCATGACGCATGGCGTTTGGAGCATGGCAGTTACTCCTGACGGACGTTATGTATTCGCGGTCGGATACGACAACTTTCTTTATGTCTGGCCTCTGTCCGGCAGTCAGGTATTTATTTTTTCGACGGGGCATACCTGGGACATTACTTCGGTTGCCATTAGTTCAGACGGGAACTATGCCTTATTGGGATCAAAAGACATGACGGTGAGCGTGCTGGGGTTGAATGGCGCGGGTAACAACGCTTCTTCAACGGACGTGGCGGTAAACAACACCCAATCGCCGCCGCCGGCGCCCAGCCAAACTCAGGCGCCCCCGCCGGAGAACAACACGCCCCCGCCCGCTCCCGCGCCCATGCCTGCTCCAACACCCATCGGTTATACACCTACGCCCATCAGCATTTCCGGCACGCCGCAACCGCCCAGCCTGCCTGCCGATCCGAATTCGATTTTCCGTCCGCAATATCAGGATACGCAAAAAAATTTCGAAAAAGTTCAGGCGGAAATCCACGGCCTGGTGGTTTCACCTCTGGATAGCGGCGACATGGTCGGCCAGACTCTGGACATCATTGCCACGGTCATGAATGACCAGGGCAACACCAACTCCGGACAGGTCGCATTCGATGACAATCAGGTTGGCCCCGACATGCGACAATCTTTGCAGGAAGCGTCACAGGTAGTTCACCTGCGCTACCCAATATGGCAAAACGGGGTCGTTCACATCAGTTTCGGCGATCAATATTCTCAAAAAGACGGCGGTTCCGCAGGCGGTGCGTTTGCCCTTCTTATTTTGTCCACACTGGAAAATTTTGATATCGATGACAATTTTGCCATGACCGGCGAAATCACCGCCGATTGGAAACTCCGCGCCATCGGCGGCGTCGGGGCCAAAATTCAGGGGGCCATCGACGGCGGATGTACCGCGGTGATTATCCCGCAGGATGACCTGCAGGAATTTCATGACGCCATGCTCCTGGATGGGCCGGATACCGCATGGAAAATTCAGATTTATACCGAGCCAAACCTGCAACAAGCCGAAGAGCAGATTCGCACCGACCGGCCCAAGAACCTGCAAGAGGCTATGTATTTATTCTCAAAGGTGCAGGGCCAATTCCAGGACGAAGGTGATCGGGCTCTTTATGATCCCGAGGTCAAAAGCGACCTTGAGCAGGTGCTCGCCCTGAATCCGAATTGTGCATCGGCGCGGTATATGTTGCTGGAATCCCAGGGCAAACAGCCGACGAAGCTCTCGGAATCGGCTTCAGAATATGAAGCCTTTGTTGATGTGTACCCAATCCTGGATCTCATTTTCAGCGACAAAAACGTGATCATCAATCAGGACACGCTGCCAACATTGGTCGTCAATAAAATGCGACGCAGTCTGGGAGAGCTTCGCGACATTTCCCCGGACGACACGGTGCCACTCGTTGAAGATCTGCTTTCATTGGTCAACGCCTGCGATGACTTCGCCAATGGCCAAGCCGATAGCCAAGACGTCGCGGACCAGTTGAGCACAGTGGCGGGTCAATTGGAAGCTTTACAGATGGATCATGCAACGATGCAAAAAATGATCCAGCAGGGAATTTAGAATTTCACGGTTTTTCAGCGTTCAGTCTTCGGTGTTGAGATTGACCCATGAATTCGGGGGAATGGTTTTACAAATATAAACAGCATCTCTTTAGTAAACTCTTGCGATTATCGCGCAGAATACTTATCCTGATTTTACGCTAAACAGCTTCTAGTTTCGGTATCGCTTATGCGGAATATTCGTGTTCATTTCTATGTAACGCTGTGGTTGACTCTGGCCGTGGCGGCGCTTTGCGTAACTTGTATGGCTCAATCTGCCGAGGGGGCAGCAAAACAGGTGCCATTCAATGGCAAAATCCCTGTTCTGGGCCAGCTCACGGGAAGCACCGATCAGGTCTGGGCAGTAGCATTTGTTCCCAATACCAATAAAGTCCTTTCTTCCGGTAATGACGGGGTCATACGCCTTTGGGATTTGAACACACTCCAGCAGATTCGCACTTTCTCCAGCGACGCCGGACCCATACATGCTCTTTGCGTTTCTCCTGATGGCAGAACGTTTGTCACCGCCAGTCTGCATCATGTTATTAGTGTATGGGACATTGCGACCGGCAATCGGATATCCACCTTTACCTGCAACAGCCCGGCTTTTGCCGCGGCTATCTCACCGGATGGCAATTGGGTTGTTATTGGAACTCAATCCGGCGGCAGTATGTTGAATCTTAAAACCGGCCAGGAAGTCACTGCCTATGCACATAAAGATGGAGGCGACCGCGCCGTTGCCTGGTCACCCAATGGCCAGTACGTCGCCGCCGCTGGAGATAAATCCAGGATTCTGATCTGGTCCATGCAGCAGCATGAATTTAACACCACACTCGTTGAAAACACCGGCATGATTGGTTGCCTGGCGTATACGCCGGACGGCCGATATCTCTTTTGCGGTGGCAGAAAGGCAAATGTAACCCAGTGGGATCTTTCAACCGATCAAAAGGTTCAATATGTCACTTTGGACGGGTATGTTTGCAGCCTGGCGGTTACACCCGATGATCGTTATCTGTTTGCTGTCGGAGATGATCGCCTGCTTCATATCTGGCCTTTGGCAGGCGCTGCGCGGGCGCGGGTGTTCGGATTTTCAACAGAACATACGTCGGCCATTACTTCGGTTGCGGTCAGTTCCGACGGGAATTATGCCTTGTTGGGATCACAAGACCGGAACATCAGCGTATTGGAATTAAATGCTACGACTGATACTCTTCCAACAGACGTTGTTGTAAACAACAATCCCTTGCCATTGACCCCGGATCAAACTCCGACGCCCCCGCCCGCAGACAACACGCCCGCCCCCAGCGGCAATGCACCCACGGCAAATCAAACACCTTTTGATGGCCGGATTCCCGTTCTCGGCCAACTTGGAGGAAACAACAGTCAAGTTTGGGCGGTAGCCTTTGTGCCCCGTACGCATGAAGCCCTTTCTTTTGGCGATGACGAAATCATACGTCTTTGGGATTTGAATACACTTCAACAAATTCGCACTTTTACCGGCGATACCAATCCAAAAGACGGTTGGGGCTATGGTCTTTCTGTTTCTCCCGATGGTAAAACGTTTGTCAGCGTCAATCGAGCGGGTGAGGTTCGCGTATGGGACATCGCGACCGGCAATCAGATATCCACGTTTACCTGTGGCGCCAACGCTTTTTCCGCGGCCATTTCGCCGGATGACAATTGGGTGGTGATTGGAACTCAAAACGGCGGCAGAATGTGGAATCTCCATACCGGAGAGGAAGTCCCTGCCTACGTACGCAATGATGGAGCTGTCTTTGCCGTCGCCTGGTCTCCAGATGGCGCCTATGTCGCCAACGCTGGACAACAATCCCAGATTTCGATCTGGTCCATGCAACAGCAGAAATTCATTGCCACGCTCTCAGAGAAAACTTTAGCAATTAATGGCCTGGCATATACCCCGGACGGTCGGTACCTCTTTTGCTGTGGCAGACAGGCGAATGTGACCCAGTGGGATCTTGCAACCCATCAAAAAGTTCAATCCATTACTCTGAGTCGCCGTATTTGGGACTTGGCAATTACGCCTGATGGCCATTACTTGTTTGCCGTTGGTGACAATCAATTGCTTTATGTCTGGCCTTTGGCCGGTGATGGACGGGTATTTGGCTTTTCTACGGGGCACACTTCAGCCATCACTTCGGTGGCCGTCAGTTCAGACGGCAATTATGCCCTCTTGGGATCAAGAGATGGCACGATTAGCCTGTTGGGATTAACCGCCGCGGATAATAATGCTCCGTCAACCGATGTTGTAGTCAGCAACATTCCGTCGCCCTCGACGCCGGGTCAAACCCAGACGCCATCACCGGGGAACAACACGCCCAGTCCGCCTGGCAATGCTCCTACGCCCATCAGCATCTCCAATGCACCGCCGCCGGCCAATCTGCCCGTGGATCCCAATGCCATTTTCCGCCCGCAATATCAGAATACCCAGAAAAACTTCCAACAGGTCCAGGCAGAAATTCACGGCCTCGTGGTTTTGATACTCGACAACGGCGATATGGTTGGGCAAACCCTGGACATTATCGCCACGGTCATGAATAACCAGGGCAACGCCAACTCCGGACAGGTCGCATTCGATGACAATCAGGTTGGCCCCGAAATGCGAGAATCTTTGCAGGATGCGTCACGGGCGGTTCACCTGCGCTACCCAATATGGCAAAACGGGGTCGTTCACATCAGCTTCGGTGATGAATATTCATCAAAAGATGGTGGTTCCGCGGGTGGCGCGTTTGCCATTCTTATTCTGTCCACACTGGAAAATTTCAATATCGATGACACTTTCGCCATGACCGGTGAAATCACCGTAGATTGGAAACTCCGCGCCATCGGCGGCGTGGCCGCCAAAATTCAGGGGGCCATCGATGGCGGCTGCAAAGCGGTAATTATCCCGGAGGACGATCTACAGGAATTTCATGATGCCATGCTGCTGGATGGGCCGGACACCGCATGGAAAATCCAGATTTACGCCGAGCCAAACCTGCAACAAGCCGAGGAGCTGATTCGCACCGATCGGCCCAAGAACCTGCAAGAGGCCATGTATTTATTCTCAAAGGTGCAGGGCCAATTCCAGGTTGAAGGCGATCGGGCGCTCTATGATCCCGAGGTCAAAAGCGAACTTGAGCAGGTGCTGGCCCTGAATCCGAATTGCGCATCGGCGCGGTATATGTTGCTGGAATCCCAGGGCAAACAGCCGACGAAACTTTCAGAATCGGCCTCAGAATATGAAGCCCTGGTTGACGTGTATCCCCTCAATGATCTTATTTTAAATGGTAAGACTATGGTGCTCAATCCGGACACTTTGCCGGCTGTGGTCGTTAATAAAATGCGGCGTTCTCTGGGAGAGCTTCGCAACATGTCCCCGGACGACACGGTGCCGCTGGTTGATGACATGCTTTCGCTGGTTAACGCGTGCGACGCGGTTGCCAACGGCGAAGCTAATGATCAAGCCATTGCGGACCAGTTGGGTGCGGTGGCGGGAGAGTTTGAAGCATTAGAAATGGACCATGCAACCATGCAGAAGATGATCCAGCAGGGAATTTAACGCTTTTCGTGGTTAAATCTGCGCTAATCTGCGGATTCATTGTGTCGTCGTGGTAAAAACTGTCCACTGTTCCGTATTCCCTAAGTAATAACTCTTGAGATTATTTCTGGGGATGTTTATGCTCATTTTGAACGTTTAATGCTCCTGGTTTTTTGGATCGGTCATGCTGAACGTCCGTGCTCACTTCTACATGGCGCTGTGGTTGATTCTGGCCATTGTAGCGCCGTGCTCGATCAGCCTGGCCGATCAATCCGCCAATAACACCGCCGGCAATGCGCCGTTCAATGGCCGAATCCCCGTTGTCGGCGTGCTTTCAGGAGACATCGGCCAGATCTGGACGGTAGCCTTTGTGCCCAATACCCATGAAGCTCTTTCCGCCGGTAGAGACGGCGTCATTCGCCTCTGGGATTTGAAT
>DATJSN010000104.1:0-22050 GCA_035504095.1 Phycisphaerae bacterium | reverse complement strand
GGATTTTCGCTATTGGCGTGGCGAAAACGCCAGCGGTTTCGGCGTGCGTCTGCTGATCCAGTATCTACAACAGCAAAAATAAAAATGCTTTTTATTGTGGATTACTACGCAACCACGCTATAAGCGGTTGCGCAATATAACGATCCATAATCATGGCATTTATCTGATTGCTTCAGCCATAACATATTTACCACCCCATCATTACGGAGGCCACAAAATGCTTAATGTGGTTGTTGAGCTAAATTGACTAAACTGCGTATTATCGGAGTCAGCGAAAATAATCGGTCCGGGATCATTGAAGTAAAAATCATAATCGAATGTCACGCCATGAGAATCAGAAAACATCATCGGCTGCTCCATGCGTGATGGAGAAAATCCGATATCGGAAATCGGGATGGTCGACATCCGGCTCGAAGTTATGTCCCTGGTAACGATTGGTCCTGATAAACAAATCTGATCTAAAGACGATTTCGTTGACTTAACACCGCTCGAGTTGGTATTCAAAGGAAGAATATGAAAATTGCCAAGGTTGTAGTTCACATAATCAGGTATCGCGCTACTATCAATGTTTGTAGCACCGACAACGCAAACCACTTCAGTATCAGACCGGGCGGATGAACCTCTAAATCCACAGGTCAACGCTGCAACAGCAGCAGTGAAATAAACCAACGTAAGCCGCATATCAAAACTCCATCTGTGTCCGCGTTAATAAATAGCCGGATCATTTTTTTGAAACCGAATTATGGCCTCTATCTGTTCAGGATTTCTTACGTCGTTTGCCAAGCAACAACAGACCGCCGACGGACATCAAACCCAATGTAGCTGGTTCTGGAACAGGTTGGGCGGGCAACGGAGCCGTGGCGCCGTTCGCGATTGCCCCATTCGAACAAAAATAATGTTCAGAATCATCGAACATGCTTACATAGGTGGCTTTTCCAGTATCAACATTGATCGAGTAAATATCTGTCCCGGCCACGCCATAAAGCAACCCGTCCGTACCGGTGGCCATGCCATCCATGTCGTCCTCATTAGAGATATCGAAAGAGCCAATGACCGTTCCGGATACAGAAGGAGGGGGAAGCGTAATTTTTACCAAATCGCCCTTGGTATCAGATTCATATAGATCGCCGCCGACGTCGGGATTAAACGCCAGATCACCCGCGGAATCCACGCCAGAACCGGTGGTTCCGCTCAAAGCGGTTGCCGCACCGGTTGAAGTGTTAATTGTGTAAATGTTGCTATTGCTACCGGAGGCGGAATATAGAGTGCCCGTCGAACTGAAAACGAGGGCATTGAGACTATCAATTCCTGACCCAAAGCTGCCAATATGCGTCAACGCGGCAGTGCTGGTGCTGACGGTATACAAGTTCGTATCAGTAATGCCGTATAAGGCCCCACTGGAATTCATGGCGATATCAGTCAGAACCACGGTGCTATTTCCGAGCTTTGTGACGCCGATATCTGTTACAGCGCCGGTGTCGGCGTTGACGGTCGCCAACTCACCATTGGAATCGCAGACGTACAGAGTACTGTCGGCGAAAAGCGGCCTTGCGGCTGCGGCAACAATAGAAGCGAAAATCACAGTAGAAAGCGTTTTCATTTGAAACTCCTCAAAAATTTCATGTTTTATCCAACCGCATCGACAAAAAGCCGAGGCCTTTTTCTCCTCCAGAGCACGAACATCGCACTCCAAATGCGGCAGTATTTTTAACAACCATGCTATAAAGTTTCTGCTTATCACCACTAAATATTATTTAATAATATATATTACAATATATATTTAGAGCGAGTTGCTCCCTTTCTTCATCATCACCGCCTTACACAAATCAATCGTTTTTTTCCGCCGGATATACGATCCGGGTATTGCGCCATTGGGGCGCTGGAATATCATCTTTATTCTGATTCGGGCATTGAATTTGATGTTTGACATCAAGAAACATCAAAACCGCCGATTCAAGTTCGTCCAAGTTAGTCAGATAGCAGCTTGCTCCAGCATCCAAGACGGCCACCTCTAATGCTTCGTGAGAAATCAAAGCGATTACAAGGCAGAAAGGGGGTCTCCAATGGGCGCGCAATTTCCGAATCAGTTCCAAGCATGGATCGTCCAACCCATTAATTTGCGCGACTACAACTTTCGCTCGACCACGAATGGTCTTTTTTACCAATGTTTCAATCGGTCCCGGTTCAAAATGCGACCATTCGTTTCTCGCCGCGATTTGCCGCAAACGTTTATTGTTCTCGTCGGCAATCATCACAATTCTCTGGTCAATCAAATACATGACTTTCTTTCCTTAACCAGCTGACTCAATATCGTAGATGCCGGTCGAACTATAAAAGATTTAATTAAGCAAGAGACGTGCCAACAAACATCTGGAGAAGAAAATATATCCGTAACCCATTATCTAAACACGACTTAGAATTGTCCGCCGCAACACAGCTCGGCGAAATGACCCCCGCACCATTAAGCACCACAATGGTACACGTAAATATGTTTAATATTATATATCGATCGGTAAACTAGGGTTTTCAGCACCATGTACCCTTTTGACCGACCGGTGCCAAAATTGCACAGAAACTTAATTAGCAAATAAAAATTACATCTGTAATGATTGAGTTTGATTGTCTAAGGCAGGTTAGGGCAATATGAAATGAAAAAAGCCGTAACTGATTAACGGTAAATCTTAAAGTCCATAACGGCGTACGAGGCGATAAAGGCGGCGGCGTTCAATTTGCAGTAATTCCGCAGCTTTTCCTTTGTGTCCCGAAGTTTGCCGCAATGCCAAACTAACCAGATGGCGTTGTGCCTGATCCAAAGAGGGGATTGCATTTGATTCGGAACTATCACCACCCAGGTGGGGATCAACCCGCATCCGCCAGGGCAGATGCTCAACATCCAATGGCTCCTCGCCGGCGACCGTCAACGCATGCTCAACGGCATTAGCCAGTTCTCGAATATTGCCAGGCCAATTATATTGTTGCATTATCGAAAGCGCCACGGGCGAAAATTCACGAATCGGTTCATTATAAAAGGCGGCAATTTTTCCAAGAAAATGCTTGACCAGGATGGGAATGTCATCCCGCCGGAGCCTGAGCGGCGGAACGCGAAGATTGACGACTTCCAACCGGAACAATAAATCCAGACGAAAACGCTCTTCGGATACCATCTGCTCGAGATTGCGGTGCGTAGCCGCGAGAAAACGCACGTTTATTGGGACCGGTTTAACGGCGCCAAGAGGCACAACGGTTCTTTCCTGGATGCAGCGTAGCAGCTTAGTTTGTGCGACCATGTCAAGTTCACCGACCTCATCAAGAAACAGCGTACCGCCATCTGCAGCGCGGATAAAACCAATGGTTTCCCGTTCTGCGCCCGTGAAGGCACCTTTAGTGTGACCATAAAGCTGAGATTCCAAAAGAGTGTCGCGCAGAGCGGCGCAGTCGACGACAATGAACGGTTTGGATGAACGGTTACTTTGTTGATGAATATTGCGCGCTACAAGTTCCTTGCCTGTACCAGACTCACCCTGTATCAGTACACTGCAATCGCGTGCCCCCACAAGATTAACTAACCGACGCAGTTTCTGAATCGAGTCAGATTCGCCGACTATTTCCTGATGCATGGAAAACTCTCCCAATATCCCTCAGGAGCCTAAACAACCAAGCCAAAAACAATTCACATTAGTATGTAGAACGCCGTCACCGCAGAAAGTTTCAAATATATTGCGCCCACCTGCAAATCCATCCTGAAACAATCTCACTTTGACTGTAGTAACAACTTCATTATCTGTTAAAATCAATTGGCACAACAGAATGATGTGCACATTTACACTACAGAAGCCGCTTGACCAAGAAGCTTCTGCACCGAAACCCAAGTCAGATTATACTTGATATTTAAACTATGTCAATTTCAATCACTAATATGTAACCGTTTTTATAATAAGTTGTTCATGTTAAGGTAATAAAGGCCGCGTTACGGTATTTCCGCGCCGCACAGGTTGTTAGATTAAAAAACCCGTGCGCTAGCCCTGTTATTACAGGGCTCTGTGAAACCGGTATTCGTGGACGATTTTTGTTTGCAGGTATTTAATGCAGATACCAACAAATGCCAATCAAACACAATCTAATCGCCGAAAGTTTGTCATTCTGGCGTGCGTCATAGCCACGATTCTCATGTTTTCATTTTTTAGTCAACTACCGACAATCGCTGACTGGTCATTGTTCGCATTCTGGGCTCCGGGATCGATACTTAAAGGTGATCTATTAATCTCCATGGGCATGAGACCTGCTGTCGATTTCGGCTATACCTATGGATTGGCCGTTTTGGAAATTGCCCGATGGGGATTTGCGCTCTTAGGTCGGACGCCGTCGGCTTTTTTAATTATGACCGCGGTGATGGAAATACTCATGGCGTTCGCTTTGGCCCGGCTGGCCGTAGCGCTAAGGTTGAGTTGGCAGGCAATCATTTTTCTACTTGCCGCTTTGCCAGTCGCTGTGATACCGAACTATGGTACTTTAACTCACCCGCTTGAAGCACTGCTGTTGTCATGGGCGCTTGGACGACAAGCGGTGGGAGCGCGTTCGCAGGCGCTGGCGATTTGTACAGCTTGTGCATTTGTCAAACCATCCATGGCATATATCTACGGGTTCATATTGTTGTTATGGACGATCCGGGAACTGCTGCACAGCAAAGAACGAATTCTTATCAAGCTGTTGAGCCAAACGTGGTTGGCAATATTGACAGCCCTGTTTATGGCCACGGCGCTGGCGTGGCGATTTGGAATTCATTCATTGCTATTAACTATTTTCCCCGTAACCGGAATGCATACGTACCATGATTTCAGCTTTGGCTTAATTTCCATAGGACTTCTGCAATTCGTCTTTCCTGATTACCACCCCTGGTTTTACTACCTGGTTACTCCGGCGGGCATTTGGATCATCGTGTCGCTGCTCACCGCCGCAGGAATGATCAGAATCATATCTCTGTTATGCCTCCAATTATTCCAACGGCAGCATAAGAGTACCACTTCTATTTACCTACCCGGAATATTGCCGCATTTGGACCCGCGCGGCGAGACGATTTTATCCATTGGCGCTATGCAATTGATATTTATTTTTGGTTTTTACGGAGGAATGAACGCATGGCAATATTATTCCTATCTTCCGGTTCTTTTTACCGCTGTACTTATTTCCAATCTAAGTTCTCGACGATTTTCACAAAAGCAACTCCTGGAAGTCGATCAACCGTCTGTATTGTCGGCAGATGTTGGTAAATCCGAAGCTGCCAAGATTCAATCAAGTCGCAGTTTTCGTGTTGCCTTAGCACTAAGCTTTCTGGCGCTGATAAGTCAGACGGTCAATATACAAATAGCATGGACTGGATGGACAACAAAAGTCCGCACCCCGGAAACCGGGTATCTCTGGGCGGATAAGGATCAATTCATGCAATGGAACGATATTCTCGCTAAAACCAGCCCCGAACCCACATTGATGTTTACCTTTGGCTATTTACCATGGATGCCACAGGGAATGTCGATGCCGTTGGGCTGGTATCCCAACGATGGAATTAGAACCCCTTTGGAAATTACCCGTCTCAAAAGTGAAATTCTGTGCAGTCAATATGTTGTAATATTAAATACTTTTCATCCACACGACCCGTGGGAAAGTTCCGATTTTGCGTCTATTCACCGAAAATTCTCCTTAGTCTTTATGACGCCGACCTTTTCTCTATGGCGTCAGTAGGTCCACTTTCAAAGGGGCTCTAATGCCACCAATATTGACCTGCGATCATAGGTATCCCGACCATCGTCGATTCCTGATTCTCGCTGGCGCCATCGCCACAATCCTGATGCTCTCATTCTTTAGTCAACTGCCGACAATCGCTGACTGGTCGCAATTTGCCTTCTGGGATCCCGGAACAACGCTTAAAGGTGATTTGCTGCTGTCTCTTGGCATGAAGCCCGGCATCGATTTTGGCTATACCCATGGATTGGCTTCATTGGAAATTGCCCGATGGGGATTTGCGCTCTTAGGTCGGACGCCGGCGGCTTTTTTAATTATGACCGCGGTGATGGAAATACTCATGGCGATCGCCTTGGCCAGGCTGGCCGTGGCACTGAGGCTGAGTCGCGAAGGAATTATTTTTTTACTTATAGCGTTACCCATCGCCATAATGCCGCGCTACGTTACGCTGACCCACCCGCTTGAGGCATTGTTGCTTTTATGGGCACTGTCTCAACAGGCGTCGGGATTACGCCCGCAGGCGCTGGCGATTTGCACAGCATGCCTGTTTGTCAAACCATCCATGGCCTATCTCTATGGACTGATATTATTAATCTGGACGATTCGAGAGCTGCTGCTAAGCAGAGAGCAAATTTTTGCCAGACTGGTGAGCCAGACATGGCTGGCCATATTGACCGCGCTGCTTATGGCGGCTGCGCTGGCGTGGAGATTTGGAGTTCATTCTCTGCTGCTGACCGTTTTCCCGACGACCGGCGTGCGAACCTATCAGGCTTTCAGCTTCGGTTTTCTTTCCAGCGGTCTTTTGCAATTTCTTTTTCCAGATTACCACCCCTGGTTTTATTATCTGGTTACTCCGGCGGGCATTTGGATCATCATGTCGCTTATTTGCGCTGTGGGAATGCTCGTCGCTGTAGTTCTATTACTGCGCAGGCGCAAGATCTCCGCTATTATTGATCCAATTGGAACATGGTCACAGTCGGATCATCGTGTCGAAACGATTTTATCCATTGGTGTTATGCATCTGATCTTTATTCTGGGTTTTTACGGCTGGAAGGATGCATGGCAGTATTATTCCTATCTTCCGGTTCTTTTTACCGCCGTATTCATTTCCAATTTAGGTTTTTTTTCTCTTAGAGTTTATCTCAGCGCCTCGAACATACAGCCCCGGGTGGAAACCCGGGGTTTAAGCGCGGGGTTCCCACCCCGCGCTATATTAACGGGACGCCGTCTTCGCTTTGCCGCAGCGCTAAGCTTTCTGGCGCTGGCAAGCCAGACATCCAATATACAAGCAGCCTGGAACGGCTGGTCGACAAAAGTTCGTACACAACAAACCGGTTATCTCTGGGCGGACAAGGATCAACTTGCGCAGTGGAACAAGATTCTTGCTAAAATAGATAACAAACCTACATTGTCGTTTACCTTTGGCTATTTACCTTGGATGCCACCGGGAATGTCGATGCCGCTGGGCTGGTATCCGGTCGAAGGCCTTGGGACGCCCCTGGAGATCGCCCGGCTACAAAGTGAAATCCTGAATAGTCAGTATGTGATTATCTGGAATGCTTTTCGTCCGCATGACCCATGGGATAATTCAGAATTCGCCAAAATCCGCGGCAAATTCACCCTGGTGCTCAAGACGCAGGACTTTTCCCTCTGGCATCAGTCCAATGAGTGACCTCAGTGATAATTCTGCCTAAGGGTCCGTAATTTACGACGAGCATTACTGAACAAGATAAACTACATCTTCGGACACCGGACCACCTCCCACGGAGACCGTCGAGTTATTGCTCAGGTTTAGTCCATCGGTGATAAGTTGGTTTCCAAGTTGAAGGCCACTACAACTATCAACATTCACATTCGCATTGGGGCAATATATGGTACCAGTGATCTGGCAACAGCCGGAACCGCAACCGCTGAAGCTGCAGGGTGAAGTATTGCTGCTTGGCTGGCAAATGGTAACGCCGGCACAAGAACCGCTCGTAGGCGGTGAAAGACAAATATTACCGCTCGAACTGCATTGAAATCCGCCGCTTTGGCAGCAAATGGTTACCCCGCTACCCGTGCAAGAGGCATTTCCCGAGCAGCTAAAGCCGCTGCCGCCGCAAACATAGGTTCCGGACTCGAGAGTACAATTACCACTTGAGAGGTTAATGCCATTGGGGTAATAACCGGGCTGTAAAACTGTACCGCTTGTTTGTGTGCATGTCGATCCACATGACGATGACGTTGGAATATTGGAACTCCAATTTGCCAGAGGATCTGCGCATTGGCAACAATTTGTATTCAAGGCGCCGCTGCAAGAGCCCCCACAACTGCAGCCGCCGCTGACATTGACACAACTTGCATTAATCGAACAGGTAGAATCGCTGCTCAAGTTGCAATCACAGGCGCACGAGCAGCCATTGCAATTCAGGCATGATCCGTTCTGGCAACATACGCCGCATCCCTGACCAAATCCACCTGTGCCGCATGAGCCGCCTGTGCAACCCCAGGCACCCTGGTTGCCTGTACCGCCGCCAGTACCGCCCGGGGGCAATACAATAACTCCCGGCGGAGCGGGGTCATTGCTGCTGCCGGAACTGCCAGAGCCACCTGAAGTAGTTGTGTCGAGGAAGGCAATAGCCGTAGCAGAAACATTGATTGATGAAACTCCGAAAAGTCCACTAAAAAACAGAGGCAATGCCCCGTTAGGTGAATTGGCATACCGGCGTGCAGAGACTTGAACCGCATTGGGATTGGCTGACCCGGGAGTGAATGTATTGCCATTCCAGGTGCCGAAGACAACGTCGCTGGTTTCGAGTTGTATCGGCGCACCATCCATGACGTTGTTCAATGCGGTAGCCTGAGCCTGCGCTAAAGCGTATGGCGTGTCTTCTTCCAGCCCCTGAGCGCCGGCCAGAGCGGCCGCGTCAGCTACATTCTGAAGTTGGGACTTCGTGGTGTAAATCCAGCTTGCATCCATACCCAGGCCGGTCAGGCTGAGTGTTGACAAACCCAGGATTGAAGCCAGAATCAGCGAAGTACCGCGAAGCGAACGTTTGATGAATTTCATATTATATCTCCACATCTCCACCCTCATACATATCGATTCCATTTAATATCGATTTGAATTCAAAGCCTATCGATAGACTTTTCACCTGTTGATCCATCGCCCATTTGACCTGTCCATCAACAGCTTTTTCTTAACTTTCATCAGCCGAATTCGCCCCATAATGAGCGTTAGGCGAATGGCCGATAAAAATCGATTTGTTGATATTTTTCTTTTAGTTATTTGACCTGGGTGTTATGAGTGCGGCGCAGAAAATTTCTGTCTTCTCAAAAAAGATTCAATGGGGCAAGTTATTAGATATATTGCGATTGTGCTCAAAAGTGATAAAAAAAGCCCCGGGCTTGAACCCGGGGCCTCGTCGTGAACTACACTATTGAGTGCGGCAATTATTTAACCAGGTAGACCACGTATTGGGTCCCTGTGCCGTCGCCTACCGTCACGTTGGAGTTGTTCAAATTCAGACCATCGGTGATAACCTGACTTCCCAATGTGCCGCCGTGGCTGTCGATTACGCTAACATTGGCATTGGGGAAATAGCACTCGCCAGAGATGTGGCAGTTGGAGCCGCAGCCGCTGAAGCTGCATGCTGAATTATTGGTGCTTGGCTGACAAACGGTAATGCCGGAACAAGAACCGCTCGTAGGCGGTGAAAGATTAACATTGCCGCTGCTGGTGCACTGAAAACCACCGCTTTCGCAGCAAATGGTTACGCCGTTACCTGTGCAAGAAGCGGTTCCGGAGCAACTAAAGGCGCAACCGTTACTGCCGCTGTCGCAAACGTAGGTTCCAGGCTCGAGTGTACAACTCCCACTCGTGAGGCAAATACCATTGGGGTAATATCCGGGCTGCAAATCAGTGCCGCTTGTCTGTGTGCACGTGTTACTGCAGGAAGATGATGTCGGGCAACTCCAGCCTGCCAGAGGATTAGCACACGGCGAGCAGCCCGTATTGACAGGCGATCCCGAACAACTTGCCGAGCACCCATAAGCTACATTGATACAACTTCCGCTACCCGAACAAGTAATCGAAGACCCGGAATCACAAGTTACATTGCAATCTGAAACACATGAGCCGCCATTACAATTCAGGCACGACCCGTTATTGCAGGAGATTCCACACCCCCCCTGCTGATTGCATTGACCACCCGTGCAACCATTACAACCCGGGTTAGAACCACAAGAACCCGATGGTGGAACACAAATAACCGGAGGCGGGCTACCGCCGCCGCCACCAGGCGGAGTTGAACTACCGCCAGGTGGAGTTGAACCGCCGCCAGGCGGAGTTCCACCACCACCGCCGCCGCCGCCAATAGTGTCGAGGACAGCGATAGCGGTAGCTGAAACATTAATTTGCGACGCACCTAAAAGCCCGCTGAAAAACAAAGGCACAGCGCCATTGGGCGTATCAGAATACCGGCGAGCGGTAACCTGAACCGCATTGGGATTGGTTGTTCCAGGAGTGAATGTATTATTCGCCCAATTGCCAACGACAACGTCACCACTATTTCCCGAAGCGTCATAAACAAGTTGTATCGGCACGTTATCTACTGAGTCACTCAATGCGGTACTACTTGCCTGTTGCTGAGCATAACTTACGTCCTCTTGTAGTGCCTGAGCGCCGGCGAGCGCGGCCGCGTCAGCCGTATTCTGCAGTTGGTGTTTGCTGATGTAAACCCAGCCTGCATCCATTCCCAAGCCCGTCAGACTGACCATGGAAAAGCCCAAGATCGCCGTCAGAACCAGTGAAGAACCACGTTTAGCCCATTTCTTGATTTTCATACCACACCCCAATACATTACATCACCCTCGTTTATATATATTACGTCAAAAATCGATCTGAAGTCCGCCCCCCCAGACTCACATTAGATAATATATTACCTATCAATCTACATGTCAAGAGTTTTCGCCCTAATCGCCCTATTTTACATCAATATCGTTGCCGCATAAGTGCCGAGTACTGAACTACTTTTTCTTATCCAGCGAATATTTATTGGGACTTAAAATACACAAAATACGCGAAAATAAATGTTTAGATGATTTCACGGTGTCATAGAATCTTGTGAAAGATTTTTGGAAGTGGCAAATTCCTCCTCGGCACGGGACGAGTCGTGACGCATGTTACAAATAACTCCAAGATTGTAATAGGCATCGGATGGGGGGAGAATCAGAAGGTAGACGGATAAACTTTCCTGATAATTGCCCATCAACCCAAGAACCAATGCGAGATTGGAGCGATAACGCGTGTTATCCGGCTGGCATGCGCAGGCAAAAGTAAAATCATTTAACGCCGCCGGGTAATTCTTTTCCAGCAGATAACACATGCCGCGATCGTTGACCAGCAGGCCGTCATGGGGCGCAATCGCCAAACCCGCCGTCAGAGTGTCCATCGCTACATCAAGTTGACGATGCCGCACCTGCAGTTCAGCGAGTTCGGAGTATGCGGGCACAAAGTCAGGATACAGGCCGATGATCTGATTCAATAGTGTATTAGCATCGTTGTCCCTTCCCTGAATTTCCAGAATTCGCGCCAGAGCAAACATCGTCTGGGGTGTGGGTGGACGATTAGCCGCACTCTCAAAAGCGCGATCCTGCGGAGTTTCCTGGGAATCAGAACCCGGCGGTTCGGGTGTCGAAGTTTGGCTGCAACCCGCAGCCAACATCAACAGAAGGACGGCTGAACCCGGCCAGAGGATCAAGATTGCATTTAACCGCTTTCGCACGGTTGCCAGGAAATGGAGCGTTTTAGTCGTCAATATTGTGAACCTCCCATTGCACCGCTTGATCCTGTGCCGCCGGATGAGCTGCCTGAAGACGATGAACCTGTTCCTCCCACATTCGTAAGGTACGGGGTGGTGGGTAGTGCAAGTATCTTCAGGACATCGCCGGAAGGCATACCTTCTCCGGCGGCCATCTGGTTTACGATGGCGACATGATCCCTGGGCAATCCGTAGGCAACCAATGCATCCTCGACGGCCTGGACCCGCAAACTGTAAATATCCTGGGTGGCATCACCACGAAAAACCGAAATAACTCCACCAGGCGTGTCCTTGAAATGATCGGCCAGCACGCCCAGATCGCGCAGGCCCAGAGGATTGAGTTCGCCGGAATCATCAACAAAATCATAAGGATAGAGCGTGTGCTCGGTGATGATACCATCGCGAATGGCTGTATCCAGATTGTTGTTGACCATCCAGGCATCGGACGCCATGTTTTTGTCGGTATTGGCCACGGTGTCGGTGCTGTCCGTATCTTGCTGCGAACAACCCGCTATCCAGGGCACGGCTCCCAAAACAGTAAAAACTGCCAGAACCAGAACGAATTTCATCATAAGCTCCTTATAAAGGTTTCCATTATCCTAATTTATCAAGCAGGCCTCAATGGCCTACGGTTAATGCGTGATAGAGCGACATAAAGCCCGGACCGACAAGCACGATGACCGTCGCGGGATAAATAAACAACACCATCGGGAAAATCATTTTTACGGCGATTTTTTCCGCTTTCTCCTGAGCGGCAAGGCTTCGTTTTTCACGCATTGAGGCGGCGAACGTTCGCAAGGCGTCGGCGATGGAAGTACCAAACCTTTCTGTCTGCACCAATAGAGCCACCAGCGATGAGAGTTCTTCAACCCCGGTCCGCCGCACCATGTGCCTCATCGCTTCCACCTGTGGGGTACCGAGCTGCATTTCCAGCGTCACCAGCGCCATTTCATCGGCCATGTTTTTCGACACCTGCCGGATTTCCACAGTCAAAGAGTTCCATGCCATGGCCAGTCCCATCCCGGCCGCAGTCGATACTTCCAGAAGATCCACGACATCGGGAAGAACCACGCGTAATTCAGCGATGCGCTTCTGGCGCTTCATATCCATATATACCGTGGGCAAAAGAAAAAATATGTAACCGGCACATATCACGATAAATATTTTCAGTATCGGCGCTAGCGTCAGTGACGAGACGATGAAAATAGATGCCACCACACCAATAATGAGAAAGAAAACCTTGATTCCCATGAATACGCGAGCGGACGCCGGATGCGAATATCCGGCCTGGGCCAATTTGTCCGAGAGTCCCTGGGATACATCGCCGCCCACTTTTGAGGCAATTTGGCCGAGTTTGGCCACGACCGGCGAATCCTGAGCGGCTTGTTTGGCTGCCAACTCGGTTCTTTTGAGCCGCTGCTGAACGGCCGTTCGCTGCGACAGATATACAGACATACCCGCAGCGCCAAGGTTCAAGACGGCCACGCCAATCAGGAGCGGTATGAGCCATTGATAAATCATGCAAGCGTTCTCCAGGGCGCGCTGCGCCCAATCAATACTCGATTTTCGCGAGCTTATTCATCATCCAGCCGCCAAGGAATAGCCCAATGGCGCATATTAACAGCATCAAATGCCCCGTGGTTGTGTAGTACAACGGCTGCATGTAATGCGGATTGATGATATTCAACAAGACGAACATGACCACGGGCAATAGCAGCAGAACGCGCTTGTTAAAGTGCATCTGCGCGGTAAGCACGTCGACGCGCTGATCCAGGCGGACGCGGTCACGAATCACAAAGGCCAGACGTTCCAGCATGTCAGCCAGGGAACCGCCGCTTTTGTAATGAATCGCTATGGTGGCGGCCAACATTTTCAAGTTTTCCTGTTCACTGTTGTCCGAGATGTTTTTGATAGCCTCGCTAAGTCCAACGCCGAGATCCTGCTGCCGGCAAACATCGGCAAACAACTCGCCGACGGGAACGGGAACTTCCTGGGCGATAATCTGAACGGCGGCGCCGAGCGGATGTCCGGCACGCAGCGAGCGGCCTCCGAGTTCCAAGGCGTCGATAAACTGCCGATCAAACAGCTCTTTGCGTTTATCGACCTGCCGTTGGGCCATAATCCATGTCAGCCACGGCACCGTTGCCGCGGCTATTAAGGCAACGACAATATTGCCATTGAAAAACAGCGCCAGCAAAAACGCCAGCAATGTCAACAAACCGATTTGCGCAGCGAACATGCCAATCGGCGCTGTCCACCCCGTTCGTTCGTAAA
This sequence comes from Phycisphaerae bacterium, assembly GCA_035504095.1. Classification (GTDB taxonomy): domain Bacteria; phylum Planctomycetota; class Phycisphaerae; order WQYP01; family WQYP01; genus DATJSN01. The sequence goes on along the minus strand of DATJSN010000104.1, from coordinate 8,239 downwards.
GTCTCAATAAACGTTCACTGAGGCTATAGGCCCGTTTCTGGCCGGCCACCCTTGTCGAAATCCGTTTGCCATCAATCCAGAGATTGAGTTCGCGTTCCTGCGAATTCTGCTCCATCCCCATCCGAGCCCTGAGTTTCTGCGATTTTTTCTGGGATCGCGTGATCCAGAAGATCATGCCGATGAACCAGATCGCCAGAAACAAGCCGGCCGCCGCTATGGCGGTGATCAGTGATGGTAAATTTATATCTGCCATAATAGTCATTTAACGACCCGACTTTCAGGACTTACCCATAACACGATTTTTAAACATATCGGCAGGCAACATGGCTCCTCTTTCCTTTAACTTCGGAAGAATCCTTGGTACCACGCCGCAAATCTCGAACTGCCCCTGGGCACACCCTTTTTCATCGACTCCAGTCTGTTGAAAGCGGAAAAGCTCGTGTATGCAGATTGTTTCTCCCTCCATCCCTGTGATTTCCGAAATCGACGTCATCTTGCGCGCTCCGCCAACCAGCCTTTCCAATTGCACCAGGATGTTCAATGAAGCGGCGATTTGCTGCCGGATCGCCTTGACCGTTGTCGGCAGACCCGTCATCAGTATCATCGACTCAATGCGATTCAACGCCTCGCGGGGCTGATTAGCGTGAATCGTAGTCAATGACCCTTCGTGGCCGGTGTTCATCGCCTGCATCATGTCCAGTACTTCTGCGCCGCGGACTTCGCCGACGATGATCCGGTCCGGACGCATGCGCAGCGAATTGCGGAACAGGTCGCACTGGGTCACCTGGCCCTTGCCTTCCACATTAGGCGGACGCGATTCCAGGCGCACCACGTGCTGTCGCTGCAACTGCAGTTCCGCCGCGTCCTCAATGGTGATCACACGTTCGTTTTCCGGAATCCATCTGGAGAGAACGTTGAGCATCGTGGTTTTCCCGCAGCCCGTGCCGCCTACCACCAGCATGTTGATCTTGCAGTGAACGCAATTCTGCAAAAATAGAACCATCTCTTTGGTCAGCGTCCCCATCTCCAGAAGCTGGTCGATTTCGTAGGGTTTGGCTCCGAAACGGCGGATGCTCATAATTGGACCGTCCAAAGCCAGCGGAGGGATGATGGCGTTGACGCGCGAACCGTCTGAAAGACGCGCATCGAGCATCGGGGAAGCTTCATCGATTCTCCGACCAACCGAGTTGGCGATGCGCCGGATGACTTCCAGAAGTTGAGCGTCATCGCCGAAACTGGTATCGGTGGGTTCGAGCATCCCGCGTCGTTCGACGTAGATGGTCTTGGCGCCGTTGATAAGAATATCGCTGACGGTTGGATCGCGCAGAAACTGCTCCAGCGGACCCAGACCGAAGATATCGTCCAGAATTTCGTGAAGGATCTGGTTTCGTTCCGCAATGGTCAGCGGCCAGGATTGTTCGGTCAGCAGCCGATCAACCCGCTGGGAGCACTCATCGAACAATTGCTCCATCGGCAGCTTGCGCGCCGCGCTCATGTCCATGGAGGAAAGCAGACTCTGACGTATGGCCATCCTGATTTGATGAGTCGTCTTATCCGCCGGCCCTTCCACAGGCCGGCGGGGGTTGTTGTGATTAAAAAACCGTGTATTCATATTGACATTTTCTGCCATGTTTATGCCTTAACCTTATGACCGATCAGTGTTTGAGCCAGCTTCTGAATATCCTGGCGCAATTCGCAACGTCCGGCGGTTTGCGCCAGGGGCTTGCCAAGGTTCACGGCTTTTATGGTATTCAGATAATCATTGCTCAAGGTAATAATCTCCCGGCCTCCCAGCGCGTCGTGAATATCCTTCATGGGAATCACCTGCCCGCGTTTGTGGTGCCGGTTCAGAACTGGGCAAATCGCCTCTTCGCGTACACCTGCTTCAACCAGCGCGGTGATGAGCGTCCGCAAAGCCCGGATGTCATTCACGCTCGCTTCAAATACCAGCAGAACCTTTTCGCTTCTGAGCGCCATGGCTATGCCCATATTCTGGGAAACCCGCGGCATATCGATCACGACGGCGCTGTAAGTGCTCTGGCATAAACTAATCAACTCGCCCAGCCGGTCCTGGTCGTAGTGAAACGTGTTGAACATTCGCGCATCGGGTCCGCTGCCAAGCAGGCTAAGTTTCTGGTCGTAAACGACCGTATTGCTCTGAACCAACGCGCTGTCAAATGAACCGGAACGCCGCAACAGGTTTAAAAGTCCGAACCGCGGTTCGATTTCCAGGTAACGGCAGGCCGTATTGACGAATGGGTCAAGATCGACCAGCAGCACCGGTTCATTCAACAATAGCTGCATTTCCCAGGCAAGATTGATCGCCAGTGTAGTCACGCCTGTGCCGCCGCAGGCGGAAAGCACCATCGCGAGAAACCCCAGTTCCACAGGCTCACTTAACTTGTTGATGTTCTCGATCACACCGGGCAATTTGGTCCCAATGGTATCCTTGGTTAAAAAGTGCCTCGCCCCGACATGCATCGCTTCCATCAACAAATCACTTTGCATGTTATCGGCCAGAATGACGAATGTGGTGTCATGGAATTGCCGCACCAGAGTATCGAGTTCCTTGAACATTTTCTGAGGGTTGCCGTTCAGATCGACGAGGACAACTTCGGGGGGCGTTGTTCTGAGTCTTGTCGCAAGCCCGCGCAGATCCACGCAAATGTTTTCGGGCCGAAGCTGACCTTTGGGCCTGAGCGCCGCAGTCACGGCGGCAACGGTTGCCGGCTCGCTGGACAAAACCACTATCGAATCAGATTTCACCATCGGTCCGGACCACCAATTTATTTTATTGTTTCGATGCCGGCGCCGATGACATGGCTGCAGACGTCGAAGCGCCATTCAGAGGCGCTTCGCTGGGTTCAAGCGGTGTGTCGAACGTCGCCCAAGCGCCTGGTCCACGAAGCTGACTGTAACCTTCACTTTTAAGCATCGCTGAGTCAGTAGGAGCAAGATAAGGCGGTGTCGTTCCCGTAATTTGCCCGTTCATGAAAAATTGCCAATCGGTTGGCTCTTTATACAAATCACCGGGTAAAGCGCTGCGAATAGCCTGTGACGATGGCGAAACTACGTTCGCCGTTACCAGTACCACCAATTCGGTATCGTCGCTTTGAAAACGCATGGACCGGAATAAAGGGCCGAGAATCGGAACCTGCCCCAAAACGGGCACCGCGGAAGAGTTGGCCTGCGTTTCCTTGCTGATCAGGCCGGCCATGGCGAAACTCTGGCCGCTGCCAAGCACCAGGGTAGTCTCGGCCTGGCGCGTAAGGATGGCTGGGATAACGAACCCGGAAATCGTTACGGAACCCAAACCGCTGGAAAGTTCACTTACCTGGGTGCCCACGTGCAGCCGAATGCGATTTTCACCGAGTACTTCAGGACGAAACTGCAGAGAAACGCCATATTGTTGGTATTGAATTGTGATCCCATTATTCGACGAAGTTCCCTGGACTACCGGGATCGGGAATTCACCGCCGACCAGAAAACTGGCTTCCTGGCCGCTTTCCGCCGTCAATGTTGGTTCGGCCAGAATGCGGACATATTCATTTTCGACGAGGGCCTGAATGAAAATCTCCAGGTTCGCGCCCGGCACGCCCAACAGCAACGACGTGGCGGTGCTCGGCGCGGCGTCGCTCAGGAAACTAAATGGGGTTACCGCACCGGTGGCACTCGCACCCGTCGGTGTGCCGATGCTGATTGGAGTCAATGCGCCGCTTTCAGAAGGTCCCGGGGTCGAAGCGCCGAAAAATTGCGTACCGTTCGAATAGAAATTGAATCCCAGCTCACGAATGGCGGTTCGATTGGCTTCGGCCACGATGACCCGGAGCTGAACCTGCTGAACTCCGGACAGACTGGTCAAATCAACATATTTTACTTTTTGCAAATCCAGATATTCATGCAGAGGCGTGATATCGTTGGCGCTGGAGATTTCCCCTTCGATGACCACCGCCGAGGCTGTCTGTTTGACGGTAATCTGATCGTCGGGAAACATCTGGTTCAAGTCATTCTGCAACTGCTCAGCATCCACCACAACGTTGATTTCCTTGTGTTGCTGGATTCCTTTTGCGCTCCATACGAACAAATCAGTTGTGCCGGGAGCTAAACCCGATATCAAAACTTCGTAAGGACTCAACAACTTTACGTCGACGACCGTGGGATCGGTTACAGAGAGCCGAGTGATGGCTTCCGATTCGTCGATAATTTGCGAATGGCGCTCGGTTATTTGCAGCGGCACCTGTTGATCATCATCATCGGCTCGGACGCAAAGCGGCGCACAAAGCGCGGCGATACATGCCGGAACCATCCATCGTTGCAACATTGATTTGGCCATGATTTTCCCCTTTTATGATTTTTCCCCTTTTGCGATTAAATTTATACTCGACCTAACGATCAACTGGCAGGTTGACCTCAAGGATTTATCGGACATACTGGATTTATCGGTCAAGGATGAACCTCAGTAAGAGGAAATACTTCCTCCTGGCTCTGAGATCCGCGGATTACCTCGACATTCCATACCGCCCCTTCCGTATTAACCGGGGCGGTGGTGCTCATTTGCGAATTTTGCGGCGTCGAAGGAGTGGCAGAGTTGTATAGATTGTCCATGTAATTATCAGCGGTCAGCTCATTGAGCGTGATCGTTTCAGCATTTGATGCACTGGTATCGAGCGGATTGCGCATGGCCAGCGAAAGCGTTCCGACAGTGGCGGCGAGCCTGAGTATTTTGGCCTGTCTGGAATCCACCAACAGAATCACACGGCGCGTTCCGGAGTCATCTGCATTATTATTATCCGTAGAATTCCCAGCCTCCGAAGATGTAATCGTACTGTTATTGATAGCCAAAACCTCCACGTTTTGCAGAATAGTGGCGGAAATCGGCATCGACGATTGAGTGCCTGATTGTGGAGGGGTTAAAGTCACTTCTACGTCTACCGCACAACCAGGGTAGAGCATGCCTTCCAGCGCTCCATAATTAGTAACATCAATACCCTCGGCGCGGTCGCCGTAAGGAATAGCCGCAGCCAGATCAGCGCCTGCGCCCTGACCGGCGAATACGGCGGGGGAAAACGCCTCGCCGGCGACCATGGGCACCGCGAGCACGCGACCCACGACCTGTACACTATTGGTCATAAAATTCGCAGGCGCCTTGTCGCTGGACATCGTCTGGCTGGTCACATCGCTGCCCTGGACGACCGACATGGCCGGCAAATTCCTGTTGATCATGAGCACCGTCACCGGACCCGTGCTTGAGCTTCTGCCGGCGCTGGGATGAGACAAAAATGCGACCAGAATCGCAGCGCACATTGCAGCCATAAGTCCGAGAACGGTCATTACCAGCACTGCCCATTTCATGGCATGTCTCCTTTGTTATTCTAAAATCAACCCGATTTCGGATACAAAATTCCGATTCAGATATTAATATTTATTGCTCGATCCCTGACCGCCGGATAGCTTGGCCAAAAACACCCAGGATCACGGTCCTTCATTCATCATGGATACCGTTGCACTCAGGGTTTTGGGAAGCGGAATCAGCGAAGTCCCTGTTAATGCTTTATACGGCTCGGAAACAGTTATCGTAAGCAAAGAGCCTGCAGATCCGCCTACATTACTTTGATCGGTTATCGATAAATTGTTATACAGGCTTCCAGCCTGACTTTTGAGTGTGCTGAACGTGTCCTGGTAAGTGGTTGAGCCGGCGGGCGTGGCGGCGACGCGCGCCGTTTCTCGGGCGATATTCGTGATCTGTTCCTGCTGAAAAAACATAAACCCATATTCGAATATTCCAAAGAGAACCAGGATAATCAGAGGCAGGATGATTGCCGACTCGACGAGTTCCAAGCCACGATAGCGTCGTTTTGAACTTAAATGTGAAATTGACTTTAATGTATCCATAACCATACTCCCATAGGACTTACCAATACGCCCAGGAAAATTGGTACTGCGTACGGCATGGGCGTCATGGCACTATTTTCCGGTATCATTGATGTTGCTTCCTTGCGTGACGTCATCCCCGCTGAAAACATTGCCACCACGGTACCTACGCGTGCCAGGTTCTTGAACACACTACCCGCACGCCCATGGGCGGCAGCCCAGATAATTCCGAAAACCACAGCGGCTATAGATACTGCCGCTAAAACCACAAGTGCATCCGGAAAGCCAAGCCAGCTTCCGACTGCGGCCATGAGCTTGACGTCCCCGGCCCCCCCACCTGCAAATAAGAATAATATAAGGTATGGGCTCGCTGCAAGCACACCAGCAGCAAAACTCTCGAGTCCTCCCCAGGGCCCGGCGGCTACAAACGCATATGTCAAACCCAAGGCCAACGCCGGAAGCGTAAGGAAGTTGGGAATCCGACGGACGGATAAATCATAAATGACCGACACAAAACACAGGAATGTTACAAAGAGCCACTGACCCAGCAGCGCATGATGGTATGCAAAATATTGAGCCACAATTGCACTCTTTCCTGGCCATTTACAACAACAAAGTCTGCGTAACCAAAACGAATCTCCTGGTTACACAGATTGATGAGCAAAAAATCCCCGGAGCCTGCATCACCTGCCAGCCCCGTCAATGCGGGGCTCCGGGGCAGGTTTTTCTACGTCGACGCGCTTAGGTCGTCGCAGATTCTAGGTTGCTAAACGCGCTATAGACGTTTTTGCCAAGCCCGAGGATGATGGCGGTAATGCCGGCAACAATCAGAGCGGCAAGCACAGCCCATTCAACGGTTTCCATGCCTTGTTCATCCAGAACAAGTTTCTTCAAGGTCTTCATGTGAACTCCTTTTACATGCCACTTCAGTTTGACGCCCGACAAACATGCTGGCTAGAATGCCGCCGGACTTTTGAAGTACATGCATAACAAAAAACTCCGAAGCCAAGTGGTGGACCGAACATCGGTCCTATACGCTCCCTTTGACTTCACCCATCCGCTTAACTATATATCGTCACAGACGCAGAAAGCGCGCCGGTATATTTGACTAGCGTGGCCCCTCAACACAACAATTAGCAAAACCCAACATCTAAGTCAATGATACATTTCACATACTTGCGGCCTATAACTCCATCAAAGCGTGTCCCAGAACCAATGGGCAAAACTCATGCCAAAAGAGCCAAGTATGCGCGTGGTAAAATTTCATCGCCCTATCAAAAGTCAAGTCGTGGACCGAACACCGGCCCACATGTTCACTTTGACTTTACCTAACCCATCCTTGAAGTAGTGTCTTTTATCATTAATGACGCGTGAACCGCGCCGTCACAATTGCCAAGTGTGATGTTAATATATTTAACAAAATGCAATAACCAAGTCAACAGGAAAATAAACGTACATAATTCTCTCCTCTCATACTGAAATGCCGACGATGAGTTCGCCGTGCCAGTTACTACCGTAGACGCTATGTACTTCGACCTGATCATAAAATCTCCAGTAGTAATTACACTTATGAGACATCGAAGTTGCTAAATCACACATTCCTGGCTGAAATATGTCTAAACCATACTTTTTTATGGAAATGTTGTTTTGATTTACGAAAGAATAGTGAATTCCAGGACATTTCTAATGGAGATACTAAGAATAGTATCAGTCAAAAATTGCTATTTTAAGTTCATTTTAGGAACTCAAGCTACAAGCACAATCACCAAATAACACCATTCCTCTTTTTTTTAAAAGCTGAAATGGGTTTGGCATTGTGTCATAAATACATCGTCTTCGCGCCAACTAGTTTCTAACTTAGCGACGAGCTATGAATTACCTAAACTAAAACAAGACACTTAATATCAAGCTCGATTAAGTCGTCGCGCTTTTTAAGTTGCTGAACGCGCTATAGACGTTTTTGCCAAGCCCGAGGATGATGGCGGTAATGCCGGCAACAATCAGAGCGGCAAGCACAGCCCATTCAACGGTTTCCATGCCCCGTTCATCCAGAATAAGTTTCTTTAAGGTCCTCATGTGAACTCCTTACATAACATAACAAAAACTCAGAAGCCAAGTCGTGGACCGAACACCGGCGCCACTCAACAACCACGCCCGAGTTCAGACTCATTTGATAACCATCGTTCTGAACATATCGGGTGGCAACATGGCTCCCCTTTCCTTTAATTTCGGAAGAATCCTTGGCACCACGCCGCAAATCTCGAACTGCCCCTTCGCGCACCCTTTTTCATCAATCCCGGTCTGTCGAAAGCGGAAAATATCGTGCATGCAGATTGTTTCTCCCTCCATCCCTGTGATTTCCGAAATC
>DATJSN010000103.1:0-4379 GCA_035504095.1 Phycisphaerae bacterium | reverse complement strand
AAGGACCATCATCCAGTTAAACAATTGCCCGATATGAAGAAACATGCTCAGGATAAACAAGGGCGCGATAAGGGTTAGAAAAAGCACCTGTAGCGGCGAACCATGCGCGGGAATGGAAGCCTTCCAGCAAAGCTGAATGCTGGTGTCCAGTGCAATGGCCGTGAACAGCCCCAGCCACAACAGCAGCAACCGGCTCTTAGCTTTGCCGGCCATTTGCCGCCTTCCGATTCGTTTTCTGCAAGGGGTTTTCTTTGGCGAGCAATTTTGGCGGTGAGTAGTGCATAATTGGCCCGGTTTCATGTCCTTTTAAGAACTAAAAGAACGTTATAATCCACAATGACAATTCTATGGTAGTTAACCCGCACGTCAAACTCGTGTATCATTCGTACTTTTCGAGAAAAACCGTGACGGAACCTGCCTATATTTCGAGCCAGTCCACACTGGATTTAGAGTTCATGAACCGCGCTCTGGAATTGGCTCGACGCGCGGCATCGCAGGGGGAAATCCCCGTTGGTGCGGTTGCGGTGCAATATTCTCACGATGGCGCCAGAATCGTAGCGGAGGGTTTTAATACCCGAGAGGCCGATCATGACCCAACCGCCCATGCCGAAATTGCAGCGCTCCGACAAGCGGGGACAAAACTCGGATACTGGCAGCTTACCGATTGTGATTTATATGTAACCCTTGAGCCTTGTCCAATGTGTGCCGGAGCGGTTGTTAACGCGCGTATCCGTCGATTGATTTTTGGCTGCACCGATCCAAAAGCCGGTGCGGTTCAAACCCTTTACAAGATTGCCGACGATCCGCGCTTGAATCACCGAGTGCAGGTGCAGGGGGGTGTTATGGCCAATGAGGCGGCGGAATTACTGCAGCAATTTTTTCTTTCAAGGCGCAAATGACCGAAAGCCAATTTAAGTGACTATCAAGCTTCCATCATCGCGCATCTTGAACGCACCCCAGGCTACCTCCCACAAATAACCGTCGGGGTCGGAAAAATATCCGCTGTATCCGCCCCAATCTGTATCGCCGGCTGGTTTCTCGATTTTAGCGCCCGCATCCAGGGCCTGTTTTAAAACATGATCTACTTCCTGCCTGCTGCGTACGTTATGCGCCAAAGTAATGCCGGTAAATTTGGACCTTTGAACCATAAATTTTTCCGAAACATCTTTTGCTAATTCGCGGTATGGATATAGCGCCAGGCACGTTCCGCTGGTTTGGAAGAAAATAATTGTCTGATCCGCTTTTCTTGTCGTCGGCAATCCAAGACCGTCGCGATAGAACCGTAGAGATCGTTGTAAATCCTGTACGCCTAGCGTAATGATGCTGATGCGTGGTTCCATAAAATTTGCCAACCTTTCTGCGTCGCGTGTTAATATACCTTCCCGCACATATAAGGAGGTCTTAGAATCTATCTCAAAACATAACGAGAGTCGCGTTTGGCCTCCAAGTGGCCAGATGCAAGGAAGAGCGACAATGTTATATTCGATAGATAATATGCTTCAGGAGCGATGACGCCGCAGATGGCCGCTTGGAGGCCCAACCCTTCGGGACGAGGCCTCCTGGCCCCGAATTCGGTGTCACACCTCCTGGCTGTATTGTATTTTAATACGGCTTCGTCGGTGCTCCTTCGCTCGTGGCCAGGCAGCCGACGTCGCGGCCTCGATATGGTTTGAGATAGATTCTTATGGCAGCCAAGCGCATTCTAATGATCGTCGGCGATTTTGGAGAAGACTACGAAATCATGGTTCCATTCCAGGCCCTACTCATGCTTGGTCACACGGTGCACGCGGTTTGTCCAAACAAGAAAGCCGGTGAAAAAATTAAAACCGCCGTACACGATTTTGAAGGCGATCAAACCTATACCGAAAAGCCCGGCCATGCCTTCATGCTCAATGCGGCTTTCGATCAGATTAAACCCGAAACTTATGATGCGCTGGTTCTGCCCGGCGGGCGTGCGCCGGAATATCTGCGCCTGGATGAACGTGTCCTGCAAATCGTCCGTCATTTTTTCCAGGCCAATAAACCCGTCGCGGCCATTTGTCATGCTTTGCAAATTCTCGTTGCCGCAGGCGTTCTGACGGGTCGTTCGTGCACCGCCTATCCGGCCGTCGGACCGGAAATCAAAGCCTGCGGCGGCAAATACCAGGAAATCCCCGTGGACCAAGCCTTCGTGGACGGCAAGTTGGTCACCGCCCCAGCATGGCCGGCCCACCCCGAATGGCTGGCTAAATTTCTCATCGTGCTGGGAACTAAGAGTATCTAAGATTCAACTCTAAATTCTCGGCTCAATCGCCAGCCCATTGTCTGTTCCCTTCGTTTCAATGAATTTTGTCTAATCCCGCATGGTGCGTACATTGCTTAGTGTCTTAGCAGAAAGGCAGGACATGAACGACGCAGAGCTACTGCAAAAATATGCCCAAACACACTCCGACGACGCGTTTCGCACGCTTATTGCGCGTTATATCAACCTCGTTTATTCCGCATGCCGCCGTCAACTTCACGACCAGCATCTTGCCGAGGACGCTACGCAGGCCGTTTTCATCCTCCTGAGCCAGCGCGCCGGCACTCTACAAACGGACCGAATCGCCGGCTGGTTGCTGACCGTGTGCCGCTATACCTGTACAAACATCCGAAAAACCGAGCTGCGCCGCCGGCGCAGAGAAGAGGTGGTCGCCATGTTACAAGACCGCAATTCTCAAACTGACAATGAACTTTTATCCCAACTGGATGACGCGCTTATGCAACTTCACGCCTCAGACCGTGAAGCCATTGCGCTTCGCTATCTTCAGAATCGTCCACTCAGTGACGTGAGCGTTGCCCTGGGCATTTCCGAGCAGGCCGCCCAAAAACGCCTGGAGCGCGCCATTCTTAAACTTCGCGGTTATTTTGTTCGGCATGACGTTCCTACTTCATCGGCAGTGCTGATCACACTGCTGCCGGCCCACGCCAATGCCGCTGTGCTCGCCGCAGGCCTTCAGGAATCGCTTGCCAATTCCATCGTTCAAATCTGCCATGCGGGTTCGGCTGGCGCCGCACCCGCATTGGCCATTGCCAAAGGAGTCAAAACTATGATGTTTATTAATTCGCTTAAAACCAGCGCCATTGTCGCGCTCGTTTTCGCCATCGTCGTTCTCGGCGGCTGGTGGGCGCTTTCACGCACCGTTCTCGCCCAATCCGCGCCGCAAGTTATTGCTCAATCCGCGCCGCCGGCTCAGGTTCTCACGCCCGCTGTTCCCGCGACCGAGCGGGCGTTTAAGCTGGATTTATCCACGCCGGAAAATACGCTTAACACTTATTGCCTGGCAATCAGAAACTCCGATCGCACCGCTGCGTATGCCTGCTGCACCATCAATCCGAATCGCCCAACGACTACGGGCGATGCCTTTCTGGCACTCAACATGAGTCAAAACCATCTCATTCGCGCCGCCGCCAAAGCGTACCACTCCACCGGTGAAGAAGCCCGTCAATTTCCCACTCTTGATGTTATTCTTGAACAGGTTCTTACTTATGATCGCGCCCAAAACCAGTCCGCCGTCATTACAGGCAACACCGCGACCCTTTCACTAAACCTTCCGGATTACATCACCGCCATGTTTCCTGCTGACATCCAAAATCAAATTCGTTCTTTTGCCGATCATCCTATTCGGTTTACCAAAGTGGGTAATCAATGGAAACTCGGCCCCGGCGCTGCACAGGTCAACATTTCTTTTCGCGACAGCAACGATCAGCCGGTTACCGACCCGCATATCCAGATTGAGTTCGTTGAAGATTACGCCTCACTTTATGACAGCGTCGCTTCCGACATCGAAGCCGGAAAATATCCGACGTGGGACGATGCCAACAAAGCGATGATGCAAAAAATCAGGTTTCTCCACCAAGAGTATGGCGTATCGGATTTGAGTATCAGCATGAGCCCACCGCAGGCTACCGCCAAGCCGTAATTCCGATTTGAGGCTATTAAAGGTAAATCAACTGGAATCCAGAGCACTGCGCCGATAGACTAACTAACTCGTACGTTGTGGATGTGGATCAAACAAAGGTGATGACATGGCAAAAAAGATCAAAAAGAAACGCTATGGCAAAAAGAAACGCCGGAAGCAAAGCTAATTTAGAAGATGGGGATAGTGAACAAACAAGTCAAAAGGCATTTGCCAATACCTGTGAATGCCATATTAGAATGGCATCCTTCACTTCGTTCGAATAGGCTCATTCACGGCAAGCGGAATTTGCGGGTCCCACACGGATTTTCCTTAAAAATCTGTGGGTGGATTTTCGTCTTTGTCTGTGAACGCATTTCAAACCGAAACGAGTTGCGATGACTGCAGGCGGCCTGTTGACTCGTGAACCGACAATTCGCATGAAAGCTGGAGATCTTGTCG
>DATJSN010000102.1:0-8735 GCA_035504095.1 Phycisphaerae bacterium | reverse complement strand
ATGACCGATCGCCCATGGTCCGAAGTTCATAGGGGCAAACCAATAAATCAGATATGGCTGGCCCGCAAACTCGGGGCTTTCGATATTTATCCGGGCACTCTGCGGGTAAAAGAAAATATCGCTAAAGGGTATTTTCTGACTGCCTTCAGTGAGGCTTTCGAGAGGTATTTGCCTCCGTTAAAATCAAACCGTTACAACGTTACAACCCCTGAAAATTTAGATGTTTCCTCCACTCTTAAAGGCGCAACAAGCACTAATCATGTTACGGATCAAAAAGTGCAAAATACTCTATAAAATAAGCCTTTGTAACGTTGTAACGGCTCGGAGGCCCAAAATTGGAGCAAAAAAAACATGCCTGGGAAAATAATGAATCCTGATTCCAAGGTCGTTGGCGAGCTTGCCGCGGCACAAAGTTCTGAGACGGGAGTGGGCGGCGGCTTGGAAGGTTAAAAGGATATAGATAATATCTTCACGCGGGATACCGTAGAGGATGAAATGGCTCATGGACACAACCATACGTAAGCGTTGAGCTTTCGACTATTCGCCTCCTTCAGAAGATCAATGAATTCATCGTACCAATCCTTGATTATGCCATCGAGAGGATTGGGAGCCGGTAATTTACCACCGTAAAACCACGCGTGTTTGATTGCACTAATGCGGTCGGCAGGAGCCTGTGCAATAGCTGTAACTATTTGGCTTGGGATTAAATAAATTGTATGAACGTTATTGTCATTCGTATTTTTGACTACCCAATTTTTTGAAAATGGCTTCGCCTTTGCTGGATCAAGAATTTTCCAGAGTTCTTCGATGGAATCCGGGAACAAGCCCTTTCCCTCCAGGGTTGGTAAATGGCCGGCTGGTCCGTGTGCGAAGATCTCGTCATTAATTTGGCTGGACTCGCCAATGAATATGTCAGACAAGACACCCATTAAATCAATTATATCTCAAAAAACATAGCTATGGGATTATTCACAGTAAAAGAACTTAATTTTTCCCTCGTTCTTTTTGCCACTTGAGCATCTTCTCCAGCGGCCAGGTGTTGAGCACATTTTGCGCCCTCGCCCAGCCGCGCCGGGCGGTAATCACGCCGTAAATAAGATTGTCCATATCCGCAGCACCATGCGCATCAGTATTGATACACAACGGCACGCCTGCTTCAACCGCCATGCGCACATGCACATCGCGCAAATCCAGGCGCAAGTCGTGGGCGTTAATTTCCAGTGCCACACCTCCGCGTGCCGCGGCGAAAATGACGCGCTGCATGTCCGGCTCCAGACCCCGGCGCACGGCGACCAACCGTCCAGTCGGGTGCCCTATCACATCCACCAATGGATTTGAAGCCACACGAATCAGGCGGGCGGTTGCTGCTTCACTTTCCTGCGTTAATGCTGCATGTGGCGAGGCAACGACCCAGTCGAGCTTTTCCAGAACTTCATCCGGATAATCCAGTGAACCATCGGCCAGAATGTCCACTTCGCTGCCGGCTAAAACCGTAATTCCCTTCGTTTTAGCCGCGAGTGCGTGAATTGCCTTGATGTGTTCCATGAGCCGATCGACTTTCAAACCATTGGCCTGGACCTGGGATTTACTGTGATCGGTAATGGCAATGTATTTGCGACCGCGGCGTTTGGCCTCGGCAACCATATCTTCCAGGCTCAACGTGCCGTCGCTGGCCGTGGTGTGCATATGTAAATCGGCCTGAATGTCGGAAATTTGCAGTTCCGGCCACGAAGTAGGAATGTGTTTACCCAGAAATTCGAGTTTGGGATTATCAACCACGAATTTAGGATTCTTGCGAACCTGATACATGGCCGAGGCAAGTTCTACTTCGCCACGGTCTTCGCGCATCTCGGGCGGCAGCCACGCCAGTTCAAGGGCGTCATAAATATCTACTTCGGTCAAACCCGCGATACTTTTCTCTCCCTTATATAGTCCCCACTCATTTAGTTTCATACCTTTTTTAATGGCCATTTCACGGACCCGCACATTGTGTTCCTTGCTGCCGGTAAAATATTGCAGCGCGGCCCCCCAGCTTTCCGGCGGGACAACGCGGAAATCGACCTGCAACAGCGATTTGGTCCGGATGCTGACTTTGGTTTCGCCTGCGGCGATCACTTCTGCTGTGTCCGTGTGTGATTTAATAAATTCCGTAATCGCCGGCATTTTTGAATTCGGGGCGGAAAGCAAAATATCCACGTCACCGATGGTTTCCAAACCACGGCGCAGGCTGCCGCAATATTGCACATTTTTCACCCCGGCCAGTTCACGCAGTGCATCGCATAATTGCCTGGCCACCGGCAAAGCCACGCCGATGCCGATGCGTTTTCCCTGGCCCTGAATAAATTCCAGATTCTGGCGTATGCGGGCAAGTTTCTTTTCACCCAGTCCTTTAATTGAAGGAATTTTCCCCTTCTCCAATGCGGCCTTCAGTTCGTCCAGACTGGTTATGCCTGCCTCTTTCCACAATAAATACGCTGTTTTTGCACCAATGGAACCAACAGCGAGCAAATCCAGCACACCCGTCGGAACCTGTTTGGCAAGGCTTTCAAATTCGGTGATATGGCCGGTGCGCAGATACTCGCGAATTTTTTCGGCAGAATGTTTGCCAATGCCGGATATTTCCTCAAGCTTTCCCGACTCAGATAGGGTACTTACATCCTGACCCAGTTCCTCCAGAGCGCGCGCCACCTTCCGCGTCGCCAGCACACGAAAGGAATTTTCATCCAAAAGCGCCATAACATCGGCGGCTTTACTGAAGAGTTGGGCAAGTTCCTGGTTTTTGCTCATAAGGGTCTCTAAAACATTCTAGCGCTAATGTTTATTGAGCTTGATTTTTGCCGATTTTAGACGTTCTCTATGTGCGGTTATGTTACATAACCTGCTTCAGGCATCTTGTTTTGCCCCAACGGGGCATAATCATTTAGCCCGGCGTTGTCCCGCCGCGCGGGACTACGCCGGGAACATGACCAAGCATGCTAAGCAACCCTGAATGGGTTGCATCAAATCGAATTATCAGGGATGCTCGCTTCCTGCCGCAACCCCTACAGGGTTGATCACTTACGAATCCTTATCCCGGCGTAGTCCCGATCAATCGGGACAACGCCGGGCTGAAAGATGCTGCCCTTTCAGGGCAGTCCGTACGCCGCGCTGTATAGATTCGCATCATCATAACCTCGGGTTAAATCGAACTTGATTCAGCCAGCGCTCGAGCCAAAGTCAGATCATCCTGCGTAGTAATTTTAATATTGACCGATGAACCCGTTGTACCGACAACCCGCCCGCCGGTCCATTCGATAACCTGTGCATCGTCGGTAACGCCGGCAATGCGTTTATCCCGGATCAATTGTTCAAAGGCATCGCGCAGAAGTTGCGTACGAAAGCATTGTGGTGTCTGAGCCTGAAACAACCCTGCTCGATCAACGGTTTGTGCTACGACGCGGTCGGAAGAAAGTTTTTTTAACGTCGCCGGCTCTGGTACCAACGGCAAAGACGCACCATGCTCAACGGCGGCGGTAAAGGCAGCGTCAATAAGCGACTCGGGCGTTAATGGCCGGGCGGCATCATGAATAGCCACATAATCGCCCTGAACGTAGGGTGAAATCAGAGCGTTGTATACGCTTTCCCAGCGTTCGCTGCCGCCTTGAACAAAATTCAATTCCTTTCGGTTCAAAACCGGATCCAGATGGCGACGATAAGAATCATGGCGATCCGTTGGCGTAGCGATAACGATTCGGAGAACATCGGCCCGTTGCGAAAAAAGTTTTACCGCCCTTTGCAAAACAGTAAGCCCGTTAATCTCGCTCAGCAGCTTGTCTGTGCCGCCAAACCGACTGCTTGTGCCGGCCGCCGGAAGAATGACAGTAAATTCATTTTGAACCATTGACGAAAGTATGCCGGAAAAGTTTGAACCAGACAATGTGGGAGCACTTTTAGAATTATTCTTCGTTGCTGGCGCCGCTGGAATCGACTGGTGCGGCGTCTTCCTCTGAATGCTCTTTGGACCCAAAGCGGGCGGAAAGTGCGGAAAAAACCTGTGACCATGGCACCGCTTCAACAATCAGTCCCAATACCGCCGGCAGGATAGAACCGTCTTTTTCCGGCTCTGAATTGGCGGCTGCCGGCTCGTGTACCACCTCGTCGCTTACCTCGGGCGCCGCCGGCTCGCTTTCCCGGGTGTGGCGAGCATTTAAGATCGTCCCAATCATTTGCATCACTTTCTGAATAATGATCGAGATAATCGACGAACGAGGAGACTCTCCGCCGGGTGAACTCGGCTCGCTTTTTAGCCGTCCGAAAAATGCGCCAAGACCAGTGCCGATCAAAAGCGGCAAACCAATATATTGAGTGACCAGCCTGGCCAAGGAAAATTCCTTGCGAACGTGCGCGGAAAACTCTGAAGTCTGTTCTTCAAGACGATCCAGACAGACTTTCCGGCGGTGTTCCAGTTGGGCAATTTCTTCTTCAAGGCTCACAAATTTTCCCCCGTTTGATCATCCGAAGCGTGGGATTCCCGAAGCGCATTTTGGCGATTATTGAGCAGCGCTCGGATCAGAATCAAAGCCAGCAGGAAATGGAAGCCGGCGAAAACCACATCCACCCAGACGCCAGGAAGCAGCTTTAATAGAGCACGGTAAACCGCGATATAAGCGAAGATCACCCCTACCAGAAAGGCTATAGCGGCTAATCCCGCCAGAAACAAAATCAATAAGATATTGCGTACCCGAGCCAGTAGACGCAGCACAATGATCTGAACCTGTAAATCCATAAGGTCCAGAAAAGTTTGGAAAATCCGCCGGCCAAACTTCATCGTCGGCGTTGGGCCGGCGGAACCGTTTGTTTCCGTGGCGGAATCATCAAAAGAAGAGTCTTCGGCCATCAAAGTCTCCGCAGTTAAAAAGGACAGCTCTGCGCGGACCACATTTATTCGGCGGCCAGCACACATCCGGGTGCACGAGCGCCCTGACTAGTTTAACAAAGCGGAGCGGTCACTGGCCATATCTGGCCGGCCAAATCAGCGACGGCTGCTGCGAACCATGAAGCCAAGGACCAGCCCAGCGGCGGCGGCTATGGCGAGCGACTTGTACGGATTTTTCCGCACATAGCTGATGAGGGTCACATTAGCCGTCTCTGCCTTGGTTTTGATTGTCTGACCTTTTTCCTGCACCCACTTGGCGCCGGTTTTCTTCAGGTCAGTTGCCACGCTCAGGGCGCTTTTTCTGGCTTCCGATGCCAGATCGACTACGGCCTCTTTGGCTGCGGAGTATTTGCCGCGAAGATCGGCGGCATGTCCGTCCGAGGTAAGGTGTTTAGCGGTTTGCATGATAGTTCTCCTTATACAAACATCAACGATTCACGCGGGCAACTCTCCCGCCACAATTCATTCTAATAATACGCCTGCAATTCCCGTCGGTCCTAAATATTTTCCATAAAATTCATAGAACCGAAAGAAATGAGTGTATGGCGGCTTATATCCAGACACTGCCCCCGGTTCACGGATAGTTAAATTTGCGAAGCAGCAAATTAACCCGGCTTCACGCTCACCGAGGGCCGGTACAGCGACGTATTGAAAGCTTTTTTGAAATCCGTCCAATTCGAGTCTTCGGTCGGCGCGGCGACGGCATCGAGCGCCATTTGCGTTTTGGCGTCCAGATTATCGATCATGTTCACCAAAATGGCCTCCGGCGTTTTGGGCACAACCGCAGCGCCAAATTCCGGCTGACCGTGATGGGAAAGAATGATATGTTCAAGAACCATCAATAGATCGGCCCGGATGGGCTTGCCATCCTTAGCCGCCAACTCCTGCGCTCGCTGGTGAATCCAAAGCACGCCGATGGTTACATGCCCCACCAGTTTGCCGAAGTCGGTGTAATCGAAACCGAACTGGTACGAAAGTTCGGCGGTTTTGCCGATGTCATGGAAAAACAATGCGGCCAGAACCAGATCGCGATCAATGTCCGGATAATGCGGGCATATAAGTTGGGCAAGTTCCAGCAGGCTCAGTGTATGTTCCAATAAACCGCCAAGCCAGGCGTGGTGCATTCCCTGAGCCGCCGGCGAGACGCTGAAGCGGTTCATAAAATCCGCGTCATTGAGGAATGAACCAACCATACGCGAGAGATCCGGATCGCGGATGCTCTGGAGTATTTCCTTCAAACGTGCCTGCATGACGGTGACGTTTTTGGTGGTTTTTCTTAATAGTTCAGTAAGATCGAGTTTGGACCGATCCGAAATTTCGACGAGATTTTCAGCAACAAGCTGCTGATGTCCTTGATAAGTCTCGACTCTCCCGCGGATCTGCACATATCCGGAGGAGGGCAATTTTTCATACATTTCGCGCGATACATTCCACATGCGGCAATGAATCTGGCCGGTGGCGTCGGAGCAATCCGCTTTCAGATAAAGTTTATTTGAGGAGGTCGTGCCAAGCTGTTTGCCGGACAAAATAAAGACCTGATCGATGACGTCGCCTTCGCGCATCTGGTTGACTGGAATTCTGGCCATAACTAAAAGCCTCCAAGCATTCCTGAAATTTTGCTAAACGAATCAATGACCTTTGGGGGCCAGAATCATGATCATGCGTTTGCCTTCGAGCTTGGGATCGCGTTCAATTTTGGCGGAGCCTTCCAGTTCCGTGCGAAATTTTTCCAGTATGCCGCGGCCCAGGTCGATATGGGCAAGCTCGCGCCCGCGAAACATGAGATTGAATTGCACCTTATGCCCGTCAGCGAGAAGTTT
This sequence comes from Phycisphaerae bacterium, assembly GCA_035504095.1. Lineage (GTDB taxonomy): Bacteria > Planctomycetota > Phycisphaerae > WQYP01 > WQYP01 > DATJSN01. Next base: position 2,000 of record DATJSN010000102.1, on the reverse strand, counting down.
GCGGGCCTTATTCAGAAAGGTGTTCTGGTCGTGCACGTCAATCTTGACGCTGCGGATGCGCAGCTCTTTAAGCTGTTGCGCGTGGGCCCCGGCATGCGACTTCTGTTCTTTCTTTTTCTGTTTGTACTTCCACTTTCCATAATCCATGATGCGGCACACCGGCGGGCGTTCCATTGGCGAAACTTCCACCAGATCCAAACCCACTTCCCGCGCGATGCGCAAAGCTTCAATGGTTGGAATTACCCCCACCTGCTCGTTGTTTTCGTTAATCAGACGTACTTGAGAAATTCGAATTTGCTCGTTGCAACGCAACCCATGCTGGCTAATGACCTGTGCTCCTGAAAAACTCTCGCCATCGACGTTCCACGAGTCAACGGACTTTATGCTACTTATTTACTCCAAGATTCGCCAAGAGTCAAAGTTATTTCGGATTATCGATATCGGATAAACATTCGTTTCTGTTGTCTATCCCCTATAAATTGTTAGCTATGCCCTATCCTCTGTCTTCGCCTATAATGGATGGATGAGAATGTCCGGACCTGCTAAAATACACAGGTCGTTTTCCTGGATTTGATACGGAGACATAACCATGGGCAGATTCGGTTCCTGGGGACCGGCGAGGGGTATGTATGATCCTGCAGCGTCCGGCATACAGGTAGACGTTCAGGAACAGCAAAAATTTATCACTAAAGTATACAGTTGGATGACCATTGGTCTGGCGATAACAGGCTTTGTGGGGTTGCTTCTGCAATATCAGCCCCAATTGGTGATTAATATTGCCCAGAGCGGGGCCATCTGGATTATTTTTCTTGTCCAACTTGGGTTGGTGGTTCTGTTATCTTTTGCCATTCGAAAGATAAGCGCCTCAATTGCCACACTTCTATTTCTTCTTTACAGCGCCTCTGTTGGCTTTACTATCGCCTTGGTGTTTCTGGCTTATACCACGGCGTCAATAGCTGGAACGTTTTTTATTACCGCCGGTACTTTCGGCGCTATGGCTTTTTACGGCTATGTCACCAAGAGAGATTTAAGCTCTATCGGAAACATCCTGTTTATGGGCCTGATCGGGGTACTGATTGCCATGATTGTAAATGTATTCTTGCACAGCCCCGGACTTTATTATGCCATTTCACTGATTGGTGTGTTGGTTTTTGTTGGGCTGACTGCCTATGACAACCAAAGAATCAAATACATGTACCTGGTTGGCGCCGACGGTTCTGAAGCCAATCAAAAAGCGGCCATCATGGGCGCTTTGCAGCTTTATCTGGACTTTATCAACCTCTTCCTGTTCTTACTGCGGTTGTTCGGCCAGCAAAGGCGATAAGAACCACGAAAATCATGAAACTTACGAAAAGCCCCGGCAATAAAAACCGGGGCTTTTTTAATTATCACTTCATTCGCATGATGCATTGTTAATTTTTTTTATTTTTTTGTCTACTTCCTGGCTACAAACGCAGAAAACTGAAAACTACTGCGGAGCTATCCTCTTTTTCCTTTGACTTTTTACTTCGCTTATGATACCTAACATATACCTAACAAGTGTCTGCAAGTTCTTGGAGTTCAAATAGATGGAACCTCTGCATTTATCCGTACTTTTCGTTGATATGAACGCCTTTTTTGCCTCTGTCGAACAACAGTATCGTCCCGAACTTCGCGGTAAACCCATCGCCGTGGCCCCCGTCGTCACCGACACATCTTGCTGCATCGCCGCCAGCTACCAGGCCAAACGCTTTGGAGTTAAAACCGGCACATCTATTCGGGACGCCCGCCGCCTCTGCCCCGATATTCAAATTGTCGAAGCAAGCCCCAAACTTTACATTCAGACGCATCAGCGCATTGTTGAAGCCGTGGAATCCTGTCTTCACGTCGATCAGATCGTTTCCATTGATGAAATGTCCTGCCGTCTTTTAGCCAACGAACGCCCGCCGGAGATCGCCGTCGCTATCGCCCGGCGCATCAAGGCGGCCATTCGCCAGCATGCCGGCGAATACCTGACCTGT
>DATJSN010000101.1:0-49238 GCA_035504095.1 Phycisphaerae bacterium | reverse complement strand
TTCAATATAAGCTTGGACCAAATTGAGACGATAGAGTTTCAAATTAAGCGTTTCGACCTGTTTGTAGAATTCCAAAATGTTTCCCTCTATCCCCGTAAACACACTAACGTTCAAATCGATTCCTGGCAGAACATCAATTGACTTTTTACCAGCAAGGCATTTCATAAAAATGAAGCCGATCTATATGAATGCGTCGAAATAAGGAAATTTATTGACTTTTTTCACCGATGGTGTAGATTCACTCTTAGTGCTCGTGGGGTTTTCATTTAGTCGTTTAGCGAGCGTGCTCAGATAAAAAATTAAATGTGTCTTTAGATTACATGTGCATATAGTTGCGACGACGATACAGCGTGTAATTTTGAGGAGAGATTTAGATGTCAGCTATTCTTAAAAGCAAGCCCTCGCGCTGTCTACGATTCAAACGCTCTACATCCACATTGTTGGCCATTGCCGCCTGCGTAACGATGGATTCCCTTGGTCTTAGTAAAGCCCTGGCTGACAACGGAACCAACGCCTCGGTTACTGCAAATAACATCAACCCTGGCTCGAATACAGCCAATGCCTCGGGCGGAAACGCCAATACCAACAACGGCGGCGGCAATGGAGGCAACGCCGATGCAGGCGCACAAACTGGATATACAGATTCACCTTATAGCGGGGTTGCGCAAGCCTCTGTTGACGTCACCGGCGGCCAAGGCGCTGCGGTCGGCGATGGTGGAACTGCAACCATCGACTATGCCAATGCTTACGGCACTACGGGAGCCGGTACATCAGCCACGGCAATTGGCGGCGGCGGCGGCGGCTTTGGCTCCGGCGTTTATGGGACCGGTTCGTCGGGAGGATATGCCTCACTCGCTTCAGATCAGCAGGTTTATGGATCCGCTTCTAATTCCAATTCTGTTGTCAACGTGTCTCTGAACATTGCCGGCGGTAATGGTGGCCACGGTTATGGATCCAGCGGGGGAAGTGGCACGAACGAATCGGTAACCAACGGCGTATCAGGCTATGCGCCTGACGGAAGACTTAATCTGACACAGGATGTTAGCGGTGGAAACGCCGGCGGCGCGGAACTTTACAGTTTTGGCGGAACGCCCGGCAATGCGTCATCCATCCTTGATCAAACCTTCACCGGAGTTTCAGCGCCAAATGTGGTTAATGCAGATGTCAACGCCAGTGGTGGTGAAGGCGGTAGCGACACTTCGAATCCAATTCAATCAGGCAGTGCAACTGAAAATGTCGGCGGGTCGGGTTATGGCCAGATCAATCTTACCAACATCGCCGGGGCCCAAGCTGGGATTAATGCAGTTGGAGGCTCAGGCGGCAGTTGCATCGGCCAAGGCGTTCAAGCGAGCAATGGGGGTACAGGCACTGCCATAGTAATAGCAACATCTACGGGTACGGGCTCCAGCGGAGGCAGCGTAACTGCGTCGAGCGGCGCTTCCGGCGGGGTCGGAGGACAAGTTGCACTTGGTGTGGGAAATCCCAGAACCGTCAATCTGGGTGATGGCGGTAATGGCGGCTATGCCACAACCAACGCCACCGGCTCTAATAATTCTTCCAACTTCTCTGTCATTGTCAGCTCTATCGCTGGTGGCGGCAACGGTAACCAGGGTCAGGGCGCGGGCTATATCGGCGGCAACGGCGGTGCGGCCTCCACTACAGCACGGGGATACTCAACCGGCGGAACGGTATCGGTGAGCGATCAACAGACAGGCGGCAACGGCGGCTATGGCAGTTATTCCGCCAACGGCGGCAATGGGGCCAACTCGGTTTTAACTTCCACTGGTTCCGCAGACGATGCGATCGGCGGTTCCACCACGGGCCAGCTCGGTCTGATCCAGCAGGCTTTCGCCGGCAATAGCGGCGGTACCGGCGGCGGCAGTTCGGCGGGTCTTGCTGGAAATGCCTCTTCAACCATGAACCTGGTTTTCTCCGGCGCTGGTACGCCAAGTTCCGTAAACGGCACGTCCAACGCCACAGGCGGCGACGGTGGAACCAGTAACAATGTCACCAGCCCTGGGACCAATTTCGGCCTCGGCGGAACGGCTGATGCCGAAATTAACCTTACCAATATAGGTGCTGTGACCGCTTCGGCAGAAGCCACAGGCGGCCGAGGCAGCTTAATTCAAGGGACCCGCGGCGGCGCCGGCGGCAACGGGAATACAGCCATCGCCAGCGCCACGGGAAGTACCACCGGAACAGGCGCTTCCGGCGGCAGCGTACAGGTAAATGCCACCGCTAATGGCGGCGCCGGCGGCGGTTTAAGTGGCCCCGCACCCGGAAGTGGAGGGCAGGGCGCTGACGCCTGGGCTACAACAAATGCCACCAGTGTTTCAAATAATCTTGTGCAATCCAACGCGGTAGCCAATGGTGGAAACGGCGGACGCGGAACATATAGCGGAAACACCGGCGGCAATGGCGGAAATGCCATTGCTTCGGCCACAGGGACCGAATTGCAAAACAGTATTTTTGGAGTTCTAGCTACCGCCACGGGCGGCAATGGCGGTTCGGGGGCTTATGGTGCAACCAGCGGTATAGGCGGCTACGGTCTGGCGGATGCTTATGGAACGGGATTGACCGGTACTGAATACATCAAAGCAACCGCTAATTCGAGCGGCGGAGCAATTTCAACGGTCAGCGCCACTGGCTCGGCGCCAATCATCACGGGTTCCACGGCTCATAGTGAAGCGTTCGCCAATTACGATGGCCCTGAACGCGATGAAAATCTGGCCGTAGGTCTTCAGTCGGCGACTTATGTCACTGCTTCACCTGACAGCGCCGATGCGAGCGCCGCGCTGAGTTCCGAAAATAATGTCGACGCGGCTTTTAATGACGGCACTTCAGGGGTTCTGGGATTAATGATGCTTTCAGACAGCAATATGTCTACCGGCTCAAACACCAAATATGAAAATACAGTTAACTGGACTATTACACTTGCCGACATTTCCAATCCAACGCAGGATTTGATTGCGGGTCTGCTTTCCGCGGAATCCAGTGGAGACGGCACCGTGAGCTTCACAATTGCTTTAAATAACGGCGCTGCTGAAGTATCGCAAAATTTCCCTCATTTTGCCGCGGCTGACGCCTATTTTGATGACAATTCGCTGAATCTTGGATCGATGCTCGGCGAATTATCCACTACCGAAAGCCTGACGGTTCAATTTCAGATAATGGTCGCTCCGCTCACGTCTGGTGCAACTTTTGATCCTCAAATTGCTTTTGGCACTCCCGCTGTGCCTGAGCCAGGAAGTCTGTCAATCGTGGCACTGGGTTCTCTTGGACTGCTGCGGCGGCGATATAAAGCATTCCGAAGCCAGAATGAGTGCCGAAGTTAACGAATCGCCAAATTGTTCGGTATCACGACATCCCTTGACACATATTTACCCCTTAACGCATCATTTTCCACACCGTTAGGGACTTTGAATATTCTGGGTCGAGTGTCGTGGAAAATAACTTGGGAGAAACCGAGCCTCTACAAAATCCAACCGGTCTTCATGCCACTAAACCATTCGATTTTCAAACTGATCCGCTATTACCGGTCGCCGCCGCGCTTATTGCCGGCATAGCTGTCGGGGCGGGCATAACCTGGCCCGCCGTTATCACGCTGGAATTTGCCGCGATTTGCCTTTTACTGTGGCTCGTTTGCACGGCGTTCACGCGAATAAAAGCTTCTCCGCTAATTTGGATCAACTTAATCCGTCATTGTTTTCTGACTGCGGCAATCTTTTTCTCAGGCGTCCTTCTTTACCAGATCAACCAAACTCAATTTGCCCCGAACGATGTTTCCCTCGCCGCTCCCGCCAATGGCCGGGTTTTAATCACCGCCCGAATGCTCATAACTTCCGCGCCCGAATATCGCGCGCCCGATACGAATGGCCCGCTGTTTTCCATCCAGGAGCCTTACACCACGTTTACCGCCAAGGTCCGACAAAGCTTTGTCGGCGGCAAATGGATACCAGTTACCGGAAACGTTCAGGTCAATGCGTCCGGTAGTTTGCCGGCGCTAAAAAACAACCAGCAAATTCGGGTTGAAGGCTGGCTGAGTAAACCGCCCACAGCAGCGAATCCCGGCGATTTTGATGATCGAGAGTACCTGGCCCGCTCCGGCGTTTTTGCCTGCATTACCGCGGAAGATCCGTCAGAAGTCTCGATTATTTCCGACCGTCAAACGCTTTTGCCTCTCTCCGGATGGCTGGACAATTTGCGTCTGGCGGCGCGCCAGCGGCTTTTAAATTGTCTGGGGCAAAACCAGCAGGGATACGCTTTGGTAGCGCTTCTTCTGGGATATCGCGACCCCAGCATTGAACCGATCACGCAGAATTTTTCCAACGCCGGCGCGGCGCATCTATTGGCGCTGTCAGGTTTACACGTGGTGATTATCGCCGGAGCTTTCTGGCTGGTTCTCAAACTTTTCATCCGCCGGCCGCGCCGGCGTGCCGCGGTCACGCTGGTTCTTATTCTTATTTATGTACTGCTTACTCCGTGCGGACCGCCGGTGCTGCGAGCAGGAATCGGCACGGCCTGGGTGCTTCTGACCATGATGATGGGACGGCCGGTTCGCATCGTGAACATACTGGCGGGAACGGCGATCATTAATGTTCTCTATCAGCCGACGGATATTTTTTCTTCGCCATTTCAATTAACTTTCCTGGTGACTTTTGCGCTGATCATGCTGGCGGATCGAACGCATCAGGCGCTTTTTGGCGCTTGGCTGGCCCGGCGGGCGGATATTCTTCGCGCCGGTCCCACCACTTGGCGGAAAATTTCCTATGCCACAGCCAAATGGCTTACGCTGGCCTTTTGCGCCAATCTCATCGGCGCCGTGGTCAGTTTTCCCCTGGTCGCATGGCATTATCACCAGATCAATCCTCTGGGCGTCATCAATGGCCTGATATTGCTGCCTTTTATTATCTTTGTGCTTGCCGCGGGCGTAATGGTTTTAGCCGGCAGCCTGATTTCTTCTGCGGCGGGGCACATCGCCGCTATTCCGGTTTTGTGGCTATTGAATATTCAGGCATGGCTGGTAGCGCATCTGGCGGCATTGCCGGGGAGTAATTTTATAGTTCGTGCTCCGCCGCCGGTTCTGATCGTTCTGATTTATGCCGTTATCGCCGCCTGGATTTTCCGCAAAAAACTCCGGATTCCGCGCGTGGTTATCGCAGGGGCGTTCGCCGCATGGCTTATTGTTTTGCCGGTCGATTATGAGATTTCCGCCTCTCAGGAACCGACGCGGCTCTGGGTGCTCGACACCGGCGCCGGCGATGCGTTGGTTCTGCAAACGCCCGAGGGGAATAGCACACTTATCGACGCCGGTGCACTTGGTTCGCCGGAGCATGTCGCGGACGTCGTGACGCAATTGCTTCGCGTATCCGGCCGGCGGGAAATTAATGACGCCATAATTACACAAGTTGATCCCGCCCATGCAGGGGCGCTGGCGGCGGTGGTTAACGGGCGCAAGGGTTTGGCGCTTTACTGCGACGCAATTGACCTGGCCGATGGCGGCCAGACATACGAGATCCGGCGATTTTTTGACGATCAGAATTTTGCACACGCCGTTTTTTCACCGCTACATGCGGGCAGTCGAATCAACATCAATCGCGACGCGAGCATCGACGTTCTCTGGCCATCGGATAGTTTGGCGATTAGCCAGCGGTCCATTCGCGGATGCGTATTGCTGGTGCATTTAAATGGTCAGAGTGTTTTGATTCTGGATCGCACGCAAATCAGCCCTGAAGTGGAAGCCGCGCTCTCCAATGTTGCCGCGCCAGACGCCGCAATTTTGATGGGTCCCGGCTCTCTGAAGGCGGATGATCAAGCATGGCTTGCGAACCTGAATCCAATTCTGGTGATTCTCAGCGGCGAGAACCGTGAATCTATTCAAGCGGATTCTGTAATTCTTGCGGGCCGAAAATTCTTTCAGACGGCCAACGCCGGCGCTATTGAATTGGCCGGTGAAGACGATGGGATACATGTCGTGAATTGGAAAAATTGAGCAACTAACGGCGTATTATAGAGCTCCGTTTAACTTTTCCATTAGATCGCTTATCTTCTAGCGTTTTGCTTTGAGGCAGAGCCGTTATGAAAATTCATGAATACCAGGCGCGTGATCTGCTCTTTAAGGTGGGCATTCCCGTTCCGCCGGCGCGAGTAGTGGATTCCGCAGTCGCCGCCAAACAGGCCTTTATCGATAATGGTTTTCCCGTTCAGGTGGTGAAGGCCCAGGTCTTTGCCGGCGGACGCGGCAAAGCCGGTTTTGTCAAACTCGTTAAATCCGCGGAAGAAGCCGGCGCCGCCGCCGAATTCATGCTCTCTAATCGCATGGTTTCCGTGCAGACGGGGCCGGAAGGAATCGAGGTTAAAAAACTTCTGATTGCATCCGCGGTGGATATTGCCCATGAATATTACCTGGGCCTTGTGGTGGATCGGGCTGCAGCCACGGCCAGCGTGATCGCCTCCGCCCAGGGGGGTGTGGAAATTGAAACGGTCGCCCATGAAAACCCGGATGCGATTATAAAACAGGCGCTACATCCGGCGCTGGGGCTGCAGGCTTTTCAGGCGCGAAACATCGCCGCAAAGCTCGGTTTTACAGGTAAACAGGCCGGTGTGGTCGCGGACCTGATTCTAAAACTGGCGCGATTTTTTCTTCAATATGATTGCAGCATGGCGGAAATCAATCCGCTGGTTCTGACCAAGGATGGACAAATCCTGGCGATTGACGCCAAGATCAATTTTGACGACAACGCCATCTTTCGCCATCCGGACATTCTGGCGCTCAAGGATGATTCTCAAACCGATCCATTGGAAGTTCGCGCGGCTGCGGCGAATCTGAGTTACATTAAACTCGATGGCGATATCGCCTGTCTGGTTAACGGAGCCGGCCTGGCTATGTCCACAATGGATGTCATCCAGCTTCACGGCGGAAAGCCGGCGAATTTTCTGGACGTCGGCGGGGGCGTAAAACCTGAAGGAGCGATCGAGGCCTTCCGCATCATTCTTTCGGATAAAAAAGTTAAGGGCATTCTGGTGAATATTTTCGGCGGCATTGCCCGCTGTGATCTGATCGCCGAAGCCCTGATCCACGCCGGACGCGAGGTTGGCTTCAAGGTGCCGGTCGTTGTGCGGCTGGAAGGGACAAACGCGGATAAGGCCCGCGAATTGTTGCAGGCCGCGCGGCAGGAATTGCCCACGCTGCAAAGCGCCACGGATTTAAATGACGCGGCGAAAAAAGTCGTCGCCGCAACCGCACGCGCGGCATGAGTGGGGCATTAAACAAAAAATTTGGAGTATCAGTTTCATGTCGATTTTGGTTGATAAAAACACCCGCGTGATCTGCCAGGGCATTACCGGCGGTGGGGGAGGCGCGTTTCATACTAAAGGGTGCCTGGAATACGGGACAAAAATGGTCGGCGGGACCAGTCCCGGCAAGGGCGGGACCAAAGACGCCAACGGCCTGCCGATTTTTGACACTGTTGAACAGGCTGTGAAAGCCACCGGCGCTGAAGCGACAATGATTTTTGTGCCGCCGCCGTTCGCCGCCGATGCGATATGCGAGGCGGCCGCGTCGGGCATTCGTCTGATTGTGGCGATCACCGAAGGCATTCCGGTGTTGGACATGGTCAAGGCCAAAAAATTTCTGGCAGATTTTGGTTCGAGTGTGACTTTGGTCGGTCCAAATTGCCCGGGCGTTATTACGCCGGGGCAATGCAAGATCGGGATTATGCCCGGCTATATTCACCAACCACCGCAGAAGGACAAAAAAAGCGTGGGTATAGTGAGCCGATCCGGAACGTTGACATATGAAGCGGTCTGGCAAACTTCGCAACTTGGCTGGGCGCAAAGCACCTGCGTGGGCATCGGCGGCGACCCAGTGAAGGGGATGGATTTTATTGACGTGATTTCGGCGTTCCAGAATGATCCGGGCACGGATGCGATTATCGTTATCGGTGAAATCGGGGGAACCGCCGAGGAAGCGGCCGCAGCATTTATTAAACAGAAGGTGACCAAACCGGTGATCGGATTTATCGCGGGACGCACCGCTCCGCCCGGCAAACGCATGGGACACGCGGGAGCTATTATCAGCGGCGGCGAAGGAACAGCGGAGAGTAAAATTTCCGCGCTGCGGGCCGCAGGCGTGCACGTGGCCGACTCGCCCGCGGACATTGGCCGCACTTTAGTAAAAACTGTGACAGGGTAATCGACATGGAGGGTCCGCTGGTTAAAGCGTTGGCCTGGAGACTCAGCGAATTGCTCGCAGGCCGTCAGGTGGAACGCATCGACGTGCCGGCGGATCGCTGGCAGGCCAATGTGCTGCTCAAACACTGTGCCTCGCGCAACGTGGTGCGAATCTATTCACATGGGCGATGGCTGATCTGGGATTTCAGCCACGGAATCAGTTGGGTCTGTTATCCCCTGCGGCGCTGGCGTTGGAGCGTGCGGGAGCCATCGGATAATGGACGGGGGAGAATACAAGTCGGTTCGCCGTTAACTGTGGGCGAGGGAAAGCGCAGATTGCTGCAGATCAACATGACCGACGGGCCGTGCGTGGTACTCTCAGGAAGGCCGCTGTTGTTTGTGCTTTTAACTGAATCCGTATGGAAGCGTCCGGAACTGGCGAATTTGGGGCCGGATGTGCTGGACGAAAAGTTTACGCCGGTGGAATGGGCGATGCGTTTACGCGCCAGCCGGCATAAAACGTTAAGCCAGGCGCTGCTGGATCAAGCCATTGCCGCCGGCATCGGCAATCAGAACAAGTGTGAAATTCTATTTGCCGCCCGGTTGCATCCGTCGACGCGGATCGCCGCGGTCAGCCGGCTGGAACTGGAAAAAACGATCCGAGCGGCGCGCGATCTGCTGCAAGCGAAGTGGCGCAAAGCGCTGGATAAAAAAGCGCACGCGGCGGAGGCGGGGCGGGTTCACGATCGCGCCGGCGAACCATGCGATATATGTTCGACGCCGATTGCCGTGGATCGCAGCGGCGGCGATGGCTGCTGGACATGGTATTGCCCGTCGTGCCAGAAACCGCCGGATGAACCGAAATTATTCTAGAGGCTCTTATACAGCATAAGAATCAATGATATGCTTATGGCGGCGGTCGGCGGGTTGCAGGGTAATTACCTCGAGTTCCTGAACAGGTGCATGATGAGCCAACAGATAGGTGACAAAGTCGTTCTTATTACCGGCGCTTCTTCGGGCATCGGAGCCGCTACGGCGCTGGCCCTGGCGCGGCGCGGCGCCAAACTGGTGCTGGGCGCACGCCGGGTGGATCGTCTTACGTCCGTCGCTGAGGAAGCGCGCAAACTCGGCGGCAAGGCGGTAGTGCTTCAATGCGACGTGGCGAAGCGCGACGATGTAAAGGCCATGGTTAAGGCAGCGCAGAAGGAATTTTCCAGGCTTGACGTGGCTATCGCCAACGCCGGTTTCGGATTAAGCGTTCCCGTCGATGAAATGACGGAAGAACAGATGAATGAAATCTGGCGCGTGAACCTGATGGGCACGTGGTACGTCATGATTGAGGCGGCGCCGGTGCTAAGGGCCCAAAAATCCGGGCACATCATCGTGATATCATCCGCGGTGGCGCGGCGCTCGATTCCACGAATGGGGCCATACGCCATGACCAAAGCGGCGCAGCTTTCACTTACGGAGGCGATGCGGATTGAGATGTCCGGAACCGGCGTCTTCGTCAGCAGCGTACATCCGATTACCACGGAAACGGAGTTTTTCGACCAGGCGACGCAGCGCAGCAAGCATGACGTCACCGGCGTGGGCAAACGGCAAACCGCCCAGGAAGTGGCGGAAAAAATCATCAGGCTGATTCAGCGCCCGCAAGCTGAATTGTGGCCGTTCGGCCCCATGCGCTATGCACTGGCGATGACCACGGCGTTTCCCCACCTGGCGGATCGCGAGTTGCGCAAACTTTTGCTGACGAAAGCTTCGAGGTAATGCAACGTGACCGGCAGGTTGGGCGCTAAACTCATACTGATTTTTGTTTTGATCGTGATTTTACTGGCGTCGGTTTGGTTAGTCTCCCGTTTATCACCGCCGCTGGCTAAACCGCCATCAGTTCCCGAAAAGCCTTTTTTAACGATCATGACGGCGAATATCCGTCTGTACGGAACCGAACCGACGTCCACCGACCAATGGCCGTTACGCCGGGCACTATTGGTGCAGACACTGCTTAAATACCATCCAATGATCATTGCACTGCAAGGGGCGGGTCCGGCGCAGAACGCTTATCTTGTGGAGCATCTGAACGCCTACGATCATTACCCTGGCCGGTCGATCCTGCATGGAAACCTGCTGACTACGCTGGCCAGCGCGCTAACCACCTGGAACCAGATTTATTATTTGCGCGACCGATTTATTCTGATTGACAGCGCCAATGGTTTAGTGCTTCCCCGCGAGCCGCAGGCGAATCCCACGGAAAACACGTATTACTCACTGGTCGTATTGCAGGATCGATATAAGGAATTGCCGGATATCATTATTATCGACACGCACATTCGGCACCTGACCATTAGTTCCATGGACGCCAGCAAGCAGTTGCAGGTGATTCTTCGTGATATTTACTGGAGAAAATATCCCGATGCGCTGGCGGTGCTGGTGGGCGATATGAACCACGAATTCACCTATCCGCCGGTGTATGATCTTCTGGTGGGCAAGCCGTATGTTGGCAGCAGATACGGTATGTTGCAGGATACATTCGTATATGATGACCAGCATCCCGGCGAATCGTGGGGAACGCACCACAGCTTCACCGGCCTGGCCGAACTCATGGAGCCGTCGGATTTGTTTTTGGTTTCCCAAGGCTGGTCGTTTGATCCGCCGCAGATTATTCGGGATCATATGCCGGACGGGCGATATCCATCCGATCATTTTTTCGTTCTGGATACGCTTTATCCGTCGGGCCCGCCTTTTGTTTCGGCAGTTCACCAATAATTTCAGGATTTGCTTTTCAGCAGAGCTTCGATCATTCCGGAAATGTCGTGCTTAGCGGCTTCGATAGTCGGCGGCCAGCCAAGTTCGGTAAGCACCTGGGAAGTAATCGGCCCAATGGAAATCCGGCGGCATTTTTTCACTGCATCACGCAGATGTTCCGGCAAAAGTGTGTGCAGATTCTTCGCGGTTGAACCACTGGTGAATGTAATCCAGTCCACGCCGCCGTTTTCCAGTGCGTTGATCGCCTGAGGCCCAAGTGCTTTGGGTAATTGAGTCTGATATATCACTGCCTCGTCAACAACAGCGCCGGCTTTGCGAAGTTGTTCGGTGAGAATTGGACGGGCGATGTCCGCACGTAAAAAGGCTAATCGTAGTCCGTCAAGCTTTCCGGAGTTTTTATTTCCGAGGCGTTTGATCAGTTCAGCCGCAAGATTCTCACCGGTGAATTCTTCCGGAATAACGTCTGCCGCGATTCCAATTTGATTGAGGGCTTCCGCGGTAGACTTACCCACAGCCGCGACGCGATCGGGAAAAGCCCGGGCATCCTTATTCAATTCCCGCATTCGTCGCCAGGCCGCTTCCACGCCATTGGCGCTGGTGAAGACCACACCGTGATAGTTTTTCAGCGAGCCCAGCACGCGATCCACGGTATTGATGTCAGGTGTCGGAGCCAATTCAATGGTGGGGGCTTCGATGACAATGGCGCCCAGTGCGAGGAGTTGTTTGGAAAGCTCGCTGGCCTGTCGGCGCGTACGCGTTACAAGGAACGTTTTTCCAAACAAGGGGCGTGTTTGAAACCAATTGAGTTCTGAACCCAGACCAACCACTTTTCCAATAATGGTGATCGCGGGCGGCTTGATGAGCGCCTGTCGTGCCGCTTCGGCGATACTCTCTAAAGTCGCCCGAACGGTTTTTTGTTCGGGATGCGTGGCCATCTGCACCACGGCCGCCGGCGTTTTGGGATCCATTCCCGCCGCGATTAATTTAGAGGTAATCTCCGGCAAATTTTTGGCCCCCATATAAAAAACCAGCGTGCCGCCGAGTTTGGCCAGAGCCGTGTAATGGATTGTTTGCGTGGAATCCGAGTCTTCGGAGGCATCCTGCTGATGCCCGGTAATAAACGTTACTGTGCTGGCTAAATCACGATGAGTAACCGGGATTCCCGCATAGCAAGGGCCGGCGATGCCCGCCGTAACGCCGGGTATAACCTGAAAACTTATACCCGCGCGGAATAGTTCCTGTGCTTCCTCGGCGCCTCGGCCGAATACATAGGGATCGCCGCCTTTGAGGCGCACCACGGCTCTGCCCTGTAAATTTTTATTCGCGGCGAGTTTTTTGGCCTGGGCGACCAATAACTGGTTGATCTGATCCTGGCTCATCGTATGGCGATCAGAGGATTTGCCAACAAATATTTTTTGCGCGTCCTGCGGACATAAGTTTAACAGGTCGGGATTTGCCAATGCGTCGTAAATGACAACCGCGGCACGACCGAGCGCTTGGGCACCGGCGGTGGTTATCAGACCTGGATCACCGGGACCGGCGCCAATGAGGTATACCAGCGGACTGATATAAGTGATGGGTTCTTCATGGCTTATATCAGCCACTCGAAACCTCCGATCTGGACACAATATTATTTATCCGGATAAACATTCAATCAATCAGCTCGGATCGCCGATATAAAAAGCACCAGCCATGATTTTCCTCCCATAACCGAGGCCGTTTGCTGTGCGTTGCAACAAACGGCCTTTTATATTTATGGTGCGGATCATACTGCATTAATTTTCTTATAAATCAAAGTTTTGACCGGCGTTCAAGATTACCGGGTTAATATCTTTTTGTTTGAGCATTTTTCCAAATGCCGTCGCATCCTGCTGTATCGGCGGCCATGTGTTGTAGTGTATCGGCAATACATGCCGGGTCTTAAGCATTTCCGCAGCCAGTAGGGCGTGCTGGGGTCCCATGGTGAAGTTGTCGCCGATCGGAAGGCAGGCCAGGTCTATTTTCCATAGCCGGCCAAAAAGGGCCATATCGCCGAATAAAGCGGTGTCGCCTGCGAAATAAATGGTTCGTCCGCCGATTTGTATCATCCATCCGCCGGCAATGCCGCCGGGGGTTCCATCGGGAAACGTGCTGGTGTGCACGGCAAAAACCAGCGCAGCGCGGCCAAAGGGTAAAGATATTTCGCCACCGGTGTTCATGTGCATGACTTTGAGGTTTTTCTTTCCAAAATATTCGGCTATTTCGTAGTTGGCCAGGATGGTCGCTCCACAGCGCCGGGCGATGCGCTCGGCGTCGTCCATGTGGTCAAAATGAGCGTGGCTGAGAAAAATATATTGCGGATTCGGTTTATCGGATTTTACATCGGCAAGCGGATTGGAGTCATAAAACGGGTCAAGTTGAATTCGGTGCTCGCCGGAATGAATTTCGAGGCATGAATGGCCGTGATAAATGATTTTGACGGGCATGACTGATCCTCCGATTTTGAACATTCGTCAGCATTCTAGCGTTGAATTCAGATAGCAGATGCTGGTTTTTGAAGCCGTAACTTGCCCAACATTTTCGAAAAAATAGAACGACTCGGCTTGGGTTCAAAACAGAGTTTAGTTGTTTCGAGCAATGCGGCAATCGATAAATGCGGATTGCGGGACACGGCATCCAGAAGTTTCACATATTGTTCCATAAAAGCGCGCACCAGAACCGGATCATAAATGCGGGCGTCAAAATTTGTTCGACAGCGGCGTACCGCATCATTGTGGTCAAAAGCAATGGTGAACCCCCACGGCATGTTTGTCATACCGCCAGTTGACCTTATAAGTTCCGCATCACCAAGTTGTGTTGGTGGAAGACGCGCTATTACATTTAATATCGCAGGAAGCTCTGGTGGATTGATGCCTAGTTTCCGCAATTCATCGCATAGATGCTCATAAGAAATTTTGCTGTGGGCTTTTGTTTCCCCCACCACTTTTCGCACCGTATTCATCCATTCGGTGAAAACCTGATCCCTGTCGCAATGTAATCGCAATGCGGCAAGATTCACAAAATACCCAAATAAGTTCTGCGTTTGATCGTGATGGCGATTGGTCATATAAGTGCCGATGGCCAGTTCTGATTGACCGATTTTTTCAGACAAAAGTGCTGCGAAAGCGGCCAATCTGATTACAAAATACGTTACTTTTTGTTCACGCCCAATCTGGTTGAGCCGCTGTGAAGTCTCAGGATCAAGGTCCCAGTGTAAACGCCCATCAGAAGGCAACGCCGTTTTAAGTACCCTTGGCCTTCTGAATGGTAAAACCATGGAGGGCATATTGCCCGCAAATAAATTTTTCCACCATAGAATTTCATTCTTATAAATGGGTCCGTCCGGGTTCAGAATGTTCCGCTCCCACGCCGCAAAGTCGCCATATTGCAGCGGCTCAAACGTCGGCAAGGGCGGAGGTTTTCCATCCAGTTTCGACTTGTACACCTCAGCCAGCTCTTCGAAATACATTTTCCAGGACCAATCATCGGAAATAATATGGTGATTGATGCGCAACAAATGGTATTCGTCGTCGCTTGTTCGTACCAATATGAATCGCAACAAAGGCCCCGACTTCAGAGCGAACGGCTGTAGAGATTCTTTCCGCAAAATATCAGAAACTTGTTTTTCCACATCCGAGGTGCCGCTTAAATCAATCAAAGGCAGGGGTATCGTTTTTATTGAGTGGACGATTTGCACCGGCGTGCCGTTGATGTAATCGAAAGTTGTGCGGAGTATTTCGTGACGTTGCAGGAGATAATTCATGCTCTCGCGCATGATGTCGACATTCAAAGAACCCTTAATAAGATAACCGCGAGCCATTGTATAACCCGTTGGAACATCCTCAACTTGTAAATGTCTGAGTATGCGCTCCTGGACAAAAGATACCGGCAGGGGCGATTCTCGCGACACTCGACGCATTGCGGGTAAATTTTCCGCGACGTCAGAACGACGCACGCCGTCAATTACCTGGGCAAGGTCGGCCAGTGTCGGATGGTCCGTAAAGATGCGGAGGTCCATCTCAACGCCGATTGCGGCATGTATTCGTGCTGCTATAACCGCCGCGCTGAGCGAATCGCCGCCCAGGTCAAAGAAATGATCATTCCGTCCGATTTGGGAACGATGAAAAACATCCCGCCAGATATTTGCAAGAAGTATTTCTGTTTCCGTTGATGGTTGTTCCACATGATGGGATGTCTGTGGCTCTATATCCTGCAGTTTTTCCCGGTCGACTTTACCGTGCGGCGTCAATGGAAATTCATCGAGAAAAATAAAGGTTGTAGGCACCATCTGGCTGGGCAGGGTGGAGCGTAAAATGTTGCGGAGTTTTTCAGCGGTACATGTCAATCCGCGGCGAAGAACGATATATGCGGCAAGTTGGGGATCTTTATTGGAGGATTCGCGCAGTCCTATGATGGCTTTTTCGATTTCGGGCTGGAGACCAAGAACGCGTTCAATTTCGGATATTTCAATCCGGTACCCGCGAATTTTAACCCGGGCGTCTTTACGTCCCATGAAAATGATTTGTCCGTCAGCATCACGACGTCCGAGGTCTCCGCTGCGGAAAGTCCTCGGCTTTCCCGGCTCGTCGCTTTGGCCAAAGCGTTCCGCAGTTAACGTTTCATTGCGCCAATAACCAGGAGACATATAAGCGCTGCGCACAACAATTTCTCCGAGGTGTCCGTTCCGTATTTCGCAACCGTTTTCATCCAAAAGCAGCACTTCCATACCAGGCGCCGTTTGTCCAACCGACAGCGGACCTTCGGGAATCACCTGGTCGTGATTAAAACGTTGCTGGGCAATATTGCCCGTTTCAGAACTGGACAACGTATGCAGCAGGAAACATTTGCTGGAAAAATGTTTCCGCCACAGGGCAAAATCACTGGCCGTGGCTGTTTCAGAACCGAGCCGGACCACGCGTACGCCGGGGAAATACATTTTATCGTTTAATGACCGGATAAAATGGCGAAATACTGACGCCGCCGAAATGTAAACCGTTATATAATTTTCAGTTATCCAGTCAGCCAGCCCGGTTACGCCTTTTTCCATGATGGGAAATGGAGAAAGCGTCGCTCCATTCAAAAGCGCGCACCATGTTGTTGCAACACCCTGCCCTCCACTTAAAGATGCGAGCAGAATGACTCGATCTTCGAACTGCAATTCCATACCATGAGCCAATCGAAATGCATTGTGTTGTATGCCACGATGGGTTTTCATGACCCCTTTGGGTCGTCCCGTTGAACCGGACGTGTAAATTAAAATGGCGGTTTGTTCAGGGTTGATTTGGATTTCAGGATTATCTGCAGGTTCATCGGAATGATCTTCAAAACGAACGACTTCACACCCAGACCCCGCGATTTGATCGGCAATTGCACTATTAAATGAATCCGTAATAATCAGTGCAGGCTCAGCATCACCCAAAACCTGCGTAAGACGGATCGGTGGGTCAGTCGGGTTGAGCACCACGGCGATTCTTGCGGCTTTAAGGATGCCGAGGACCGCCGCAATCAGTGGTACATCATGCCGCATCAGCACTGCGACCCTGTCTAGCGACGAGCCATGGTGCGAAAGCAACTTGTGGGCCACGCGATTTGCCGTGGCATTTAGCTCAGCATAGGTTGGGTTCCAGTCGGGGGAAAGCAAAGCAATTCGCGAAGGATATAGTGTTGCAATTTGATCGAAGCTGGACGCAATCGATTGTTCGGGATTAAAGGCTTTTTCAGAAAACGCAGAATGCACAGCGGTAGACTCCCAGCGGTTCAATCATTCCAGCAAATTTTTATCCAAAACCTAGAATCAATTTTGAACATAGTTGTTCCGTTCTATGGATGCGATGGATTTCCTGGTTTTTTTAACATCTGTTTATACAGGATTTTGGTGAAAAAATCCTTGTTCTCCTTTGGAGTCGCGGTGGATTTGCTCACCATCGAAAACCCCGGCAAATTGTGAGTGTAAAACGCAGCCTTCTTCCTTTGCGTCCCCGTTACCAGGGAAGCCGTATTCCTGTAAAACCGATTCCTGAGTTAAACTGTCCCAGGTTGCCCGGGGCAGTATCTAAAATCTCGGAACTCCGGCCATGGTATTCAGGGAATTAATTGATCAGGCAGACTCTGAGGGAAATCATCTATGCCGATCCGGAATAATAAATCTCCATCCGGCGGAAATATACCGTCGGAGCCGCCCCATGACGCCGTACAAAACAGCAATTCAGCCAATATTCAGCAGAACCTTTCAGAACATTTTTTTTCCCGGGCTTTCCTGGGCATTATGGCCCTTGCCATTCTGGTTCGAGTCGTGGTTTTACTGACTCGAGAGGCATTCTCGGGGGATGAATACGCCACGATGTTGGTCGTGCTCTCGCCAAATGGGATTCTGCAGACCCTTGCCAATTCCGACAACCATCCTCCTCTTTATTACCTGCTCCTGAAAGGCTGGATTAATTTCTTTGGCATTCAGGAACATGCGGTGCGCTCGCTTTCCATGCTTCTTGGAATTGCTGCGGTCGGGGTGTTCCCGTTCTGGTTGCGCGAACTGGGTCTTTCCCGGCGAGCCGCCCTTTGGGGCATGATGCTTTTCGCCCTTGCGGGGATGCAGGTTCAATTCTCGACTGAGGCCCGCGACTACATGTTTGGCTGCTTGCTGGAGGTCCTATGCCTTTACTGTTATACCGCCGCGATTCGGCGCCAGTCGCCGCCGCATTGGATAGCCTTCGGAATTTTTCTCTTGCTGTCATTCTACACCCATCACCTTTTGGTTCCATTTGCCGGCGCCTACCTGCTGGCGGCCTGGATACTAGGGGCCTCGCGGCGGAGTTGGATCTGGCTTTTGGCCGTTCTGGCGGCCGACGCGCTTCTTTATTTGCCGGGCTTTGAGCTGCTCAGGACGCAAATCCGTACCAATGCCCACAATCTAGACTGGATCAGTACGCTCTGGACCCAACAACATTTGATCATCTATGCCATACCGGATTCCCTGCAGCACCTCAGTTTAATGGGTAATTATTCGGATTTGATTAAACATGGATTTATCCGAAGGTGCGTGATAGCGGGATCTGTCGTTGGGTGTTTACTGGCGGTCATTTTAGCCCTTGTGCCCACACGCCGGATGTTTTGCAAATTCTTCCAGATCGAAATCACAAACGTCGCCGACAATGCGCAGGTTTGCGTGCTGTTGTTGTTTTGCTTTTATGACCTGATATTTCTTTATTTGTATTCTTTGTTGCATATGCCGTTGTATGTGGTCGGACGTTACGATTTTTTCTCCCAACCAGGTTTTCTGGCTTTGCTTGCGGTGGGCATAGCCCAATTTCAGCAGGCGCTGTCTTGTAAAAACGCCTGGTTTGGCCGGCTGGCGCCCCTGAGCCTCACAGCCCTGGTCTGCATCCCCTGCCTGGCTAATGCCTCGCATCCGTTTGATATCGACGATTTATATACCAAACGCAGCGAGGTACTCGCGCAGTATGTACAACCTGGCGACATAGTTATCGCAACCTGGGGCGATCTCAAAGGCCTGGAGTACGAGCAATATCTTCACCATATTCCTGTGATAATAGTCAGCTTTCCATTAAGACCCAGTGGGGAATCGGCATTGACTGATAACCGGGTTTTTTCCCCTTCGAATCTAAATGAACAGGCGAACTCCATTATCAATATATTCAACCATTCCGGATCAAAGAACCATATTTGGCTGGCTTATAACCCAAACGTATCCTTATCTTTTCACGACAGCTTCTTTGCCGCAAAGGTATTTAGCTCCTTAGCTGACCACAGCGGCTTGCAGCGCTGGCAGCCGGGCCCGGATGGAAATAATATTACCAATCAATTGTTCATGATCGCATGGAAGCATAAACCGTAATTCCCCGCGCATTGACCAATCAAGAATTGACGCCGTGCGGAAGCCACCGCCTCACCCCGAAGGGTTTGGACCCCAAACGTGGTTCTGGGTTTGTGAAGGATACATCGCCGCGATGCATTCGAAACAAGCCGTAATTGACTGTTCCGGGTAAAAGGTTTTTCAGAAAAGACAGAACGCACGACGGTAGACTCCCGGCAAGTCAATCATTCCAGCATATTTTTATCCAAAACCAATTTCCTCAGGCGCGAATCCGTTTCACGGACGGGGTACACTTTATGCGGCATGATCGCTTCACTGAAGTCCGTCCGGCATGCGCCTGCATAACCGATCATGAGTTGAAAACGCGGCTTAACGGAATTGCGGCTGCCATAATGAAAACAGCCCGAAGATTCAATGAACAAAACGTCCCCGCGCTTCCCGCAGAATTCGATGACCTGTTTTCGATCCACAACTGAATAAATTTGCTCATCGCTCAGGCGATACCCATGCTGCTTCGACCAATAGCGCAACTTTTTCATCGCGTCTTGTGAGATGGATCGCGGCAGGAATGTCCAGGGACCATGTTCCGGCGTCGTGTCTCTAAGCAAAACCAATACGTAAACGTTCGGTAGTGAATAATAATCGATGTGATAAAGCTGGCTGTCGTGTGGACTATCAGGCTTGTCGTCAAAGGCGGCGTTGGATTCAACGAAGCGAATTCCCGAAGGCAGCGTGTTGGATAGTGCGGGAATGCACTTCAGATAATCACCTACCGGGGCAAGCACGTCGCTCGATGTGACAAAATCGAGAAAAGAGGGATACGTTTCAAGATCGGCCGGCGTCCACACATCCTGGAAATAACTGCGATACTTGCCCACATCGGAACGCCGAACCCCGGAACGTTCGGCGATGATCTTTTCTGAATCCTCCAGCACACGATCCAGGTGCGGCAACGACATTGAATCATCGATCGCCCAACCATCTTTCATATGGATTCGCGGGCGTACAAAAGCCCCATTTTCTTCAAGCATCGTGTCCCAGCGTTTTTGGTATAGGGCTTGCCGCCAATTGTCCTGCTGGCCGAATTTCAAGCGGTTATAAGCATGGGCTAAACGCATTGTGTTGGCAATCCCCAGACGGGCCATGTGATTCTCTTGTAAACGTTTGGCAATTGGATGAACAAGCTCGTCAATTCCGGAAGTGGACATACACAAACTCCTCTGTCAATGTTCGATGGCTGCTCTATGGCATTTATTCAGAATAGTCAGCCAAAGGCGATTTCACAGGCCTGTTTTGGATATTTTCATATATATTATCGACAGGGTTTAACGCCCGGCCTTGAGGTTCATAAATGGTTTGTACCCGGCAAAAAAACTCCCGGTCGCATGGGCCATGCTCCGCCGGACCGACACCTGACGCCTTCCAGCCTCCAAAGGGGGAAGTCGCGTCAGCATCGGCTGTTGTGCCATTGATTTTTAAAATGCCGGCCTTTGTTCGGTCCAGAAATTCCTCTTTTCGCTGGTCGCTGTTCGTAAATAACGCCGCCACCAGTCCCTGCCGAACGTCGTTGCACAACTGGATGGCATGGCCAAAATTTTTCGCTCTTTGTACGACCAAAACAGGGCCGAAGGTTTCTTCCTGTACAATTTCATCGTTCGGATTGTCGCAACAGACAATGACCGGAGGATGATAAGCGCCTCGCCGGCAGAGTTCGGTGAAATCATTTTGCTCGGCGTGAGGCTTTAAAATTTTCAGCCCGTTTTTCTCGGCTCGTTTGAGCAACATGGCCAGGCTGTCGCGCTTGGCGGCGTCAATCAGCGGCCCTATCACAGTTTGCGGATTCCAGGGATCCCCCCAGACCAGTTGTCGTGTTGCGCGCTGGATGCGTTCAAGCCAGACGTCGCGTAATTTTTCGGAAACAATGAGTCGCCGATTCGCGGTGCACCGCTGACCCGCGAAACCAAAAGCGCCGGCGGCCACCTGCCTCATGCTTTCGTGCGGATCGGCGTCGTCCCAGACAATCGCTGGGTTGTTTCCGCCCAACTCACCTTGAAACGGGATGTGCCGTCGCGCACATATTTCCTGCAACGCATATCCTGCCGCCAAAGATCCGGACAAACTTACTCCGTCTACGCAGGGATTTTCCGCAATTAGCGAAGCCGTATTCTGATCACCAATGCACAATTCAACAGGCAGCGGACCATCGTGTGACTCGAAAGCAATCTGAAGCAATTCCAGAAACCTCAGTGCGACCATGGAACCGACAGGAGAGGGTTTCCAAACCAGGGCATTTCCATAAAAAAGTGCAGGCGCGATTTTGCCCGCCGGTATTGCCAGAGAATTGTTCCATGGTGTAACGACTGCCACAACGCCCAGCGGCAGATGGCGACTATGGGCTTGATCGCCGCAGCGGGTCTCGAACGACTCGGAATCGTGATTTGCCGCAGCACGTATTAATTCAGCGCTACGCCGTACTTCCGCATGCGACATGGTGATCGGCTTGCCGATGTCCCTGGTGATCAAACTCGCAATATCGTTTTCATGTTTCTCAAGCAGGTCGGCGAGCCGATCGAGTATGGCGGCTCGGGTTTGAATGGAAGTTTTTCGCCAGCTTGAGAAGGCATTTTTTGCCGCCGTCACCGCCTGGGATATTTTTGTCGCATTGTCGGGCTGAATTGTCCATAGCAACTCATCCGTTTTATTTGGTGAACGACGTTCAATAGTCTGATACAAAGATTCTTTGGTCGCGGCGGAACTCTCCAGCATTCGAACGAGCATTTCGGCGGGCGCAAAGTTGATATGTCGCGCTGACAAATACCGTCGTGTGATAGCGGCGTGCATCGCATCGTCGCTGGCCACCGCATCTTCTGCAATCCAAACGTTCAATCCTCGTTCGTATCCCTCCAGCGCGGTAGCCCTTATGCATGCATGCAAATGCACGCCAGCCAAAAACAAAGTATCGCATCCGAAAGTCTGTAATGTTGTAGCTAAGAGGGGATTGCTAAAGCCGTTAAAAAATTGCTTTTCGATGATCGTTTCTCCGGAAATCTCGCTCAAAGACTCCGGCGGAAGATATCCGGGCGTTCCTGGCTCACATATCCAGCGCCCGGCCGATTTCCAATGAGGCATGCGGTCGTCGGGATTCCGATGAACGCTTGTTCGAACATGAATAATGGGAACCGACTTTTCACGGCAGGCGCTAAGAAGCTTTGCCGCGATCTGCACAACCTGTCCGGCAGCCGGTTGGAGGTTGGACCTTGTCAAGTAATCATTTTGAAAATCGATCAGCAGTAATAATGGTTTCATCAGTGCACACGATTGCCTACTTGAGTAAGGACTGCTTCAGCAATCAGTTCTCCCATGCGCTGCGTTCCGACGATGCGATCACCGTTTTGTGTGATGTCTGGTGTCCGCCAGCCCGCATGCCAAACGTCTTCGATCGCTTGTTCGATGCAGGATGCTTCAACGTGGCAATTGAAGCTTTCCCGCAACATCATGGCCATGCTTAGAATCTGCGCTGCTGGATTTGCCCGATCCGTACCAGTAAGGTCAAATGCCGCGCCATGACCTGTCTGGTAAACGGCGTTTCCTTTCGCGGAATAGTTGGCCGAATATGAAAGCCCGCGCGATCCGAGCAGAACCGCGCCGAGATCCGCGAGAATATCGCCAACCATGTTCGGCGTGACGATGACGTCAAACTCGACAGGATGTTGAATCAACTGGTAAGCGGCGTTATCCGCATTAAGAACAATGCATCGCACTTGTGTTTCAGAGCAGACTCGGCGGGCAACTTGCTGCCAGAGTCTGCTGATGCCTGGAACCCCTCCCTCCTTGACGATGACATGGAGACGTCCTTTTCTCGTCAGTGACAAACGCACCGCGACATTAATAATTCTCTCCACCTGCGTTTGAGTATAGCTAAAGCGTTGTTCCGCAACGCAGCCGTCCGCAGAATCTTTATTCTCCGACCAGCATCCCTGGTAAACTCCGCCGGCATTATCTCTGACTATTACGATGTCCAAATTATGTAAATAATCTGGTTTCACCCGGTTTACGGAATGCAATTCAGCACTGGGTCTAAGGGGTACGATTTTACAGAACAGGTCAAAACGCCGGCGCAGATCATACACAAACCGGCCGCCGCCCGGGCCACACATAATCGCGCCGCTTTGAGAAAAAATTTTCTCGCAGAAGTCAACGGCTTTCTGTGTGATCTTGCCTTCGGCGTCATGACCGTTTTCACCGCCAGAAAGGCCGATGGCTTCGCCATAAGACCTTTTGATATTCAGCGAATAAACCACCTCGATTGCGTCGAGAACTTTTATTGCGGCTTGCGTAATTTCCGGTCCGACGCCTTCGCCGGCAAAAATGCCCATGACTTTATCTTGCTGTTCCGGTGATTTATGGGCGTTGCCGGCGATCAGATTCACCAGATTGATTTGATTTTCAGATGCTTCCCATGATGTGTTCTGAAAGCTCATTCAGAATCAACTCCAGAAAACAAGAATTATGCTGGTTGATCTTGATTCACTTACCCACGGAACCAGGATCCGATATTGATGGAGTAAGTATAACTATCTTATTGGGTAACGAAAGTGTTTTTGTCCAAAGGGGATGATTTAGATTATTTTTTTGGGGAATATTTTATTTGACTCGCCATCGGCTAAGTCGTGCTTTCGATCTACTCAATAGTGATATTCCCCCAATCACCAACAAAGCCAGTGAACCGGGCTCCGGCACCTCCGGCGGCACGGAGAGAACCAAACCGCCTCCGCCCACTGCTACTTCGCCCGTGATTTCTGTTGCACCCAGACCGCGTACAGTATCATCCAGGTCCGCCGCATCCACACTGGTGCCGCCGTCAAAAGCATACTCGCTCCAGACCGGATTACCATTCGGATCCAGTGTCGAGCCGCCTAATCCACGCACCACGTCATCCAGGTCGGCTGCATTCACCGAACCGGCTCCCAACCAGTCACCGTCCGCGCGCTCCAGGACCACAAAATCGTCGTCCGAGTAATTCAATACCGCCCAGACTGTGTCATTGGACGTGTTAATCCCGTAATCGCCCACCACGTCCTGGCCGGCGTAGGCCCCGTCGTATTCCACAGGCGTGCCGCTGGTGTTCAGCAGCACCGCCGAGACAAAGGTGTTGGTTATCAGAGACTGACCATCGGCCGTCGTCGTGCTTGGGTTGTACGCCGCCAGTACGGGGCTCAGTGCTCCGTTCGTCGGAAGCACCGAATAGCTCATCTGCAGGACATACGTATCCGAATTCGTACCGTTAATCGCTGCCACATCGCTTAAAAGCTGCGTGTTACCTGCCGGCGCGGTTAAGAACTGAACCGACAGCGACGTCGGCGTCGTGACCGTGCCACCGAGGAACGTCACCGTTGTGTTACGACCGCCATTCTCACTGGTCGTCAGGCCCGTGTATTGGTTGCCCGTTTCGGAGATATAGCTCGGCGTGCTGTTGGTCACGCTATACGTGTAGTTCGTCTGGTATGTGCTCGATGCACCCGTGATCGACGTGTTGATGCTCAGTGGCGTATTCCAGGAGAGGCCGCCGGTCAGCGATGGCAGGGTGGGTGCCGAACTGAAGTTCCCATACACCTTGCCTTGGATCACCGTAAAGCTTTCCCCGTTGGTCAGCGTGCCCGTGGAGCTGATCGTCTCCGTACCGCCCAGCATTACCGCGTTAGTTCCCGCGTTTAGCTGATCATTGACGTTCGTGGTCGGGGCGACCTGTACATTAAAGTTGCTGCCGGAACCCAAGTTCACGCTTCCATTGAAGGTTAACGCGCTCAGAGAAGTCGGCGATGCGACACCGGGCGAGAGTGTTCCGCTGGAACTGACAGCCACATTGCCGGTAACGTTGCCGGCGCCAGTGAGTGTCTGAGAAGCCGAA
This sequence comes from Phycisphaerae bacterium, assembly GCA_035504095.1. Lineage (GTDB taxonomy): Bacteria > Planctomycetota > Phycisphaerae > WQYP01 > WQYP01 > DATJSN01. Next base: position 24,546 of record DATJSN010000101.1, on the reverse strand, counting down.
CCACCCAGTGTAAAACCGCCGCTGACGGCGGAGACGTTAAAAGTGCCGCTGCTCTGGACATTGATCATCGCTGAATCGGCGATCGTGCCTGCAGAGCCTAACGCCAGAGTTCCGCTGGAGATACTCGTCAAACCCATGTAGGTGTTAGCTGCAGTGAGGGAGGTGGTCCCGGTTCCAATATTCTCCACCATGCCCGAACCACTGATAACGTTGGTCACGGTGCCTGCTGATGTGCCTGTACCACCAAAATCGAAGGCCAGCGTGGCGTTGTCAAGCACTGATGTGGAGGTTCCCAGTGAGCCTGTCGTGCCGCCATTACCGATTTGCAAAATACCGCCGCTGATGGTTGTAGTTCCCACATAGGTATTGGCGCCGCTAAGTATCAATGCTCCCGTGCCGATCTTGGTCAGTGCGCCGGAGCCGCTCAGAACGCCGGAGTAGGTGGTGCTGGCGTTGTTGTTGCCCACGCTCATAGTGACAGCAGCAGAGCCGGCATCCTGAAGAGAAATCGCGCCGGAGCCGCTCAGGCCGCCCAACGTCGGGCTGTCGATGCCGGACGAAAACGTCAGGCCGCTGGAAGCGACGTTGTCGACAACCGTGCTGTTCTGTACCGCCGAGTTATTACCCAGATTCAGCGTACCGTTATCGATGGTCGTGGCGCCGGAATAAGTGTTGGTACCGGAAAGCGTCAGCGTGCCGCCAAGGGTGCCCTGAGCGCCCGAGGTGGCGCCGAGCGTAATGGAGCCGGCTCCCGTGCCAATCGAGACCCCGGCGCCTGTAAGACTTTCGCCAGCCGTGCTCGCGTTCAAATTGTTGACAATGGTACTGGTAGCGTTGCCAATGTCGCCGGAGAGAATCACGCCGCCGCTGGTGGCGCCATTGAGGAGGGTGAACGTCACATTGTTATTGAGCATGATGTTGCTGGCAATGTTGCTGGTATAGGTGGGGTCGGACTCGCCGAGCACCACGCCGCCGCCGTTGACGATGATCGGCGTTTCGATGTTGCTGTTCGGATTAACACCTGGATTCACGATCTCGTTGTTATTTCTATAGAACCCGCCAATCACGTTACCGAACGTGTTACCGGGGTTGTTATAGACCACATAGCCGCTGGTGTCGTTCAAAACGGCCTGGTATTGCAACGAGAAAACACCATAGTCCACCACGATGGAACCGCCGTTAAGGGTGACATCAAGCGAACCACCGGAACTGGAGCCGCCGATAAGGGCAAATTGATCATCACCGTCTTTGGTCAAAACGTAGCCCTGAAGGGTCAGGTTGCTCGAGGAGCTGGTGCTTCGACCGATGTATAGTGAGCCATCGTTGCCAATGGGCGTTGTCGACCACATTTCATTCGTTCCGCCAATGGTGGCGTTGCCGGTCAGGGTAACATTTTCAAAAGCGGATTCCTGCACGTTGGTGCCAACGGCGCCATTGGCGCCGCCGTTGTCCTGGATCACGCCCAGGCTGCCGGCCGCGCCGGTTCCGGCGATGTCAAACTGCTTGGCGCCGAAGGCAATGGTTTCACTGGTCCCGCCGCCGATGTCCAGCGTGGCGCCGCTGTCGACGTATACCGTGCCGCCGGTAGTGGAACCCAGAGAATTGCTATTGGTAACGTAAACAACACCACTGTTGATGGTGGTCGTGCCGTAATAAGTATTCGTTCCGGAAAGCGTCAGGCCGCCGGTACCGGGCGCTGAGGCATTGATCGCCAGATTTCCGCTTGTTGTTCCGGTAGCAGTGGAAATCGCGCCGGCAAAAGTATCGGTGCTGGTGGGATTAAGCGTAAGCGTGTCACCGGTCGAAATGGCCGTAGCGCCCGTACCGGTGAGATTAGTAATTGACTCGTTGTTTTGTACGTTGAAGGTTCCGGAATCGGCGATTGCCCCGCCAATGGAACCGGACACGCTTAAAGTAGCGCCGGTGCTTATCGTGGTTCCACCGCCGTAGTTGTTATTTCCGGAAAGGACCAAAGAGCCTGTAGAAACGTTGAGGTTCAGATTGGTTCCCGTGATGATGCCGGAGAAGGCGTCGGCGGTGGTGCCGCCGGAGAAAGTCAACGCACTGGAGGTTGACGAATCGGTAATGGTTTCGGTTCCGGTGCTGTTGGCAGCGACCACGAGGCTGGTCACGGTGGCATTAAAACCGTTGAGATTCAGCGTGCCGCTGTCGGCGGTTCCATCACCAAGAGTCACGGCGGATCCACTGGGCAAAGCGCCGGCGACACCGAGGATAATCTTACCATTGCCAACCTGCGTGCCGCCGGCATAGGTATTGACCGTTGAAAGCGTCAGACTGTCGGCGCCTTCCTTAAGCAGGCTGGTACTGCCGCCGATCGAACCGGTTCCACTGATGACATAATTGCCGGCGCTGTTGTTGACCGTCACTGAACCAGGGTCAACGGTGGTATTCAGCGTCACGATGTAGTTGCTGACGTTTTGCGTGCCGTTGTTATAAGTATCACGAAATGTGACGCTGTCGCCCTGATAGAACTGGCCATAGGCGCTGGTTCCCGTATTCCACCAGTTGTAGTTAGTCGTTACATCCCAGGTCATGCCATCGCCGCCGCCGTCGGTGCTGCCGGTCCATTGCAGACTCGCAGCACTGCCGACAACATACAGGAACAGATCGTTAGTGTTGGTTTGGAAGTTCGAATCATTTGCCAGGGCGCCGCTTAAAGGTTGTGTGCCGCCTTGATAGACGTACAAGGTTTCGCTGCCGGCGTTTCCGGTGGCCAGAATTCCGTTGGTCGCGCTGATGGAATTGGACAGGCTCGTGGACGTAAGTATGGGAACGTTTTCGCCGACGGTGGGTGTATCGCCGTTGACGCCGTTAAGCGAGATCGCCGCGTTGCTGCCCAGTGTGGCCGAGCCAGTAATGGTGATCAGATCGGCGTGGGCACCGCTGCCGACGTTAAACTCCAGATCGCCGCCATTTGCGGTCAGGCTCACCAAGGTCAATGTGCCTTGGCCGGCAGTAACGTTATAGGCTTCAAGAGCGCCTTGAGTTAGGGTAGTGGCGCCAAAAGATCCCGTGGCTTTGAATGCGCCGGCTGTACCGTTATCGACAGTCAGCGTACCGGTATAGTTGTTGCTGGAATTGCTCATCGTCAGATCGGTGGCGTCAGTCCCATCGCCGATGGTTAAAGACCCATTGGTCCCGAGAACTGCACCGGAAAGGGTTTCACCGCTGGTATGAGCTCCTGAAATGGTAAGCGCAGCAACAGAAGTCCCGGTCTGATTAATTGTCGTGGTTCCGCTATAGCCGAGCGCACCGGTGAAATTCAATGTTCCGGTATTGAGTGTGATGGAACCGGCGCCAGTGGCGATGGCAAGCGATGAGAGGCTTGCAGGTAAGCTATTAACAAAAGCACTGGAAATATCGCTGATGTTGCCGGACAAAATCAAGCCGCCACCGGTGGCGCCATTGAGGAGTCCGAACGTCACATTGTTGTTCAACGCGATGCTGGCGCTGCTGATGGTGCTGGTGGAGGTGTTGTGTTCTTGGCCAAGTTCTACGCCGGCGCCATTGACGATGATCGGCATGGTTATGTCGCCGGTCGTAGACTCAAAGAATCCTCCAAGGACATTGCCGGCAACTCCTCCGGGGTTATTGTAAATGATGTAATCGTTGGTGTTTTGCAACTTAAAGCTTGTTTCGAGTGATAAGACACCCTGGTCTACGACGATGGCGCCGCCGGAATCCGACGTGCTGATAGCTCCGAGCTGGGTCAGGGAAAGTTGGTTCGTGCCATCCTTGGTCAGAACATGTCCATTGAGGTTCAGCGTGCCGCCATCGCGTCCGATGTCAAAACGACCGTCGTTGGAATAAGGTGTGGTGGACCACGCTTCATTTGTGCCGCCGATCGTGGCGTTGGCGGTCAGGGTGATATTTTCGAATGCGGATGTCTGTTCGGCTGTTCCATAACCTCCACTGGCGCCGCCGTTGTCCTGAATCACGCCCAAGCTACCGGCTGCGCCAGCGCCCGCAATGTTGAAAGTCTTGGCACCAAAGCCGCCCGAAGCCTGATCGGCAATACCACCGATGTCGAGCGTGGCGCCTGCGGCGATATTTACTGCGCCGCCCGTAGTTGAACCCAAGGCGTTAAAGTTGCCGGCGTAAACCGTTCCGCCGTTGATGTTGGTTACACCTGTATAAGTGTTGGTTCCGCTGAGTGTCAGTGTACCGCTGGTAACGGTTAATGCCGTGGTATTGCTTCCATTTTGGATTACGCCCGAAAAGGTACTCGCCGCATTCGTGCCGGCAAGTACGCCGGAGAAAGTACCCACCGCACTTGTCCCGCCGGCAAATGTCAGCGTGGCCGTTTGTGTGCCGTTATTGGTGATGGTTTGAGTACCTGAGCTTCCGGCATAGACGGCGAGTCCACCAACCGTAGCGCCGATGCCATTCAGATCCAACGTGCCGCTATCACTGGTGCCATCGCCGAAGGTAACGTAGCTGTCGGTTGGTATTGCTGAGCTATTACCCACAATCAACTTGCCTTCGCCGATCTGGGTCCCGCCTATATAGCTGTCAGCGGTCGAAAGCGTCAGGTTGTCTGAGCCTTCCTTGACCAATGCCGTTGAACCAGCAATGAAACCGGTTCCACTGATCACATAGTTGCCTGCGCTGTTGTTAACCGTTACTGACACAGGGTCTACTGTGGTGTTCAGCGTCACATTGTAGTTTCCGTTATTATGTACATCGTCAAAATAAACAGCGTCGGTGTTGGAATAAGTTGTCGGATTGACACCGCCCGCGACATTGTTCCAGTTAGCGCTGGTATTGATATCCCACAAGCCGTTACCCGAGTTATTGTTCCAATATACCTCTGCAGAAATTGGCGTGAGTAGAAAAGCCTGGTATCCAAAGGATTGGCCGGAGGGGTAGGTATATGAACCAAACCCTATGATCTGGCCGGAATCATTAATCCCCGTGGCTTTAAAAAGATCCCAGCCCGAATTGGGAGAAATTATTGAATTCAAATCAACCATCGAAGTGCCGTTGTAATAAAACGCATGGAAAGAGGCGAACCCTTCACTGCCTAAGTTGGAGTTACCTGAAGCGCCGACGACTTGTCCGGAGCTGTTGATTCCTAAAGCGACGCTGGAATTGGTGTAACCGGAAAGGGTTCCCAAATTGGTCATCTTCCCGCTGCTGTATAGAAAGGCGTTATACGAGCCGCTCGAAGTATCCGCCGATCCGACAATCTCTCCGCTGGCATTAATGCCGCGTGCATAACTATTGGATCCTCCGAGGGTTCCCAGGTCGGTCATTGTGCCGCTGCTGTAAACAAAAGCGTGATTCGTGTTGTTGGTAGTATTTGAAGAATAACCGACAATTTGGCCGCTGCTATTAATTCCGTAAGCGAAGCTGCCATTGGGATAAGAGGAAAGAGTTCCCAGATTGGTCATTGATCCGCTGCTATATTCAAATGCATTGTATTCATCCACGTTTCCGGAAATACTTGAATAACCGACAACCTGCCCGGTGCTGTTTATGCCAAAAGCAGAAGCATTGAAATTTCCGTTGTTTCCGGAAAATGTACCCAGGTCGGTCATGGTCCCGCTGGAATATGAAAATGCGTGTGTATATCCCCCCGAAGTATTCGAATAACCGACGACCTCTCCACTGTTATTGATTCCAGTCGCGTAACTGGACTCTCCACTGAACTCTCCACTTGTCGGCGTGAGATTGGTCATCGTTCCATTGGAATACAGGAACGCCTGATCGTAGTAGCTCTTGGTGGTAGAAGAATAATTTTGTGAAAAACCAACGACTTGCCCATTGTTATTGATTCCCGTGGCATAACTGGAGTCGCCGCCGGCAAAAGATCCTATGTTAGTGATGACATATCCAACTACGGCTTGCGCTTTGTGCGCTCCCGCTCCGGTTGCTGCCAAAACAATTGATGCAGCGGCACATCGCTGGATCCAAAGAGCCGTGCGCTGACGCTGACGTTTATGCAATGTTGTGAAGACCTTCCGACGTCGCATCAACTCCCTCGCTTCGTTTCCCGCTGTTGAGGCATATTCAGTAATCTCGACGCACCAGATTGGCTGTTTTACGGTGCTTGGTACCAAATATTAATGTCCTTGATGTTATTTTCCCCCTCGTGGCTGAAGCCGGTTTGCCCATAATCGCCACATTTGAAATAATAATCGAGGGCGTTGCTGGTAGTCGTGGCTTGATATATTTGTGTGTTGTTCAAATAGACAGTCATCGTAGTGTTGGAAGTTGCATCCAGATCATGAATCACGTTGAGTTGAAACCACTTGTTGTATAAATGACCGGCGAGTTCTGTGCCATCGTACCAATGAATTGAGCCGCCGTCGCCGGCTTCAAAAAACAGCATGCCGGCCGTTGATCCATACTCATTTGATTGTTCGTCGCCGGTATGAATCTGAAAGATACACCAGTTACTCGTATCGGAGGGGATCATCATCTGCGCCCCAAACTGCCACTGTCCAGAAACATAATCAGTATCCGACCCGACACCCGCCTGTGATGTCGGCAATTTGACGCGTATTTCGGTCCTGGGTAATGTGGTGTTCCCTTCAGAAAACGGCTGATCAGTGTTATACACCCACGTGTGATAAATGTTGTTGACGTCTGTAAACCTTTCGCTTTCGGGACTAATATTCCAAGGCCATTGCACCTCATCTGTTGGAGTGATAGCTACCGGTGTCCATGTTCCGGATCCATCCGCTACAACTTGTGCAAAAGCAGTCCGAGCCAGAAAACAGGCCAAGCAGAATGGTACGAACGATTTAATTAGTTTTTTCACTTTAAATGCCGCTCCCTTTACCCCTGGCTTGGTTATTCCACCGAAAAGATTATGTTCAATAAGTAGGCTAAAATCAAACAAATTTTTAATTTTCTGGAAAAATCATGGAAAACGTCCCTAAAATTCCAGGATATTGCATAATAAAAAAAGTATTTACCGCAATATCGATTAAACATTCCGGATGGACCAGCACTGGGGAAGGGTGGGATCTATCTATATTCTCAGCAATCCATATCTTGTCACGTGCCCATATCGTGGCTGGCAAGGTACTTTTTCTGTTGCTCGGTCAGAACGTCGATCTTGATTCCCATGCTTTCAAGTTTGAGCGCTGCGACCCATTCATCCACGCTCTTGGGTACATCGTGAACGTGTTTGCCGAGCTTTCCTTTATTCTTAATCGCCCATTCCGTCGCCAATGCCTGGACGGCAAAGCTCATATCCATGACCGACGCCGGATGGCCGTGCGCCGCCGCCAGGTTAATTAAACGCCCTTCGCCGGCAACTAAAATGCGCCGACCGTTTTTAAGTGTATATTCGTCGACAAATTCGCGCACCTTGCGCCGCACGCTTAGAGCATTTTTTTCCAGCGCCTCAAGGTCCAGCTCAACATTGAAGTGGCCGGAATTGGCAACCAAAGCATTGTCTTTCATTACTTCAAAATGTTCCTGGCGGATCACGGCCACATTGCCGGTCACCGTGATAAATAGGTCGCCGATTTTGGCCGCTTCAGCGATGGACATAACCCAGAAGCCGTCCATGGTGGCTTCGATGGCCCGGATCGGATCGACTTCAGTTACGATGGTGTTGGCGCCCAGGCCGCGCAGCCGGGAAGCCACGCCTTTGCCGCACCAGCCATAGCCGCACACCACCGCTTTTTTGCCGGCGATCAGATAATCGGTGGCGCGAATAACGCCATCCACTGTCGACTGGCCGGTACCGTAACGATTATCAAAAAAATGTTTACACTGGGCGTCATTAACCGCGATGACCGGAAACTGCAGAATCCCGTCTTTTTCCATGGCGCGCAGGCGAATCACGCCGGTAGTGGTTTCCTCCATGGAAGCGACAATGTTAACCGCCAGATCTTTGCGCGTTGTGTGCAGCAAACTCACCAGATCAGCGCCGTCATCCATGGTCACGTTGGGTTTGATGTCCAGCGAGGTATTCATGTGCCGGTAATAGGTATCGCGATCTTCGCCTTTGATGGCGAAAACCGAGATGCCGAAATCAGAAACCAATGAAGCGGCGTTATCATCCTGTGTGGACAACGGATTGCTGGCACACAGGGCGAGTTCAGCGCCGCCGGCCTGCAGTGTGCGCGCCAGGTTGGACGTTTCCGTCGTGATGTGCAGACAGGCCGCCATCCGATAGCCGGCAAGCGGTTTTTCCTTGGCAAATCGTTCGCGGACCAGCCGAAGCACGGGCATGTCCTTATCCGCCCATTCAATGCGTTTTTTGCCATAGGGTGCCAGCGAGAGATCTTTTACGTCGTGTTTAACAGCCATTGTAAATCCTTAAAAAAATTAACGCGGACGCACAGCCCGCATAACAAACAAATCAGGAATGGTCACTCCCGCCTCGCGCGATCGGCCGGCCCGCGCCGGGAGCGTATGCCAGCGTGTTTGTACAAATCCGGCCGCGGATAATTGTTCTTCCAGAGTGTGGGGGGCAAACCCCATCCAGCGATGTCCCATTTTTTTGCGGAACATTTCCACTGAATGTGCCAGCAGATCAAGTATTAATAAAACGCCGCCCGGTTTGAGCGTCCGATACGTTTGGGTCAGCACAGCGGGAATGTCATCAACGTAATGCAGAACGAGACTAATGATCGCCATGTCCAGAGTTTGCTCCGGAATCGGCAAGGATTCGAGTCTGCCCTGCAACAGTTCCACATTATTGAGCCCCAGCGTTTTGATCCGCGCTTTGGCCGCCTTAAGCATTGCCGCCGACGGTTCAACCGCAATGATGGTTTTCACGTGCGGCGCCAGAAGGGTAAACATGGCGCCGGTACCCGCGCCCAGGTCACCCACTGTCCAATCCGGATTCAGTCCGGCGAGCATCGCCTCAAGGTGAAACGTGTCACCAAACCATTCTTTACGCAACGCATCCCAGTGGGGGGCTTTAGCGTCAAAAAATTCGTGACCGCCGGTGTGCCGGCGGCGTAATACCTGCGCAAGTCGTGCCGCGTCAGCCTGTATCTGTTCGTCGTGAACCAGACTTTCACGCGTCAGCGCGCGCAGTTGTTTGGTTTCATGCCGGCCTGCCATTTCACTCAGGCAGTAAAGCATTGAAGTCCCGTCGCGGTGACCATCCACAAGACCGGCGTCGAGCAGTGTTTTGATGTGTCGGCTCACCGTGGACTGAGGCAGTTTGAGCGCTTCGGATAACTCTCCTACGCGAAGGCCCGGATGGGCGGCCTGCTCCAGCAGGCGAAGAATGCGCAAGCGCATGGGATCGGCCAGCGTTCGCAGCAATTCGATCCACTCTCCCATGGCCTGAGGCCGCGATCGTGAAGCGCGGGAAGCATGAGTCGGCCGGGTTGGCATTAATCCGTTCATCCGGATATAATAATAATGCTCGCAGGCATTCCTGGCAAGCCACCATGACGCCGCGAGCGTTGACCGGCCCGGCGCGCAACCGATTCGCGCATGGCCTTGGCGGATTTAATGATGGAATAACGGCCTATAAAGCCGATGGTTAATAACCAGGGACCGAAGTTTTCCCATTCGTATGGGGCTGGTTGTTTAATATGGTATGGCTTCTTGTGTTGGTTAGACATGGCGTTTGTGCGTTGATAAAAAAGGTTTTGGATGTATCCGCTTAAATTTATACCGGTATTTCAGCGGCGTATTTGGGGCGGTCGCCGGCTGCGCCAGGTGCTCGAACGGCCCATTCCTCGCGAATTGCAGGGATCGCTTCTTGGTGAATCGTGGGAACTCGCGGATTTACCGCCCGGTTCGGTCAAGGCGGATTCCATTGGCGCGTTGCCCGACGGAAGCCTGAGCAACCGCATTGCTCACGGCCCTTATCGGGGTCGCTCGTTTCGTGATATTTTTACCGCTCATTCCGCGCAAATCATGGGGGAGGCCGCCGCATTAAACGGCTATTTTCCTTTACTGATCAAATTTCTGGATGCCCAGCAGAATTTATCGGTACAGGTGCATCCCGATGTTTCATACGCCCAAAAACACCCCGGCGCGCATCTGAAGAATGAAGCCTGGTATGTGTTGCAGGCGGACCCCGGAGCAAAAATTTACAACGGGCTTAAACCCAACGTGGATCGCAACACGTTTCAAAACGCGCTCCAAACCGGTCAGGTTGAACCACTGCTCAATGCGATTCCGGCCCGCGCCGGCGATTGTCATTATCTCGAATCGGGCGCAGTACATGCGTTGGGCGCAGGCGTATTGGCGGCCGAGGTACAGACGCCCAGCGATACAACCTTCCGCATTTTTGACTGGAACCGTCTGATGACCGACGGCAAGCCGCGGGCGCTGCATGTCGAGCAGGCTCTGGAGGTCGTCAATTTCAATGCGCCTGCGCCGCACAACAACAGTCAAACCAAACGCCATATGGAAGATTTCCAGATTACCGATTTAGTCGCCTGCGAACATTTCAGCGTAAGCCGTGTGGAGATTGGCGACGGAACCTACCCATTAGGCGAAGCGTTGATCAAGGGCAAACCGCAGGTCTGGATTATGCTGGCCGGTCAGGCCGTCATCGACTCCCAACATGGTTTCCCGGTAGCTGTCGAGCCGGGCGAAACGGTGCTGATTCCCGCGTTGCTCAAGTCGCCGCGGATGCGCGTGGTCAGTCCATGCACCTGGTTGCAGATTCAAATGCCCTGAGCACGAATTCAGGATTCCTTGTTTATATTAATTATCTGGAAGGGTATGGGCGCAACAAAATGCAGGTTCGTTTACAAAAATTCATGGCCGATTGCGGCATCGCCTCGCGGCGCAAATGCGAAGAACTGATCACCCAGGGCCAGGTGCGGGTGAATGGTGAAGTTCGTGCCGCGTTGCCGGTGCTGATCGACCCAGTTAAAGACGAAATCACCGTCGGCGATCAGGTGCTCGAACCTATCGCGCCGGAAAAGTTAATCTATTTTCTTTTGCACAAACCCAAAGGCGTGCTGGTAACCAGGCATGACCCGTCCGGCCGGCGAACCGTCTATGACCTGCTCGGTGGAATCACCCAGAGAGTTTTTCCTGTCGGTCGTCTGGAAATGGACGCACGCGGCCTGGTGCTTTTGACCAACGACGGCGAGTTGGCCAATCGCCTGGCTCATCCGCGTTATGGCGTCGAAAAAACATACGTGGTCACCGTGGAAGGAAATTTGAGCTCCGGAACGCTTGAAAAAATTAAAAAGGGCGTCTGGCTCGGACCCACCCACAAAGGCGGCCGCGCCGAAAAAACACAGGGTCTTAAAGCACGTTTGCTTGCTCGTGAACGCGGCAACACAGTTTTGGAAATCAAAATCAATGAAGGCAAAAACCGCGAAATTCCCCGCGTCTTGGCCCGATCCGGTTTTCATGCAAGGGATATATTTCGCGTCGCTATCGGGGATAAAATTACTGTCAAAGGGTTGGCCCCCGGCGAGCGCCGAGAGCTTTCTGAAAAAGAATTGCAATGGCTGCGGACGATAAGTTCTCATGAATATCATGAGTCGAAGCGTTCTGCCACCCAGCGCTGGTATGAGCGCAAGGAAATGGAAAAAGAACGCAAGCGTCTGGAGCGAAAATAAATGAACGACACCCAGGCCATAAAAAACCGCGCTCCCACCAAGGTTGCCCATGCCGCAGCCCAGCGCCCATTTTCCGCGCCGCTCGCTCAACATCCATTTTTGGATGTTTTGGCCGATCGCGTCATGATTTTTGACGGCGCCATGGGCACACAGATTTTTGAAGCCGATCTGTCGCTTTCAGACTTCTGGAATCTGGAAAATTGCCCCGAGGTGCTGATTCTTTCCCGGCCGGATGTAATTGAATCCATACACAGCGCATATTTTGCCGCCGGCGCCGACACCGTCGAAACCGACACCTTTGGCGCCAGTAAAATTGTCCTCACCGAATTCGGCCTGCAGGACCGCTGCCGCGAAATCAATCGCACCGCCGCGCAAATCGCCCGCAAAGCGGCGAATAAATTCAACGGGCCAGGTAAGCCGCGCTTTGTCGCCGGTTCTGTCGGCCCGGGCACCAAGTCGATCACCCTCGGCAACACCACGTTCGCCACGATGCTCGATTCCTATACCGAACAAATTCGCGGCCTCTTGGAAGGCGGAGTAGACGCCATCCTCATCGAAACCTGCTTCGATCTTCTGCAGGCCAAAGTCGCGGTGATTGCCGCTACCGATGCGATGCGCGAACTGGGCATCCGCGTTCCGATCATGGTGCAGGTCACCATGGAAACCGTCGGCACGATGCTTTTAGGCACGGAAATCAACTCGGTGATTACAACGCTTGAGGCGCTCCCCGTGGACGTGATCGGCATGAACTGCGCCACTGGTCCGGAATTAATGAGGCCGCACGTGGAAACGCTTAGCCGCGATTGCCGGCGTTATTTGTCCATTCAGCCCAACGCCGGTCTGCCCGTGCTTCACGAGGGAAAAACATATTTCCCACTCGCGCCCGCGGAGCTGGCCAAATCCCACGTGGAATTCGTCAGTAAGTTCGGCGTCAACATCGTCGGCGGCTGTTGCGGCACTACGCCGGAACATATTCGACAGGTGGCCGCCGCCGTCGCGGGCCTTAAACCCGCGCCGCGCCAGGCGTTTGGCCGCAAACTCGACGCCGCCCATGCCACCGTTTCCTCGCTTTATAGCGCTGTCGATGCCCGGCAGGATAATTCCATCCTCATCATCGGCGAGCGCACCAACACCAACGGCTCGAAAAAATTCAAAGACGCCATGCTCTCTCAGGACTGGGACACACTGGTCTCCATGGGCCGGGAACAGGTCAGGGAGGGTTCGCACGTCATCGATATTTGCGTCGATTACGTGGGCCGCGCGGGCGCTGCCGACATGTTCGAAATAGTCCGGCGGTTCGCCAAAGAAGTCACCGCTCCGCTCATGATCGATTCGACGCAGCTTGACGTCATCGAAACCGGCCTGCAGTCCGCGCCCGGCAAATGTATCGTCAACTCCATCAATCTCGAGGATGGCGAGGAAAAACTTGCCAAAATGGCCGCGCTGCTCAAGCGCTATGGCGCTGCGATCGTCGCGGGCACCATCGATGATGACAAAATCGAAGCGATGGGCAAAACCGCCGACCGCAAACTTTCCATTGCGCACCGGCTCTATGACCTGCTGGTCAACAAATACGACATCGACGAAACGGATATCTATTTTGATCCGTTGATTTTCCCCATCGTCACCGGCCAGGAGGAAGTCCGCCGGCTGGCGATGGAAACTCTCGAGGGCATCCGCCGCATCAGCGCGGAATTCCCCAAATGTCACACCACGCTGGGGCTTTCCAATGTCTCGTTTGGCCTTAAGCCTTATGCGCGCGTGGTGATTAACAGCGCCTTTTTCAATGAATCTGTGAAAGCCGGGCTGACTTCGGCGATTGTGCACTCCAGTAAAATTTTGCCGCAAAATAAAATCGATCCGCAGCATTATCAATGGGCTTTGGATCTCATCTACGACCGTGCGCGCCTGGACTACAACCCGTTGGCGCTGTTGAGTTCACTGGGTGCTCCGGAGCGCGCCGCCGAAACAGTCGAACAATTGCCGCTGGAGGAAAAACTCCGCCGCCACATCATCGATGGCGACAAACAGAAGCTTCACGAGCACCTCGACGAAGCGATGAAAAAATATCCGCCGCTGGACATCATCAACGATCATCTTCTCTCCGGCATGAAAACGGTGGGAGACCTTTTTGGCAGCGGGCAGATGCAGCTTCCTTTTGTGCTCCAGAGCGCCGAAGTCATGAAAGCCGCGGTGGCCTATTTGCAGCCGCACATGCCCAAAATGGAAGGCCAAAGCCGCGGCAAGCTGGTGCTGGCCACGGTTAAAGGCGATGTTCACGACATTGGCAAAAACCTGGTGGACATTATTTTGTCCAATAACGGCTATACCGTTTTTAACCTGGGCATCAAGCAGCCGATCAATAACGTCATCGAAGCAGCCAAACAGCATGACGTACATGCCATCGGCCTTTCCGGGCTTTTAGTCAAGTCCACGCTGGTGATGCGCGAAGATTTGCTGGAACTCAATCGGCTGGGAATCGATATTCCCGTCATCCTCGGCGGGGCGGCGCTCACGCGCAAATACGTCGAAGGTGAATTGCGCGACCTTTATAAAGGTCCCTTGTTTTATGGCAAGGACGCCTTTGAGGGTCTGAAAATCATGGACCACGTTGCCACCGGCAAGGTCCAGGAGATTCTCGTCGCCACAGGCGGCGCCGTGAAGGCCACTTCGGCTCCAACCGCACTGGCGGCTAAGCTCTCAACCAGCGATTACGTCGATTCCGGGATCAGTCATACCAATCCCATTCCGCCGTTGCCTTTCTATGGCACGCGTGTGGTTAAGGATATTCCCATCGATGCGGTCTATCCATATATAGATGAGGTGGCGCTATTTCGCGGCCAGTGGCAATTCAAAAGCGGCGTGATGCCGCGCGACGAATTCCGCCAGTGGACCGAGGAACGCGTGCGGCCCATTTACAATCGCATCAAGCAGAAGTGTAAAGACCTGAATCTGCTTAAACCGCAGGTTGTGTATGGTTATTTCTGGGCGCAATCGGATAAAAACGATCTGGTCATTTACGCTGCGGATAAGAAAACCGAAATCGAGCGGTTCCATTTCCCGCGCCAGACGGACCGTAAACGCTGGTGCCTGTCCGACTTTTTCCATCCCGTCGAATCAGGCCGGATGGACGTCGTGGCGCTGCAGTGCGTAACCGCCGGGCCGGATGTGGCGCCTTATGAAAAACAGCTTTTCGAACAGGGCGACTTCACCGAGTACCTTTACATTCACGGTATGGGTGTGCAGGTCGCCGAAGCTTTGGCTGAAATGTGGCACAAACGCGTGCGCCAGGAATGGGGCATTGCTGATAAAGACGGCCCCACGATGCGCGACATTTTCGCCTGCCATTTTCAGGGCTGCCGCTACAGCTTTGGTTATCCGGCGTGCCCGGACCTGCAGGATGAAGAAAAGCTTTTTAAATTGCTCGATCCATCGCGGATCGGCTGTACGTTATCCGAAAACTGGATGATCCAGCCGGAGCAGAGCACCTCTGCGCTCGTGGTACACCACCCCGAAGCGCGCTATTTCAACGTGGATTGACTCAATAGGCTTATCCCACCGGCATGCAGCACCGGGAGGGAACCCGGCGTATTTCGATACCACAATTATTTTCATCAATAAGGTGGAGATTGAACAGATGATCTCCCTAATGTTCAACGCCGCAGGTTCTGCTGATATAGACGGCAGAAGCAGGCTGTATTTTGTCCGTAGCTCCGCGGACAAGAGTCTTTGACGGAATCGCGTACGAAAAATTCGGTACTTCCTCCGGCGGCATCGGCTTGGTAAACAGATACCCTTGTCCAAATTGACAATCGATCGATTCCAGCGTCAAGAGTTGCTCGACCGTTTCAATCCCCTCCGCGACGACGCCCATGCCAAGATTCTGCGTCAGTGCAATGATCGTCTCAACCATGGCCAGATATTCACGCCCGCGCATCATCTTCGCGACAAAATCACCGTCGATCTTAAGCATATGAACCGGAAATTGATGCAAGGCCGACAGCGATGAATATCCCGTGCCAAAATCGTCCAGTGCTAATTTAACGCCGATCTCGTCTAACGAATCTATAACACGGGCTCCTTCGATGGGGTCCTGCATTAATGTCCCTTCGGTAATCTCCAGATACAATGAATCCGGCTCCAGGCCGAATTCGTCCAGAAGGCCCGTAATCATCGACGGAAAATCGCTCAGCGACAGTTGGCTCCATGAAACGTTGACGTGGACCCGCGGAAATTTTGCCGTGCCGTATGTCCTTCGCCATTGCGCCAGTTGCCGTAAGGATTCGCGCAAGACCCATTTTCCTATTGGAATAATCAATCCCGACTCTTCGGCAATAGGAATGAACTCCGCCGGTGAAACCATCCCGTATTGCGGATGCTTCCATCGAATTAGCGCCTCATAACTGAAAACTTCGCTCTTGAACAGGCAGACCAGCGGTTGATAGTGCAGTAAAAGTTGCCCATTCTCCAATGCGCTCCGAAGGTCCGATTCCAGACTGACCCGGTGCTTGATCCGGTTCCGCATCTGTTCATCAAACACGACATACCTTCCCTTGCCGGCGAGTTTCGCTTCGTATAAAGCGATATCCGCGTCGCGCAATACTTCAGACGCCGAGGTGTTCGATATTTCGCTGGTTACGATTCCGATGCTTGCGGATGTATATAGTTGCATCCCCAGGATTGAAAGCGGCGCCGCGAGTTTGACGAGAATTCGATCGGCGACGATGCACGCATCTGCAGGCGTCCGCAAACCGTCCAGCAGCACCACAAATTCATCACCGCCCAGTCGCACCACTTCGCCGCATTTCTGTTGCGCCTTTTCCGCACCGTCGGCCGGCGCTGACACAGCCACAACGTCCTCTTCGCGCAGAGACAATCGCAGGCGCGAGGCAATCTCGCGAAGCAATAAGTCGCCGGCTTCGTGGCCCAGACAATCATTGATGGATTTGAACCGATCGAGGTCCAGGAACAGCACCGCGAAAGAAAACTCTGGATGCCGCCGCGTTCGCGCAATCGCGCGTTGAATGTCATCCGCCAGCGCCGCCCGGTTGGGAAGCCCCGTGAGCTTGTCCGTTCGTGCCGCGATTCGAAGTTCCGTTTCCAGTTGCTTCTGTTTCGTAATGTCCGTGGCGATCGAAATAAAGGAATTGGGCCGTCCTTTTTCGTCCAGAACCGGCAGAACGGTCTTCGTCACCCAGTATTGTGAGCCATCTTTTGCCCGTTCACATACCTCCCCGTGCCAGATGGTCCCGGAGGAAATCGTCTGCCACATCTCGTTCCAGAAATTTTTTGTATGAAACCGCGGATCAACAAGATGATGGTTCTGTCCGATGATTTCCTGCTCCGAAAATTTGCTGACCTGGCGAAAAGCCTCGTTGGTTTGAGTGATCCGCCCTTCGGCATCGGTGACCGCGATAATCGCATGGTGATTCAAGGCGGTTTGGTATGCGTGCAGTTCGTCCAGCGCCCGCTCACGTTCTTTTAATGTTCGCTGCGAACGAAGCAACGCTCTCACGGTCAGTGCGGCCAGCGCCAGCATAAATGGCGCTGCGATTGCGCACACAAGGTATTGCCGGTAAACCCAGTATCGCGACGACACTTCCGACTGATCCAATTGTGAAACCTGTTCCGACCGGATGTACGTCGTCGCGGTGGTAATCGCGTCTTGAACAAGTATTTGATCGCGGTCTGTATCGATCGCCGACGGCGGGGTCTGCCCGTTTCGTCCGTTGCCGCTAAGTTCCCGCACGGCATTATTCCTCAGCAACGCTGTCAGCTTTAAAATGCCGTTGATTTGATCATTGATCAGCGTTTTCATCGCGGGGGCCATCGGGTCATTGTTGATTGTGATCTCCGATTGCAGCGCCGCGAGCCTGGCGTCGAGATAATCATACGCCGTGTTAAGCCGTTTAAATTCCTCTGGCGAGGGATTTTTCAGAATTGCATTCACTTCCAATCCCGCGTCGCTGACCGCCGACCGCAAAGCCACGAGTTGGTTTACGCGATTCGTCCACATCGCGTTCCACCCCAGTGTTTTATGGTGTATGTCCACAATCTCCAGGGAAATAAACAGGCATGCAATGACGGCGGAAATGGCAATGACCGCCAGCATGTAATGTGCTGAAATCACCGCTATCCGCGATAGCGCGCGCAATCCCCGAGCCGTGTTCCCATGTGATGTTTGGGCCCCTGAACGATCATCAGCCTGAATTGTCTTAGTTCCCATAATCTCCGCTGGCCAATTGAATCCGCTCCCGAGGTGATTATCGGTATTAAGTTATGTGCCAATTTAAGTTTCTAAACGAATCTGGACAAAATCAATTTTCCCCTTTTGAGGGTATTTATTACGGGACGCTGGCCGAGTTTGCTTCTTAAAAATATCTTCGTATTAAAAATCTGAAACTTCGGCAAAGCCGCGCTTTCTTTCGCCCCGGCTTTGCGAAGAACCCTTTTCGACGGCAGTTCCCATTGTTCTGGTCGCATTCACAGGCGAAAAATTGCTCGGTTCCGCCATGCTCGTGGTTGACGATATGGACACGCGCACAGAGCTTTCACCGTGGCTTGCAGGCGTGTTTGTTGCAGTAGAAAGCCGGAAACAGGGTATAGGCGCGGCATTGGTCAGACGTGTCATCGTAGACGCCTGGTCGCTGGGGATCGATCGCCTTTACCTCTATACTCTAAACTCAGAACAATTTTACTCGCACCTTGGGTGGTCGGTCGTGGAACGAACGAAATACCGAGGCGTGGATATAGTCGTTATGTCCTTGGATTGTGCGGTTTGAACCGGCTGAGGCTCAGGCGGCATTTCATATGAATTGATAACCTGCGATCATCAACGCATTGGCCGGGCGATTTCCCAGTGGTGGCCGGAGGGATCAACAATTCGGCCTATGCGCCATCCATGGGCATCGGCAACCGGCGCAACCAGTTTCGCACCCGCCGCGACGGCCCGCGCGCACATTGCTTGCGGGTCTTCGACGATCAACAGCATCCGAACCGAGCAGCCGCCCAATGATTCGGGGCTGAAATTCCGGTGAGGCGGAGATTCCTCGGCAACCCAGAATTCCGCACCGGACACGGACAACTGCGCAACGCCGCCGCCGGGAACGCGATGCAGTTCGATGGCCCCAAAAGCCGCCTTATAAAAATCAACGGCCTGTGCCCAGTTCCGCACCGAAAGCGTGGCGGTAACCATCGTTCGCAAACTACGGGATGTTTTGGTGTCGTTCATATCATGAAGCAAAAACGAATCCGCAATAATCTGCATTCTCAAATAGATTTTAGCAAAAATCAAATGAGGAGGCTGCTGTTGGAACCAGTGTGATCTGTGGTTAAAAATAATCCGAAATCTATGGTGAAAAATTTCACATTAATTATGGTTTTTAAACAGCTATGGTTGTTGCGATACAAAAATAAATAAATCTTCAGATTGATTCCGTGCATACAATAAATTAACGAATGCTGCACCGACGGGAGGTGCGTCATGCGTAACATCGCGTATTTTATTTTCCCTCTGGTTATTGCCGCAGGCGCCGCGGCATTTACCGGTTGTGCTGTATATGTGGCGCCGCCTCCTCCTGCGGCCGTCGTTGTAACCCCATACTATTATTACGATCCTGTTTTGCAGGTTTATTATTACAACGACCCGCATTCCGGCTGGCGGTATTACCCCGGCCGTCCGCCGCCGGACGCCCATTATTGGAGCGGTCCAGCCCCACACGGCTTGCCGCCGCCGAGATAACCATGCTGTAAAAGATTATGGATGAATTTTACTGTTGAGGTACTCAAGCGAAATATCTGTTGAACTTTGGAGGTCTGTCATGATTAGTCATATTGGTAAAAAGATCATGATTTCTGCGGTCCTTGCGGCCGCCATTGCCGGCATCTCCGGGTGCGGGAAAAACGCACAAAATCAAAGCAGTGCGGCAAACAATCAAAACCCACCGGCGCAAAGTCCCAACACCGTCGTATACACTCCGGAACCCGCTCCTGCGCCACCACCGGCTCAGGTATATACATACTACTATTACGATCCGAACCAACAGGTCTATTATGCGTGTACGCCCGGCGGCGCCTGGGTGTATTATCCGGGAACCCCTCCGGCGGGCGTGGTTTACTGGAGTGGGCCGCCGCCTGTATTGCCGGTGGCTCCGCCCAATGTTGTGGTTGCCGTGCCGCCTGTTTCAGTAAGCGTGGGCTTTGATTTTTATTTTGATCCGGTTGCCCGGGTCTATTATTATCACGACCCGCACTATGGCTGGCGTTATTATCCCGGACATCCGCCGCCGAATGTCCACATTTGGAGCGGTCCGGCTCCACACGACTTGCCGCGGCCAAGATGATGCCTATGATGAGATGCCAATGGGTTTTACTATCCTGGCGGCCAGACGGGGGTAATAGGAGGCATGAAAAACACGGAGGTCTATTTATGAATAGGCATATTGGTAAAAATATGATGATTTGTGCGGCTCTTGCCATCAGCGCCGAGGCGATTAGCCTGGCTGGCTGCACCACCTATGTTCAAAGTGGAGGATATGCCAGTCAGCCGCCTCCCCCCGCGCCAATATATACATATTATTATTACGATCCGAATAGCCAGGCTTATTATGGTTGTACCCAGCAGGGCATATGGCAATATTATCCTGGGACTCCGCCGGCGGATGTAACCTATTGGAGCGGCCCACCGCCTGTTTTGCCACCGCCTCCGCCGAATTATGTTGTCTACGCACCGCCGCCGGCGTTAATTGTCGGCGTAGATTTTTATTTTGATCCCAACGCAGGGGTTTATTATTACAACGATCCGCACTACGGCTGGCGTTATTACCCTGGTCGGCCGCCGGACAACGCGCATTTCTGGGGTGGTCCGCCTCCGGGAGGCTTACCGCCGCCGCCACGGAGCTATGAACGGGTCCAGCCTTTGCCGCAAGATACTTATGCCAATCATCGTCCGGCGCCAGGGCCGACGCCTCCACCCCCGCAACCGCCGCACTTTGCTCCCCAACCTCAGCCCGTGAACCAGGGGCCGCCAAACAATAATCAGGGCGGTCACTACTACACGCCGCCCCCATCTGGCGGTAACCAGAATTACGGCGGCCAGGGTGGGCATGGTGAGCAAACTGGCGGCAACCCGCAACAAGGCAGTCACTCAGCTCCGCCGAGCGGCGGCGGCCAGAATTATGGCGGCGAGCATAATGGCGGAGGCGGTGGCAGCGCCGCTGGCCATGCTCCGCAGGGTGGCGGCGGTTCAGAAAATAAAGCTCCTCCATCCGGTGGAGGCGGTGGCGGCGGTGACCAAAGCGGAAAAGGAAATGACAAGAATCAGCAATAAGGAGATGTGAAAACAAACTGCACCGAAAACAGCACCGATTTTTGGAATGCGAGGTGTCTGATGAAAGTGCGATTTGTAAAACGTCTGCTCTGTGCACTATTGGTGGTCATATTCGCAGCCAGTTTTTCCGGTTGCGTTGTTATTAACCATGGTGGACCTCCCCATTACTATGGTCATCATTATTGACACTAGACTCTAAGTTTTGGAGTCTATGCAAACCCGAAGCCGATGGTATTTGGGTCGATGTGAATAGGTGGTATCCGCGTCAATTACACGCGACAGTGGAAGTCGTCGTGTAACACAGGAGCGTTTTAATCATAAATCAGCTTGTGGAAGGAATAGATCTTTGACCGACAACGAAGAACTCAAACGGGCGATGAAGGCCTTTAAGAAGCGGCTCAAACTCACACGCCTGGATGAAGAATCGCGTCTGGGCCGCAGTCCGCTTACCTCCGGCGCCAGCGGCATCGTGTCCATCATCCCACCGCGCGAATTTCCCCAGGCCGTATGGGACCAGCTTGTGGCCCAGGGCCAACTCTCCAAAGACAGTGACGGTTTTTATCGCATTGGTACGCTCAAAGGCGGCATGTAAAACGGCTGCACCGAGAATTTAGAAAGATTTACCAAGCGGCGGGAGAAATGTTAACGGTAGCACTGTTTCACTCCTTCGCGCAAGATAGACCTGTAGAACCCCCAAAAGGATAATGAATAAGGCCCGTTTCATATGAGATAGGTCTTTTTGTTTTCGTTAAGATTTTGTCGGACACGTTATGTTGCTTAGCATCACCACGACACACCGGCCAGCCTACGATCTGGGGTACCTGCTCCACAAGAACCCTGCACGCGCCCAAAGTTTCGATTTATCCTTTGGTCAAGCACATATATTTTATCCCGAAGCTAGTGAGAACATTTGCACGGTAGCTTTGCTTCTTGATATTGATCCAATCGCATTGGTTCGCAATAGGCGGGGTCCCTCCGGCGAAGGACGTACGCTCGAGCAGTATGTAAACGACCGACCGTATGTCGCATCATCTTTCCTTAGCGTTGCCATTGCACAGGTGTTCGGTTCCGCTCTCGGCGGACGAAGCAAGGATCGCGCAGAACTCGTCGAGCAGATATTGCCGTTGACCGTTCGTATTGCGACGTTGCCCTGTCGCGGCGGAGAAACGTTTCTGCGAAAACTATTTGATCCATTGGGTTACACTATTTCCACCGAAGCACACGCACTCGATCCCATGTTTCCCACTTGGGGAAACAGCCGTTATTACACTGTGACCATGCAAGCGCAAAAAAGATTGCAGGATTTACTTTCCCATCTGTATGTTCTGATTCCCGTTCTTGATGACGACAAACACTATTGGGTAGGACAAGATGAAGTAGAAAAACTCCTACGTCATGGTGAAGGGTGGCTTGGCTCCCACCCTGAGCGTGAGCAGATTGTCAGCCGTTACCTTAAACGGCAGAAGAATCTCACGCGTCAGGCTCTTGATCAATTACTTGAAGAGGATCAGACCGATCCGGACTCGGTACAGGAAGAACATCGAATCGAAGAAGCCATAGTAGAAGAAAAATTCAGTCTCAATGAACAACGATTGGGTGCCGTGCTTGCAGTGCTTAAAAACTCAGGGGCGAAACGTATCCTGGACTTGGGTTGCGGAGAGGGAAAGCTCCTACGGTTGCTCCTAGCTGAGCGGCAGTTCGAACAAATACTTGGAATGGATGTTTCGTACCGTGTTCTTGAAATTGCACGCGATCGTTTGCATTTGGATAGCATGCCTGACAAACAGCGCATGCGCATTAACCTGATCCATGGATCACTGAACTATCGTGACAAGCGACTGGAAGGCTTCGATGCCGCATCGGTCGTTGAGGTCATTGAACACCTCGATTCACCACGTCTGGCGGCATTTGAACGAGTGTTGTTTGAATTTGCCAAGCCCAAAACCATTGTCCTGACCACACCGAATCGTGAATACAATGTGAAGTGGGAGAATTTAAGCGCTGGTCAGTTTCGTCACAAAGATCACCGATTCGAATGGATAAGAAGCGAGTTTCAAGCATGGGCTAACGGCGTATGCCAACGATTCGGTTACAACGTTGAATTCCTGCCGATTGGTCCAGAGGACCCCAAAGTCGGTCCACCCACTCAGATGGGGGTGTTCCGCCGTGATTGAACCACCCTTCGATGCTCTTTCTTCCGGATCTATTCACCAAGATGTGAAGCTAAAGATTCCTGAACTCTCACTGGTCGTCATGATCGGTGTCTCAGGCTCCGGCAAATCCACTTTGGCGCGCCGACTTTTTAAGCCCACGGAAATTATTTCATCGGATTTTTGTCGTGGTTTGGTTTCTGATAATGAAAACGACCAGTCGGCTACCAAAGAAGCCTTTGAAGTGCTTCATTTCATTACTTCCAAGCGTCTTGAAGCCGGTCGGCTGACGGTCGTGGATGCCACGAATGTGCAGGAAGAATCTCGTAAGCCATTGGTCGAGCTAGCCCGCAAGTATCATTGTCTGCCTGTTGCCATCGTGCTTAATGTACCTGAGGAGGTCTCTCATCAGCGCAACAAAAATCGGCCTGACCGCAATTTCGGGCCGCATGTCATCAGACAACAATCCCAACAACTTCGGCGTTCATTGCGAAAATTAGAACGTGAGGGCTTTCGGCATGTATTTATTCTGGAAAATCAAGAAGATATTGATTCTGTTACTATCACGCGCGAACCGCTGTGGAACAACCGAAAAAGTGAACATGGACCGTTCGATATCATTGGAGATATTCATGGATGCTACGATGAATTAATTGAGTTGCTGAACAAACTGGGCTATCAACCCCAAGGACCCGGCAGCGCCTATGTCCACCCACAGGGACGAAAAATCATCTTTCTTGGCGACATTGTCGATCGCGGCCCACGTATTATTGATGTTTGCAGACTCGTTAAAGCCATGGTCGATGCCGGGGTAGCTCTGTGTGTGCCAGGAAATCACGATATAAAACTGCTTAAAAAACTTCGCGGCAAAAATGTGCAGATCACACATGGATTGGAAAAGACCCTGGAGGAAATCGAGGCACTTCCTACAGATATTCGCGGAAACTTCATGCGCGATATGGAGGAGTTTATCGACGATCTTGTGAGCCACTATGTCCTTGACGATGGAAAACTGGTGGTTGCACATGCCGGCATGAAAGAAGAAATGCAGGGGCGTGGTTCGGGTAAAGTGCGCGAATTTGCGCTCTATGGGGAAACCACTGGCGAAACAGATGAGTTTGGCCTGCCAATCCGATGGGATTGGGCGGCTGAATATCGTGGCAAAGCGTTTGTCGTTTATGGCCACACACCGGTTCCGGAACCCGAGTGGCTCAACCATACCATCAATATCGATACGGGTTGTGTATTCGGGGGAAGGCTTACGGCTCTGAGATATCCAGAGATGGAACTGCTGGACATTCCAGCAAAACGAACATATTCAGAATCCATCAAACCATTTTTGAAAGAAGACCATAAGGCACCAGCGCTTTCCGTTCAACATCAGCACGATGAATTGCTCAACATTGACGATGTCCTGGGTAAACGCATCATCTCAACTCGCCTGCATCACAACGTGACCATTCGTGAAGAGAATGCCATTGCCGCACTTGAAGTTATGAGCCGGTTTGCCGCCAATCCCAAGTGGCTTATTTAT
>DATJSN010000100.1:0-5453 GCA_035504095.1 Phycisphaerae bacterium | reverse complement strand
AATTGAAGGTCCGGATGAAGAAACGGTCAAACGCGTTCAGAAGCAACTTGGTCTGGAAGATCTTGCCAACGAACCGCAAAGTTATTTAGGAATGGTCAGCGAATATCTGGCTGTGCATCCCGACCACGGACCTGCGCTTCGCTTTTAAAAACTCACGTTCATCAGATTGCCGCGGGAATCGTACGCTTCAATCAGGACCGCGTCTCCCGCCAGCGCCGCATCCGGCAATATGCCAATCCGCCGTCCCGAGCGCTCTTCAAGCTCCACAAGCTGCCGGCGGTTACGGTTTAGTAAATACGTCGCCACCGTTGAATGCACGCGAACGTCGATCCGGTTCACCGCGGCCAGCAGTGTCCCGGCGGTCAACCGGCGAATCACATCCAGAGAAATGCTCTCCGGCGTTTTGATCAGGCCGGAGCCGTGACAATGCGGGCAGTCCTGGTAAATGCTCCGCTTCAGGCTGGCTTTAACCCGCTGCCGGGTCATTTCGATCATGCAGAACAGGCTCATGCGCAAAACCTTGGTCTTGGCCCGGTCGTTCTTAAGATTGTTCTTCAGCAGCCGTTCGATTTCGCGCTTGTGCTTTTCCTCGCGCATGTCGATAAAGTCGATCACAATCACGCCGCCCAGGTCGCGCAGGCGCAACTGCCGGCATATTTCCTTGATGGCGTCCTTGTTGATGTTGAATGCCGTCATTTCGGCGTTGCGCTGTTCGCGATAGCGCCCGGAATTCACATCAATCGCCACCAGGGCTTCCGCCGAATCGATAACCAGCGACCCGCCGTTGGCCATTTCCACGCGGCGCGAATTGATCTTCTCGATTTCGCGTTCCACGTTATAGCGCTGGAACAACGGCATGGGATCGTCGTATACCTGCACCGCCTCGGCGGATTTGGGGTTAAAGAGCGAAACAAAATCGCGGATTTTTTCCGCCATTTTCGCGTCGTCGACCACGATTCGTTCAATGTCCATCAGCGACAGATCGCGTATCGTGCGGATAACCAGATCGCTTTCCTGGTAAAGTTCGGCCGGCGCTGGCAGCGTTTGAATCCGCTGGCTGATAAGTTTCCAGATTCGCACCAGGTAATGCAGGTCCTGCTGGAGTTCCTTGAGTGTGCGGTCAATGCCCGCGGTGCGTACGATAAAGCCCAGGTTCTTCGGTGGATTAAGTTCCTGCATCAGTTTTCTGAGTTCCCGGCGCTGCTCGTCGTTTTCGATTTTCCGTGAAACGCCAAGATGGCTCATGCCCGGCATCATCACCAGATACCGCCCCGCTATGCTCACGTAGCTGGTCAGCGTCGGGCCTTTGGTCCCGATGCCTTCCTTGGTCACCTGCACAAAGACTTCCTGCCCGCGTTTGAAACACTGCTGGATCGGTGGACGGCTGTGACGCGGCGTTTTACGCCCGACTTTCTCCATCGGGGCAATGTGCTGGTTCTCGACCTCCAGACTTTCCTGGCCCAGGTCGGTCATGGCGTCAAAATCGCCGTAAACGCCTTCCGGCGCTTCACCCGGAGCGGCATTTTCCGCTTCGCCGGCTTCCGCCATACTTTCGTCGGCGGCGTCGGTAACTTTCTTTTGTTCTTCCGCCGTGTGCCGATGGGTTCGGTAGCTGGCTGGGAAATATTGCGGATGCACATCGCTGATGTGCAGAAAACCGTTCTTGCCAATGCCGAAATCAATAAACGCCGCCTGAATGCTGGGCTCCACGTTAACCACTTTGCCCTTGTAGATATTTCCTACGTGCAATTCGGTGCTGGAACGCTCAACGTAAAGTTCCTCGAGCATGCCCTCTGCGAGTATCGCGATGCGGACTTCTTCCGAGCCCGTAACGTTTACCAGCATCTGCCGCGGCGGTCCCTGGTGTTTGGCGGCCCGCGGCGTTTGGGCTTCTTCTTCAATGATCTGGTCTTCGGCGATCTGTGCCGGCGGAGCTTCATTGATCTCCAGCGACCGATCGGATCTGATCACCGTTGTTTCGATAGACGCTGCCATTGGGTTCGTCTGATCAACCTGATCGACAAATCCCATGTTTTGCACTGTCTCCGCCGAAGTAAGTGTTTCCGGCGTAATTATTTGTTCCGGAGCCCGCGCGATATACGACGCGGTTGCAGGTTCCGTCGGCGCTGGTTCAGAAACGGGGGCCTGGCCGCGCGCCGGCATACTCGGACGGAATTGATGTCTGATTCTGCGTGAAGCGTCGAACGACCTTCGGCCAAAATGATGCGTTTTGCCCGGCGCCGCGATAATGCGATTGGATCCCGGACGCAACGGCGAAATCACCCGATTATATATGCCCGGTATATGTGTTTCTGCGTTATAACTTTCGGGGCGTTGTCCGGTAGATGGCACAGGCTGTGGTTGCCGCCCTGGCTGGCTTGTGGCTGCAGTTTCACTGCCTCTGGCTTGTCCGGATGGTCTTTGGCCGCGGCGTCTGTTTCCGCCTCGGCCTCTTCCGCCGCGTCTGGTGCGCGGGCGTCCGCGCGACTGTGGTTGCGCCGGAGCGCCGCCTTCATTTTCAGCGGACGGCGACCCTGCTGAGCCAGCGGGTTGAGCCGGCGATTCTACGGGAATGGATGCAGGTGAAAATTCAGCGTGTGATTCCGGGCCCTGGCCCGCCGAATCAGGTGGAATATTATTGATATCGAACCCTCAAAATTAGGATTTTCTGTTTCGGCGCGACCGGCTTACTAACTAGCCTATCAAGCGCCATTTGCCTATATTGTAGTATCTTGCCTTCTATAAGTCCATCATGCCCAGAGCATCTTAAAGGTTATAATGAGGCTTAGAGGTTCTGAATGATCTATCTCGATAACAATGCCACCACGCGCATCCATCCCGACGTCGTCGCGGCCATGTTGCCTTTTCTTAGCGAAGATTATGGCAATCCCTCCAGCGTCCACCCGATGGGCCAGCAGGCCCGTCAGGCCGTTGAAGAAGCCCGCCGGCAAACGGCCTCCCTGCTCGGTTGCCGATCTACCGAAATCATTTTTACCAGCGGCGGCACAGAGGCCGATAACGCCGCGATCCTGGGCGTTTTGCAGGCGCGCCCGGATAAAAAAACCATTGTTACTTCCGCAGTTGAACACAGCGCCGTGCGAGAAACGCTGCAGTACGCCGCCAAATTCGGCTGGCGTGTTGTGGAAATTCCCGTCGATTCCGCCGGTCAACTCGACATGCCCGCTTTGGAAAAAGCCCTGCAAAATCCGGATGTTGCCCTGGCCAGCATCATATGGGGCAACAATGAAACAGGCGTCCTTTTCGATATTCACGCTACTGGAACATTGGCTCGAAAGTTCGGCGTGCCGCTGCACGTGGACGCTGTGCAGGTTGCCGGTAAATTTCCCATCCGCTTTTCCGATCTGCCAGTCGATCTATTAGCCGTGAGCGCCCACAAATTTCACGGGCCCAAAGGCGTCGGCGCTCTGATCGTCAGACGTGGTACACGGTGGCAACCTTTCATTCACGGCGGACCGCAGGAAACCGATCGCCGCGGCGGAACTGAAAACGTCGCCGGCATTGTTGGCATGGGTGCGGCCGCTATTTATGTCGGCACATGGCTTTGCGACCTGCGCAACGCCCAGAAAATTACGCAACTTCGCGACCGTCTTCAGCAGGGTATTCTCGCGGCCATTCCCGAAACCTGCGTCAATGGCGATCAGCATCACCGCCTCTACAACACCGCCAACATCGGTTTTGCCGCGCTGGAAGCCGAGGCTATCCTGCTGCTTTTAAGCCAGCAGGAAATTTGCGCCAGCGCCGGCGCCGCCTGTTCCAGCGGTTCGCTGGAGCCCTCACACGTTCTCAAGGCCATGCATGTCCCCGATCGTTATGCCCACGGTTCAATCCGGTTTTCATTTTCGGAATTCAACACCGACGACGACGTGGACCAAACCCTCGCCGCTTTGCCCGGAATTATCGAGAAACTGCGAAAAGTTCTGCCCGTAGCTTGATCTAAATTCTTTCGTGTTTTTGGTCTCTTTCGTGGTTTAAAATCGTCGTCTCGTTGTGGTGAAAATTATTGGCCGTCGGATACAATGCTCGCCATGTCGGCGGGAAAAAATAAAATTCGTCTGGCTGTCTGCGGTGCTGGCGGACGCATGGGCTTGCGCGTTATCGCGCTGGCTTCCGAGCGCCCTGAATTCCAGCTTGTCGCCGCCATCGATCGGCACGAATCCCCACTGATGGGCCTGGATGCCGGCAGCGCCGCGGGCTCCAAATCCATTGGCGTGAAAGTCTCCGTCGCGCTGGACAGCCCCGCGGACGTGCTGATCGATTTTTCCGCTCCTGCCGCCACGCGAAAAATTGTGCCGGTCTGTGCCGATCACAACGTCGCCATGGTCATCGGCACCACCGGCCTTAGCCAGGAAGAACACCGCCTGATCGACGCCGCCGCCAAAAAAGTCCCCATCCTTCAGGCCAGCAACACCAGTCTGGGGGTGAATGTGCTTCTGGACGTGGCCGCCCAGGTCGCCCGCCAGCTTGGCCTCGATTACGACATTGAACTCGTTGAAGTGCATCATAATCAGAAAAAGGACGCCCCTTCCGGCACCGCCCTGTCCGTGCTGGAACGCATCTGTGCCGCGACCGGCCGCGAAGTTGACACGGCGCTGGTTCATGGCCGCCACGGCTCCGAGGTCAGCCGTATCCCCGGTTCCATCGGCGTGCACGCCGTCCGTATGGGAGACGTCGTCGGCGAACATACGATCTATTTTTCCGGCCCCGGCGAACGCATCGAGATCAAACACGTCGCCACCACCCGCGACACTTTTGCCCGCGGAGCACTTCGCGCGGCGGAATTCATTAGCGGACGGCCTCCGGGCCGATATACCATGGCAGACGTGCTTGGCTTGAAAGCTTGATTAGCCACAGAGCCTGATTAGCCACAGAGATCACAGAGGACACAGAGAAAGTTATTTAAACAATAGAGATGGATGAAATAACGGAGAAAATTATAAGTGCGGCGATTGAAGTTCACCGAATGCTTGGCTCAGGATTATTGGAATCGATTTACGAAGAAGCTTTATGCATCGAATTGCAACAACGTGGTATTTCTTATGAACGTCAGGTTAATGTGGATGTGATCTATTAAGGGTAATGTAATCAAAGGGCAACGGATCGATCTTCTTGTGGAAAAGCAGGTTATTGTTGAAAACAAATCGATCGCAAAATTGCCGGAGGTCGCCAAAGCTCAGGTGCTTTCTTATTTAAAGGCAACTGGTTTAAAGCGAGGTTTACTGTTGAATTTTGGTATGCCGCGGCTGGATGATGGGGTCATAAGAGTTTCTTTATAAACTCTCTGTGATCTCTGTGTCCGGGACTGTTGCCCAAATCACCAAAAGGCGCTAAAAATAACATTAATCGATTGCATGGAGGCACACAATTATGATGGGTAGACAGAATAAGAACGGTCCCAAGCTGTTTTACGTTGGCGTAGACATAGAAGAACGCAT
>DATJSN010000099.1:0-77281 GCA_035504095.1 Phycisphaerae bacterium | reverse complement strand
CGAACGATCAATGAACAATTGGTGGTAGGGTTAATCCAACAGGAGCGTCGGCGGCAGCCGCGGTTAGGAGCGCGCAAGCTATGGCATCTGTTAAGCGGGGAGCTTGCGTTGGCGGGCGTGGGGATGGGCCGAGACCGGTTTTTGGGCTTATTGCGGCGGAATAAGCTGCTTTTAGAACGGCGGCGTTGTTCCACGCAAACGACGCGGAGCCGACATGGTTTTGCGATATATCCGAATACGGCAAAAGGCTTGATTCTGACGGCGCCGCATCAATTACTGGTCAGCGACATCACGTATATCCGAACGTTGGAGGGGTTTATGTACCTGAGCCTGGTGATGGATGCTTACAGCCGCAAGATCGTGGGCTTCGATTGCCGCGAGAGCCTGGAGATGCAGGGGGCGTTACAGGCCTTGTCCATGTCTCTGAAACAGTTGCCTGCGGACGCTCGTGCGGTGCACCACTCGGACCGTGGGATTCAATATTGTTGTGAGCCGTACATTCGGCGTCTACAAGAGGCGGGTGTTCAGATCAGCATGACGGAGGAGAATCATTGCTACGAGAATAGTCAAGCGGAACGATTAAATGGGATTCTCAAACAGGAATACGGATTAGGGATAACCTTCCGGGAGAAAGCTGCATTGAGACGGACCGTGACCCAAGCGGTGTTGTTGTACAATCATCATCGTCCGCATCAGTCGTTGGGCTATCGGATGCCGTCCAAGGTGCATGAAGAGGTGATGGCGTGATCTTCCGCCGCTCCGGTCGCCCTTCGGGCTCCCTTCGCGGCGGAAGATCACAACAGGAGATCAACAATTAAAGTGACAACTTTAGACCAGGACTTGACAAATTTTAACCACGGATTTCACGGATAAAACTATGAAGAGAGCAGGGGATAGAGGTTAGATAAGAGGGGATAGTGGAAAGATTTTTTACAACATGAGGTACGATAATGTGGTAACGTGCCGATAAAATCCATTGTGATTAATACCGCCGCCGTTTTCGATGGATTTGTGAAATCCGGAACAAATTTATTCTTGCTTCGGATCATTTGCGTTGATATATTTCGAACATCGACGCGGCAAAGTGAGGTTGCAGTTCGCTGGACGTTTCTGTCTGCTGTGTCACTATAAAAATGTTGGTTCACATTGTTGGCTTGTGTAAAGCTGTTGATGCGGATCATTTGTTTGACGTTACGTGATGTGTAGCGTGGTATTAATTTTATAATTATTTGCAGACAAAGGGAGAGAAAAAATGAGTGACGCTATAACCGAATACCATCCCAATGACCCCATAAGGCAGCTTTCCACCACGCTGCGTTCGCATCCGAATGGTCATGAACTGGCAAGAATTCTGCATCGCCGCCTTCATGCCCGGATACGATGCGACGCCATGATTCGAGGGATTAAAGCCACCGATTCAAAACCCAATCCAATGTTTTATCCAATGAATGCAAAGCAAGGCTTCAAAGAATTTAAATAAATTTAGGGTCAAAGTCGGCAATACGCGGAGTTTGGAGAGATAAGACAATGATTCAGGTCCCTGTTCTTAAAAGTTTATTGCAGATCATTATGCCTTCCATGGTCGCGTGGGTGGATCAGATGGAACAGATCGTACTTGCGCACGGACGTCCTTTGTCCAGTTCTGAAATATCCGATGCGGTTGAACTAGGCGTTGTGCACCCGGAACGGGTGCGATACATGATTGCCGATGAAATTCCAATTCCGGCCAAAGAACTCGCGGAATTGGTGCGCCAGGCGGGGATTGCAGACGAAGATGTTATGGGAATAGCCTTTCGCTATGGAATTTTTATACATAGCGATGTAGTCGGCAAAGAGCTTCGTCTGCTGCACGATCTGGTGCACGTGGCACAATTTGAACGACTGGGCGACATTCAGAATTTCATCAAGGAATATGTCACAGCTTGCCTGGATTACGGATTCGGCCGATCGCCATTCGAGGTAGAGGCGCGGGAAAAGTCGGAAAAAGTAATGGCCAGACAAGCAAGCAAAACCATGGATAAAATGTCCTACCATTTAATCATTGAGCGAGCTTTGGCCCGTAAAGAAAGAAATGGGGGCCATATTTTTTCCCTGACCATGCCTCAACGATAAAAATCCACCCTGTTATTCTGTGGATTTGACGCGATAAACGTTGTATATCACGCAGCGCAGCCGCCGCACCTTCAGGACGTTAAACTAAATTGAGCGATAATTACTTTTTGGAGAAGCCATGTCATCCAAGGCCGTGGTGCTGCTGAGCGGGGGATTGGATTCGGCAACTGTGCTGGCGG
Source organism: Phycisphaerae bacterium (assembly GCA_035504095.1). Lineage (GTDB taxonomy): Bacteria > Planctomycetota > Phycisphaerae > WQYP01 > WQYP01 > DATJSN01. The sequence goes on along the minus strand of DATJSN010000099.1, from coordinate 74,990 downwards.
TGGCCAAAAGCAAAAAATTTCAATGCTTTGCGCTCAGTTTCGATTACGGTCAGCGGCATAAGCAGGAATTAAACGCCGCTCGAGAGGTCGCAAAGAATATTGGCGTACAAAAACATGTGGTGCTCAAATTGAACCTGCGTGAATTCGGCGGTTCGGCGTTGACTGCATCGATTGATGTACCTAAAGACCGCGATGCTCAACAAATCGGCCATGGCATACCGGTGACATACGTGCCGGCGCGGAATACGGTCTTTTTATCCTGTGCGCTGGCGTGGGCCGAAACGCTGGAATCTTTTGACATTTTCATCGGTGTTAATGCATTGGATTATTCGGGCTATCCGGATTGCCGTCCTGAATATATTGCGGCGTTTGAACGCATGGCGAATCTGGCCACGCGGGCCTCAGTGGAGCAAAAAGGAAAGTTCATAATTCATACGCCTTTGATTGATAAAAAAAAGAGCCAGATTATTCAGGTGGGGTTAGACTTGGGTGTTGATTATTCGCTGACGTTTTCCTGTTACGATCCGAATGGCGATGGGCTTAGTTGCGGACGTTGCGACGCCTGCAGTTTGCGCCTGGCGGCGTTTGAAGCCATCGGGAAAAAAGACCCACTCAAATACTCTGGGACAAAGAAAAATGAAGATTGCTGAAATTTTTAACAGCATTCAGGGTGAAGGGAAATTCACCGGTACGCCGTCGATATTTATTCGCACCAGCGGCTGCAATTTGCGCTGCACGTGGTGCGACACACCTTATGCCTCCTGGACTCCGCGTGGCGACAATATGAATGTGGATGAGATTCTGGCCAAAGTGCAGCAGGATGACACAAAACACGTTGTAATTACCGGCGGCGAACCGATGATTCAGCAGGAATTGCAGGAACTCGCCAAGCAACTCCGAAGGTTGGGAAAATTTGTTACCGTGGAGACGGCAGGCACAGTTTGGCAGGAAGTCCCAATCGATCTGGCGAGCATAAGCCCGAAGCTATCCAATTCCACGCCAACGGATCGTGAAGGCGGCAAATACGCCAAACAGCACGAAGAACTGCGTTTACAGCCGCAGGTACTCAGGAAATTTGCTTCAAGCCGAAAGATCAGGTCTATTCAATGGAAATTTGTTGTCAGTTCGCCAGAAGATTTGGTTGAAATAGATGACGTGCTGAAGTTGATTGGGAAAGTGAATCCCGATGACGTGGTGCTGATGCCTGAAGGTATTGAAGACCAGCAATTACGCCAACGAGGCAAATGGGTGGTTCAAATTTGCAAAGAGCGCGGTTTTCGTTTTGGCCCGCGACTGCAGATATGGCTTTACGGAAACACGCCGGGAACGTGATTAAAAAAAACTTAGGAGTTAATTATGCCAGATAAAGGTAAAACTGCATCCGATAAATTGCTAAAAACATTTCCTAATCCTCATCCAGACAGGGACTATGAGATTGAACACATTGCTCCGGAATTTACCTCAGTATGTCCGATTACCGGTCAACCGGACTTTGGCATCATCAGGCTGGTTTATGTTCCGGAAGAAAAGTGTGTGGAATTGAAGAGTTTAAAGTTCTATCTGCAAAGCTTTCGCAATCGGGGGATATTTTATGAGGACATTACTAACCTTATTCTCAATGACCTTGTCCGGATACTTAAACCCCGGCGGATGAGCGTGATCAGCGAGTGGACGCCGCGTGGTGGATTAAGATCGGTGGTGAGGTGCAGTTACCCCTGATTAGGGGACAGGGCATGGGTAACAGGGGATAGATTGAGGAAAAGTAAAAAAAGAGAAGGTATTTGCCTGGCTCAAGAGATGTTAGAATAGATACAGCAGCCTGCACGAGAGTTTTGGAGAAATATGCATGAGGCGGAATTGGATTCTGCCATTAGCGGCTTTACTGGCCGGCGTATTATTCTTCCTGACTGCCGACATCGCCGGTGCGGAAACAATTACCCTTCAGGATGGCCGAGTTATTCAAGGCCAGCTTACGCGGCAGGGAGACGATTTTCTCATTCAACCGGATCAGGGCAGTGCATTCACCGTGCCGGTTTCGGACGTAGTAAGCATTTCATTATCCGGGCCGACAAACCCACAGCAGGATGCGATCGATCAATGGCAATATCTCCAGAGCCAGATACCCCAGCAAAATGACCTTGGACAAATCGTCACCATGCTTCAGGGCTACATCAAACAATACCCTCAATCACCCAATCTTTCCGACGCCCAGAAGATATTGTCAGAATATGTCCTGGATGAGGCGCAGGGCTATGTCAAATTCGGGGGCAAATGGATGTCTTCGACTGACGCCGAAGCCATGCAGAAACAGTTGGATGCGATGATCGTTGACGCGGTTAAACAATTCCGTTCCGGCGAGCTGATACAGTCGCAAACCGAGGCCCAAAAAGTACTGGCCGCCGATCACGGGTACGCCGATGCGCTGATCATCATCGGCGTTGTACAATTCCGTCAGAATAATCTGCAAAACGCGCTAATCCAGTTCAACACGGTGTTGCAAAAAGATCCAAACAATGTCATCGCGCTCAATGATGCGGCAATTGTTTATTACCAGCTTAATGTCAACACTCAGCCGCGGGCATTGGGACAATATCAAACCGCGCTGAACCAGGCGGCCGGCAACCGACTGCTACTGGACAATATCGCGGCGGCCCTGCAAAGCTATCAAGGGGATACACAAACTATTCTATATACCAACCTTTCCAAATCATTTGCCATCGCAGATCAGCAAATGCAGATCATCATGGCCAAGCAGGGGTTATATCGGTCCGGGGCGGTGTGGGTCAGCAGTGCTCAAAAAAAACAACTGGATGCTCAACAAGAAGTGTTTAATACGCAAAAGCAGGCTTTGCAAGCCAGTTATGACGCTGCCCTGAATAGTCTTCAGGGTATCAATAATCAACTCAGTAATCTCAGTACGCAGATCAGTCAATTGCAGCAGCAGATTCAACAGCTTTCACAGCCGACTTATGTCGGCGGAGCGACCGGGGGGGCCTGGGTAACCACGGCCAACAACCAGGCGCTGGTTAGCCAGGATACGCAGCAATTGGCCATACTTCAACAGCAACAACAACAACTTCAAACACAAAAAGTTCAATGTCAGACGCAAATCCAGTCCATTCAGGTAGCCGCTCAGCGCCTTATGCAGTCGGAAGCATCCGGTGGTCTGAGCGGCGAACAAATTATGATGTTGCCTGGAGATTTAACAAATGTTCCGCCGCCATTGCCCGCGAGTTTGTTGGCTAATACGCAGAGCCCAGCGGCGAATTAACGGGGATGTTTTGATGAACCGTGATTTGTTTTGGATATTTGTGATTTGTTGGTTGATATTTGCCTCATCGGCCTACGTTGTCTGCGCAGAGACGATTACTCTTCAGGACGGGCGGGTTATCCAGGGGCAATTGACAAGGCAGCCGAGCGGACTTTTTCTGGTTCAGCCGGACGAGGGGGCGAGTTTTTCGATTCCCACATCGGATATCGTAAAGATAGCCATGGGAGCGCCAAAGGATCCGCAGCAAATAGCGGTTGATCAATGGGAATATACGCAATTTATCATCTCGCAACAGACGAACCTGGCGACGATTATCAGTTCTATTCAAGACTATCTGCAGAAATATCCCGATTCACCGAATGCCAAAGATGCAGCGGCGCTGCTGAGTCAATTTCAGAAATACCAGACTGATGGATATGTTAAATTCGGGGATAAATGGGTGACGCCTGTTGAACGCGGGGATCTGGCAAATCAGGTTCAAACCCTGGTGGATGGGGCGATACAATCGATCCATACCAGTGCACCGGTTCAGGCAATGGATCAGGCGCAGAAGATCCTGGCCATTGATCCGGACAACATGGACGCGATGATCCTGGCCGGTGTGTCGGAATACAGTCTGGGCCGTCAGCAGGACGCCCTGACATGGTTTAACAAAGTACTCAAGAGTGATCCTCAAAACGTGATTGCGCTTAATGACGCGGCAGTCACATCATTCGCGGTGAATGTGCAGTTTCAACCGCGGGCACTGGCGTGCTATCAGACGGCGCTAAACCTGGCGAGCGGCAACCGAATGCTTCTGGATAATGTGGCTGCAGCATTGAACGATTTTCAGGGTGATACATCGGGGTTTTTATATAAAAATCTGCTCAATTCGTTCAACGGCGCCGATCAGCAAATGCAGGCCATCATGTCGCAACAGGGGCTATATCGATTCGGCGGCTCATGGGTAAGCGCCGAGCAAAAAAGTCAACTCGAGGCAAAAAGCGAGGCATATAAACAGGAGAAAACCACTTTGCAGGCCAACTACGATATCGCGCTGGTGGTATTGCAGGGAATTGACGAGCAACTGGGCATCGTCAATCGGCAGATAAGCCTTCTGAATGAATCTGTCACATCACTGCAGTCTCAGATCAATAACGGCCAGAATTATAATTATTATTTCGGACCCTATGGATGGTATTACGATAATACGGGGGGCAACGTGGCGTTGCTGAATCAATATCTTTCGGAGTTAAACCAGGCACAACAATTGCAGGTGCAGCTTCGGACGCAGCAGATTCAATATCAGGCACAGGTCAAAAATATTCAGGATGCGGCGCAGCAGTTCATACAGCAGGGAGACGCACTGGGCTACAACGGCATACAAGTGATGATGCTGCCGGGAGATTTGCAAAATGTGCCGCCGCCGTTGCCTTTGACTTCGCCGGGGCAAGTGTTGAATCCGCAAGCCGGAAATGGGGCAGCAAATTAAACACGGGTTTTAGAGTGTCGAATGATGAGCCAACAATGTACAATGTAACAAAAACAGAAGCCTGTACGTAATTAAGTATAAGTGGTCAGTATTCAATCAGCCTGCAAAAACCCGGAGTGATTTTCATGAAACGGAAGTTACTTCCGTTAATCGGTGGATTGATGCTGGTTTTAGCCGCGGCAACTGCTGCGGCGGACACCATTACGCTTAAAGACGGGCGGGTCATTCAGGGGCATTTCACGCGAGAGGGAGATAGTTACAGCATTCAGCCGGACCAGGGTAAGGCTTTCAAAGTGCCTGTAACGGACCTGGCGGGCGTTGTTTTAGGTACAGATGAAACTCCTCAACAGGTCGCGGATGATCGATTGCAATATGCTTTGTATCTGTCTTCCCGGGAAACGGATATATCAAAAGCTATTCAGGACATTCAGGCCTATTTACAGCAGAATGCGAATTCACCCGACGCCAAAACCGCCCAGGCAACTCTGGCGCAGTATGTACTGGATCAGGCGCAAGGTTATGTCAAATTCGGAAATCAATGGATGTCGCCGGCCGATGCCAAAGCTGCACAAACGCAGGTTGCGTCGATGATCTCCAATGCCGTCAAACAATACCGCGGAGGTAATCTGACGCAAGCACAATCCGAAGCTCAGCAGGTGCTGGCGATTGATGCGACGAATACCGATGCGCATATTATCATTGGTGCGGTACTTTTTGCGCGGAACGATCCTCAAGATGCACTGGCGCAATTCAACACTATTCTGGAAAGCGATCCTAAGAATGTCATTGCGCTTAATGATGCGGGGGCGGCATCGTTTAAGAACGTTCTGCAACTTCACGCATTGATTGACTATCAGGCGGCTTTGGATCTGGCAAGCGGCAATCGTCTGCTATTGGACAACATCGCATCGGCATTGATTCTTTATCAGGGCGATGAGAATAATACGACGTATGCGATGCTCAAAGCGTCGTTTGCCGCGGCCGATGGGCAAGTGCAAGGTGTCATGGCACAGCAGGGGTTGTATCGAGCCGAAGCGGTATGGGCCACCAGCGATGAGAAAGCAGGAGTGGATGCGGAATATCAATCGTTTCAGCAGGAGAAACAAACTGACCAGTCTAATTACAATAGTGCTGAAAGCTCCGTGGCGGGCATAAATAATGAGATTAATAGCGCCAATCAAGAGATCAGGCAGGTAGAACAGTCTATTTCGCAACTTGAAGCTCAGGAGAATCAATATCAAATACAAATTGGACCGGATGGAAGTATCACGCAGACGCAATCGGTTGATAACTCGTGTGCCATTGACGCCGCTAACCAGCAGATATCTCAATTGCAGCAGCAGATAGGACAGTTACAGGATCAGGCGGAACAGTACCAGGCACAAATAGATGATGCCCAGGAGGATATGAACAGGTTGAATCAAGCTCAATGGACACTGACGTTCAGCGGCAGCCAACTCATGATGCTACCGGGTGATTTAACAAACGTTCCGCCTCCCGCTCCATTGAGATTGCCGATCCAGGTGCTCAAACCGCCGGTTGAGAATTAGTCAGCACCGTGATTTCCTGAATAATTGTATAACGGTTTGATGCCGGGAAATGTAACTGAAAAAGAACCTGGGCGTAATAAACTGTGATTTGTAGATAAGAGCCAATAAAAATGCATAGAGTGATATCTATGAAACACAATCTAATTCCAATATTGGGGGCATTAGTGCTTGGTCTGGCCACGGCAACCGCCGTTGCGGACTCAATCACGCTCAAAGACGGGCGGGTAATTCAGGGCCAACTGATGCGTGAGGGAAATAACTTTCGCATTCAACCGGATCAGGGAAAGGCTTTCAAAGTGCCGGTATCGGATGTGGTGAGTGTCGTTCTGGGGGCGCCGCCGACCACACAGCAGGCGGCGGGTGATCAATGGCAGGCGACGTTGTATGAGATTTCTCAGCAAAGCGATTTGCCAGCGATTATTGCTGATATTCAGGCGTATATGAAGCAATATCCCGATTCGCCTGACAACGAGAGCGTCGGGGCCACGCTGGCTCAGTACGAACAATATCAGGCGCAAGGATACATTAAATTCGCGGACAAATGGATGACCCCCGCGGACCGAGACAAATTGAAAGTTCAGGCTCAGTCGCAACTCAGCGATGCGATTGGGGCGTATCAAAAAGGCGATATGACGCAGGCACAATCGGGGGCGCTGGCGGCACAGATGCTCGATCCGACCAATGTAAATTCCATGATCGTTGCGGGCGCAGCAGAATTTCGCCTCAATGAGTTCCAGAATGCCTTGACCGAGTTCAATAAGGCTCTGGCACTGGATCCAAATAATGTCGCAGCACTTAATGACTCGGCAGTGGCATCGTATCGGACCAATCTGCAGCCGCATGCTCTGCTGGTATATCAATCGGCGATAAATCGCAGCGGAGGCAACCGGATGCTGCTGGATAACATTGCTTCAGCCCTGATTAATTACCAGGGAGATCAAACCAATCCACTGTTTATTAATCTGCAGGCGTCGTTTACGAATGCCGATCAGCAGATGCAGACGATCATGGCACAACAGGGGCTTTATCGTTTTGCCGCTTCGTGGATCACTGCCGACCAGAGGGACCAATTGAACGCTCAAGAGCAGCAGTTTCAACAGAAAAAACTCGCCTTACAAACCAGTTATGACGACGTCGTGCAACAGCTTCAACAGGCGACGTCGGCGTATAATGACGCGGTTAATACTTTGCCCGGGCTGCAGTCGCAGCTTAATCAGGATGAGAATGCGGAATATGACGCGGAAAGTGATAATCCATTTGTGGATACAAGTTCATATGATCAGGCGATTGCCGACGACCAATCGGCAATAAGCCAGGCTCAGGCAACCATCAATCGATTCCCTGATGTTCGTGCAAAATTTGAAACTCAAATGAATTCCATGCAGAATGAAGCGCAAGTATTGATGCAACAGGATCCGGCCAAGAGATATAATGGAACGCAGGTTATGATGATGCCGGGCGATGTAAGCAACATTCAACCGCTCAACGGAGCGAACCTCGTTCAGATGGCACAGCCCGGTCAGAATCCCCAGTAGCAACAAAAATCCAGCGCCGGTTTAGATTCTCAACAATTGCTATTATTGCAATTTCAAATAATCAGTTTTGATGCGGGGCTTTCCGCCGCCGCGCCGACTTCGCCGGGCTTATTGATCCCGACGTTAATGGCTTCCTGGACTTTACGCATTAGTTCCATGTATTCAACCTGGGCGGCCATAAGTTTTTTTAACAGTGGATGAATGGCGATGCTTTGCTGGAGCGATTGAGCCTTTTGCTTTTCGGATATTTCCACGGGCTGCATCGCAGCTTCCTTGGCGGCCAGTTGTTCCATGAGCTGCTCGAATTGTTCCAGAAGGTCTCTGGCGCTCACGTCCAGTTCAAGTTGGCGGGAGAGTTCGCGATAATTTTTCACAGCCTGCTGATTGCCGATCAATCCGCCGAGTTTTCGTGCTTCGGTTAAAACTGTTGCATCATCAGCCACAACAGGCTCCTTTAAAAAATTGCCAAGCGGCGATAATAAGGCCGCATGCGAAGTATAGCCGATAAGGAAAATGAAGGCCAAACTGAGCCAAAGAAGATTATGTTCTCCATCGGCTTGCCTTGGTCGACGCGGCTGCTACGATGGATGAACTATTAGCGGGGACGTAGCTCAATTGGGAGAGCACTGCCTTTGCAAGGCAGGGGTTGCCGGTTCGAGCCCGGTCGTCTCCATTGATCTTAAAGGCTCCTGGAACCGATTGAAGTACCGCACTCCCGGCCGCTATGATCCTGACTCATGTCGATTCAGACGGTTCAACAGATATTCGATGCCGCAGTGCGGTATCACCAGGCCGGTAATTTATCGGATGCTGAAAAGCTCTACCAACAGGTCATAAAAGATCTGCCTCATCACGCGGATGCATTGCATTTGTTGGGAGTTCTCACGGCACAATCAGGCCGCCGATCGGAAGGGGTCGAATATATACGCCGGGCGATTGCGATTAATCCATCCGCGGAGATTTACTACAGCAATCTGGCCCAGGCGCTATTGGATCAGGGCAGTTTTGATGAAGCGGTCATAGAGTGCCGCGAAGCGCTGCGACTGAATCCCAATTTTGTTCCGGCGTATAACGTCCTTGGTGCGGCGCAATCTGGTTTGGGACAGTATTCCGGAGCCGCGGAGAGTTATTTACAAGCACTGCGGTTAAAACCGGACGATTCCAATGCTTATAACCATTTGGGCAATATATGTTTGGCGCAGGGGCGTGTGGACAAGGCGATAGCAGCGTTTCAATCTGCATTGAGGTTTAAACCGAAATTTCCGGAGGCCCTGAACAATTTAGGCAAAGCGCTGAACGAAAAAGGCATGGATGCAGAATCGCTTAAGGCCTATCGGGCGGCATTGGAATTGAAGCCGGATTTTGCCGAGGCGCATAATAACATTGGTGTAATTCTGCATGCGCATAATCAATTCGATGAGGCGGCTGCCGCCTATCAGATGGCAATTAAACTCAAGCCGGCCTTTGCGGACGCATATAACAATCTGGCGATTACATTAAAAGATCAGGGGAAGCTCGACGAAGCGATAGACGCGTATCGGACAGCATTGAAACTTAAACCCGATTTCGCCCGTGCACACAGCAATCTTATTTTTACCATGCAATATCATCCCGGGTACGACATACAAGCAATTGGGAATGAATTAAAAGAATGGAACGGCAACCATGCTTCGGAAGTAAAGAAATTCATCCGGCCGCATGAAAATGATCGTAACCCCGATCGCCGGCTAAGGATCGGGTACGTTTCGGCGGATTTCCATGAAAATGTTTGCGTTTTTTTTCTGGATCCGCTTTTGCGCTCTCACGATCATGCACAATTTGAAATTTTTTGTTATGCCCAAATTCGGCGTCCGGATTCACACACCTTGCGGTTCAAATCTTACGCCGATCATTGGTGCAGCACCATTGGACTTTCAGATCTGCAATTAGCCAATCAGATTTACTCGGATCAAATTGACATTCTGGTTGATCTGAAATTACACACGCATGACAACCGGCTTTTGATATTTGCCTATAAACCAGCCCCCTTGCAGGCGACATGGCTGGGTTATCCCGGCAGCACGGGATTGGAAACAATCGATTATCGCTTTTCCGATCCATACCTGGATCCGCCAGGAACGGATTTGAGCGTTTACAAAGAACAGACTTTGCGTTTGCCAGATACTTTCTGGTGTTATGATCCAATGACCAGTGAACCCGCGATTAATGAATTGCCGGCGCTAAAAAATGGACTTATTACCTTAGGTTGCCTGAATAATTTCTGCAAAATTAACGATAGTGTATTGAAGATTTGGACTAATGTACTGTCTGTACTGTCCAAATCCCGAATGATTCTTTTGGCGCCACAGGGTATTGCGCGACAACGATTATTGGATCATTTGAACAACAATGGAATCGATTCCAGCCGCGTGGAATTTGTTGATCGCCAGCCGCGCCCACAGTATTTACAAAGTTACCATCGGATTGATCTGGGATTAGATAGTTTTCCATATAACGGGCATACGACCACCATCGATTCGTTGTGGATGGGTGTACCCGTGGTGAGTTTATCAGGTAAAACGGTGGTGGGGCGGGGCGGAAAGAGTGTTTTGACGAACGTCGGCCTGCCGGAACTCATAGCCCGAACACCGCAGGAATATGTGCAGATAGCTGTGCAACTCGTCAGCGATTTGCCAAAACTCAAAGAACTTCGCCTAACACTGCGCCGGCGGATGGAGCAATCTCCGCTCATGGATGCCCGGCGCTTCGCCCGCAATATCGAGGCCGCGTATCGTGACATGTGGCGAAAATGGTGTGGCGATTCGATAAAGCGCATCGAGAACAGTTGAATTTAGAGGTGCGGATGAAACATTTTCTTCTCTTGATTCTATTTCTGCCGGCTGGATGCACTATGTTCTCCGGCCAAAGTAATGAATACAACCAGGGGGCTCGCGCTGCGTGGCCGGAGAGAGTTTTCGCGCCTTACATGTACGTGGGATCAGGCGATCAATTTCAATTAACTCAATGCGACGATGCCTGCGGGCTCAAATATTATACTTTGGCCTTTATCATTGCGGATAAACACGGCGATCCCGCATGGGACGGCAGAATTCCTATGAATCAGAATTTTTATACCGACCAAATTGCCGCTATTCGCAAACGCGGTGGCAACGTGATTGTGTCCTTCGGTGGCGCGTCGGGGAAGGAGTTGGCGCTCGTGGATAAAGATGCAGCGTCGCTGGAAGCGCAGTACCAGGCGATTATTGATCGCTATAAACTCACTTCGCTTGATTTTGACATTGAAGGCAGGGCATTGACCAATACGGCGGCAAACCAGAGACGAAATTCCATTCTAGCCATCCTGCAAATGAAAAATCCCGGATTACTTATTTCCTATACACTTCCGGTGGATCCCGACGGTCTTGATAAAAATTCACTACAACTTTTAGCTGATACCGCGGCTAAAGGTTTAAAAATCCATTGCGTGAATATCATGATTATGGACTTCGGTCCACACTTTTCCAGGGGCAGGAAAATGAGCGATGTTTCAATCGCCAGCGCCGCCAAAGCGTACCAACAATGCCAAAGCATTGATGCGTCAATACAAATCGGGTTAACGCCGATGATCGGCAAAAACGATGAAAAGGGCGAGGTCTTTACGCAGAATGACGCCAGGGCGCTGGAACAATGGGCCGTCGACCATCCTTGGATTTGTAGCATGTCATTCTGGTCCGTAAACCGGGACGCTGGAAAACCTGGAATGAAGAACAACAACACGCACAGCGGCATTCAACAGACGCCGTGGGAATTCACCGATATTTTTCAAACTTTTACCACGCGCTAATTTCGGGCAATGATTCATATCGTGTACCGTTAATCAATGGTCATGGCAAGTAGATGCTTGCCGCGGACATATTTGTGTTTAATGCGGAAAGGATCGAGATGGACAGTCAGAAAAAGAGTGTGTTCTCGCGGCGTCAATGGATGGGATTAATGTCGTTGCCAACTGTGGCTGTGATTCCTGCTACGGGCCTACTGAGCGCGACTTTGGAGGGATGCACAGACGAAAAGCTGGACGCAGGACAGAATGTTCCCGCCACAGGCTTGCCGAACACTGCCTTTGCGGCCACGTCGCGTTCCAGTGATGCCAATTTCATCGGAGCTCGTGTTTACAACATCCGCGATTTTGGCGCAGTGGGTGACGGCAAAACCTCAGACACGGCCGCGGTACAGGCTGCTATAAACGCCTGCAGCAAAGATCAGGGAGGCACAGTTTTGGTTCCAGCGGGGGTTTTTGTCATTGGAACCATTGAAATGAAAAGCAATATTACGCTGCATATAGCGGCCAGCGGAAAGTTACTGGGCAGTCCCCATGCGAAAGAATACTATGCAGCAGAGGCGATTCCTCTTAAGGGTGATGCGACACTTGGTGACGGCAATTATGGCCTGATTTTTGGCGTAAATCTGCAAAATGTGACGATCGAAGGCCCCGGCATGATCGATGGACAGGGACACTTGTTCCATGCAGCCGTGCGGAAGGGCCCTAACCCCATTGGACTCGGCGGCGACCATCGCGTCCACATGTTACTTTTTTACCGCTGCGAAAATCTTACTGTACAGAACATCAGGTTGTTTGAAAGTGGCTATCACTGTGTACGGGTCATTGAATCCAGTTACGTGCAAATGGACAAAATTCATATCCATAACCGCGTATCAAGTAACAATGACGGGTTTCACTTTATCAGTTCGGAGCACGTCGCGATCAGCAATTGCCACGTGCAGTCGCAGGATGACGCATGCGCACTATTTGGAAGATGCCGGTTTGTAACCATTACCAATAGTTCCTTCAGCACACGCTGGTCGGTATTTCGCTTTGGCGATGATGGGGCGGAAAACATTGCAGTTTCCAATTGTCTGCTCTATCAGGTTTTTGGTTGTCCAATTAAGCTGCAGTGTGGACAGGGTGGGCGATTTGAAAATATGTCGTTTTCCAATCTGGTTCTGCAGGAGGTAACCGGGCCGATCAATATTGGAGTCGGGCCGGGTTCAAAAGGCAAAGGTGGGCACGGAAAACATTCCAGTACGCAGCCGAGTACAAAACCGAGTGTCAATAATACTCAACCCGATGCCGACGATACTCAGAGTGACACAGCTACCACGCAACCTGAAGATCACAGCGTGAAATATGCGATAGACACCACTCTGCCGGCCGCCACGCAGCCTTCTCCGACGACAAAGCCTTCTCATCCATCAGGCCCGGGCATTATCCGGCATATTTCATTCAGCAACATCATAGGTACGGTCACCACTAATCCCAGCCCACTTGCAGGCCTTCCATTTGCGATTGCCTACAATGAAGGAGAAAGATTTTCCTGCATCGTTCTTAATTGCGTCGGTGATTCGATTATGGAAGATATTTCTTTTGACGACATTCATCTGGTTTTTGGCGGCGGCGGTACCGCCGAATATGCGGCGCGGCGCGATTTACCGCAAATTGCTGGCGAATATTTTGATCTTGGACCCATGCCGGCGTACGGTCTTTATGCTCGTAACGCCCGTGGGATAACTTTGAACAACATACGTTTTGAAGTAAGCACCCCGGAACTTCGGCCGGCGGTGATTTTGGACCACGTACAAGATGCTGCTGTTTATGGGCTTAGCGCGCAGGGAAATGAACAGGCCGAATCGCTTTTAAGATTTATCGATTCGCAGGAAACTTTATTAACAGGCCCGCGGGTGCTTTCTTCGGTTCCGGTATTTTTACGGGTTGAAGGAACTCAAAACAAAAAGATCATCATTGACGGCGGGGATTTATCGAACGCAACAGCAGCACTGGCATTTGCCGCCGGCGCGACGGAAGACGCCATTAAATTACGAGAGTAAAGATGGACTTTAAACTTTCTGTTTGATTGTTTCTCATATGGCTTTGATCTTAGCTTTCGATCGTCTGGCGGTATGACAAAAACAAGTCAGCAGGTGATCGTCTACCATTCCTATGGCCTGCATATAGGCATAGCAAATCGTTGATCCAACAAAATTGAATCCACGGCGTTTGAGGTCTTTGCTCATGGCGTCTGATTCCGGAGTTCTGGCGGGAACATCCCGTAGACTTCGCCGGCGATTGACCAGCGGCTCCCCGCCGACGAATTGCCAGATATAAGAACTAAAGCTTCCAAATTCACTTTGCACTTTCAAAAACGCCTGGGCATTTTGCACCGCGGATGCGATCTTAAGACGGTTACGGATAATTCCGGGATCTTTAAGCAGGTGGCTGGTATCCCGGCTGGTAAACGCCGCAACTGAAACCGGGTTGAATTTCGCAAATGCTTTTCGATAGCCCTCTCGACGATTTAAAATCGTATTCCAGCTTAAACCCGCCTGGGCGCCTTCAAGAATGAGAAATTCAAATAATTTACGATCATCATGGACTGGTCTACCCCATTCCATGTCGTGATAGGCAATGTTTTGTTCGGTGGTAGCCCAGGGACATCGAAGGTGGGTGATCATTTAGATTCCTTGGTAGCGGTGTTTTGCAAACAAACTATGTTCTGAAATCTTACAGCCCCCACTCTTGTTTGCCAGGTAATATTTTCCGGGGGCTAGGCCATTTTTTTGTTAAAAGACTGCCCTAACGGTTTTTATTGTCAAATTCGGCTATTTTCGCCGGGTTTTTCTTGAGTTTTTGTCCCTTGTAACCGATTTTCTTCAAGACGAGTGGGCAGGTCCTTTGTATAATGATTTGTCTAGGTCATGCAGAAGAAGGACGGGCCTGTCTAAAACTCTATGGAAAGGGTGCTTTATGTTGGCATTGAGCCGCGGGGAAGGACAGAGCATTATCATCAACGGGACAATTGAAGTTAAAGTTGTAAAGTGGTCGCGCAGCAGTGTGCGATTGGCGATTCAGGCGCCGAGAGAGGTATCCGTTGATCGCGATGAGATCTGGCGGCGGATGCATCCGGGCGTCAAATCGCCGCTGGAGCTAGCGGAGGTGGAAAGACAGATTCGATTTCAAAACGCCGGCACAACAACCCCAGCGCGAACCGAAGTTATAAACCTGGGTGAACAGCCCGTGGCTCAGGCGTCTTTAAATGCACAAAAGGTAAAACAATAGGCAATTCCGACTTTCAAAAATAGAGTGGATGGAATCCATACTTGTAGCCTACGGACTAGGCGATTGACATCATGACCAACAATAAACTTTCAGTATATGCGGCAGTAGTTTTGTTATTCCTTCCGACATATTTGGCCGGACGTTTTGTTTGTGCAGCAGCGACAACTGAACCGTCTACAGCATCGGCGCCAATAGCTTCTCCAGAACTCACGCAAAAACAACGCATTGATCTAGCTTGGCAGATTGCGCTGGCGGCTAACAATTATTCGCCGGGCATTCTGGATGCTTCATTTGGTCCTAATTCACGACTGGCGCTGGTGGAATATGCCGCCGACAATTTCCCTGGAGTTAATCCATTTAATCCGCACGATCCGCGTATTTACAATGCCCTTGGCGTCGATATTGATCATGTCGTTACTCAGTATGCCATAACACAACAGGATATTCAGGCTGTCGGCGAACTGGAAATGCACGATTGGCTGAAAATGGCTTCGCTCGACCGGATGCCTTACGGCTCTTTGTCGGATTGTCTTTCTGAAAAATTTCGTTGTATGGAGAGTCTGCTTCAGCGGCTTAATCCAGGCGTCGATCTGGATACACTACAGGCTGGTCAGACAATCAATGTCCCGAACATTCGTCCATTTCCCGGGCCTAATGATCTGGGTTTGACGGACGGACTTGCAGATTTGATGAATGAATATGAAACGGAAATACCTCATCCGGATGTGGCGTACTTGACGGTTAATTTCGCTCAGAAAGTCATCCGGGCTTACAACCAGAATAATCAGGAAGTAGCGCTCTTTCGCTGTTCAATTGCACGGCTTAAAGAAGATCTTCCAACATCTAACGGGGTGATACAGGTGATTGTACTTGATCCGAATTACACATTTGATCCTCAATCCTGGCCGGAAGTGCATGGTATAGACAAGAAACTTTTAATTCCTCCGGGACCGCGCAATCCTGTGGGTGTTGTGTGGATGGGATTGAATATTCCCGGGGTTGGTATGCATGGTAATCCGGTGCCGCAATACATCGGCATCACAGGTTCACATGGTTGTTTTCGTATGACAAACTGGGATGCCGCGCATCTGGCAACAATGGTGCAAATCGGCACGCCGGTGATCATGATTAATCCGGCGCACCCCATAGAGAATACGCTGAATTTGCCCCCTGGGATTCACCCGCCTGGTCTTGAATCATCGGAAGTGGACGGCAAAAATTAATATAACTTTGCCTGCGATCAGCCCACTTGTAAAAGATATATCACAATAACCATACCGATGAGTGCCAATATCAAGGCTATAATCGATGTTCCTGAACGGCTGGGCATGACCGGCGTTATACCGGCACGAATCCGAGCAAAGATGCCCGCATAGCGAATCGCCGCGATCACATTAACCGTGATTCCCAAAAAGACCAGGGCTATGCCGGCCCAAAGCGAGAACGATTGATTGTCTTGCAGGCTCATGCCCGGTTCATGCAATTCAGCCAGTTCCCGAAGAAATAAACCAAACTTGGCCACGACAAATCCAAACCCCATCAATGCCAGTCCGGTTCTTATCCAGGCGAGTACGGTTCGCTCGGCGGCCATTTCCGTGGCTGGTTCCGATTTTCCTGGTGTTGTATCTGCCATAGATTGTCTCCTTTAAATCAAGAATGAATACCACAATAACACTTACCAAAGTATTGTCATCTTTGCGTTATAAAACTCTGAAAATCAGAATCTTGACCAAAATAATATTAATTGTTAACATCAGAAAACTACAGAACTGACTCAACCATATTTTGAATGGTTATGTCGGGTTCCTGTTGTAATGTTTTGGATTGACACAGCTGGCGCGGTCTATATGACGCTATCTCAAAATTTAAGTTGAACGAATTTTGCGTAGATGCGAGCTGTTTAATGCGGTGCGTCGGGTTTTTTCCGATGAACCGCGCAGTCCGGGAAAATATGGACTGCATATAGATTGACGAATGGTGAATCAGGTGGATCATCCAGGACTTACACTCGATTTCCGTGAGCATAACCGCCTTACACGGTGCGAAAATCTCCGTCGGGGAATCTTTGCGGCGGAGGTACGAATCTCCGGAGCTGTAGTTCAACAGCCAATTATATAAAGCCGGCGAGTTGTCTACGCGTATAAGTCTACAGGATTCTGATCTGTTCATTCGCCTGCCATCTTCCTACAGGTGACAAATTATTCGTCAATAAAGTTTGCGGCGAGCCGATGCTGGGTTTGAAAAAACTCAACACGCTCAGACGTGTCAATCTCCCGCGGCGCGGCGTGCGCCGAAGAAAATGGCGGGCGTTGTAATTCGAACGATTTGTGTTCGAATCGAAAGGTGAGGTTGGCATATGCATATTTTGTCCATATTAGGTGGAGGAAAGGGCATTTCTCCGATTCTGGTATTACCGATTGCGGTATTGGACCCCATGGATTTTGTATTTGGCGTTGGTGGGGTTCTGGCAGGCATTGCAGTTGCTTTTTTGTTGGCAAAGGCCATCGGAAAAACGACACTGAGCCGCAGCCGGGTGGAAGCTGAAAAGCTGGTTGATGATGCTAAGAGACAAGCCGCGGATCTGGTTAAACAAGCGCAACTAACGGCCAAAGACGAATCACTTAAATTACGTGAACAGGCGGACCGCGATGTTGAATCTTCGCGGGAGGAAATGCGTAAAATCGAAGAGCGGTTGCTTAAGCGCGAAGACACACTGGATCAAAAGCTCGATACGCTGACCACCAAGGAAAAAAATCTGGAAAATCTGGAACGTTCGCTGACCGACCGGAACCGCAATTTGCAGATCAAGGAACAGCAAATCGATCAGACGCTGGCTCGCGAAAAAGAGATTCTTCTACAAATTACCAATATGTCCGTGGAAGACGCCAAACAACTGCTGCTTACGCGCGTGGAAGGAGAAGTCCGCCATGAGATGGCCATCATGGTGGAGAAAATCGAGGAACAGGCGCGTGAGGAAGCCAAACAAAAAGCGTCAAATATTATGCTTCAGGCGATGCAGCGCTACGCCGCAGAAGTCACCAGTGAAGGCACGACCAAGTCAGTTGCGATTCCCAGTGATGACATGAAAGGTCGCATCATCGGCCGTGAAGGACGGAATATCCGCGCTTTTGAACAAGCTACTGGTGTGGATGTAATCATTGACGATACACCGGGTGTGATCACTGTTAATTGCTTTGATCCGATCCGCAGAGAGGTTGCCCGTATAACGCTGGAAAAACTCATCGCCGACGGGCGCATTCATCCGGCAAGGATCGAAGAAATTGTCGATGCAACACAGAAAGAGATCGAAAATAACATCCGACAGGTCGGTAAAAAAGCGATTATCGAAGCCAATATTCCCAACGTGCATCCGAGAATTATGGAAATGCTCGGCCGACTTCATTATCGCACCAGTTATGGACAAAATGTTCTGCGGCATTCAATGGAAGTCGCATATATCGCTCAAATGATCGCCGATGAATTGCGTTTAGACGGCGCCCTGGCGCGGAGGGCCGGTTTGCTTCATGACATTGGCAAGGCCATGGACCATGACCAGGAAGGCGGCCATCCGGCCCTGGGTATGGAATTTTGCCGTAAATTTAATGAGCCTGAAGCAGTGCTTAATGCCATTGGCGGTCATCATAGCGACATTCCGTCTACCACGCCGTATACACCAATCGTTATGGCTGCGGATGCCATCAGTGGTGCCCGGCCCGGGGCACGACGCGAATCGCTGGAACGTTACATCAAACGGCTTCAGGAGCTTGAGACGATTGCCATGGCTCATGGGCCGGTCAGACAGGCTTTTGCCATCCAGGCGGGGCGCGAAGTCCGCGTTATTGTCGATCCGGAAAAGTGCGATGATGCGACAGCCAAACTTATCGCCCGCGAAATCGCCAACCGCATTCAATCGGAATTGACATTTCCGGGAGAAATTCGTGTAACGGTCCTGCGTGAAGTGCGTGCGGTTGAGCTGGCACGCTAAGACGCAGATTGTGAACTCATTGATGCTTTGTTACGAAATCGTTATCACTCTATAATCTATCTTTTGCGCCGGAGTGGCGGAACTGGCAGACGCGCCGGATTCAAAATCCGGTTCTCGCAAGAGAGTGTGGGTTCGATTCCCTCCTCCGGCATAAAATTGAGTTGATGAAGCCACCTAGACCGGGAGATTTCACCTGATGATCCAGGAAATACGCGGAGAATTGGCGATAAACAAAGATCAGAAATTCGCCATTGTTGTCGCGGAATTTAACGGAATGATTACCACCCGGCTTGCGGATGCCGCGGTCGATGCGCTTTTGCGTCATGGTGCATTTGAGAGCCAGATTCTCAGGGTTTGGGTGCCCGGCAGTATCGAAATTCCAACCGTCGCCCGTCAATTGGCGCTTGGTGGGAAATACAGCGCCGTGATCTGTCTGGGATGCATCATTCGCGGCCAAACTGCGCATTTCGACCACGTCGCCCAACAGGCCGCCGAGGGAATCGGTCGTATCGGACCTGAAACCGGCATTCCAGTCATTTTTGGCGTGATTACTGCGGATAACGTGGAACAGGCCATGGATCGAGCCGGTTTGAAAATGGGCAATACCGGCTGGTATGCCGCGTGTGCGGCAATTGAGATGGCGCAGGTCATGAAAAAACTCAAAAACGCGGTGCAGAAATAACAATCAACCGCCAGAGCGTTGGAGGCTCTTGTGAGAAAAAAGAACCAACAACGTTCTGAATCCCGAAGAATCGCACTGCAGGCTTTGTGTCAAGCCCAGGTGCAAGGCGATGATTTTCTGACCGACTTGTTGCAACAATTTATTGAACAACAAACAGATGATCCGGATGTCAGGGAAATAGCATCCGCGATGAGCCACGGGGCATGGGAAAATCGATCTCAATCCGATGAGTGGGCCCAGCGCCTAATGCCGCACTGGGTGCTTTCGCGTTTAACAATGGTAGATTTAAATTTGATCCGCCTGGCACTGTGGGAATTGGTGCATCAGCCCGATACTCCGCCAAAAGTCGTTCTTGACGAAGCGATCAATATGGCGCGCACATTTTCAACACAAGACAGTACAAGTTTTATTAATGGTGTATTAAACGCCGCACTTCAGGAACATCTGAAGATGACCAAGCCGAATGCAGGAACCAAAAGCGGCGGCTAAATATAATGTCGGACATGAACGTGGCCGACCGGTGTAAACTCAGAGTAAAATCCAGATTATTTGAGGCTTCTCGCGAATGTCCGAACCAAAAGAAACGCAACATCCAGTCGCCGAACCGCCGAGTGTTTCCACGCTGCTGGATTTGACATCACATGACACACCCGCCGATACTTCTACTTCCCAGGCAACGGCGAGAATGTGGAAACTTTGTTTTCTTTCCATCCTTATCGGCGCCGTCACCGCAGCTTCAGCTTTAATTCTCATTCGTTACATGATTGCACCGCTGGGCAATTTTTTGTTTCGGCAGCGATTTGATCTGCACTATGTTGACCCCACTAACGCTTCTCTTGGCGTTTGGATCTTTTTTATTCCAATTATCGGGGGCGTGGCAATAGGGTTGCTATCCCGATTGGGTCCCACTGCGGTTCGCGGGCAGGGCATTCCTGAGGCCATGGAAGCTATTTTATTTAATCAAAGCAAAATTCCGGCCAAGGTTATTCTACTCAGACCGCTGGCGGCGGCGATCAGCATTGGAACCGGAGCCCCGTTTGGAGTGGAGGGGCCGGTTATTCAAACCGGGGGCGCTTTTGGTTCGGTATTTGGGCAGTTCTTTCGGATGACTGAAGAAGAGCGAAAAGCTCTTTTAGGCGCAGGCGCGGCGGCAGGATTGGCGGCGGTATATGGAACGCCGGTAGCCGCGGTTCTATTGGCGCTGGAACTACTTTTGTTTGAATTTCGTCTTCGCTCTTTAATTCCGGTGGCTTTAGCCAGTGCGACCGCGGCGGGTATTCGGCTTTGGAACAGAGGCGGAGATCCGACATTTAGCATGGCCATACCCGTTATTAAATGGGTTAAAGGCCACCATTTTACGCTGCCGGTAACGTCATTGGTCGTCAGCCCGACAACGGTTCAAGCGCTGATTATTTATGCACTAATTGGTTTAGTGGTGGGCGTCGCTGCTGCCGTCATAACGCGGGCGCTGCGCGTTGTTGAAGACGCTTTCGATATGTTCATGCCTGTCCACTGGATGTGGTGGCCGGCGATCGCATCAGTGGTAGTGGGCGCATGTGCCTTGATTGATTATCACGTCCTGGGTTTTGGGTATTCGGATATTTTGGGATTACTGCAGGGAGATATGTTGTTCAAGACGATCGTCCTGTTGATGATTCTTAAATCGATTGCCTGGATTGTCGCACTGGGCGGTGGATCATCCGGAGGAACACTGGCTCCAATTTTTATCGTCGGCGGTTCCATGGGGACGCTTTTGGCAAAAGCCATAAATCATCTGGCGGCTCTGGCGCATGTAACCGCTATTACAGGTTTTGACGTCCGGGTTGCGGCTCTGGTGGGTATGGCAGCATTGTTTGCTGGCGCTTCGAGGGCATTTTTAACATCGGTGGTGTTTGCGGTCGAATCCACGCTGGAGCCGAACACATTACTGCCCGTTTTGGCGGGGTGCAGCACCGCAATTCTTGTCGCCAGTCTCATGGTTCGTGAGGGAATTATGACAGAACATATGACTCGGCGTGGAATGCGGGCGAGAACAGAGTATACGGTTGATTTTCTTGATCGCCTATTTGTGCGGGACGCCTGCAGTCGGCACGTTGTTGTACTCCAGGGATCTCAAACGCTTCAGGAAGCCCGGAAAAAGATTCAGACCGAAAAAGCCATAAGCCGTCACCACGCCTATCCGGTTGTGGACGAACATCAAAGGCTTATCGGCATATTATCTTATGCTGAGATATTGAATCCGGATCAAAGCATTGATCGATCGCTTGAAGATCTGATTCAGCGTGCGCCAGTGGTCATTCTGCCGGAAAATACCCTGCGTTTCGCCGATGCTTTAATGGCAAGACATGGAATCGGGCGATTGGTTGTGGTAACCAGGGATCACCCTGATAAGGTTGCGGGCATTATCACTAGAAGCGATTTGTTAACCGCACATCGTCGCACGCTATAGAATATTTTTTGATTCTAAACAAGCTATTAATCGGCGAGACACAACGTCCATGGCATTTGATTTTCTTCGAAAAACGTTTGAGCAAGGGATAGAAAAACTTCGCGGTTCGCTAAGTCGTACGCGGCAGGCTTTTATTGGTTCTCTGCGTTCTCTTCTTCGCGGCCGGGTTCTGAACCAAGAGCTTATAGACGAATTGCGCCAGCGCCTGATCCTGGCGGATATCGGCGTGTCAACCGCCAATCGAATGATCGCGGATCTTCAGGAAGCGTGGAAGAATAAACAAATTAATTCCGGCGATCAGGTGCTTGATTTTCTTAAACGGCGAATGGCGACATATTGGCCGCCCGAAAGCCGTGAATTGCGATTTGCAGCTACGGGGCCAACGGTAATACTGGTTACCGGTGTTAACGGCGCGGGCAAAACCACTAGCATTGCCAAACTGGGCCAATATCTCAAAGATCGCAAGAAAACCGTTTTGATTGCAGCCTGCGACACGTTTCGCGCCGCCGCCGTGGAGCAGTTGAGCATTTGGGCGTCACGCATCGGTGTTGATATTGTCAAACATCAAATGGGGAGCGATCCGGCAGCGGTGGCTTTTGACGCCTGTCAGGCGGCGATTGCGCGTAAAATCGACGTGTTGATTATTGACACGGCGGGGCGTCTTCATACGCAAGATCATCTGATGCGCGAATTGGGAAAAATTAATCGAGTGGTGCAGAAAAATATCCCCGGAGGTCCACATGAATCACTACTGGTCCTTGACGCAACCACTGGACAAAACGCAATTCGCCAGGCTGAGGAATTTAAAAAGGCGGTTGATCTGACGGGAATATTCTTAAGTAAACTCGATGGAACGGCGCGAGGTGGAATTGTCATTGCGATCCGGCAACAATTGGGATTGCCGGTAAAATTCGTCGGACTCGGAGAAAAACCTGAAGATATTGCACCGTTTGATCCAGAGCAGTTTATTGAATCACTTTTTACTGAATAAGCCTTAGCCTGTCGATTTGATTAAACAGAGATGAGATTATTCAACAGTGACGCTCTTAGCCAGATTGCGTGGTTTGTCGACGTTGCAACCGCGTGCTACTGCCGCGTGATAAGCCAGCAATTGCAGAGGTAAAACGGTCAAAAGCGGCTGAAGCGGTTCGATGGTGTCCGGCACCGTAATCACATGGTCCACGACGCGAGTGATGTGTTCATCGCCTTCACTGGCAACCGCAATCACTTTTCCGCCCCGGGCTTTGACTTCCTGAATATTGCCTATGAGTTTTTCGTATTGACTGGAGCGTGTAGCAATAAATACCACCGGCATGCCCGGAGTGATAAGGGCAATCGGTCCATGTTTCATTTCCGCTGCGGGCAGACCTTCGGCGTGAATGTAACTGATTTCTTTGAGTTTCAACGCGCCTTCCAGCGCTACCGGATAGTTAAAACCGCGTCCCAAGAACAACCAGTTTTCACGCTGAACGAACTGACTGGTAACTTCCCTAATCGTATTGCTTCGATCCAGAATGGAACGCATTTGTTCGGGGATTTTGATCAGGGCATCGAGAAATTCATTCAAGACGTTTTGCGACATATATTTACGCCGTGCAATGCTCAGCGCCAGCAGGACTTCAACAACGATCTGTCCACAGAAGGCTTTGGTGCTGGCTACGCCGATTTCCGGACCGACGTGTAAATAAATGCCCGAATCAGTTTCACGAGCGATCGTGCTGCCAACCACATTCACAATGCCCAGACTTAGTGCGCCACGATCCTTGGCTTCACGTAACGCGGCCAGCGTATCAAGAGTTTCACCCGACTGGCTGATGGCGATGACAATGGTTCCATCTTCAATGATTGGATTGCGATAACGAAATTCACTGGCGTATTCAACTTCGGTAGGAATTTTGGCCAGTTCCTCAAATAAAAATTCTCCCACCAACCCCGCGTGCCACGCCGTGCCACAACCAGTGATAATAATCCGCCTGGCGCGAACGATATCCCTGCTGTATTGTGACAAACCGCCAAGAACGACGCGGCCTTCATTTCTGTCGACACGTCCGCGAAGACAATTGGCGATTGCTTCCGGCTGTTCAAAAATTTCTTTAAGCATAAAGTGTGGATAGCCGCCAAGCTCAATTTGTTGCAGCGAAAACTCAACTTCTTTGACTTCTTTGGTGATGGGTATGTCGTCAATGGTCGTGGTTTTAAAATAGCCGGGTTTAAGAACCGCCATTTCATTATCATTGAGGTAAACCACTTGAGTGGTGTGTTCGACAATTGCCGCCGCATCTGAAGCAACGACGTATTCATCCTTACCGATGCCAATGATCAGCGGCGAACCACGGCGCGCCACGACCAGGGTTTTAGGTTCGGCAACGCACATAACGGCAAGTCCATAGGTTCCGCGCACTTCACGCAACGCGGATTGGACGGCCTTGGCCAAATCGCCGTCATAAAAATGACCAATGAGTGCGGCCAGGGCTTCCGTGTCCGTCTGACTGACAAAGGTATGGCCTTTTTCAGAGAGAAATTGTTTGATAGCGGTGTAATTTTCAATAATACCGTTATGAACCACGGCCACGGTTTTGCGGTCATCCATATGTGGATGGGCGTTGATTTCCGTTGGTTCTCCATGTGTTGCCCAGCGTGTATGGGCCATTCCAACGTGACTCTTGGGTGGCTTGTCTTCTTCCAAAATCGATTCCAGCACGCTGATTCTGCCGGCCGCTTTGCGAATAAAAAAACCATTTTCAGTCGAGACACATATTCCGGCTGAATCGTAGCCCCGGTATTCGAGCCGTTTAAGCCCTTCGATCAGGAGGGGTTGAATGTCTTTATGTCCCACATAAGCTACAATTCCGCACATACGAGTTCCTTTGTCGACTAATGTTTAGTTATCGGTGCTTGGGGCGCCGCCGCTGTATCAAAACCATATCAGACTTTCAGTCTAATGCAAAGACAAGCCAGAAATTTTAAAGTCAGGTTTCCTGGTTTGAGGCATTGCGATTAGTCCTGCGACGCTGACGCAGATAATAGACCGCGACCGCGGCAATAATTCCCACACTGGCGACAAGATATATGATATGTTTTACTTTGGCCGCTTCTTCCAATAGTTGTTGTATGTTATGTGACTGCCAGTAACCAACAAAAATACACACCGATACTGTAATAAAACCCGCCAACCCGTCTACAAGTATAAACTTCCAGTATGGCATGCGGGAAATTCCGCATAAGGCGAAGATGATTGCGCGTACCCCTGGAATAAAGCGCCCAATAAAAAGGGTAGGCGTTCCATACTTAAGGAAATATTGTTCCACCATTGTTCGCCGCTGCGTGTGAAGTATCTTGCGCGCGTGCCGGGCAACTATATTGTTTGAATCGATGCCGTAACGGCCCACGTACCACAAAATGCTGTCGCCGATAATGATGCCACCCATGCCGAATAAAACCATTAGGCTAAGATTGGTTGCGCCCACAGTTGTTCCCGCCAAAGGGCTGTACTTTGGGTGGCACAAATAACCGGATAGAATCAGCGGCACGTCTTCAGGAATAGGTACGCCGCAACCTGCTACGATCATCAACAAAGATAGCGCAAGATATGTGAAATGAGTCAACAATGGCAGGAGGAATTGTGTCACGTTATGTTTCCATGACAAAAATCGAAAGCGGCTAATGGTACCGATACTATTGATGACGGTCCAGAAGGCAGATTGAAATGACATAAAGTGGTTAGAAAACAATTATGTCTGTAATATGTTTTTGAGAACTGTTTTAGAGGCTCTGATGCTTCAGGCGATACTTTTTGATTTTGCCAATACGTTGATGCACTTTGGAAAATTCAATCGGCGCAAGATATTTAAGTCCGGATCTCGAGATACCTACCAGCATCTGAAAACGCTTAACATTCCATTGCCTCCATATTCCGTATACGCCCGGACCAATATGCGCATCTTCCGCCGAAGATATATCTGGTCCAACATCAGGGGGCGCGACTTCAATGCTACGGACGTGATGGTTAAGGTTCTCAAAAAGCTGGAAATTCATGTGCCTGAACGGGAACATCCAACGCTGGCCTGGATGTGGTATAGGCCTGTGGTCCAGCAGGTCAAAATTGAGCCCGGTACGCATGACATGTTGGAAAAATTTCGTCGGCGGGGGTTGCGTCTGGCAATTGTGTCCAATACCTGCGCGCCGGGGCATTGTCTTGATCGACATTTGGAAAATGAAAAACTTCTTGAATATTTTCCGGTCCGGATTTATTCGTCTCACACCCTGTATCGCAAGCCCCATCCGGAAATATTCCGCATTGCCCTTGAAAGTCTTGGCGTTACTCCGGACCAGGCAATGTTTGTGGGCGATCTGATCAGGGCGGACATCAAAGGGGCACGCCGTGCAGGTATGCTTACAGTCTGGAAGCCGGTGACGCATACTGCAAAATATTCGAGGCGAAATCGTCCGGATCATGTCATTCGCAAAATTACCGAATTGCCCAAGATCATCGAAAGCATTACATAGTGTAATTTTAAAAACTAAAGCGTTCGCTAACTAATTTAGGGCGACATTTGCAAGCCTGGCGAGGCCGGAGACAGCTTCATTCTCGATAGCGGTGAAGCTCCATTTTCCTGGCCAATGGCGATGCATAATGTCTGCGAGTAAAACCTGCCCGCCCATGGTGAAGATTTCTTTTCTAACGGCGTGAACTTGCTCGAGGCGCATGAAGCGTTCTCTGCTTGATTGTACCAGAGCTTCGATTACAGCATGCAACATTTCTTCGCGTCCAGTGGAAAGCGTCAGATTTTCAAAGCCCCCGGTTTTGAGTTCCATACTGGTGCGGTCGCCGGCCAGATAGGGACGAAAAACAACGGCTAAATTGCTCGTTGAACGCGAAAAATCACCGGTTCGGTATCTAATCCGCATCCGGCCCTCACAGCGATCTAAAAGTTTATGAAAATTTTTACTGGATAATTCGCTGAAAAATGTTCTATTAACCCATTTCATCGATGAACCCGCGGCAGCAATCGTACTTACCGCGAGCCAGCGACGGGGCAACTTTTTTCCTGTTCCCAGCGGACGTGAAAGAATGTCGGCGGCAGGATGGGGTTTTTCCAGGCATAACGCGAGAACATCTGTTGAACCAGCACTGTGCACCATTCGACCCGGGCGGCAATCGGTGCTTAGGACGGCGGCGCTGGTATCCACAATGCCCGGCAAAACTGGACAGCCCGCAGGTAATCCCAGACGTTGCGCAACAGACGCAGTAACTTTTCCGGCGATTTGGTCTGCAAACAAAACACTAGGCAATTGATTGATTCGCACACCTATAAATTTGCAGATTTCCTCCGCCCAACCACTCAGGTGGTTGGAATCATAAAGGCCCGAAAAAGCCGCCTGTGAAGGATCGATCACCCATTGACCAGTCAGGTGATGAACCAATAGCGAACTCGTTTGGCCGATAAATACCGATTTTTTAAAGAGGTCCGGTTGTTTGAGTTTGAACCAGAAAAGGGATGTGCTGGCGATTCCACCGGGAAACGGTCGATTGCCGGTAAGCTGGAGACAGCGCTGCATGCCAAAATGTTTTTCCAGGGCTGCGGCTTGAGCGACGCTTCTACGATCCTGATGGGAGATACATCCTAAAATCGGATTCTTAGTGCGATCCAGTCCTACCAAACCCGGGCTGAACGTATCTATTGCAATAGCATCAAGTTTCCGATGCCCACTCATAGCGGTGCGAATCGCCTCTTCAAAAGATTGCAGCAATGTCCCGGCGGGAATGGTGACTTTTGTGCCATCGAATTGGGTCTGAACCGGGGTCTGTATGATTTTTTTGATCCGGCCATTCTTGCAATATGCCGCTTTAATTGAAGAGGATCCAACATCTATAGCCAGTACGCGCATAACAAATACTCCCCGGCGATACTTTGTAAAAATGCCCTCAGGTTATCGAATCGAACAATTGCTCCATCACATCATTGGCAATATCCAACGTTTGTTTTTCCGATTCAACATGGAACCAATGAATACGATCAAATCTCTTCAACCAGGTCCGTTGCAATTTAGCCAAATGTCGGGTTTGTATTTTAATCTGATCAACTGCTTCGTCCAGACTTACTTTTCCATCCAGATGTTCAATGAGTTCCTTATACCCGACAGCCTGCGCGGCCTGGACAGATAATCCGTGAGGGTTATCGCGTAGTTTTTTAACCTCCTGGAGCAACCCTTCCTCCATCATCGCCTTCACACGTTGATTAATCCGGCGATTGATATCCTCCTTTTCCCGTGCAACGCCAATGATCCGGCAATCAAATTGTCGCGATGGTGATTGCCATTGGACCTGTAGCTGGCTGATAGGCGTTCCAGTCAGTTCAAAAACTTCTAATGCGCGTATCGCGCGTCTTATATCATTTGGATGTATACGTTCCGCGGCGGCAGGATCAACCTTCGATAGCTTATCGTGTAAATAAGCCGTGCCATGTTCTTGAGCTTCCTGGCGCAGCCGCCGGCGTATTTGCGGTTCAGCGGTCGGTCCTTCAAACAATCCTTCCAGCAATGCCCGAAAATACAAAATTGTCCCTACGACCATGATAAGCGGGCGATTTTTTTCCTGATGTTCGCGAATGATCGGCATCGCGGTCTGGACAAAACTGGCTGCGGAATACGATTCCCACGGATTGGCAACGTCAATCATTACATATTCAAGACGTGCACGCGTTTGATGTGAAGGTTTGGCCGTACCGATGTCCATGCTTCGGTAAACCTGCATGGAATCCACAGCCATAATCGTTGCAGGTGAGCCGCCTGAACCCGCCCACCTTGAGGCCAGGCGCTCAGCCAGTTCTGATTTGCCAGATGCGGTGCAGCCAACGATCGCCAGGATATTAGTCATTCTGCCAAAATCATACTCCAAAACCATGGTAATGACGGGTGGGTCGCATAAGTGGAGAATCTTTTGTTTTTATCCGCTGAAGCCTAGGCGATAAATAAACAACTGTGTTATGATTCAGGGGCTTTAAGGGAAGCCTGGAGTTTGTATGAGTCAGATCGCATCGCAACCGCCCATCGGCGGATTAAGGGACGTTATCGCGTTAAGTTCGGACATCTGTTCGATAGAAAATGGTGTTTTGACTTATCGCGGCATTAACATCGATGAACTTGCTGAAAATGCCAGCTTTGAAGAAGTCGTTTATCTGCTCTGGCATAAGCGTTTGCCCACGTCAAGTGAACTGGAAGAATTTCGTGCTTTAATCGCAGAAGAAGCGCAATTGCCCGAAGGATTGATCGACATGATGGGGCAATTTCCACGTCGCACCAAACCCATGGAATCTTTGCGAACCGCCGCTAGCGCCATGGCGATGTTCGATGCGGAATCGGAAGATATGTCTCCCGCGGCAAATCAGCGCAAAGCGGTGCGCATTTTAGGTCAGATGGCCAGCATCGTGGCTGCTTATGACCGCATTCGCAACGACCGCAAGCCCGTGCCGCCGCGGCGCGATTTAAATTTGGCCGCTAATTTTCTTTATATGCTTACCGGCCTGCAGCCAGAACCGCTTGCAGTGCGTGCATTGGATAAAGCTTACATCCTGCACGCCGATCATGAACTCAACGCCAGTACGTTTACTGCCAGGGTAGCGGCGGCCACACTTACCGATATGCATTCGGCGTTGGTGGCGGCTATTTGCGCGCTCAAAGGGCCATTGCATGGTGGCGCCAATGAACAGGTCATGAAGATGCTCAATGAAATTGGAACTGTGAATAATGCTGATGTCTATATCCGCAATAAACTGCAAAAGCATGAAAAAATCATGGGATTTGGTCATGCGGTTTATAAGGATGGTGACCCGCGCGCCAGGCATCTTAAGGAAATGTCACGACAACTTGGAAAACTTATTCGACAGGACCAGTGGTATGAGATGTCGGTCAAGATTGAAGAACTTGTCGGTCAATCCAAAGGGCTTAAACCCAACGTGGATTTTTATAGCGCGTCGGTTTATCATTACCTGAACATTCCATCCGATCTATTTACGCCGATTTTCGCCGTCAGTCGCACCAGTGGATGGATCGCTCATATACTTGAACAGTATGCCAACAATAAACTGATGCGTCCCAGGGCTGAATACATCGGGCAGCGAAATCAACATTGGATACCCATTGACCGGCGATAATGAACTATTGGCCGTCAGGAATCCGTAGAAAAGAGAATTAGAATCCAAGGCGAATGATTCTATTGTGGAGGAATTATGGGGTCAGAAGTGCAGACATCCAACACAGAAGCACAGGCTTCGACGTCATCGCGGCCGACACCTCGTTTACATAAATTTTTTGACCTGGTCACCAAGGTTGAGGGGAGTGATTTGCATATCAAGGCCGACGCGGTTCCGCGCATTCGCAAATCAGGCAAACTGATTCAGACGACCAGCCCAGCGCTAAGTAATACTGAAGTGGAGGAAATGGTCGAAGAAATTCTTAAGCCTGAACAGTGGGCTGATTACAAACGTCGTGGATCGATAGATGTCGCTTATGCGGTCACCCTGACTGAACGTTTTCGTATCAATATTTTCCGGCAGCGCGGACTGACCAGCATGGCCGCGCGGCGCATCAACCCGAAAATTCCAAATTATGCACAACTGAATTTACCGTCAATATTTGAAAAGATTGCCGATCATGAACAGGGGCTGGTGATACTGGCTGGCATCACCGGAAGCGGTAAAAGCACCACCATCGCCGCGATGCTTCAGCAGGTCAACGAAAAGCGTTCGTGCCATATAGTAACCATTGAAGATCCGATTGAATATTTATATGTTGATAAAAAATCATTCATTAATCAGCGCGAAATTGGACTTGACGTTGAGTCTTTTGAGTTGGCTATCAAGTATATGATGCGCGAAGACCCGGACGTGATACTGATCGGTGAAATGCGCGATCGTAATACCTTTCAGGCCGCCGTTCAGGCTGCTGAAACCGGCCACATGGTGTTTTCAACCATTCACGCCAGCAGCGCGCCCGGCGCCATCACACGTATTCTGGAATTGTTTCCACCCGATATGCATTTGAATATCCGACAGGCCATCGCCGCGAATATGAAAGCCATAGTGTTTCAAAAGCTTGTTCCTTCCATCAAGCCGGGCGTGGGTCGCGTACCGGCGCTGGAAATCATGCTGACTTCGCCTTCCGTGACCAAATATATTCTTGAGGGTAGGGAAAATGAACTAAGCTCGGTTATACGCGGCGAAAAAGGCACGGGAATGATCGACTTTAATGACATGCTGGCGGAGCTGGTCGAAAAAGAAATGGTTAGTCCAAAAGAGGCTTATGCCGCTTCGCCTAATGCCGATGAACTGCGAATGAGGATGAAAGGCATCAGAACCAATTAATCTCACCGTGCAGGCGCATAAAATTAATGGACAATCGGGCTGGAAGAGAGGAAAATCCGGACAATTAACGTGCGTCCCGGCATATGGTCTGGTGCTATGGCCAGGGACCGATTAGACGGAGCGAGTCGGCAGTGCTGATGCTTGGATTTATATACGTCAACTTTATTTTTCTTGCGCTGGCAACAGCACTGATTCTTTTCTGGGCAAAACTCGCCGTCTGGATTAATGAAGATGTACAACTTCTTAAACAACAGAATCCAGTCTTTTGGAGATACCTTCTTCTGGCCTCCATATCGCTGATCATCCTGTTGTGGATTGTCGTGCCAAATTTCTGGCTGGCCCTACTATGCAATCTTCTGATATGCGGTGGATTAACGGGCTGGTATTGGAAATTGCGCGTAGATGAACTTGGTTCCTCCGGCAACCTGCTCACGGCCATCTGGAGCGGATTTGGAGACTATTCGGTAAAACGGGAAACCCGAAAATCCGCCTCACAGCTCGTTCTTTCCTATTCTCTTGGTGGAGGAAAACCCGCGGGACTACCCCCTGTGGACGATCCGGTATATCCCGGCGTTGTGCTCATGGATCAATTGCTGCTGCAGACATTGGAGTTTAGATCTCAAAAAGTGGAATTGACACCTTCGGAGCAGAACTATGAACTTGTCTTTACCGTTGACGGAGTCAGTTATCCTCAACCTCCTGTGCAGCGCGAAGCAGCGGAGCCGATAATCCTGGCGGTTAAGCAAGTGACTCTGATGCAACTGGAAGAAAGACGCCGTCCGCAAAAAGCGGAATTGGCGGTGCGCGATCCAATGGGTAATTCGAGTTCATGGACGGCGCATTGCAGCGGTACAACCGCTGGCGAAAAGCTAATTTTGCAACTCAATGAACGACAAAACTGGAAGCTGCCGCTTGATCATCTGGGTTTTTCTACCGAACAGCTTGACGCGATTAAGCAAGTCGTCGCTATGAGCGAAGGATTGGTTATCGTAACTTCGCCGCCGCACATGGGTCGCACAACTACTTTGTATTCATTGCTTGCTTGTCATGATGCCTATACCACCAGCATTCAAACCATGGAAGTATTACCCAAAGCGGATTTTGAATCGGTGACGACCAATCGTTTTGATCCCCAGGCGGTGAATGCCAGTCATTCAAAAGCGCTTTCCAGCATTATGCTTAAAGATCCGCATGTGTTGTTGGTGGCGCAATGTCCTGACGTAGCCTCCGGCGAACTCATAGCCAGGTTCACTAGTGACGAACAACATCGGGTCTATCTTGGGCTCAGGCAGAATGATACACTTGGCGCTATTGATCTGTGGAGAAAATTGGCGGGAAAAAATGATGATGCGGCCAGGCCGCTCAAAGCCCTTATCGCCTCCCGCACTATTCGTTTACTTTGTCCTACTTGTAAGATTGCTTACCAGCCGGATGCAGCCTTATTGGCGAAAGTCAACATGCCAGTTGGGCGCAAAGGCCAATTCTTCAGGGCCAACACGCAACCCGGTCGGGATGAAAAGGGCAATTTAATTCGCTGCCCCGATTGCGGCAGTTTGGGTTATCGGGGTTTAACCGGAATATTTGAAGTATTGATTGTTAATGACGCTATACGCAGTGCGATTGCCTCTGGAAAGTCTTTGGAAGATATAAGAACATTGGCCAGAAAAAATAATATGATGCTTCTGGTAGAACACGGAATCAGAAAATTTGCACTGGGTATAACCTCGATTCAGGAAGTATTGCGTGTTTGTTCGACGGAGAAATCTCAGGTGGCAAAAGCCGCAAGGACCGGCGCTCCCGGCAGTTAAGACGTTCGCTGTATAAGAACAATTTGGAATTCAACATGATATTGCAATTAATTGTATTACTTATCATTGTCCTGATAACCTTGTTCATGGCCAACGAAGGCCCGCTTTCAGCGCTATTGCTTTTGGCTGCCGCTTTGATTGGATCATTAACCGCGATGGGAGCTTATGAAGCGGCTAGTGCTCAACTAATGGGTTGGCGGCCCGATTACGCTCTTGGCCTGAGTTTTCTGCTTATTTTTATCATCGTCTTTTGTGGAATCCGCCTGCTTTTTGATTTCCTGGTTCGAGGAGATTTGGAAATTCCGTTGTGGCCGAGCCGCATCGTTGGCGGTGTCATCGGATTTTTTGTTGCTTTAGTGACCATCGGTACTGTGTTGATCGGCATTCAGATGATGCCTTTGCCGTCTTCGATTCTTTTCTTTGATCGTTATGGTTCGTCAGACGGTATGGCAGGCGCCGAATCCAGCATCGTGTTTTGGCCGGATGAATTTACCGAGGGAATTTGGGATTTAGTCAGCGGTGGTTCGTTTGCCGGACCAACACAATTTAAATCCGTACACCCGGATTTTTTGACTGAACTCTATGGCGATCGTTATACGGTTGAATATTCTGATGAACATAGTTTGCCGCAGAATTTGCTTAAAGTGCTTGCTGTTTATACAGTTCCATCCGATGAATTAGGGACGTTGGGGATTCATAGCGCCATTCAGTCAAGCTCTCCGCAGAAATATGTCGTTGTGCAAACGGAGGTTCAACACGGCGAGAGCCCGCCGGATGTCAGCAGTTATGACGGCACATATTTTCGCATCACTCCAGGCGAAGTTCGATTGGTCACCGATGCTGATAATCAATATTTTCCCATTGGATATATTGTGCAGGGGATAAAGTTCAAGTCCCTGAAAATGACCGATCCGATGGTGGATGATTATCAACCCTTTGACAACAATTCAGTTGTGGTCCACAATTGGGTTTTTCACCTTAATTCCGATGAAACTCCAACTTATATTCAGGTTAAAGGGACTGCCCTCGTGGATCTGATGAATACTCCGGTTTCCAAAAAACTTGCTGTGATTCCTGCTGCGGCATATCCGCAACGCCCGTATAACAATTCGACAATCAATGTAACCCTGGCGATAACAAATCCCGGCGGAACGCTTCATCTTTTAATTCTCCGTCAGGCTACCCAGCATCAAAACGTGGTGCAGCCATTGCAGGATGCCTTCGATCAATTGGATACCATGTGCACGCAGATTGCCAATGCTAATGGTCCCTGGTATCTGGCTTCTCAAAACGTTGGTACGAATCCGGATAAGTCCCAGGCCGTGCCGAATGCATTTACCGCCACGTCAGAACGGACGATCGCCAATAATATGGCGAATGAGCCCAATACCGACATGCTGAGCTGGAATGACCTTATCCATATTCTGCTTACAGCCCAGGTCGGTCATAATACGACCGAAAGCCTGACGAAATTAAGCACATATATGGATCAGACTCTTGTGCCTCTAATGCAAGGCGACGTGATTGCCTCTTCGCAGCTTTCCGATACCGGTGCCCTGGCTGCACCAATTAACATTGCTCCTGGCGATTATACCGTTGTTGTCTGGTGGGATTCCGCCTTGGGTATGCAGCTTTGGGTCCAGGATACAACAGTACAGGAGGACGCTCAAGACGTAGTTTCGCTTGATGCGTCAGGTTTGTTCGTTAATTATCGGCTTAAATAATGAGAACAAACGTCTTTGACAATGTTTTCAGTGAACCTATAGTTAGTTGGTGTTTCGGCTGCTCTGAGCCAGGGCATTTGTAGGGCCGTTTTATCATTTATTCATTTAAGGAGAGTAGACTATGGCTTTTACGCTTCCCAATCTTCCTTATGATTTTAGCGCACTTGAGCCGGTGATTGACACCCAAACGATGCAGATTCATCATGGAAAGCATCACGGTACTTATGTGACCAATCTCAATAACGCGATTGCCGGCAAAGTGCAGTTGGAATCGAAAAGTGCCGAGGCGCTAATCAGTGATCTTGCCTCTGTGCAGGAAGATATACGCACCGCTGTGCGCAACAACGGCGGGGGACATGTGAATCACAGCATGTTCTGGCAAATTATGGCTCCTAAGGGCAAAGGTGGCGGTGGAGAGCCCACCGGAGAACTCGCCGCAGCCATCAATGTCAATTTTGGTTCGTTTGCCGATTTTAAAACGCGATTTATGGAAGCCGGCGCCAAACGGTTTGGCTCCGGCTGGGCCTGGCTGGTGCTTAAGTCTGGGAAATTGCTTATTGGTTCGACAGCTAATCAGGATAATCCACTCATGGGCGATGCCGTCGCCGGATTATCCGGTAAACCGGTTATGGGTTTGGACGTTTGGGAACATGCATATTATCTGAAATACCAGAATCGGCGTCCCGATTACATGACCGCCTGGTGGGATGTTGTCAACTGGACAAAGATTGCTGAGCTATATAAGAACGCTCTTTAATCGGGTTTCGCGTTGTCATAAGTTTTAAAGTCTCCATCAAAACGGCCGGCGGAATATTGCGCGAGAATAAAAGTATTCCACGGAGGTATTTGCAGTGAAAGCGTGTTTGAGTCGGTTGCATATCCCGTTGAGCCGTCCACAGGAATCAGGACGGGTCGTCCCTGCGGGTCCCTGGGATCAGGATAAACCAGATTTAATTGATTTGGGTCAAGATAATTCAAAAGTTCCCGCCCGGTATCTGATGCAAAAATAGGTATGGTGACGCTTTCTGTGTGCGGGCCGCGGTTAATGATGACATAGACGTGTTGGTTTCCGAGATCTCGATGAAACGCAAAAACGTTCTTTGAGTTTTCGGAAATAAACTGTCCATAAAAACCGGTTTGTAGTGGTTGCAACTGTCGATGTATGGCGCCAATTCGTTGGTAATAGTGAAGCAAAGAATAGTTGACGGTCACATCGGGGTCGGCATAGGGCATCAGGTCCTGCCAGACCATGGGCTGACGATCCGATGGATCGCTGGGGCCCCACATTCCAACTTCATCTCCATACCAGACCGTGGGCGCACCGACAAAGGTCGCCTGTAACGCCGCGACCTGCCCCAGCCGGGTATAGGCCAGTGGCGGCGGCTTTGCAATGTCGTAATGTGGATTGTCCTGAAGACGATCCTGACCGCCGAAATTCAAATCAGGGTTCATGAAGCGTGATACAAATCGGTCGGTGTCGTGACTGTCAATCAGATTCTGTTGCACCAGATCGACCTGGTAGGGATAAGATTCCAGCAACTGTTCTAACTGTGCACCGAACCGCTGTGGACCAATTCCTTGACCGCCATTTCCGAAAGCATTAACAAAAAACTGCGTTGCATCAACGGCAAAAGGGTAATTCATTACGCCGTCAAACTGATCGCCGTTATTGAGCCAGGCCTGTGCCGGCGTCCAAATTTCCCCTATGATTAATGCATTGGGATTAATGCTTTTCACCAGCTTTCGCCATGCGATCCAGAATGGATGTGGAACATCCGGCGCTGTATCCAGGCGCCAACCGTCGACGCCGTGTGCCGGATCGCCGTCCGGCGCCATCCATCGGCGTGTAACCGCAAAAACATATTGTCGGTAACCGGCGGCAAGACCCAGCGCTGGATCCGTGGCAATCATAGGCATACCCCCATCAGGCCCGTCCCAACCGTTATAGTGAATCGGCGGTCCCCAGCTTGTGATCTGAAACCAACTGGCAAAAGGCGAATTTTTGCCGTTTTTGAGCACATCCTGAAAAGGAGCGAAATCGCGGCCGGTATGGCCCCACGGAACATCGATGATGACTTTGAATCCCTGTGCGTGAGCCGCTGCCAGAAAATTGAGAAACACTTTATCAGATGCCGACCATTGCCACGTGTTGGGGTCCAGAACATTTTCACCATGCAGTTGATCTAGGGAATTTTTGACACCGAAGCCATCATCGACGTGGCGGAAATCGGCGGGATCATATTTGTGGATGCTGGGCGCATCAAATATTGGCGTTAGATAGATGGCGTTAATGCCCAATAATCGTAGGTAGGGCAGTTCTTCTTGTATACCCTGAATATCTCCGCCGTAAAATCTTTGATAAACATAGCTGTAAAAATCACCGTGTTCACCTGCCGGAAGATATGGTTGATACCAGGAACTCGTCCATGGAAGGTGGGGCTCTGGATCATTCGATCGATCGCCGTTTCTGAATCTTTCGGGGAAAATTTCATACCATATCGCATGTTGAGCCCATTCGGGCGTTACGACGTTCGAATTCATATCACCGGTGTAAGCATTGGCCGCCGCGGAACTTGCTATAGAATAAATATTTCCTCCCCCCAGATATAACGTTTGTTCGCCATGACTAAGAACAAAGTAGTAACGAATTGGAATGGGGCCTGCCTGAACAACCACTCCCCAAACAATTTTTCCATATTCTCCGGCGCCGGGAGTCAGATTATAGCCGCGTTTATTGCCATCGGAATCCAATAGAATCAATTTTGCGGACGACAAACCATCTACCTGTGCCCATAAAGCTATGCGCAACAGATGCGGATTAATCGGATCGTAATACAGCATATTGTTTGGATCAAAAGCTAACCCAGCGGGATTGATCAAATCCGGCGCTGGTTCAGGCAATTTTTGCCATGGTGAAGGAATATCAATCACGGAATTGAATGTACCCGATGCGTTTGGATGTAATTGTGCCGGCGATGATCGTGGGTCAGTGATCCAATCTGAACCGTTAAGTACGAACTTATATTCTTGTTCGCCGGGGGTAAGCGGAATCGTCGCGCGCCAGATGCCATCAGCGCCTAACATCATGGGATTAGCAGTTGTGGACCAATCGTTAAAATCGCCTGCAATATCCACGCTGGACGGCCATGGTTGTTCATGTGCGACATAGGTGAATGTAAACGGGATCTGCCATGGAACACTCTGTATTGTGGCGACAACGCCGGGAGAATTGTTATTTAATCCGGACGAAGCATACAGTGATGAACGAATTTCTCCAATGCTCGCCAGGATGATGATCAATATTGGCAGGAACAATCTGCAATGATTTTGCATTCCAACCCTCTGATTGATGAAATAATGACCGAGGAATAATAAGAACCTCTAAGAAATTAATGATGATGCCGGGCTATACCGGTCGATTCTCGTAAAACCAGGTGTGTCGGAAGAATGTCGTGTATCCGTTCAACCTTCCCTCGGATGCGTTCAATGAGCCGTTCGCAGGCCAGAATTCCCAATTCATATAGCGGCAGGTGAACGGTGGTCAGGCTTGGATTGGCGTAAGCCAGATGTTGAATATCGTCAAATCCAACAACAGAAATATCCTGGGGAACACGATAACCGTGTTGTATAAGATAACGTATGGCGCCCAGGGCCATTTTGTCGTTTCCACATAAGATGGCCGTCATTTGAGGATGCGTCTTAATCAGTTGTTCAGCCGCCGCAGCGCCACCCTCATCTGTAAAAAGACCATCGACTCTCCATGACTCCTGAGGAATAACTCCAACTTCCTTAAGTTTGCTAGTATAAACATCTATAACGTCTCGAGAAGTTGGGCTTTCCGGAGCGGCGTAAATCATACCGACGATGCGATGCCCAAGTTGCAACAGGCAGTTCATCGCCTGCTGTGAACCAAGGCGGTAATCGCAATGCACGCAGTCAAGCGTATCATTTCCAAAACGATTGTCCACCAGCACCATTGGATATTCCCGATGAGCAAAATCGGACAGAAAAGTGTGCTTTTCGTTGAATCCCAGGCAGAGCACTCCGTCAACAAACCGCCGTTCATATAATTCAATGTGTTTTGATTCACGAATGTATTGCGGCTTTGCCTGCTCAATAAGCATTTTGTGGCCGAGTTTTCCCGCCCGGTCTGCGATGCCGCTGATAAGTTCTCCAAAATAGGCGTCGGCAAAGGCGTGTCTTAACGGAGGCAACATCACTGCTATTACTTGTGTGTATTTGCTTGAAAGGCTTTGCGCCAGACGATTGGGCCTGTATCCCATTCGTTCGATCATCTTTTGAACGCGAAGTTGCGTGGCCCGGCTGATTCGCGGGTTGTCGTTGAGAACCATGGAAACCGTGGCGACAGATACGCCGGCCTGTTTGGCGACCTCGCGGATACTTACTTTTTCTGCTGGTTTTACCGCTGTTGAAGATTGATCGAAACCTACAACAATCTGGTTTGATGAGGGAATAATCTCACTTTTAGTGGATAAATCAGTCTCGCCGTTGTTCTTGTTTTTAATAGGCATGGGCCAAAATCCAAAAATATTCGACGCTGAATGCTACAAGAATCAGCCTCTAGTTAAACAGTTTAATATATTGGTAAACAAAGTCAAGAATAAAGATCAAGGAATAATATTCATTATAAAGAATATTAAATTATGAAGTAGTAAAAGTATTAAGAAGCCAATGAATATACTAAATTAAAAGATGATAAATCGGAAACTTCCTATCGATTTTTTTATTCAACGATTAATTGCCTGGACGAATTTAGTAAACCGTTTAGACTGATTTCGGTCGGTTTCGTTAACGTTTTCTATGGGAGTCTTTAAGAAACTCTATAAAGGGGCATTTGCTATGTGCATGGCGGTCACAAAGATTGTTGTTCGTCGATATTTAACATCAGCAACGTTCATGGCCTTCACTGCCGGCGCGATAAGTTCGTCAGCAACAATTAGTTCGGCGGCTATTACCGTCGATGGAACTTATTCTTCAGACTTCGGTGGTGCTTTAGCTTCACAAACGATCAACACCGGTTTCGGCAATAGCTCTTATTCCGCAGCAAACACAAATCCAGCAGGAAAAGATGCCAATGGTTCGGAATTGGATGCAGCTTATGGCGTGATCGAAAATGGTAATTTATATCTTCTTTTTACAGGCAATTTTGAAAATAATGGCAATCATTTGAATATTTTTATTGCCGACGGTCGAACTGGCCAAAGTACTTTATCCGTGGATAATAGCCAGGTGCTTGGTGCGATGAACGGCTCGCAGTTCAGTCCTAATTTCGGTCATGGCGCCACTTATGTTTTGGATGTCAATGAGTACCAGGGAACTGTTTACACCAACGATTACGATCTGATAGCCAATACTAATAGTTATCTTGGAGCCTTTTCGGTTTATAGCCACAAACCAAATACAGTTGGTTCTCTTGCCGAGGCTTTAAACAACTCAAATGTATCCCAAATGGGTACCAGCGGTGCAGCCGCTAATCAATCTTATGTGAATGCTGTGCAAACCGGATTCGAAGTGGCCATCCCTTTGTCAGCGCTAGGCAATCCGACCGGTTCCATTGAAGTATTAGCCGACATAAACAGTACTCAAGACAATTATCTTTCAAATCAATTTTTGGCAGGTTTGCCTGTAGGATCATCAAATATCGCTGTAGCGAAATTTAATTTTAGTTCTACGCCAGGAATGTTCTTTACTATCCCAGTACCAAGTCCAACTTCCAAACCTTGAAAAGGAGCAATATTAAAAATTTTTAAAAAAGACTGGACAAAACTGGTAAACCGGTTAAACTATGTTTAATTGGCTGAGTGTCTTAGTTGTGTCTGAGGGTCCTAAACAAATCTTTAAAGGGGGTTCTGTTATGCGTTTGGGAGTGAAACGGGTTATTGCGCGTAAAAAATTACCGATCATCGCCTCCGCCGCCATGGCCGCCGCTGCAATAGGTTCATCAGTCGGTGTCAGTTCCGCTTCAATCACCGTCAATGGATCATATTCTTCCGACTTTGGCAGTGCATTGTCGCTGCAAACTATTGGCACTGGTTTTGGTAGTCCTACAGTTAGCGGCACACCGCCCGATGAAACAAATGGTTCGCAGCTTGATGCTGCCTATGGTGTGATTGAAAATGGCGATTTGTATCTTTTGATTACCGGTGATTTGCAGGATAATGGCAATCACATGGACATATTTATTTCCGGTAATGGTGCGGGTCAGTTCACTTTAAATGAGACAGCTGATTCCGGCTACCTGAATAATGCTAATGGTTCAAAATTT
Source organism: Phycisphaerae bacterium (assembly GCA_035504095.1). Classification (GTDB taxonomy): domain Bacteria; phylum Planctomycetota; class Phycisphaerae; order WQYP01; family WQYP01; genus DATJSN01. The sequence goes on along the minus strand of DATJSN010000099.1, from coordinate 33,777 downwards.
AGCCCAAATTTTGGTGATGGCGCAACAAACGTCATTGACATTAACGATTATGAAGGAACGGTTTATTCGGACGTCTATAATTTAGTGACTAATAAAGCCAGCACTGGCAGCTTTTCGATTTCTAATAGCCAGGGCCCAAATAATGTTAGTGGTATTACCGAAGCATTTAATAATACAAATGATACTGCAATGGGGGTGGCCACCGGCGCAGCAGCCAGTCCGGCCAATGATGAATCTGTCACAACTGGCTTTGAACTTGCTATCCCATTGGCTCAACTGGGAAATCCGTCCGGATCTATCGATGTATTGGCGGACATTACCGGTGGTGATGATAAGTACATCTCCAATCAGTTTCTTGCTGGTTTGCCGGTTGGAACGGGAAATTTAGCAACCAATACGTTTAATTTCGGTTCGACAAATAGTCAGTTTTTCGTTGTGCCGGCAGGTCCGGCAGTAATTTATTGGGCAGGTAGCGCCGCCGATACCTCCGGCGATCATATGACTTGGGATGTGCAAAGTAATTACAACTGGTACAACTCCGGCGGGCAAGCTTATTACGTTAATGGCGATGCGGTTACTTTTGATGATACCGGAACGCCTTATTATAACGTAACTCTGAATACCACGGTTACCCCCGACTCAGTAATGGTGAATAACAGTGCCGGCAATTATGTTATCAGCGGTTCGGGGACTATTGGTGGCAGCGCTAGTCTGACCAAGGAAGGTACAGATAGTCTGACGCTCTCCACGACAAACACATATACTGGTGGAACCACCATTGGTAACGGCACTTTCATTATAGGCAATAGCTCGGCGATTCCCACCGGCAGCAGTGTAAGTTTTGGAGATGGAAGCCATGCCGGTACCCTGGATCTCGGTGGAATTGGCGCAACAGTCGGAAGTTTGAGTACTGCAACGGGAGGCAGCGGTACTATCATCAACAATGGCTCACAGGCCGCGGCACTGGTTTTTGCCGGTGGTACTGGTTCAAGTACTTTTACCGGCACGATAGTGAATGGCGGCAGTCAGACAGGTTTAACGGTCACCAGCGGCACGCTAAACCTTCAAGGGGCGCTAAGCTACAGCGGCGCTACAACACTCTCTGGCGGTACGTTGATTATTACCGGCGGCACCAACCCTGAAACGCTCAACGGCAATTTTAACGCCGGCACTGGGAATCTGACCATTGGCGGCTATACGGATGTTTCGTTCAATTTGACACTCAACGGAACCTTGAACTATACCGGCACCACTCAGATTAATAGCTACGGCACGCTTACTCTGGGCTCAAGCGTTTCATCAATGGCCAGTTCCCTTATCGATGTTTTTGGAACATTTAGTCCCAACGCCAGCACATTTACCATCGGTGGCGGCTCAACGGCACAAACGCTCGAAGGTGGCCTGGTTTATTTAGATCCCCATGCAGGAAGTGTCGGTGAAGTAATCGTAGGCGGCGGTAGCGGTACTTTGGATATCGGCGCTAATGGCACGCTAAATGTCACCAATCCGGGTCCCGCTTTGGCTGCGATGACCGTTGAAGGCAATGTTGCGCTCACTACTGTCGGTACCGGCGGCAGCACGTTGGAACTGCAAGTCGATCCAGATCTAACGGGTACGAATGATGAATTGGATGTTTCCGGCGGGATAACTCTGGGCGGTATATTGGATGTAACTGCGTACAATGCCGATCGCTTTACCAGTGGTGATAGCTATACGCTGATATCAGATCCCTCAGACGGCATCACCGGTTCATTCGCAACTGTAGATCTGCCGGTACTTGGGGCCGGTCAGCAATGGATCACGACAGAAACTTCGTCAGCGTACGAGATTTCCATTTTTTCTCCAACCATTTATTGGAATAATTACTCAGGCAATGGTTTGTGGGACATCAACACAAGCCAAAATTGGAATGATGTCACCGACAGCATTAACCCCATCGTCTATAACGATGGCGACTTGGTCATTTTTGACGATGCCCACAATAACGGAAATTACAATGTCACACTCAATACCACCGTGATGCCGGGAGGGGTAACCGTAAACAACAGTGCGGGCAATTACGTTATCAGCGGAACCGGGACTATAGGTGGTTTCACAGGCTTGGTAAAAGAAGGTTCCGCGAGTCTAACGCTTTCCACGGCGAACACATATACCGGTGGCACCCAAATCCAGAATGGCACTTTGATTGTTGGCAATGCTTCGGCCATACCTGTCGGCGGAGCGGTGACATTCAGCGATGCAGACGAAGATAGTGCATACCTTGATCTTGGAGGCATTGGCGCGACGGTAGGAAGTCTGGCTATGGTAAAAGGTAGCGCTGGATACATCACCAATAACGGCACACAGGCTGCGGCATTGACATTTGCCGGCGGCACAACATCAAGCACTTTTGGCGGTACAATCCAGGATGGCAGCAGTCAGACCAGCCTAACGGTCAATAGCGGTACACTGCTGCTCAACGGAACTCTCAGTTACAGCGGAACCACCACGCTCAACGGCGGTATCTTACAGATCGGCGGCCCGCATAATTACCAGCTCAATGGCGCTTTTGCCGGCGGCACGGCAGGCAGTCTGATTGTCGGCGATGGCACTAATTCAACTGATTTGACACTCAACGGAGCGATTAACTCTGCTGGCACAATAAAAGTTGATAGCTATGCTACTCTGAACTTGGGTTCAAATACTTCATCAATTGCCAGTTCATCAATCGCTGTATACGGTAATTTAAACCTTGAAGATACCAGCGGATTTATGCTCGGCGGCTCGGCGCCCCAAACGCTTACTGGCGGTCATACCACGGGTGATCCTGGCGGTGCAGGCAACACCGCCACAATTACCTCCGCCTCGACCTTAACGATTGGCCCCGATGGAACTTTGGAACCATTTAATGCGGTCGGTGAGGCTACGCTTACCATCGATGGCAATCTCAGTTTTGGCACATCGGGCGGCACTCTAATGGTAAGGATTAATCCGGATACAACAGGAACGAATGACGAAGTGGTCATGGGAGCTGGTGATGTAGCCACTATTGATGGTGGGACGCTTGATTTAGTCCCAACCGATGGTGATACATTCAAGACTGGTTCAAGCTATACCCTGATTTCTGACGCGACGGGTACCGGATTTTCCACTTCAAATCTGAGTACACTCCCGATTCCAACCTCTTCTGAATGGGTCACAACGATAAATTCTTCCGGCTATGTGATTTCTCTTGAAGCTCTGGCTTTGTACTGGACCGGTGCACAATCGCCAAACAATGCGTGGGACATTAACAATACCGTCAATTGGGAAACTCCCAGTGATACCCCAAGCGTTTATATGGATGGTTATGGAGTCACTTTTGACGATGCTCACAACACCAGCGGCAATTACAATGTGAACCTGAACACAACTGTTCAGCCCTATTCAGTTACCGTGAATAATAGCGCCGGCAATTATGTCATCAGTGGCACTGGTTCCATTGGTGGCAGTGCTACGTTGCTCAAGGAAGGTACCGACAACTTAACGCTTTCTACGGCAAATACCTATACCGGCACTACAACCGTCGGCAACGGCACTTTGATCGTGGGCAACAGTTCGGCCATCCCCACTGGCGGCACCGTTACGTTCGGCGATTCCAACAATGACAGCGGCACGCTGGACCTTAACGGCATCGGCGCCACAGTCGGCGGTCTGTCTGTGGTCGGTACGGGAGCCCAAACCATCACCAACAATGGTACTCAAGCCGCAGCACTGACTTTTGACGGCGGTTCCAGCACCTTTACCGGCGCAATTCATGATGGAAACAGTCAGACGAGTTTGAAGGTAACCGGCGGCACGCTGAACCTTCAAGGGGCGCTCAGCTACAGCGGAGCTACTACGCTTACAGGTGGCACGCTGGTCATTACTGGTGGTACAAACCCCGAAACACTCAACGGTAACTTTAACGCCGGCGCCGGGAATTTAGACGTTGGCGGCTACACAAATGTTCCGTTCAATTTGACGCTGAATGGCGCTTTAAACTATACCGGCAACACACAGATTAATGATTATGGTACGCTGGCTTTAGGCACGTCCGTTTCATCAATGGCCAGTGCAACCATCAGTGTATTTGGAACATTTAGTCCCAACGCCAGCACATTTACCATCGGTGGCGGAGCAACACTGCAAACACTTACTGGTGGTCTGTCGCATTATCTACCTGATGCAGGCAGTGTAGGTGAAGTAATAGTGGGGGGGGGCGCAGGCACTTTGGCTATCGGCGCTAATGGCACCCTGAATGTAACCGATCCTGGACCGGCTCTTTCAACAATAACCGTTGAAGGGAATGTTGCTCTAACTACTGTCGGCACTGGCGGCAGCACACTGGAGTTTCAGGCCGATGCAGATCTCTCGAACGATAACGACGAATTGATTCTTAGCGGCAGCGGCGAGATGACTCTGGCCGGTATATTGGATGTAACTGGATTCAATGCCGATCCATTTGTCCAGGGCGATACCTATACTCTGATTGATGCCCCTGGTGGAATCAACGGTGCATTTGCCACAATTGATCTGCCGGCCTTGCCCGTCGGTTTGACGTGGCATAAGTCTATAAACTCAGACGAATATATTATTACCGTTGGCGGTGGCGAATCGACGCCGGCGACTTTGTACTGGACTGGTTCACTGTCACCTGCCTGGGATACCAGCAGCACCAACTGGTATGATTCAACCGATTCCTTAGCCAATGCAACTTATGCGGATACCGACAATGTCAATTTTGACGATACTGCCAACGGTTCGCCGGTAAATACGTACACGGTGACTCTGAATACCACTGTGATGCCCGGTTCGGTGAGCGTGAACAACAGCGCCGGCAATTACATCATCAGCGGAACTGGCTCCATCGCCGGTTCAACGAGTCTGGTTAAGGAGGGATCCGACAGCCTCACACTTTCAACAGCCAATAGTTTTACCGGCGGTACGACTATTGGTAACGGTACACTGATTGTAGGCAATAGCTCTGCAATACCCTCCGGCAGCAGTGTTACTTTTGGCGATGGAACCAATAATGGAACTCTTGATCTAGGCGGCATAGGCGCAACGGTAGGAGCTTTGGCGGTAACAGCCGGTAGCAATGGAACCGTAACCAACAATGGTACACAATCTGCCACTCTTACTTTTGCCGGCGGAACGAATGCCGCAAGCACCTTCTCAGGTACTATCCAGAATGGAACCTCACAAACCGTGTTGACAGTCAATAGCGGTTCATTAACGCTCAGTTCAGCCAACACCTATTCTGGTAATACAACGATCAATGGCGGCACATTGGCCCTCGGCGCGTCCGGCTCGATTGCGAACAGCTCCCTGATTACGGTTCAATCCAATGGAGCTTTTAACGTTTCAGCGGTTTCCGGTGGGTTCGTTTTGGGCGGTTCTAATGCTCAGGAACTTAACGGCAATGGGAATGTAATTGGTAACATCACAGTGGGTGCACAAGGCAACCTTTCCCCGGGTGACGCCATCGGTCCGCTGACAGTTACCGGCAATGTGAATTTGGATGGGACGTTTTCCGCGCAGGTCGATCCAGACAATAATGAATCACCGCCTAACGATCAATTAGTGACCAGCAATTCTGGAACCGTTAGCCTGGGTGGAACGTTAACGGTGACGCCATCAAATTCTGATCCATTGACCAATGGTGAAAGTTACACCCTGATCAGTGCCACAGGTGGAATTACCGGCGGTGCCTTTAGTACGGTCAATCTTCCAACGCTGAATTCCGGTCTGACGTGGGATACCACACTGATGAACACGGTCACACCGCAGAGTAATTATACAATTAGTGTGGTAAACACAGTGCCCACAGGCTTTACGTCAGGCACTCGGTTCTACACCGCGGCACTTGCACAGAATCAATCCTATAACGGATTTTACATTCAGCGGCTTGCCGGCGCCGGAAGTCGTCAAACCAATGTTCAGTTTCTCGGTGGGAGTGTAAGTTCTCCTACGGGTACAACGCTTTCTGTGCAATTCCAGAATGCTCCTGCCGGTAACGCCCAGTACCCGCTATTAAGCGACATGGCAGTGATTGATGGAACCGGTTCAGATACATATGTGCTCCAGATGAGCTATTCGGTGGCGCCGCAGAGCGGTTCAGCGCTGAGTCCCGTGCTGGCCGCGTATAACCCACACACGACGACTGCCGATGGTCAGTCTCTGATAACCAACACCTTTGTCTCGGCGGTGCTGCTGAACACCAGCGGCACGCCTGTGGAATACAACGGCGCCTACGCCGGCCAGGACGTGGTAGGCGATTACGGGATTAACACGTCCAATGACACGGTCTGGGCGGTATTGAATTACTCAGACGACGATTTTGTGGTTCTGGAGCGTGCGGACGGCGACTGGTTGGGAACCGGTTCGGTGAATGCGGCGGACTTGGATGACGTGGTGCGTGGATTAGGCGGCTCGACACTGGATCCGAATGGTAATGCGGTCTGGAGCAAGTTCGCCTTTGACGGCAGCACCGGCGTGGATGCCGCGGACCTGGACGACACGGTTCGTGGCCTAGGCGCTCAGGAAGCAGCCGGTGAAGCGGCCGGCGTCGGCGGCGGTCTGACGTTCTCCAGCCCGTCGGATGTGCCGGAACCGGGTTCATTGGCATTATTGGCCGTGGGTGCCGTGGGTATGATGATTCGCCGGCGGAAAAAGTGATATAAAACAGGTTATTTAGCCTGTTTTAATATTGAGTACAGCCTAAGTTTGCTATTTATTTCTCGGCATGAAATTAGACTGAGGAATGAAAATGCGGACGGTGGACCTGAAGTTCAAACATGGCGTTGCGCATTACGGTGCTGAATCGCCATAAAGAAAGCATTATTTTTATGAAAAACATAGAAAACCATAAAATTTTCTTGACAAATTCGGTAAACCGGTTAAACTCTTTTGGTCGCGTACATTTATTTTGATGGGTGGTTTTTTGGGAGGAACGAAATGTCTATTGGCGTGAAATCGGGTTTTATACGTAAAAATTTGCCGGTTATGGCATCCATGGCGATTGCCGCAGCGACAATTGGATTATCATGTAAAACCAGTATGGCGGCGCTTGCAGCATTTGATACTGCATCGAATTATGCCGGAGGTGGTTGGACTGGCAGTTCATATGGCACCGGCTTTGGGCCATGGACAATTGTTTTATCCAATGCCAACAATCCGCCGTATGTTGGCACCTACTTGGACGAGGGTTATAACGGCAACGTCTCTGCACCCATTCAATCAGGCAGCGGTAATTCTAATAACGGTGGAGGCTACGCTTGGGCAACCTATGCCAATAGCGGCAATCCCGCCAACGGAAGAATTGATTTATATCGTCCATTCTTACCCAACCCTTCCGGCTATCAGGATCCTTCCGGTCTTGGGACGCTATATAGCCAGATTTTTAGTATTGATTTGTTGTCCGCTGCAATTGGTGGTTCCGGTCAATATTTCGGTTTCAGTCTTGATACGGGACAAGGCGCCAGTGCAGGTGCCAATCCAGATATAACACTCAAATATGAAGGTGGAGATTCCGATGGTATGACATTAACTGATAATAATGGTACGGACCTTCTTACCGGCGAGAATCAAACCTATGGGGACATCACATACGGCGACTTAAACGGTGGAATTGTTGCAACAGTATATGTCGGTAATAATCCTGATGGACTAAACCCATATACAATTAATGTGACCAACGTGCCCGAAACCGCTACTTATTTCAGTTACTCGGGCTCTGAAAATGGCCCAATGCAGCAAGTTGACGTATTTGATAATAATACCCAGAACACCGGAGATGAATATTTTAATGACTTGGCTATCACGCCAGAGCCCGCTTCATTAGGTTTGTTAGCCGCAGGTGGTATTGGCTTGATTTTGCGTCGCCGGAGGAAAATCTAAGGTACATTGAGAAGTTGTAGTGCAAGGTTGAAGTTTTTGACTTCAGACCCTGCAGTAGACCTCTGGAGTTTTGGAGAGTGTATGGCGGCCAAGCTTGGAGGCGCTGCTGCTGTTTACAACCCGAAAAGTCGCCGCATTATAATGGCTGCGGCTTTAGCGGGATTGGTCGGAGTAATGGCTCGCAGCGCCACGTGCGGCGCTGCGAGCCTCGCTTCGGATAACGCATCGAATTCCCCCTATTCGGGCGGGCAGTGGAGCACCGGACAAAATGGCGGAAGCGGATTTTCCAGTTGGTGGGTAGGTACTCCCACATTTGGATCCAACTCGACAGGTTCCGGGGTGGATCAGAGTAGTACGTGGGGGTTTAACGACTCATCGGCGTATGATCTTTTCGGTACCACAGCCAGTCCAAACATTAACACTGATCAGAATCCATTCAATCCCTCAGAGGGCAATTCATGGGACATGTGGAGCAGTGACGTTGAGCCGGTCGATCCAGTTGGCCAAGTTGGTTATCGGCCGTTTAGTTCCAATCTTGCTGTGGGCGAATCTTTCAGCATCAACATTGCCACAGGAAATATGGGTACACAAGGCTCGGAAGGTTTCCAACTTCAAAATCTCACGGGAAATCCGTATCCCAATGGTGGCTATTCCACGCCGCTCTTTGAATTCGCCGCGTTTGGCAGCGGAACATATTACGCCTTTGATTCCGGCGGCTATGCTACAAAATCATCAGGTTTTTCCAACCATGTTTTGACTGGGATTAAGTCGGTTCATGACGGCAGTTCCACCGAGAATAACGGCAACGGACTGACCGTTACTTTTACTCTTACCTCTTCAACAAGTTTTACTCTTACTGTTACGCCGCTAAGCTCTAATCAGGGCACGGCGGAATCTTTCTACAATGAAATATTAACCAATCAGAACAGTGAGGACGAATCGTTACCGCTGAATCAGTTGATGTTGTATAACGACAATCTGGGAACCGAAGGAACGCAATCTTTTTATTCCAACAGCATGCAAATTTCGTCAATGGTCCTCTATTGGACGGGTACGTCATCAAGTTCTCCAAGCGGCAATGGTGAAAATTGGGATGTTCAGAGCAATTATAACTGGTACAACGCAAGCGGTCTGGCTTTAAGCGAATACTATCAGAATGTGGCCGTTAATTTCGATGACACATGGAACAGCAAAAGCGTTTCAAATTACAACGTGACTCTGAACACGGCTGTGACACCGGCTTCAGTAATGGTCAACAATAGCACCGGCAATTATGTGATCAGTGGAACTGGTTCAATTGGCGGGTCAACGAGTCTGGTTAAAGAAGGTACCGGCAGTCTTACGCTTTCGATCGCCAATAGCTATACAGGCGGTACTCAAATCGGTCAGGGTACATTGATCATCGGCAACGGTTCAGCTATTCCCACCGGCAGCAGCTTGACTTTCGGTGACGGCACAAACAGCGGAACGCTCGATTTAGACGGCATCGGTGCAACTGTGGGGAGTCTGGCGATAATATCCGGCAGTAATGGAACCATTACCAATAACGGCTCGTCCGTGGCGGCACTGACCTTTGCCGGCGGTACAACATCCAGCACGTTCTCAGGAACGATTAAAAACGGTGCTGGTCTGACTGAACTGGCGGTAAAAAGCGGCACTCTGACCATCAGCGGTCCTAATACCTATTCCGGCGGTACAGTCGTAAACGGTGGAACGCTAATTGCTGCTGCGACCAATACTTTGGGCACAGGAGCATTAACCGTTAACGCCGGTACGCTTGAGCTTGATGGTCATAATGAAACTTTCGCCAATCTGCAGGGTACGGGCGGAGCGATAAATAATGTTGGAAGCACCAACGCTGTGACGTTAACCTTCGGCGGCGACAATACAAGTCAAACCTTTGGTGGAAGTATTTCCAATGGAGCCAGTGCGGGTGCGCTGTCCCTCGTGGACAATAGCACCGGAACACAGACGTTCAAGGGCACTTTAAGTTATACCGGAACTACAACCATCACCAGCGGTACCTTGAAAATTTCCGGCGCTAATACTGAAACACTTAACGGAAAAATCAGCGGCAACGGTAATCTGGTTGTGGGTGATGGTTCAACCGTTACCAATCTGACGTTGGGTGGAACAATTATCAATGAAGGCAGCACAATTATTAATAATGCTTCCACGCTGGTCGCCAGTTCTTCCGCAAGAATGCTTACTCCTTTGATTACTGTGCAAAGCGGCGGAATATTTAATGTGTCCGCCGTCTCCGGCGGTTTTTCGCTTGGCGGCTCAGGCTCTCAGGAACTCAATGGCAATGGAACGGTGGTTGGTAATGTAACAGTGACTGCCAGCGGGAATCTTTCTCCAGGCGACGCGATCGGCCCATTGACGGTTAATGGAAATGTAACGCTTGACGGGACTTTCTCCGCGCAAGTTGATCCCGCAAATGCTGAATCGCCGCCCAATGACGAACTGGTTACGGGTAGTTCGGGAACTGTGGCATTGGGCGGCGCTCTGGCGGTTTCGACGTCAAATTCCACACCGCTTGCCAGCGGAGACAGTTATACGCTGATCAACGCGGCCGGCGGTATTATGAGTGGTTCATTTAATACGGTAAATTTGCCCACACTTAATTCGGGATTGTCCTGGGATATCACGATGATGAACGACAATCCGGATAATTACCAAAATAAATACACGGCCAGTGTGGTTAACACAGTACCCGCGGGTTTTACGCTCGGTTCGACAATCTACACAGCGGCGCTGGCTCAGAATCAATCCTATAACGGGTTCTACATCCAGCGTCCAGCCAACGACAGCTCCAATAGCCGTCAGACAACCGTTCAATTCCTTGGCGGTACGGCGAGTACCGCTACGTCATTGGCGGTGCAGTTCGCGGATGCGCCATCCAACAATACGCAACTTCTGAGTGACGTAGCGACGATTAACGGCACCAACTCTGATACGTACGTACTCCAAATGAGTTATTCAGTGGCTTCCTCAGACGGAGTGCTCAGTCCCGTGCTGGCGGCGTATAACCCGAGCACGTCAGTGGCCGATGGTCAGTCGCTTGAAACAGGGACATTTGTCTCGGCGGCCCTGCTTACTGGTGCAACGCCTGTGGAATTTAACGGCGCCTACGCCGGCCAGGATGTGGTGGGTGATTACGGGATTAACACGGCCAATGACACGGTCTGGGCGGTGCTGAATTACTCGGACGACGATTTTGTAGTTCTGGAGCGATCGGACGGCGACTGGTTGGGAGCCGGTTCGGTGAATGCCGCGGACCTGGATGACGTAGTGCGTGGATTAGGCGCCTCGACATTAGATCCGAATGGTAATCCTGTGTGGAGTGAATATGCCTTTGACGGCGGCACCACGGTAGATGCAGCGGACCTGGACGATGTGGTTCGCGCTCTGGGCTCTCAGGAAGTTGGCGGAAGCGCCCAAAGTAGCGGTGGATTGACCTTTTCCTCTTCGTCGCCATCCGATGTGCCCGAACCGGGCGGGCTTCTGTTGCTGGGCATGGGATCAATGATTTTAAGTTTGACGCGTCGGCGATCAAAACTCAATAAGGGGGCATTAAAATGACCATGGGAAGTGAAAATATGGCTCACAGTCAATTCTCTAAAAACCTCCTGCGGCGAAAAATGTATTTGGTCGCCGCCAGCTTATGCGCTGGATATTGTCTAAGCGCGCAGCCATTCGCCCTCGGCCAGGCTTATCCAGTCTCTAATTCAATTTCCGGCAGCGTGGATTATTCACCACCGGCTATTTTGGATTATTTTGGCGGTTCCTGGACACAGATTCAGAACCGTATGCCGGACATATTCGATGCTGGTTATGGAACACTCCAAACGCCTCCACCGTCGCGTGCCGATAGCGGTAATGAATCTGTTGGCTACGACGTTTACAATCGTCTCGATCTGGGTTCCCCGAATGATCCGACGCTATATGGAACGCAGAATGAATATGAAAGCTTGATCGATGCCGTGCATCAAATGGGCGGCGATGTTGTCACCGATTTTTCATTGGGCCACAATGGTGATTCAGACTATGGTACAACGGATAGCAATGGCAATACTTTTCAGGAAGCCGGTGGCTATCCTGGATTTGTAAACACAAGCGGCGATTCAAGCAATTTGGGAGATTTTAATAATCCGGACATCAATTCATCTGAGAATCCGGAAACAGGGCAAACCAACGGTCTGGTCAACATCAATTTTGATACCGATAATAATTATCTTCGCGAACCGACAACTGTTGGAAATCCGAACAATTTGCCTGCAGGGACAACGCCAGCTTTTGGACGCATTGCTAATCAGGCTATGCCCGCCAATCAGCAATTTTCCCCTGAACAGGGATACAACCCCAATTATCTTTATAATCCAGCCACCGGCCAGAGTAATATCGAAGTGAGCCAATTCAACACGTCCGACCCCGGCGCCGGCTCACCGACGGAGGAAAATGACACCGGTTATATGATGACGGTCCTGCAATATTACATTCAGGTGCTGGGTGTTGACGGATTCCGCCTTGATGCCGTCAAGAACATGGAATGGCCCACCATGCTCCCTTATTATGAGCAGGCGGTTTATCACGCTTCACCGCGAACTTATCTCAACGGTGAACAGGAAGTCATTTTTGGTTATAGCGAATACGAAAACTCGACGGTTCCTGTAGATGCTCCGCCAAACGGCATTATCAATATGAATCCGCTTAGCGATTTTGCGGCCAACAATGGAACCGTTTCGGGCGAATTGAATGCTTTGGCTTATCAATGGTATTTCAACATGGACAGCAATCTGAGCAGTAACGGTTATACCAATAATTGGAATAATTTCGTCAATCAATCACTCGGCAATAACGATTCCGGTGATGGCGTGGATCCCCCCTACAGTATATATGGCGTTAAATTTGTCTCGAATCAGGATGAAGATGCACCGCCACCTTACCTGAGCAATGTCGCCGACGCCTATACGCTCATGCTGCCCGGTGACGCCATTATCTACTTCAATGGAGAAACAGATGTAAGTGGATCATTTCCATATTCGGGCGAAGAAAATGCTCTAGGTGGAGCTTATGGCGGCATGCTGGCCGACAATACGTTAAATACTTATAACGCTCCAACCGGCGGCGCGTCGTACGGCACGATGACCCTTAAACATACCAATCAGGTCAGCGGGCTTGTGGATATCCGTAATCGCTTTAGCACGGGAAATTATACTCAATTGTATTTGAGCCAGAATAATTATGCTTTTGAGCGCGATGATGATGCGATCGTCCTTTTAAACAATCAAACCGGCGGCGGAAATTATTCAACTTCTCTGACCACTGATTTTAGTTCCAGTAATACTCCCTACCTCGTTGAGCTGACCGGCAATGCCGCGGCCAATGGTTTGCCGCAGGTATTACAGGTCTATTCCAACGGCGTCGTTAACGTAACCTTCCCCAACAACGATAACAGCAGCGGCACATTCACCGGCGAGGGATATCTGATCTATGGGCCGCCGACACCGATCGGCAAGTTGACGCTTACCAACGTCTCCGGTCAGATTGCTGGAACGGTGCCGAATACATCGGATAGCAATATCGCCTACGAAAATGGCGCCGATACCGTCAGCAGCGTGGCAGTGATCAAGGCGAGTTCATTCCAAATACAATTGCAGACCGAAAACGTGGAATTGCTTGGCAATCTATTTGATCCCTATGCCGGCGGTAACTTTGCCGAGTTGAAAATCAACGGCGGATTGCAGCTGAATGGCCAAACATTTGTAAGCACCAATCCCAATAACGTCAGTTATGGTTATATTCCATTCCAGAATCAAAGCCCTCTATATCCATACGCCAATAACAATCCCGACGACCCGAATGGCACAGGACTTTACACTGAAACCATCAACACCAGCGATTTACCGCAAGGGTATGACTATTTAGAAGCCATCGCTTTTCGTGCCCGCAATTCCGGCGAACCGCCGGTATATACCGACTGGTCCATGCCGATTTATGTCGACACCGCTCCGCCGGTTTCAGAAATTTCCAGCTTCAGTCCTGTCAGCGTGGGAACGTCCGGAAATTATCAGTTGCAAATTCAATCGGTCGATGGGTTGGCCACCAGCGTTTACGTACTCTGGAATTTGCCTGTCGAGGATACCACCAGCCAGATACTCTCCCTGGTTAGCGGTTCCAATGAAACGACCCAGATCGACAGCAATTTGTTTTCCATTAACGAAGACAATCTCGATAGCGGTAACCAGGTCGCGACCGTTGTAACCTATAAACCTGATGGCACATACAACATACAACGATTCACCGGACTCTATGCGGTTGGCACAGGCCTCGGCCTTGGCGATCTGAACTTTGACGACCAAATCAATGAAACCGACGTACAACTCTTCGGCCAGCTATTGGCCGATAATAACCCCAGCAGTCCTGATTATGATCCCACATACAATCCCGCCGCCGATTTTGATGGAACAGGTAATATCGACTATCAGGACCTTCTGGATTTCGGCGAAGAACTTCAATACCTCGGCTATGCATCTGGTTCACCAACCATGCAGGCGTACGATCAATTGCTCTCGGAGTATAGTTGGGCGGCGTCAAATCCAACGCAACCTATTCCAGAGCCGGCGAGCCTGGGGTTATTTTTTGCCGGACTTGTACCATTGATATTTAAGCGCCGGAAAAATTCGCGAAAGTGATATTTTATTTATTTTAGATTCCCATAAAGGCGGATATTTTTGGATTATTTACAATCATAAAAAAAACGTTTTTCTCTTGACATACGACTGTTTAACCGGTTAAACTCTATTCAAGGTTAGACGCCTTACAGCAACTCAACAGGAATGGCGGATTTGGTAAATGGCGACTTTGAGGAGCGATACACGGATGAAGTTTCGCAGCGCATTTACGCTAATTGAGCTATTGGTGGTTATTTCCATCATTGCTTTACTGATTGCCATACTTCTGCCTGCATTAAGTGCGGCTCGGCAAACCGCCAATACCGCGGCCTGTCTTTCCAATGTCCGGCAGATCGGCATCGCTGCTCACGAATTTGCCCAGGAACATAATGGCTTAATTCAATCTGTTTCCGATTGGAGTACAGTAGTTAAGCCCTATATCGATTCGGGGCTTACCATGTATGCATATCGGTATATTGATCCGGCAACCGGTGCTCACATTTCGCCCGTTCTTGATGATTGGGCCAGTGCCCTGGTACCGGATTTGGGTGGCACCGATCAGCAGGATTTCATGAATTTTGGAATAAACGGTACGGGTTCAAAAGTATTTATTTGTCCCAGCGATCCGTCTATGACCATGCCGCCTTATAGAGGTTACCAGTTGTTTAACAATGTGGACATTGGTAGTTTAAGTCCTCCACAGTCTGAGCCGAGCGGTTATCCAGGCAGCGTATTTAACGGCTATTATCCTATTTCGTATGGCGTTAACGCCGATATTTGCTGCAATGTTGTCAGTGGAATTGGTTGGATGGTTATGTCAAATAATCAACAAGATTGGCCCGCTGTCGGCGACTCTTCCACACAGGGTACAACGTGGCCTCTGAACACCAAATTAAATTTGGTTGCTAATCCGTCAAAAACACTTCTTTATGCCGACTGCGGTACACGACCGGCGTTGGGTGGAAATATTGATGATTCTGTAACAAATATTTTAGACTACAACGACACAGTTTATTACACTACAAACAACGACACCGCTGTTGTACCGGGTAATATTGATCCATGTACTTTGGCTGGAGTATTTTTGTCTTCTTCTTCTTCTTCCGGAACCAATGGTGCCAGCTTCTTGCGCGATCGCATCCCGATTCCTCCTACAGCCGGCAAATTATTCGGTACGAATGGGAAAGACCCGGATTATAACAATAGCGCTGTTTCAGACGTCGCATTCACCCGCCATGGTAATGAAATTAATGTAGCCTTTTGTGATGGACATGCCGAGTCGGTTACGCTTTCTAATTTCCCCAGCGTATACGTTTCACCCTACGGCGGTCGATAAATTCAATTGATCGCCAATGGATCGGATAAATATTTTCCAGCCACGAGCAAATACGTTTCCAAATTAATAGCTAATCAAGATTATTCAATCGATCGATCAGCATACGCAGCCGTGAAGACGATTGGCGATTAAAAGGCAAAACCAGCCTGGCCAGATCGGTGTCAGGCGGATCACCTGGTTCAGCATCAGTTGCCGTTGAAACCGTAATCCGACCAGGATCGCATAAATCGGCAAATTCGGCATTAATGCTTTCCAGTTGCGCTTCATTGGGCGCACGGCGGATTCTGATAACCAGTTTATCGCGCACAAATCGCTGAGATTGATAATTGTTGTAAAAATGCGTGATATAATTGACCGCGGCCGTCGTATCTGAGGTGATCGTCCAAAGCGACAGATCGGATGGCGAAATCAACCCGCCGGCGAGCAATTTTTCACGGATAAATTGATCCCATTTTTGCCAATAATCGCTTCCCGGATGTTCAATCATCACCACCGGCATGGGATCGGTGCGGCCGGTTTGAATCAATGTCAGAACTTCAAATGCTTCATCATGCGTGCCAAAGCCGCCTGGAAATAGTGCAACCGCATGCGTTTCCTTGACAAACATGATTTTGCGAGAAAAAAAATAGCGGAAATACGCCAGCTTTTCATCGCCGGAAATAATGGGATTTACATCCTGTTCGAATGGCAGTTTGATAGCGACCCCAAAGGAACTCTCTTTGCCGGCGCCATCATGCGCTGCATGCATGATGCCGCCGCCGGCGCCGGTGATAACCATATAGCCGGCCTGGGCTATTTTTCGCCCAAAATCCATGGCGGCAAGGTAATCAGGGTGATTCGGCGAAGTGCGGGCCGAGCCAAAGACGCTGATCTTTTTGCGTTTAAGGTAGGGGCGAAATACTTTAAATCCATAGCGCAATTCCTTGAGGGCTTTGATGGCAAATTTTAGATCGGCTCTGCCAGGATGATCAGCCGCGAGTCGCATGGCGGCGTAGAGGATTTCCACCGCCAGATCCGAATCCTGATCAATTGGCACTTCTTTAAGAAGCTTATGACAGGCATCAAGGAGTTTTTCCTGTTTTGCACGTCCTGTATGAACCTTTTTTCTGGGTAATAAAGTCATTTGCCGGACTCCAAATTCGTTGCTGCCCGGGTACATCCGTTACATGCCGGGCTCTGGTTTGAATTCTACCTGTTTTTATTGCCGGGGGTGGCTATTGTGTTAAAGTAATGTCAAGGAGTTTCAGTGGCCGTCAACATTCATATTGAGCCCGAAGAAAAAGTGGCTTTATTCGGCATCGCCGATCGACATTTAAAAACTCTCCGCGAGGCACTTGGCGTACACCTGATGGCCCGCGGCGACGTTTTAAAAGTCAGCGGCGATCCGGAAGCCGTCGAGCGGTGCACCACCGTCATCGCCGCCATGCGTCAGATGCTGCGGCAACGCGACACTTTGGATTCTGAACATATTGCCGCGGCCATCCGCATGGGCGCCGGTCAGGCTCAGCGTCATCAGGATGATTTGCCTGATATGAATTCCTCGGGTCATCGGGCGCAGCCGCGAACTGAAGGTCAAAAAAGATATGTCGAGGCGATTCAAACGCACGACATGGTTTTTTGTGCCGGCCCGGCGGGAACCGGGAAAACATTTTTGGCCGTCGCGCTGGCGGTAAGCATGCTGCGCCGCGGAGAAGTCCGCCGTCTTGTACTTGTACGGCCTGCCGTGGAAGCGGGAGAAAAATTGGGGTTTTTGCCTGGGGATATTCAAGCCAAGGTGAATCCGTATCTTCGGCCGCTGCTCGATGCGCTTCATGACATGATGCCATTCGATCAAATTCGTCGTTTCATGGCCAACGACATCATTGAACTTGCCCCGTTGGCCTATATGCGCGGCCGTACGCTTAATCATTCCATTGTTCTGCTGGATGAGGCGCAGAACACGACGCCGGCTCAGATGCTCATGTTTCTCACGCGGCTTGGAGAAGGCAGCAAGATGATTGTCAACGGCGATCCAACCCAGGTTGACCTGGAACCCGGACAGGTCAGTGGACTGGTTGATGCCCGGCACAAGCTCACCGGAATTCACGGCATAGCGTTTGTTGAACTGGATAAATCAGATATTGTCCGCCACCGGCTGGTTCAGAACGTGGTTCATGCCTATCACGATAAATAAAATCGGGCGCATGATAACCTCACGCCGGCACGTTTAAAAAAACACGCTAAAGGCCAATCGCTTGGAATGCAATTCCAGATTGTAAATAAATCGCTGTGTTAAGCTTATAAACCGGCTTTCAACTGGCGTTCTGCTTCCAGCCAGTCCGTGTGCGCATTACCCGGACCAAATCCGCGTTTGAGATAAATCTGATATGCCCTTTCGGCAATCTGCTGATGGGTCGGGTTTGGGGTTGCACGACCGGTTGGTGGGGTGGTTCCGCTTCCTTTAGATTCAGATCGGACAATGGGGGTTGGCGGGACTGGCGTAGGTGCTTTGAAGGCCGGCTCCGTACCGATTTTTTTGTTGACAGCCATATAAGACTCCTTCTTTCGCATTCCGGTTATATCCGGAATAAAAATGCCCTCCTTTTCAAATCCTGTTGCTCTCTCAACAATCTTTCCTTTTATTAATTTATGAGGCTAAAGTCAAGCAAACGTTGGACGAAAAATATAATCGGTATAATGCGGTTTTGCGGCTCATTTATCTGATGTAGCAAAAGATGAAGAATAAAACAGAGCTTAGAATAGCGGCGCTTCGCCGCAGCGGTCAGCATGGCGTCATTAATTGGATCGTTGCTCAGGCGGTTCAGCATGGTCAGGCCGATCAATTCAAAGGCGGTTCAATCGTAGAATTCGCATTTCTTAATGATGTAGTTCCCGGGACAAACCCGTTTTTAAGTTGTACCGACAGCAATGTGCTGGATATACCGACTGCCATTCAGACACCCAAGAACATGCTCAAACTTTGGGTTCAGCGTGATTGGCTGGTTTACAACTATGAGGACCGGCCTCTGGAAGCCGTTTTTAGTGAAGATTTTGAACGCGACCATGATCTGTTTGTTGGTCCAAGCGAGCGACGAATCGACATCATTGTTTTACGTGATGCGTTTAATTTTTTTGCCAGCCGCTTCCGCCTCACCTGGATGTCGCAGCAGTTGCAGGCGCAGTATACATGCACCAACATGGCGAATTTATGGAAAACCTATGCCAGGGAATACCTTGGTAAAACACAAATAATCAAACACAATAAAACCGTCATCAATTACAACCGCTGGCACACCGATCGTGATTATCGATTCTCACTTGCCAAAACACTTGGCCTGACTTTCACAGACGCTGGTTTCAAAAGCGTGATCCGGCGTTACGGCGGCGGCAGTTCCTTCGACAGTGACAAATATCATGGGCAGGCGGATCAGATGCAGGTGTTGCACAGATGGAAAACCATGGCCGGCGACGCCCGTTTTCGCCAGATTTTTTCCGATACTGAACTTGTGGAGCTTTCTGAAGAAATTTTCGGCCATCTTGAAGGCACGGAGAATATTTTTTCCAGGTCGTCGGCCATGTCGCCGCAAATAAACACGGCCGCTTCACCGGCGGATGGCAAGTCCGGCTATGTCGAACCCCGGCTTTCGCCGGCGTCCGATGCGTCGATCAAACAGGAATTGAATCAGGGAATCGGTCATCAAAAGGCCGGCAGGCTCAATGAAGCGGAAATTATTTTTCGCCGTGTGCTCGACGCGGACCCCAATCAGGCGGACGCGTTGAATCTTTCAGGTGTTAATGCAGCTTTGCGCGGTGAAAACCAGCGCGCCGTGGAATTAATAGGCCGGGCGATTGTCATCGATCCGATGGTGGCCGCCTATCACCTGAATATGGGCAATGTGCTTTATTCACTTGGCAGGCTTGATGACGCTAGCGCTTCGTTTTTATCTGCATTGCAAATCAAGCCGGATTATGCCGAAGCTCATAACAATCTCGGACTGATTATGCTTGTGCGCGGCAAAATTGACGCCGCGATTGTTGCCTGCTCCACAGCGCTGAGAATAAGGCCCGATTTTGCCGAGGCTCATAAAAATCTGGCTTTGGCATTAAAAGCCCAGGGCAGACTTGATGAAGCGCTTGCTTCCTGCAATGCCGCGCTGAAATTCAAGCCCGATTCTGCTGAAGTACACTGCACCCTCGGCAGCTTGCTTAAAGAACAGGGTCGAGTGGACGCCGCCGTGGAAGCTTTTCGCCGTGCAATCGATATTAAACCGAACTTTTCCATAGGCTGGGACAATTACCTCTATGCTTTGTATTTTCATCCCGGTTACAGTGCCCCGACTATTTACGAAGAGCACAGCCGCTGGAATAAACGTTTTGCCGATCCATTGAAACACCTCATTCAACCTCATACCAACAATCGCGACGTGGAGCGAAAGTTAAAGATTGGTTATGTCTCACCCGATTTCCGTGATCACGTTGTGGGCAGGAATTTCCTTCCATTGCTGATTCACCATAACCGAGAATTATTCGAGATCACTTGTTATTCCAATCTCAAAATTTCTGATGCGTTTACCCAGAAATTTCATTCGCATTCCGATCATTGGCGGAACATTACAGGTCTGAGCGATCAGGAGACGGCGGAAGTGATCCGTAGCGACGACATTGACATTCTGGTCGATCTTGCCCTGCACATGGCGGATAATCGCCTGCTCGTTTTTGCCCGTAAACCGGCGCCAGTACAAGTAACGTTCATGGGTTATCCTGGAACAACCGGTTTGGAGACGATCGATTACCGTTTAACCGATCCATACCTTGATCCACCGGATCAGAATCGTCCGTATTATTCCGAAAAATCAGTTTGTCTGCCGGATTCTTTCTGGTGCTACGATCCTCAGACTGATCAGCCTCAGGTCCATGAGTTGCCGGCGATAAAAAATGGTTTTATTACCTTTGGTTGCCTGAATAATTTTTGCAAGGTCAATGATTCGGTTTTGGAGCTTTGGGCCGGAGCACTTAATGCCGTCCCAGGTTCACGACTGATGTTGCTGCCGCCGCGCAGCCGGGCCGTGGAACAGGTAAGTGCAAAACTGGATCGCTATGGGATTGCTGCTTCTCGAATTGAATTCACCGATTTTAGACCTCGTGAGGAATATTTGAAGCTATATCATCGCATTGATATCGGACTCGATACACTGCCCTATAACGGTCATACCACCAGCCTGGATGGCTTCTGGATGGGGGTGCCGACAGTAACGCTGGTCGGCGACGCCGCAGTGGGCCGGGCCGGCTGGAGCCAGTTAAATAACCTGGATTTAAAGGAACTTGCCGCCCGCACCCAGGAGGAATACGTCCAGATAATAGTCAACCTTGCCGGCGATTTAGCCCGATTAAGAAATATACGGTCAACCTTGCGCAAGCGGATGGCGTGTTCACCATTGATGGACGCTAAACGTTTTGCCGTAAATGTTGAATCGGCCTACCGCAAGATGTGGCGCGACTGGTGCCGGCGGGATGGCCGATGAGCCGCCTGAAACGATCGGTGCTTCATGTATGGCCGGGAAATAAAGTTCTTTCGGCGCCTGATACCGGGAGAGTTATATACATTTCATTTTCGTCGGCCGCGTGCCAAGGTTTTCACTTTTAACAAGGGAAGGTTCAGGCATTCCTTTTCCAAAATGCTTTCTGGCTTACCGGCAATTGTGGGAATTAAATATTTCGGTTGGAGCGTTTCATTACTGGCTCATCTTATCGTGCTTTTAACCGGTCTGATGGTGTACAGCATATTTCGGGGGTCAGCGCCAGCCCCTTCGCTGTCGATCGAATCAGAGCCATTTTTTACGGGTTCGACTGCATCGTTCGAACACGACAATGGCAAGTCCATATTGGATGCAATGTCTGACAAATATCCTCTGCCTTCTCAGGCGTGGTCGGATCAATCCAATCAGACTGTTCTGGATCGGATACTCAATGATTCGAATGGCATGAATCATAATGCCGTTATCGGCATGGGCGCTCCGAGCGGAGATTTCTCCCAGATCAATGGCGGCGGACTCGGACCGTTGGGAGTATCCGGTGGTTCCATAGCCGCCGGGCCGGGAATTTCATTTCTTGGAGTGCATAGCCGTGCTGATAGCGCCGTGATCATCATTGACACTTCCGGATCGATGATCGATGGATGGAATTATGTCGAAAGCGAAGTGAAGTCGACGATCAGAGATATGCGGCCTTATCAGAAATTCGCCGTCATCGTATTTTCCGACCATGATCAAATTCTTGGTCCCAATTATCTGCTGCGGGCAACAACCGCGGCACGCCAGGCAATAGACGACCAACTGGATAATGTCGCTCCACAGGGCCATAACGACGACATGCTCATGCCGTTTCTAACGCCGTTCCAAAGGGCATTTACCATGCGACCGGATTCCATCTATTTTCTTACCGACGGCAACTTTGACTCTCGCCTGATCAAATCTGTCGCCGATTTATACGCTGGGCGCAATATTCCTGTTTATACCTTTGCGTATCTTGACGATCCGGATGGTGCCGCATCGGACGCGGATTCAATAGCCAAACTCAAACTAATCGCGGCGGAAACCAGAGGGGAATTTCATATCATTTCTCAAAGTGTGCTCGAACAGCCTGAATAAACAATAATCTTCAGGGATTTTTGCTAAAATGCATGGAATTCCGAATGCATAATGCCCGGGATGGGCAATTTGCCGCGGAGAGTGGTTTATAATGGGCTGACTGTGTCAGAAAAAAACATTCCAATTGTTCAAACCGCAAACCATTTGTTTGCAGATCACCGCGAAAATGGAATTTCCAATGACATACCCGAATGGTTGGAACGGTCATTTCCCTGGCTTGCCTCTACACTGATCCATCTGGCGGTGCTGATTATCATTGTTTTCGCTATTCAGGTCATCAGCACGGTCGTTAATCAAAAACCGGATATCATTATTATTCCCCAGGGATTCAATCAACCCTTTACTTTGCATCCCGAAGATTTGAATCCATCGCTGCAAAATAATCCTATTGATGCATTAAGGGAAAATCTTCAACGAGAGGCGGCATCGAGCGACTCTTCAGTCAAAAGTCTGCTCAATAATTCCACGCCGCAGGCGATGAATCTGATTGCCCAGGGTCCGACAAACGTCGCAGCGCCCGCTGGCGCTCTTACGGCGTATGGTATGTCGGGCGACGGAATCGGGCAGGGACCGCCGTCGAAACTCCTCGGGATGGGCGGTAATGGGACACGAATCGTATATATCATAGACCATTCGGGCCAGATGTATGAAAACTTTGATTTTCTGCAAAGTCAGATTATGAATTCCATTAATGACCTGGTGCCATTGCAGAGTTTTGCGGTCATCGTTTTCAATTCAGGCGGATATCAAACACTTGATCCCGGTTATCTTGTTCCGGCCACTAATCTGAACAAAAACGCTTTAAATAATGAATTGTCAAAAGTGGCGCCCCAAGGATATCCCACCGACGGCTTATATGAGCCTTTTATTGGGCCATTTCAGACGGCATTCCGTTTAAATCCTCAGATTATCTATTTTGTTACCGATGGCTCTTTTGATCCGCAATTAATTACGGATATCGCCCAGATGAACAAGGACCACAAAGTCGCTGTTTTTACTTACGCATTTATGCAACACGACCCGATTTATGAAAAACAGCTTGAGGAAATTGCCGATCAAAACGGCGGTCGGTATGAGTATATTTCCCGGGATCAGGCTGGGGATTGATCCCGGGTGATCGGGAACAGTGATGAAAGCGTTATCGATGGTTAAAATGTCCTGATTATTGTTCGGGGTATACACAGGAGACTTTATGTTTGGTTGGTTCGCCAGGTCGAAATTCAAGCTCAGCTCAGCTTGGCTGTTTTCCGCCTTTATATTTTTGTTTTTTGCCGGATCCGCCCGTGCCGATGACACAGGCACAGGGCAGCCGGTTTATCACCCCAATCCAATGCTGATGGGGCTGGATTTTTTAATCCTTGGCGTTTTGGCCGCGGCTTCACTGACCAGCATCGCGCTGATCATAGACGCGTTTATTCATTTACGAAAAGTAAAGATTGCTCCTGAGCACGTAACCGAACGCATCCAATCATTAATTCGGGCCCGGCAATTTGAAGAGCTTTATGACTACACCGCGGCTAACGATTCTTTTGTCAGCAAGGCTCTTTACGCCGGTCTGCGCCGCGCTAAGCTTGGTTATCACACCATGCAGGAAGCTCTGGAAAATTCCGCCGCCGAGCAGAGCGCCAATCTCTTCCGCCGGATTGAAATGCTCAACGTGATTGGCAATATCGGCCCGTTGCTTGGGCTGCTGGGCACCGTTCTGGGCATGATCATGGCCTTTCTGGCCCTGCATACCAACGGTGGGGAAGCCAATGCCGCCGATCTTTCTGTGGGTATAGCGACGGCATTGTGGCACACTTTTTTTGGTCTGGCCGTGGCCATACCATCTTTGATTGCCTTCGGATTTTTCCGCATACGATTGGACAATATTATCAACTCGGCCACGTTGCTCGCTGAAGATTTGCTCGAAAGCCTGCGGCCCGCGGAAGGTTCGGCAAAACAGGCTGCTGAACCGGTGAAAGCCGCGGGGCGTTAAGTTATACAAACTGGCTTACGGTGCGAATGCACGGATAAATTCATGAAAAGACGCACAATCTCTCACATGCATAATGAACAGGTGAACGTTACGCCGTTGATTGACGTGGTCATGTGTTTGATTATCTTTTTTCTGCTGGTAGGGCACATTGCCAAGCAGGTTTCGGCGCAGAATGTAAAAGTTCCCATTGCCAAAAACGGCAACGAACTGGAGGATAGAAGCGGTCAAGTGATTATTAATGTGGTTCCGCAGAAAGGCCCGACGCCTGATTATCAGCCCCCTCCGGAGATTATTGTTTTTGGAAAACAGGTTTCCATCGATGAATTGGCCGATGAGTTGAATGATTATAAATCGAACAATCCCGATCTCACGCTGATTATCCGCGCCGATCAAAGTATTCAATATAAATATATTTCCCCGATTTTGATCAGTTGTGCCAAGGCGGGAATCGACACTGTTAATTTTGCGATTCAAAATCCTTCGCAATGATTTTATCCGGAGTTTTCCGGAAAATAGTTATGGAAACGGTTTATGGCAATCATTTATAGCAAAAGACGATCACGAAAAATGCCGCAACCGAGAAACGTTATTCCCAACATGACGCCCATGGTCGATGTGGTTATGGTCATTCTCATCTTTTTCATGCTTGGCAGTTCGTTTGCCTCACCGGAACTTTTTTTGACCAACCATTCTCCGGCTATTGGCAGTGATTTAAACCCTCCCACGGCGGCTCCTATGCCCGCGATGACCTTACAGGTCAAATTGGAGCGTTACGGCCTGCATACCACGGCAATCATCGGAAACGGGGAATTTCAAACACAGGATTTATCTGGAGCGCTTCAGGATTGGCTAACGCAAAAAAGGGCCATACTGGGCGATCAAGTGCATATTATTGTTTGGCCTCAAAGCAACGTTCCCTGGCAGGATGTGATTACTGTTTACCATAATTGCATCAAAGCCAAATATATTCACGTCGCTTTTAAGGCCGAAGGTTAATATTACATGCTTAGGTTTCCCTATTTATGCGCATTAGCCGCGGTGATGTCACTGTTGCTGAGCGGCTTTTGTCACAAGCTCTACGCCGATGCACCGGCGCTAAGCACCGAACAAATAGCCCAGGTAATTCACGATACTCAATTGGCGGATAATCTGGAAAATCAGAATTCCATTCCCGATATTCAGCACGCGATCTCTTCTGCCGCAAATGATCAGGAAAAAGCTTTATTTCAGGCGGCCCTGATTTACTGCCAATGGGACCAGATGCAAAATGATTCAACTCAGCAGGAACAATACGCGAAAGATTTTATCACTCAGGTCAATCAATATCTGCAATTTGCCGGCGACAATGTCGATTCTCAATGGGCCGTTGATCAGGCCAAATTTATTCTGGTTAATATTGCCGATAATGACGTCAATCCGATTGAATATTGGTCTGGCACGCCCGATATGCAGGCGGCCTTGTTTCCTTCAGCCGACCTGGCTCGAAGGTTGTTGGAAACGGCCTTTAGGCACGACAGCGATGTTGTCAGTCAGCTTAACAACGCCGAAAACTTCACCGACGCCGATCAAAAAGCATATATGGCGGCGATGAATGGGCAAACCGAATCGCAGTATTATCTTGCGTTTGCTGAATATTACACGGGGCTGGCTGCACCGGGTCAGGGAGATAAATGGTATTTGGCTGCGGTGAACAATTTGCGTCAATGGGCTGCCGGTTCGCCTGACAGCGGCGTGTATTACCAGGCATTGCTGTTAAGCGGTAAAGCTAATTTTCGTGCGGGTCGATTTGACGATGCAATCGATGAATTAACCAAAGCTCAATCCGCTGATGCCCCGCTTTGGTTGCAGTATGAGGCGCGTTATCAGCTTATCTCAGCCGAGCTTCTCGCAGGTCGTTATGATGCGGCGCGTGCTTCACTCGCTGATTTTAACACCTGGCTTGGGCTGCATTCCGATGCCGACAGTTTAAGTGCGCGCATGGGGGCGTTGCTGCTTGATTACAGGATCACCTGGGCGGAGTCACAAATTATTCAGGATCCCGAGCAGCATAAACAAGCCGTAAATCGCGCGATGAATATTTTATTGCAGGTCATCAGTCAGGCGCCGCAATATCAGGCGTTGATTTTTTCCCATCTGGTGCAGGACATACCACCCAACGCGGATTTGACTTCGCTTCAACCGATGCAGCTTTTGGCTTACGCCTGGTATAAAGCCCAAAGCGATGACCACCAGGATAATCTTGAATCTGCCGCCGCCGCTGATCTATTGCTGGCCGAAAAAACGCTTGATCCGCAAATCCGCGCCCAGACCTATTTAATCTCCGGAATCGCGAACGGAAGGTTGAATCGTCTGCTGGAGGCCGTGGAAATGAACCTGGATTTTGTCGCCGCTGCGCCGCAGGATGCTCGTGCGCAAACCGTCCTTGATCTGGCGCTTGCGGAGTTGCAGGTGCTCAACCAGGCACAGATGGTTCCGCCCGACGTGCCGGCGTTGACATCGCGTGCGTTAAAACTGGCTTATGTTGATTTTCACGAGTCGCGTTGGCGCATGCCTTATGCCCTGCAACTCGAACAGCAAGGGCATAACCAGGAGGCCCTGGAACTGCTTAAGCAGGTTACCTCATCTGATCCATTGTATCTCGATGCCCATTATCAGATTGTTCGTCTAAATGCCTCACAGCTTGCAACTCTGCAGTCTCACAATGCTTCCATTATTGATCAACAGAGCGCAGCGCATGGACTTGTTGAATCATGTCAGGATTTTCTGAACCTCTTGGATAATCCTCCATCAGGTATGGACGCCCAGACGCTAAAAAGGGCTCAAAACTATCGCATCGACGTTTTGCTTTTGGAAGCGGGCACGGCGCTGGATCCTCTCATGCAGCCCATGTTGGCGTCGGGCGCCCTTGATCAACTCGACAAGCTTCGCGATCAACTTTCTGTAAAAGATCAGGGTCTTGTTTTGCGCTATCGCATTCGTGAGTACCAACTGGCCGGCCAAACCGACAAAATCCTCGGATTGATTCGCGGTTATGCCCTGCAATCATCCCAGAATACCACAGATATCATCGAGGGTTTGATCTCCCAATACGACGACGAAAGTCGTCAGGATCAATACTCGGATCCTTACAAAGCCCAGATGCTCTCCAGGGATGCCGCGGCCTTGTTAACCCAGTTGATTGATTACATGAAGACCGAACCTGGCGATCATTCCAGGGACATTTACGCCTATGAACAGCTTCTTGGCGAAGAAGTAGTCCGCTCAGGCGATGGCCAACAGGGTAAAAAAATATTTGCTTCATTATATGAACAGAACAAGGCGGATCTGACCAATCGAATTGGTTATGCGCACGCGTGTCTGGTCGCGGGCGACTACCAGAATGCACATAATCTATACGTCAACATCATTCCTAAACTCGAACCAGGATCCGATCTGTTCTGGGAAGCTTATCTGTACCTGATTCAATCCAATGAGAAACTGGACATGTATCAGGACCAGACCAAACAAACGCTCGAGTCGCTGGACACGATTTACGGTTCACAAATCGGCGGTAAATACTATCACGACGAATTTGCCGCTTTCCTGCAGGAATACGATATTGACGATTGACCAGGCCGCTCCAGACGCTGTCTGATAACCATTTTACGTTATTGGTTCACTTTGCCTCAGGCCTGGTTTCTCCTATACTTTCTCCCTTGCCCCACGCCGGAGATGAGGGCTATACGAACCCTGTGGAAGTTCTAACGATGATTAAAGTGCTTGTTGCCGACAAAATCGCTGATGAAGGTCTCGATCTGCTAAAAAAGCAGCCGGACGTGGAATTAACCAATCATCCCAAGTGGAATCCTGGAGAAATGGCCTCCGTTATCGGCGACCATGAGGGAGTCATCATCCGCAGCGGTGTGAAAATCACCGCTTCGGAATTGACCAAACCCGGCCGCCTGCGGGCCATTGCCCGTGCCGGCGTCGGGGTGGATAACGTGGACGTTGAAGCAGCCACCCGTGCCGGCGTCCTGGTCATGAATACGCCGGATGCCAACACCATTACTACCGCCGAACACGCCATCGCCATGATGATGGCTTTGTCGCGAAAAATTCCCGCAGCCGATGCCCATGTTCGTAAAGGACTGTGGGAACGCAATCAATTTTTGGGTACACAACTCGCCGGAAAAACACTGGGCATTGTCGGTTTCGGCCGCATCGGTCGTGCTGTGGCGCGGCGGGCGTTGGGATTGGAAATGAAGGTTGTAGCACATGATCCATTCTTTTTTGCCGATAACGCCATGGATGGCCAGGTGAAAATGATCAAAGATCTTGATGCGTTGTTGCCTCTGTGCGATTACATCACCGTTCACGTTCCGGGCGATAAAACCAAGGGATTGATCAACGCTCAGCGTATCGCGCTATGCCGTAAAGGCGTGCGATTTATCAACTGCGCTCGTGGTGGCATTATAGATGAAACGGCTTTGGCCGATGCCATTCTTTCCGGCCATGTTGCGGGCGCTGCAATCGATGTATATGACAAAGAGCCGCCACCCAAAGATCATGTACTTTTTGCCCTGGGTGATAAAGTTTTGTTGACGCCGCACCTGGGCGCCAGCACCAATGAAGCACAAACCGCGGTTTCGGTTGACGCGGTTGACTCGCTCCTGCTTTATCTGCGCGGCCAGGGTATCCAGGGCGCCGTTAATGCCGGCGGCATCGATTTGAACCTTTCCGATCAGGAAAAAGCGTATGCCGATCTGGCCCGCCGGATGGGCATTATTCTCGGTGCTATTGCGGATAAAGGTTTTAGCGCTATTACGCTTCGCACCAACGGCGAACTGCCCAAGCGCGTCGCGCCGACGCTCCAGCGGCTGGCCGTGATCGAATTGCTCAAGGCTCATATTACCGAAACGCCCAACGTGGTTAACGTGTTGCATTTGGCCGAACAGCGGGGCATTAGCATTCAACATGAAACCATGGGCCAGGCCCACCAGAGGGCGATTCAGCACAGCATTGAACTGGAAATCACCGAGGGTGACAAAAAACACACGATGATCGGAACTGTTTTTGCGGACCTGTTGCCGCGCGTTTTAGCCATTAAGGGTTATTGGATGGATATGGTGCCCGAAGGGCCGATGGCGCTGATTCTGAACAAGGATCGTCCCGGTGTGATCGGTTTTGTTGGCAACACCTTTGGCCGACTGAAGATCAACATCGCGGACATGACCATCAGCCGCAAAGGCGATCGGGCACTCATGCTCCTGAAACTTGACGAACCACCGACGCCGGAGTGCCTGGCGGAATTGCAAAAGGATTCCGGTATTGAAGCAGTGAAAAGCTTCACCTTGCCGCCGTTGTCTCGCAATCCGGGTTAAGTTCAGGGCTCGAAAATCAAAAAAAAATTAAAAAATGATGATTTTTTTCTTGCATTGCACGGAAATGTGATACAATTCTTTCTGAGTTGAACATTTTCTGGTTATTCTTGTTGAGTAGATTGCAACTCGAGGGCAATTAGTTGGCCAATCAATTAACCGCAACCATTCCAGTGCCCGGCGCCGCGGCGCCGGCAACACACATGATTAACCTGAACTCCTCCTGGTCCGTTCAGGATTCGATGGAAACGTACAATATTGCTAACTGGGGCAAGGGTTATTTCTCGATTAATCCTGAAGGCAACGTCACAGTGCTTCCGGAAAAAAATCCCCACCGCTCGATTGATTTGAAAAAACTGGTCGACCAGCTTTCGCTGCGCGGGATTCAGCTTCCGGTGCTGGTACGCTTCACCAACATCCTTAACCATCGATTGGCGGAAATGCACGACACGTTTCAAACAGCCATTCAGGAAAATAATTACCAGGGTAAGCACATCTGTGTGTACCCAATCAAAGTCAATCAGCAGCGCCACGTGGTCGAAGAAATTCTCTCCATAGGCTCCAAATATGGTTGGGGGCTGGAAGCCGGCAGCAAACCGGAACTGCTGGTGGTTATGGCGTTGACCAACGGCACCGACACGCCGATTATCTGCAACGGCTTTAAAGATGATGAATTCATTGAAACCGTGATTTTGGCTCAAAAGCTTGGCAAAAACATCATTCCGGTTATCGAAAAATTTACCGAACTGGAACTGTTGATCAAATACGGTCAAAAGCATGGCGTGCGGCCGCGAATGGGCATGCGCGTCAAACTTGCGACGCGAGGCAGCGGGCGATGGGAATCATCCGGCGGCGCCAGAAGCAAGTTCGGTCTTTTTGTCGCGGAAATGCTCAAGGCCCTCGACTATCTCAAAGAACGCAACATGCAGGATTGCATCAAACTGCTTCATTTCCATCTGGGCAGCCAGATCACCAATATCCGGACCATTAAAAGCGCGCTCAACGAAGCCGCCCGCGTCTATGCCGAACTCTCACGTGCCGGAGCGGGGATGGAATATCTGGACGTCGGCGGAGGGCTGGGCGTCGACTACGACGGCAGCCAGACCAATTTTGAATCTTCCATCAATTACACCCTTCAGGAATATGCCAGCGATGTGATCTTCCGCGTTAAAAGCGTTTGTGACGAATGCGGCGTGAAGCATCCAACCATCATCAGTGAAAGCGGACGAGCCATGGTGGCCTATCACAGCGTGCTGGTTTTCAACGTCCTGGGCGTGAGCGGATTTGATTATTTTGATATACCGGCGGAACTACCCAGCAATGAGGATGTTCCTCAACCGGTCAAAGACCTTTTTGACGCCTATCGGGACATCAACAAGAAAAACTTCCTGGAAATTTATCACGACGCTTCCCAGCAGCGGGATGAAGCGTTGAATCTGTTTAATCTCGGTTATCTGAGCCTGGAACTGCGCAGCCTTTCGGAAAAGCTTTTCTGGGGCATCTGCGGCAAGATTTTGCGCGTCCTCAAGGAAATTGATTACGTCGGTGATGATTTTGAATCACTGGAAGCCCAGCTTTCCGATACTTATTTCTGTAATTTCTCGCTCTTCCAGTCCATGCCCGATAGCTGGGCCATCAAACAGTTGTTCCCCATCATGCCCATCCACCGGCTTAAGGAAGAGCCCACACGCCGCGGCGTGCTGGCCGACATTACTTGCGATAGCGACGGCAAGGTCGATAGTTTTATCGATTTAAGAGATGTGAAAAAGACGCTCGAATTGCATGAATACAACGGCCAGGATTATTTACTGGGTGTATTTCTGGTGGGGGCGTATCAGGAAATTCTCGGCGACCTGCACAATCTGCTCGGTGATACTAACGCCGTGCACGTTGAACTCGATGAGAATGGGGACATTCACATCGATGAAGTCGTCCGCGGCGATACGGTGCGGGAAGTTTTGCAATACGTTCAATTCAACGCCGACGAACTTCTCGATCGGATGCACAAGACCGTGGAACGTGCCGTGCGGGAAAAAACAGTTTCAGTGGAAGAATCTGCCCTATTATTACGTTTTTACGAGTCCGGCCTGCATGGTTATACATACCTTGAAGAACCGCACGATCGGTAATTATATTTTCGCGATTTTCGTGTCTTTCGTGGTTTAAATCGGGGCGACAGGACGCCAATTGAACGTTTCACGGCTGGCCTAACAACTGTTACAGTTCCTCAAAGTTAACTATTGAAGCCAAGTCGCAACTAACTGAGTCTTAGTCTAGCAATCGTCAATATTTTTTATTATGTAGTCGAGCGGAACGGATTGGAGTCAATAAGACCGTTACGCCGCAAGGATGCAGTCAACAGCAAATCTGCTTCGTCGAGCCATCCGATGCTCCGGTCACTCGCGTTGATCCCGCTAGTCATAAGCGTGACAAATTCCGGCGGAACCCAGCTAAGTAAGTAGTCCCTTTTGGGCTCATAAATGTACGCAACCCAAGTATCCCAAGGTGGTACATTGTCGTAATCAACGTAGCCATTTGTTTCGTCTTCTTCTAATCCAGTAAAGAGATTGACATCTGGCTCATATATGAGTAATCGTCCGCCCGCTAGGTTACGAGCAGGTTCTTCTTGGGGGCGTCCAAGCGCTAAATATCTTTTACCAGCCACCGATGCAACAACCTCTTTACGTCCCTCACGTAAGGAATCATAGCAAAAGGGATCATACACAAGGTCTAAAGAGCGAAAACAATCTTTCGGCTTAGAGATGTCGACGCGAGGAGCACACCATGCAATCGCCTCTGTGATGCGAAACAATACAGTCTGTAAGTTGTCGCCACGTTCAGCCTTGCGTTTGAAGCCATCAAACAATCCCAAGATATTCCCTTTCAGTGCGCGAGTTGTGTTATTCCCCGATGAAGCATTGTGTTGCATTATAACAGTAGAGAAAGAGAGAAAAGCGGGTGCTGGGGATGTCCTCTGCATTAAAATCGTCACAACTATAGCCTATGGCCTACTATTGTCTGAAAACTGAACACTTCAAATTGCGGCGGCAGCCGCCGCGACAGGACGCTAATTGATCTGTTTGTCAATGCGATTTCTAAGATTGATATCCATGTCGTCATTTATTAGGAAATAAATCACTTAGCTTATCTAACTGCTCAAGCCAGTGCACAACTGGTTGTGCTTCAGTGAAATAAGCTTTCTGCAGATTAATATTGGATTCGATGTACTCAATAGGCACGAACTCTCCGAAGGCTTCCAACCGTTTTCGCGCCATGACCAGAAGCCTTAAGAACTGTTGCTCAAGGCGCTCCTCCCCGTTGAAGAACGTGTCATATTCCACTCCGAGGTAAACGCCTGGTCCTATCCAGTCCCATCCTCGGATGAATGTTGCCAATTCCGATTGTTTAGCCTCTTCAGCTGAGACCAGAAGAAAGTGTCGTATGGCCCAAAAATCGAGGTCATGGATAATTGCGTGGCGCTTGCGATATTCGACAATCTCGTGGCCCATTTCACTTCCAACTGTACACGTAAGAAAATCTTCTGGAACAATATTCCAAATCATAACCTGCATGACAGCCTCAAGGAATCAAGGCGACAGAATTTGAATAATTGGCGTTGCTGAGATTTTCATCTGTGGCAATTTTAACTGATTACATCCGTCGGTTTTAGCAAATTGCCTCCTTCATTAGATACCACCATAGCATCGGTTCCAATATATACTCCCAATGAACGATCAAGTTTAAGTGTCTTTTTCATAACAGCCAAAATGCATTTCGTCCATATTAAAAACGCTTCCGATTTCGTAACTTTTCGACCGACATCATCATAGTAGTTTGTGTGAAAATAGATTCGCCCCATCCTGAGATTTTTTCCATCAAAGAAGCTACGATTTAATTCCAATAC
>DATJSN010000098.1:0-7508 GCA_035504095.1 Phycisphaerae bacterium | reverse complement strand
GGAATGTCGTAGATGTCGACTTCTTCCTTGCGAATCAAGTATAGCAACAGCTCCAGCGGGCCGTTGTATACGTCAAGTTCAACTCGATAATCGGCCTGATCCATGGGTTCAGAATAACGAATGCCCCCTGCCGGGGCCAGTGTTCAGCTCATGATGTAGAACAGCCTCTCCAGGGCATCAACATACCTGAGTAATGAAGAAAAGGAAAGGCCGACCTTCCCCATCGAATTATCGTTAAAAACATTGATTAATAATGAAATTTCGCGCCGCCTTGGCATGTTTCATAGCTTGCTGGTAATTAGCGGCCAGCTTAATCCATCTGTTTCCGCTGAAACGATTGAAAAAAGATACGAAGAGTATTGCGCTGCTAATAATGAAGAGCCTTATCCAAATGATTTTGGCGGTTTTAAATGTCCACCAACAAACACTTTTTGTATGCCGCGCGATTTCTGGCCGCCGGGATTTTGTCCAACTACTCGCACAGAGAAGAACGAACCGAAACATGATGAACCCGTTTTAGCTTCTCCACCTCGGCCATCCGCTGATTCTCATTCTGATGAATAAAAAGAATATGAAGATGAGTAGCGCCGTGTTTTTTTATACACTCTTGTCTCTTTGGGTCGTTAATTTCTTTAAGCAAAACGCCTTGACCAAAACAAACAGCGCGCCATCCGCCCTTAATCGAGGCGTCGCGCTTGGCGAAAATATAATTACCAGATTGCGGCTCTTTTTGTTTTCCGTTTTCATCATAAATGGGGAGTTCTGAATATGTGGTTTGTTCATAAACCGTATAAATATTTTGTTCGCCGTCTTGGCGAAGCCAGGGCATATCTTCATAAGCCATGATCGAGTCCTTTCTAATGTCCATCAGCGGCTTGTGTCGGCAAAACCTTGCCGCTGATGGCCTTATTTTATCAATCATTAAAACGTGATACAATCTGTGCCATGAATGCTCGATGGCCCGAAAAGAAAACGATGCACGATGTTATTGTGCCCAATGGCAAACAGGGGATGGAAAACCTGAAAGCCGGATTGCGCCATATCGTCAAAGCCGGCAAGCCTGCCAAGCGCAAGAAGTGAATCAATCAATCACGCCGAACGTATCCGCGCGGCTCTTTAATTCCTGATACATTAAGCGCTTGCCAATGGTCCCGCGCATCGCTTCCATAAACCGCTGGCCGTCATTGAGCTTACGGTGATTGAACCGGAACGCTTCACTATCGACATACGCTTGTAAATGAAACGGCATAATCGAAACGTGCGTACCTTTGACGCATCGTTTAAAGAGGCTCCAGAAATTCTCCAAGCCATTCGTATGCGTTTTGTCCCGCACATAGCCTTGTTCGTGGTCAATGTATTCGTGGTTAAATTTCGGATTCATGCGCCGATAAGCAACCCACGCATCGGTATAGATATGCGAACCAGGCTCAACGTGTTCGTCAATCATCCCGTGTAGATCGCTGCGCCTTACTACGGGCAACACCTTGGCCGCTATTCTGCTGGCCTTATCTTCGCCCGATCTTTCCAGCACGCCCAAAACCGCCGTCTTGTCACTCATGCCCGTTTTGCCTTTGATCTTGGCCTTGCGCTTCGCCGCGTGCATGTTCACGCCCAATCCGCCGATATAGGTCGCGTCGCTTTCAATCTCGCCGCTCATCTTCTCGAATGTGCCGCCGCTCAACGCCAGCCGAACGCGATGCAGAACAAACCACGCCGTTTTTTGCGTTGTCCCCAGCGCCCGCGCCAATTCAAAGCTCGATATGGAATTCTTGGCGTTAATTTCCAGCCAGACCGCAACCAGCCATTTACCTAATGGTATCGGGCTTTCCTCGAAAACCGTTCCCACTTTTACCGAGAACTGCAAGCGCTTGTGTTTGCCGCGACATTGCCAGCGCTTTTGCTTCACCAGCCAATGCACGCTATCGCTTCCACAATGCGGACAACGTACAACGCCGTCAGGCCAGCGTATATCGGCGAAGAACGCCCGCGCCATGTCCTCATCTTTGAAGTATTCCACGGCCTCAAACAGCGTGCTCGGCGTATTGCCTTTCTTACTCATGCTGGAATCATACTCGACAATCAATCATTAGTCAAGTATATTGTTACCCTCTCCAGGCTGTTCAGATAGCCCCGGGATTTCTTCCCGGGGCCATCGTCGTACCGTCGCATCAAATGTAGCTTAGGCTCTCCAGCCTGAGCCTGTCGAATGGCTCCAGCCTGAGCCATACAGCCCCGTGGTGGAAACCCGGGGCCAAATGTGGGACGGGCATCTTGCCTGTCAATAGCCCCGGGATTTCTTCCCGGGGCCATCGTCGTGTCGTTGTGGTGAATTAGTCTGTTCGCGTTTTTCGTGGTTGCAAATCTGCGTCATCTGTGGATTCGTCGTTCCGCC
This sequence comes from Phycisphaerae bacterium, assembly GCA_035504095.1. Classification (GTDB taxonomy): domain Bacteria; phylum Planctomycetota; class Phycisphaerae; order WQYP01; family WQYP01; genus DATJSN01. Next base: position 5,116 of record DATJSN010000098.1, on the reverse strand, counting down.
GTGGTAAATATCCCTTTGAAATCTGAACTATGAAATCTCAAATCGCGGCATCGCCGCCGTTGCTCCACTGTTCTACTTTCTACTCTCTCGGCGCGGAACGCGCCGCCGCTCCCGTCTCAGAACTCGGCGGCCTCGCCGCCACCCCCTATACCCTAAATCAATGGACCCACGGAAAATGGGTGCAATAAGCGCTTGACCCTGTAAGGGTCATAGTTGGTTTCTCTTAATTCGCCGATGGGCTTTGGGCAGCTTTTTCCGGTTCCACCGAAACTTTGTGGTTGGTGGCGAAATGCACCCGGCCGTCGGCCAGGGCAAAGAGGCTGTCGTCGCGCGACAGGCCGACATTTTTGCCCGCACGGTACTTCGTGCCGCGCTGGCGTACGATGATCGACCCGGTGGTGACCAGTTCGCCGGCGTACGCCTTGATTCCCAGATACTTTGGATTTGAATCCCGCCCGTTGCGGGTCGAGCCTTGTCCTTTTTTATGCGCCATATTGCACCTTTAAATAAATCGTTCCCCCGGCATTCCGGGGATATAAATAATTACAGACCACCGCGGAATTTCTTGCCGGGTTTTTCTTCCTCGCCGCCTCCCTTTTCCTTTTCTTCTTCCGCGGTCCACTGGGCGCGCTTAAGCGAAAGCCCGATCTTTCGGTCTTCCATGTCTACGCGAAGAATCTTGACTTCCAGTTCGTCATCCAGTTTGACGATGTCCTGCGGATTATCAATTTTTGTATCTGATAGTTCACTGATGTGCAGCAAGCCTTCCAGGCCGGGTTCCAGTTCCACAAACACGCCAAAGTTGGTGATCTTCGTGACCTTGCCCTTGACGATCATGCCCGGGCTGTAGTGGTTCGGAATGGCGTGCAGCCAGGGATCTTCCGACAATTGTTTCACGCCCAGGGCCACGCGGTTCTTATCCTGATCGACGCTCAGGACAACACACTGGGCGCTATCGCCTTTTTTATACACTTCGCTGGGGTGGGCGATTTTCTTGGTCCAGCTCATGTCGCTTACGTGCAGGAGGCCGTCGATGCCTTCCTCAATTTCCACAAAGGCGCCGTAGTTGGTGAGGTTGCGAATCTTGCCGGTCACCACGGTTCCCGGCGGATATTTTTCCGCCAGAACGGTCCATGGATTGGCCTCGGTCTGTTTGACGCCCAGGCTGATTTCCTGCTTGTTCTTGTTGACTTCCAGGACGACAACGTCGATTTCCTCGCCGACGGAAAGCATTTCGCTGGGATGGTTGATGCGTTTGGTCCAGCTCATTTCCGAAATATGGACCAGACCTTCAACGCCTTCCTCAAGCTTCACAAACGCGCCATAGCTCATGATGTTGGTAACCTGGCCGCGCAGGCGTGTGCCGACGGGATATTTCTCATCCACATGTTCCCAGGGCGAGGTTTGTTTCTGTTTGAGGCCCAGGGCGATTTTTTCCTTGTCGCGATCGACGTTGAGGATCACGACATCAATTTCCTGGTCCAGCTTGACCACGTCGCTGGGATGGTTGACCCGGCCCCAGCTCATATCCGTGATGTGCAGCAGACCGTCCACGCCGCCCAGGTCCACAAACGCGCCGAAGTCGGCGATATTTTTAATCAGGCCGCGGCGTGTCTGGCCAACCTGAATTTCATCGAAGAGTTTTTGTTTGGCTTCGGTTCTCTGGCGTTCGAGGAATTTGCGGCGGCTGATGACGATGTTGCGCCGTTCGAGGTCAATCTTAAGAATTTCCGCATCGATGGATTTGCCGATGAATTCACCGATGTCGGATGGCCGGCGAATGTCGACCTGGGACGCGGGCAGAAACACCGGCACGCCGATGTCCACCAGCAGGCCGCCTTTGATTTTGCGGGTGACTTTGCCGGAAACCGGATCGCCTTCTTTTTTGGTGGTGACAATATTTTCCCAGCCGCGAATGCGGTCGGCTTTGCGTTTGGAAATCTGCACGAGGCCGTTTTCCGTTTCCACCTGTTCGAGCAGGACGACGACCTGGTCGCCTACTTCCACGGAAGTTGGATCATCGAATTCCCTGGAAAGCGAGAGTACGCCTTCGCTCTTAAGGCCGATTTCCAAAACCACGTCGTCGCCGCGGATATTGACCACCTTCCCGTTAAGTAGAGCGCCATTGGTAAAGCTCTTTTCGCCGGTCTGCAGCAACGCGCCGATTTCCTCGGGATCAAGCTCCTTGTACGTATTCTGGAGTTCCTTGATTGCGTTTTGTTCGTCAAACCCGAGTTCCTTGAGTAGTGCAAAATTAACCATAAATTTTCAGATAACCTTTCCCAAAAGTGTTTTAAACGGAAATACTAAAGAAGGTGGGGGAAAAAAAGCCGGCCCAGACTTTAACCGCCGGTTACGCAACCGGAGGTCATGCCCGGGCTGAAGCCTTGCCGGGCTTTTCCTGTCCATGGAAACAAAACAACCCACACGGCACTAAAAAGTGCGTTATATAGGGCGTTTCCTCTCCGCCAGTGGAAAGAGCGAATTATAGCTAAACCGGATGCCCGGTTCAACATGACGCGAACCGGGATATTAGACCTAAATAGGCTTGTTTACCACCAACAAGGAATCAGGTTGCGCCGGTCTGCCGGTGATGATGATGACGATGGTGATGATGGCCGTGATGATGTTTGCCGCCCGAAAGCGTATTGGCCGCAGGCGTATTAAAGGATGCGCTTGCCGCCGGGGCCTGCATATAGACGCCCATAATAATGGCCGCGACTATAGCTAAAACGATTACTTTTGCCTTGGAACCCACTAAATACCGCATTTTACGTACCTCCTCAAAATGCTCTGTAAGATACTACGCGCCCCATTCCCTATTGTTGCATGGTTGTTGCATTTGAAACCATCAAAACGTTGGGTAATAGGGAAGGCCAATCGCCTCCGCGATGTCCAGACCGGCCATGCCCGGAGCGGGTAACTCAATCAATAGAAGCTGCGGCGTTTGGGAAATAACTATTGTTTTGGGAAAACGCCATTCAATTTCGAAAATCTGAACGTTTGTGGGCATATAAAGCAAAACGCGCGTATGCCGTCGCGTACGTTCCTGTGCGATGCGAAAACCCCGGCGTTCGAATGGCGGATAAAGCGTCCCGAACACATGATGCGTCAGAACAGGTGCCGCCTCGTTAAAAGAGGAATAGGATCGATCGCCGACAAGCACAAGAGAGACATCGTATTTTTTGCAAGCCGCGGCGATGGCGCTGCAATCCGTCTTTAGTTGTTCGACGCTTTGCACCGGCGGCAGGAAAGCATTAGTGACGAACGGACTCGGAGGGTCCAGCAGCGCCGCATCGCGGCAAATGGCACACCCCGCAAGACAAACCATCAATAGCCCGCGAATCACTGCCGGACCAGGACGAAATTTTTTCTTTGAATTTTCCTCCAGACCCATGTCCAACCAAAGCAACCCGACGGCAAAAAGAACGGGAAGGGCCAGGTACATGCGCGAACCAGGATAAAAGACGTCGTAGGACGCCATGTGAACGCGCAGGATGCCCAGACAAAAAATGGCGAAGACCGAGGCCATAAAGATCGCCACTGCGGCTTTCACGCCGCGGACAAACAGCAGCAGCAACGCCAGTGCCGGTAGCACAATCAGAATGAGCCAGCCTTTTTGAACAATCGGGATAAAGTTGGCAAAGAACAGGTCAAGTTCCTGTTGATTCAGCATGAATGAAGGCCGGCCGGTAAGAAACACAGAATCATTGAGCATCTGCCAGTTAAACACAAAAGGCGCTTTGGGATGATAGAGATTGCATTCCGGATGATATCGATAAAATAGATCGATCAGCAGCGGCGCCGGTGCGGCTGCCAGCGCGCCAAGCAAAGAGAAGATATAGAACTTAAGGGAACGCCAGTGCGTGAGCAGGGCAAACAGACCCACAGCCAGAAGAATAATCGAACAATTGGGATTAACAGTCAGTCCCAGCACGGCGAAAAAAGAGCCGAAGAAAAAAGATTTGCCCGATTGGTAGAAAAGCCAGCACACAATCGCCGGCGTGGCGATAGCCAATCCATTGGTAAAACCGCGCGGAAGTGAAGAGACAACGGCGTATTCGATCGGCAGCGCCAGAGGAATCAGCAGTATGATCGACGCCGCCCAGCGATAACCCCGGCGATACGCGAACAGCGCAAGCACCAAAAATGGAATCAGCCCCTGGATCGCGCTCGCCAGAGGAAGCGCGATATACGCCGGCACGTGAACCATAAGAAGCGGTGCGGCAAGCCAGGCTTCGATGGGCACATTGTAGCTTTGGCCGTAGATGCATGGTTCACGGAAGATGCCATGGGCGATATCGTCTGCCTGATACCAGAATGTAGTTTGGTCGCCGTCGGTATAAACAAACCCAAAGTGGGCCAGATACCGGTACCGGTCGGCGGCCAGAAGAACCAGAACCACGACGAACAAAAACAGCGGCCATGGCGTTCGCCGCAGCCACGAAGTGCAGGCGGCCTGCGTTTGTGAATCAGTCGTTGGACTCAGATCCGTGGTCATTAAACAGGTGAACTCACAAGAGCGATTTTGCCTCAAACGATTCAAGTCCGACATAGCCTAAGCTGCGGTTTACCGACTTGCCACGCGGCGCACGAAGAGGACAGGGGATAGGTGTAGCTCAGGCTCTCTAGCCTGAGCATAGCCCCGGGACCTTATCCCCTTTGTTGCTCGCCTGATCACCTGATCTAAATTCGCCTGTTCTCGGCGGCAACGCCGCCGCACCCGGGGCCAAATGTGGGACAGGCATCTTGCCTGTCAGTAATAATTCGTTTCGTGTCTGTTCGCGTTTTTCGTGGTTGCAAATCTGCGTTAATCTGCGTCATCTGTGGATTCGTCGTGTCGTTGTGGTGAATTAGTCTGTTCGCGTTTTTCGTGGTTGCAAATCTGCGTCATCTGCGGATTCGTCGCCTGCCCTGAGTCGCGTCGAAGGGTGCCGCCGTGGTAAATATCCCTTTGAAATCTCAAATCCATGGATTGTCAAGTCCTGGTCTAAAGTTGTCACTTTAATTGTTGATCTCCTGTTGTGATCTTTCGCCGCGGAGGGAGCCCGAAGGGCGACCGGAGCGGCGGAAGATCACGCCATCACCTCTTCATGCACCTTGGACGGCATCCGAT
>DATJSN010000097.1:0-19415 GCA_035504095.1 Phycisphaerae bacterium | reverse complement strand
AACCATAATCTGCCTTCACCATCCGTGGTCTTGAACTCCGGCTTGCCGAATTTGGCGACGATCTGTGCGGGGGTTAACCCGCGCAACTTCGATAATTCAAAACTACGATCGGGAAATATCCCCGCCACAATATAAACCGCCAGAAATACAAATGCCGCAAGAAACATCAGCCGACGCCTACGCCAGCCGCGAGTCTTAGGTGCAAAGAGGTAAAATTGAAATGAACGAATACGCCCTGGTTCAGTCTTTGCCATATCTGGTGGTGATTCTAAAGGTGGTCTTTTATGGCGTATTGCTATAAAAAACAGAGAGCGCATTAACCGTAAAACAAAACCTATAAAAACAGTTACCGAAATGAGTCCATAAATCACCACAAGAATAAACGAAGCAAAAGCAATAAATGAGATTATGGAAAATAAAAGATCAGCGAAAAGATCGCGAAGATTCACGCACGGCACTCCTCAGGTTATTTCATATTGCTTCATTTGGGCGCTTTTCTATCCCGGTGGAGGATATTTGCCATCTTCGGAATAAAACCATACCGGAGGTGAACTATTCGCAATTAATTCATTCCGCCGATATAGGGTGTCATATACACTTAGGAACGTTCCTCCTGTAGTCGAATCCAAAAGCTAATTGATCACCCGTATCACTTCCTAAGACCGCGCTTGGGACATTGCATCGAATAGGACCCATGCGGAAATGAGACAACTGATATCTATCGACAGATAAAGTAAGATCAGGAATATCCGTCTCTCCGAAGTGTGGTGTCCTTCCACGTCTGGGTCAAATTCTAGCGACGCCCAGATCATTGAAAAGAGTGCCACCAATGTAGCCACGATCCAGGGTCCAACGCACCAACTGTCCTCCAGACTGGCTGCAAAAAACGGCCAGCATGCGGTCGTAACGAAAAGATTACGGACATCCCCCGACAAAAAATCCTGTTTTCCCGCCACAAGAATAATGTAACTGCTCCAACATAGCAGTTGCAGGCAAACCGAAATCATCGCAAGGTAGCCCGCACGAAGACGAAAACGTGTTGGAAAACTATTCATCTCTCATCTCCTGTAACATCAATGACATAGTTGTATTTAAATGTAACATCATATACAAATCCCCAGCCCCTAGAATGCGAATATACATAGTTAAGTTCGCCATTCACATTCGTCCACTTCACCGCCGGCTCGCCGAATTTGGCGACGATCTGTGTGGGGGTCAACCCTCGCAACTTCGATAATTCAAACCTCTGATCGGGAATGGGAAATATCACCGGCACAATATAAAGCGCGAGCAACGCCAGTAATATGAATACCGCAACAATAAGCATCAGCAGACGCCTACGCCAGCCATGATTGCTGTAAGCAATAAGAACCAGTACAACTACAACAAAGATGACACACACCAGATAGGTAGTTGGGATTACATATCTCATGAGCCTCCTCTGATCGGATAGATTAGGTTGCCCTCTCTGGCATCCACCGTCATAGCCTTATAAAAGTTCCTACACTGCTCGGCGGGTCGTCTCATGATGGCAGATATTAATCCCTCCTACCTATTGCAACATCAACGACATGGTTGTCATTAAATATAACTTCATATCCATATCCCATCCAGCTCCTATGAAAATATAAAAAGTGAACACTGTCACCCTCCGTATACTTCAACGTCGGCTCGCCGAATTTGGCGACGATCCGTGCGGAAGTCAACCCGCGCAACGTCGATAATTCAAAACTCCGGTCGGGAAATGCCCCCGCCACAATATAAACCGTGAGCAACGCCAGTAATATGAATACCACAAGAATAATCAGTCGAGGTGCAATAATGTTGTAAAATTGAAATGAACGAATACGCTGTGGTTCAATATTTGTCATAACTATTTTCTAAAAGTTTGTCTGGCTTTGTTTCCTTGAGGGCCATTTCAATAATTAAGCCTTTTGAGCCCATATTTTTTGAGGATGGCTTCCGCTTCGGTCAATTTTATAGACTTATTCTCGTCTTCAGAATAGCAAGTCCACGGATTCTGCCTATTTGCGGCTTTTTGAAAATCATATGAAATATCTATCTCTCCATGCCCTTCTTTAAATATATAGTCGTCCTCTTCCGATATTCGATTGCCCAATTCATCTACCCGAACGCGTTTCAAAAAGTACATCGGCTGCTGCATATTATGATGATAATAATCTGGATTAATCCACTCATATACGTAATCTTGCCCTCGGCCAAATTTCCAACCTGGCGGAATGATTGGAAGTTTGCGGGCCATTCGATCGGCATTCATCGCAGGCCCATATTTGTTTGCCAAATAAAGATATCCAAAAATAGCGACGATAAACCCGATAACCAAAAGAAATTGAAGGGTCGTCATTGCGGTCTGTCCAAGTCTTGCTTTGAACGATGACTCGCGACAAAAACGCCATATACTCAGAATGACCCCAGTAATAGCAAGATATAAACCAAGAAGTGCGCCTCCCAAACTCACATAAGTGAAGAGGTCATGATCATCGGGTGAATTCCTTGTGGCCCATACCATCGGGTATTGGCATAACAATATTGACTCAAAAAGTACCCGCTTGAATCCGTTGAGTTTTGGATTTAACCAGAATTCACTTATTTTGGGATTCAGTTTATACATTTAAATCCAATTTTTGTTTTCTTTAGTTAGAAAAATAAAATTGACTATGGAAGAGCGTTCATACCCTTCTCGGCATTACGTCGTAATTGTCCGACCAGCAGACCGATTATTACTGCAAGCCTTAATAATTCGTCGTTTCAGCCAGATAATTGGAAGAATGAACGTGAACGAGCACATCCAAATTGGGTCGATCGTGTAGATTTCCCCATGGTGATATTGTTCGGGCACCAAATGTGGCCAGCAATCAACTGGAGGATTATTGAGTTGGACCTCCCAATTGCCGAAACAGAAAAGCCATAGGATCACAAAGCCTATCGCAAACGAAACCATGGTAAGAACGTCGAAAATTCTATATTCGGCAAATTTAAGCACTAAACTCATTATGGCCAGCATGACAATAACCACAATAAATGTGTGGTTGGTTATGTCATCTTCGGAATAACCTGCAAACAGAAAAGCGGCCACAATGAAAATGATCGATGATGAAAACCAAATAAGTATACCTGCGAGGCTGATACTTCGAGGTTTATTCTTGATTTGTATCCGCCTTGATTCCATATATATAAGCTTATCAACCGAAGATTCTTAAACAATGATATAATAGGTGAAAAATGGACGGCGTCTTGATTTGAATCGTGCGTTAATTCTGAGCACAATGACATAACAGCACGACGTTGGCCCCGGGAAGAAATCCCGGGGCTATGCTCAGGCTGGAGAGCCTAAGCTACATTGCAGGATTTGGCCCCGGGTTTCCACCACGGGGCTGTATGGCTCAGGCTGACCTTTCAACATTGCCCCTCGGTGATACTCGGGACAGGCTCAAGGCAGGGAGCGGCGGTGCTGAGACCGGAGTTCTGAGACGGGAGTCGGAAGTGATTAATGGCCCCGGCAAAGAATGCCGGGGCTATTTAATGCAACGGCACGCCCTTCGACATTGCTCAGGATAGACGAAGCGCGCCTGCTACTGAACAGCCTGAGAGGCTGTTCTACATTTGAGAGCCTGAGCTACAATCATCGGCTCAGAGATTGATTTTTAGTTTTTTGCCGATGACTTTGAGAATGTCTTTGGGTTCAGACATACGACCCATACCGACGGTACGGCAGGCCTGCCAGCCACTGTCCGGGCCGATCAGCGCAATGCCGCGTTCCTGCAGCAATTTTACGTTGGCCTGTGTGGCGGGGTTTTCCCACATCTGCTCGTTCATTGCCGGGGCGGCGAAAATCTTTTTCGGCTGGGCCGCCAGCAACAGCGAGCTGACCAGGTCATCGGCGATGCCATGGGCCATTTTAGCCAAAATATTCGCCGTGGCCGGCGCCACCAAAATCAAATCGCTGTTTTGCGCCAGGCCGATATGTTGCGGGTCGTGAGCTGTTGGAGCGCCAGGATTGTTCCAGATTTCGGTGTGCACCGCCCGGCCGCTGAGTGCTTCAAAAGTAATCGGACCGACGAATTTAACGGCTTCCTCGGTCATCGCCACGTCCACCTGAACGTCATTCTGCGCAAGCTTACTTACGATAAAACAGACTTTGTATGCGGCAATGCCGCCGCACACGCACACCAGGATGGATCGCCGGGATTTGGGCATAGTTAACACCCAATGATGGGGACAGGGTATAGGGCACAGGGCATAGTTAAAGATTTCTACGACACTTACAAGGTCGTTAATACGCTGCGCCCATTTTCCCGTGGTTTTTCAACCTACGGCTGCTGGCAACGAGCCTTTCAGGCTCATGCTCAGGCTGGAGCCATTCGACAGGCTCAGGCTAGAGAGCCTAAGCTACATTTAATGCTGTGGCACGCATAGCGTCCCTGCTACCAGGCCCCAGGATTCCACCTGGGGCTGTAATTCCGGCAGGATAAACCTGCCGGCTCTCTAATGTTATGTGCGGCCCAGCGCTTCTTGCGGCGGGGTTATGGCGCTTTTTTCGAAGTCGATGTTGAGTTTGCCCTGGAGAATTTCGTCAATGATCACTTCAAGATCGGTGCGTCCATTGCGTTCAACCAGCGGCCGCGCGCCGTGAATCAATTCCTTCCAGCGATGCTGGACAAGGGCGCATAATTTGAACCGGCCGCCGAGTTTATGGACGATTTCATCGCTTTTGACTGCTTCGATCATGTTTTACAAACTCCTGTCAGGTTTACTGTTTCGCATCGGTTTTGAGCGATCGGACCAGCGTTACAAGTTGCCGGATCGTATCCTCCAAAACATTATTTTTTATCGTAATCCGGTAAACGCCGGATTCTTTAGCCGCTTGAATTTCCTTTTCCGCGCCCTGCAGGCGTTTTTGAATAACTTCCGGTTCATCGCGTTTGCGATTCACAAGCCGCTTGGTTAAAGCATCGCGGCTGGGCGGAAGAATAAAAAACCCTATCGCTTCAGGAAATTGCCCGGCAATACTTATCGCGCCTTGTACGTCGATTTCCAACAACGCGGTTTTGCCCAACGCGAGTGCTTCGAGCACCGGTTGCTTCATCGTGCCGTACAAATGGCCGAACACAGTAGCATATTCGAGAAACTCGCCTTTTTCAATCATGGAGCGGAACTTTTCTTCATTTACGAAAATATACGGCTTTGCCAGCTTATCCTGCGGTTTTTGCGGACGTGTGGTGGCTGAAGGGATAAAGACAGCCGGCAACTCTTCGGCCAGGCGATTGCAGATGGTGGATTTTCCCACGCCTCCGGGCCCGGATAAAAAAAGCAACAATCCTTTCTGATTCATACGCTGATGCGGGTTTTTTGCGCCCGCGCTCCATCATAATAAGACGGCACGGGGAGCGTGCCTTCTACATAACCCCGGCAAAGAATGCCAGACTTTTTTAATTCCATATTCCGGCAGGGTAAACCTGCCGGCTCAGCATAAGCAAAATGACACTTATAGCGTGCCTGCTACTCCACGTTTTGAACCTGCTCTTTGATGCGGTCAATCAAACCCTTGAGCTGCAGGGTCCACCTGGCGATTTGACCGTCGCTGGCTTTGCTGCCGATGGTATTGGTTTCGCGCAGCATTTCCTGAGCAAGAAATTCCAGGGTGCGTCCCGCCTGGGTCTGTTTTTGCGCCACCTCGCCGAAATGATCGAGATGCGCCGAAAGCCGGGCCAATTCTTCACTGATGTCCGCGCGTTCGGAAAACAGCGCCACTTCACGCAGCAGGTCCGCATCATTAAGAGAAAGCTTCGCGTCGCTTACCAATTGCATGACGCGGGCGCGCAGGCGCTGGTGATATTCCCGGGCTACCAGCGGCGCCTGGCCGCGAATTTTTTCCACGGCGACGCGCATCTCATTCAGGTGCGATTCCAGATCACGCCATAACGCCTTGCCCTCGCGTTGGCGCATCTGCGTAAGCTGCTTGAGCGCCTCGTGCACGAGCTTGAGAACGGCATCGCGGGTTTTGAGCCGCATTTTTTCATCAATCGCCCCGACCGGCGCGCACACGCCCGGCAGCAAGAGAAGCTGAGCCAGATCAATGGAAAATGGAACCGCCGTTTTGGGGCGCTTTTTAGCGGCGCTCGCGGCCAGCGTGGAGAGTTGATGCAGATAATATTCGGCGGCCTTCAGGTTCACCGGCGCCGCGGCCGCCGCGGCCGGCGTTGTTACGGTTACGTTCACAGTCACCGCACCGCGGCCCAGCGATTCGCGAAGCAGTTTTTCAATTTCCACTTCGCAATCGTTCATGTCGTCGGGCAGACGAATGGTCGATTTAAGAAACCGGTTATTGACGGATTTGACTTCCACCTGACAGGAAAAATCATGGCGTTCGCAGATCGCCCGGCCATAACCCGTCATACTAACGATCATATGAATACCCTCTGTGCCTCGGAACGGTTCTATTACGGGTTGCTCGCCGCGGGCGCCGGAGAACCGGAAGCGGGCGGCGTATGCATGGCAGCGCCAGCCGCCGCGTTGGCCGCCACATTGGAGGGTTGCACCCGCAAATTCAGGCAAATGGCCAGCAGCAGAAATAAAACAAACAATACGACGGTAACGATGGTAAACACATCCCCGGTTTTGGTTCCGAAGGCTGAGCCGCCTCCGCCGCCGCCAAAAGCGCCGATCAATCCGCCGCCGCGTCCGCGCTGAATTAACACCACGAACATGAGCAAAAGGCTCATTAGACTAAATACCACCGCCAGAAAAAACGTCATGAAGAATTCCTATTCCAGATTTTAGTTATCTCAATGCGACGGGACCTGCGCCGCAGCCTGAATAATGCCCAGAAATTCATCGGCGATCAGGCTGGCGCCGCCGACCAACAGGCCGTCGATGTCCGGTTGGGCGAGCAATTCGCCGGCGTTATTTTTCTTGACTGATCCGCCGTATTGGATTCGCACGCGTGAGGCTATCGGCTCGCCAAAGCGGCCGACCAATTTGTCACGAATGTATTTGTGCACTTCCTGCGCCTGTTGCGGCGTAGCGGTGTGGCCGGTTCCAATGGCCCATACCGGTTCATAAGCGACCACCAGCAGCCCTTGATCAACGGCTTCAGAAGATACGTGGGCCAGCCCCGCATCGAGTTGCCGGCCGACGATTTCCACCGTTCGATAGCTCTGCCGTTGATCCAGCGTCTCGCCTACGCATAAAACCGCGACAAGCCCCTCGGTAATCACCGCGATCGCTTTTTTATTCAGTAACTCATCTTCTTCGCCAATGATATGGCGGCGCTCGCTGTGCCCGACTAAAACATATTTCACGCCGATATCGTCGAGCATTGCGGGGCTAATTTCTCCGGTGAACGCGCCCTTTTTCTCAAAATAAACGTTTTGTGCGCCCAGTTTGAGTTGTGAATTGCGGATCAATTGTCCCACGGCATCGAGGTGCACGAATGTCGGCATCAGCACAACTTCAGCGGGGCAATTGTCCTTGAGCTTGGCCATGGTCAACGCCGCGAGCTCCAGGCTTTCAGCACGGTCAAGCTGCATTTTCCAGTTCCCGGAGATAAGAAATTTTCTCATGTTAATTCCTTATTAAATAACTTCAGGCTCGCGCCGTGCTGACCGGCGCCGCGGAAGCCGCATTGGACCGCGAAAATTTTTTATTAACCGCGGCGGCGATTTTTTCCAGCGTCCGCATCATTTCGGCGAAGGTTTCGGGCAGCAGGGCCTGTGGTCCGTCGCACATGGCTTTGCTGGGGCAATCGTGTACTTCCACCATAATGCCGTCGGCGCCCGCGGCGATGCCCGCCTGCGCCAGGGCCGGCACATATTCCCGCACGCCACTGGCGTGGCTGGGATCAACGATCACAGGCAAATGGCTGTTGGCATGAATCACGGGCACCGCGGAAATATCCAGCGTGTAACGCAGTGACGTTTCAAACGTTTTGATGCCGCGTTCGCACAGGATGACCTGCCGGTTACCCTGGCTCAGGATGTATTCCGCACTCATCAGCCATTCCTGGATCGATGCGGCCATGCCGCGTTTGAGCAGGACGGGTTTGTTGGTTTTGCCCACTTCGAAAAGCAGGCTGAAATTCTGCATGTTGCGCGCACCGATCTGGAAAATATCGGTGTAACGTTCGATCGTAGCCACGTGCCGCGTGTCCATTACTTCAGTGATCACCGGCAGGCCGTTTTCCCTGCCTGCGTCGCGCAACCATTTAAGCGCCTCTTCGCCGTGCCCCTGAAAGCTGTAAGGACTGGTGCGCGGCTTATAGGCGCCGCCGCGCAGCACCGCGCCACCGGAATCGCGAATGTACCGGGCAATGGAATGAACCATTTGTTCGTTTTCGCAGGTGCATGGTCCGGCGATCGCCAGGCAGTTTTCACCGCCAACTTTCACCGACCCGCCGCCCGGGCAGGGAATTTCAATCACGGTGTCATTTTTATGGAATTCCCGGCTGGCCAGTTTATATGGCCGCATGATCGGCAGCACCTGTTCGACGCCGGTGATGGAAAGAAGGTGTTCCTTGTCGATCTTGGCTTCTTCGCCGACCACGCCGATAACCGTGCGGAATTGTCCCCTGGACAAATGCGCCTGAAGGCCCAACGCTTCAATTTGCGTAATGATATCTTTTACAAGTTTCTCGTCGGCATTGGATTTAAGGATAACAATCATCAATCAAACCAATTTCAGGGGCAATAATATAGACTGGATATTATCGTGGAGATCAAGCGAAAATTCCACCGCACCGCAGTTTTTTTGATTCTCATCCCCGCTGCGCTCTATAATGGTGGAATTGGTATTTCGGGCGAAGTCCAGACAGAGCCTGGCGGAAATTATCTAAGGAGACATTTTTCATGGCGGGTATGACCATCACGGAAAAAATCATCGCCAAACACGCGGGCCGCAAACAAGTGCGCCCGGGCGATAATGTATGGGTCGACGTGGACGTCCTCATGACCCACGATATATGCGGGCCGGGAACCATCGGCATTTTTCATGAGAAATTCGGCCGCGACGCCAAGGTTTGGGACGCCGATCGCGTGGTGATCATCCCCGATCATTACATTTTCACCGCCGATCAGAAATGCCATCGCAATGTGCAGATTTTGCGCGATTTTGTCCGCGAGCAAAAACTCAAGTACTACTATGATCCCGACTTCGTCAGGGATGAACCGGGTATGCCCAATCCCTATCTGGATCCGACGAAAACCACTTATAAGGGCGTTTGTCATAAAGCGCTTCCCGAGGAAGGGCACGTCAGGCCCGGCGAAATTCTGCTGGGTACCGACAGCCACACCTGCACGGCGGGGGCCTTTGGCCAGTTTGCCACCGGCGTAGGCAACACTGACGCCGCATTCACCCTGGGTACGGGCAAAACATGGCTCAAGGTGCCGCCTACGATGAAATTTGTTTTTCATGGACAAATCCCCGCGTACCTAACGGCCAAAGACCTGATACTGGCGGTAATCGGCGACATCGGCGTGGCGGGCGCCACCTACAACGCGATGTATTTCGCCGGCGAGGGAATTTTTTCATTGACCCTGGAAGACCGCATGACGCTGACCAATATGGCCATCGAAGCCGGCGGTAAAAACGGCGTATGCGACGTGGATGAAAAAACGCTCCAGTACGTGCGTCATCGCAGCCGGATCAAGCAATGGGAAGTTTATCAGGATGACAAAAACGCCGAGTATTGTTACCAGAAGGAATGGGATCTTTCCACGCTCGAGCCATTAGTCGCCAAGCCACACTCGCCGGATAATAAGGACACCGCGCACAATTGCCGGAACGTAAAAATCGATCAGGCATATATCGGAAGCTGCACGGGCGGAAAAATAACCGACATGATTTTCGCGGCCAGCATTCTTAAAGGCCGGCAGGTGAAAGTTCCAACTTATGTCGTTCCCGGTTCCACGGAAGTGCACGCCGACATGAAACGCCTGAATCTGGTTGGTGCGTCTAAAGACCCGAACGAAAAGAGCATCGAAGACGTTCTTCTCGACGCCGGCTGCAAAGTCGGTCCCAGCGGATGCAGCGCCTGTTTAGGCGGCCCACCGGACACATTTGGCCGATTGGGGGGAATCGAGGTGTGCGTCAGCACCACGAATCGCAATTTCCCCGGTCGCATGGGTTCCATGCAGGCCGCGGTTTACCTGGCCAGCCCGCTTACCGTTGCGGCCAGCGCCCTGACGGGACACATTACCGACCCGCGGGAATATGTAGTCAAGCCGATTCAAACCGGCATGGCCGGAGTCATCTAAACGCTCTTTAATGTTTTAAGGCTGTGAACTATCGACTTTCCTGGATAAACGGAAGGCTTGTTTTTACGCTTCCAGACTTCGCACCTGGATTGTTTGGCGTTCGGTTTGGCAGTAAATGCAGCGAACGCTTTGAGATTTTGATGTACGAAACTTTTTCTCCAGGGGTGTCAGTGGGGGGCTCATCAGCAAGGTTTGGAAGTTCGCCCGCGGCTTGCGCCGTTTATGCGGTTTGGATAAAACGATTTTGAAGCAGGCTGACATCCCATACGCTCCGTTATTTGTGAATTTACGCGAATCATTATCAGGACCTCCATGTCGGATCGCGACGTGCCGGAACAATCCATGTTCTACCTTGTAACTTTCGGCTTTTTTGGCCACGATAAGTTAAAGAAACCGTTTATATCCCTTTTTAATTGAGCGTCCTAAAAAATGCCTCCCGACGCCGGAAACCCGGCGAAATTTCACCGCTTTGGATTTTTTCTTGACGCATTCCGCCGCCAATGGTAGAACCTATTTGAGATGCAATCAGGTATAGTTGAGCGCGTGATGCCGCAAAGCTACATCCAGCTTCACCATAAAGATAAGTTAAAACGTTGTATGCGCGCCGTGATTTTTTCGGCCGCCCTGACCACACTGGCCGGCTGCGGCAATTCGCCGTCCGGACAGGCCCAGCAGGATGCGTCATCTGCATCATCGGCGGCTTCCAAACTGATCGTATTCGCCGGCGACTATCGTACAAACCCTTCGTTTTCACAGCAGTCGACAACGCCAATGAGTCCGGATCAATTAGCCGAAGCAAAAGAACAAGCCATTGGCAATCCCTCAAATTTTCTGGCTCCGCGTTCTCCTGAGGGCAGCGAAGCGGTCGATGATGATTTAGCCGCCGCCCAGTCGCTGCTTTCCAACGTGGCGGATAACCCCGATCTCGCGGACGAGCCCAAGAGCGTCATCAATGCACAGCAGGCGACGATCAGCATGGTTCAGGCCGACCGAAGCATCTATCGCATGCAGGCCGCATTGGATGCCGCGCGGGCGCAGGCTGTGAATCTGAATATCCTTGCCCAGCAGCTCAATGGTTATCAATCGCAGATCATCCTGCTTCAGCAGCAACAACAGACTTATGCCCAGGCCAATGAGTTGGATCTTGTGGATGCACAACAAACCTTGAACAGCGCCACTCAAGCAGTCGATGACGCACAGCAGAAGCTCGACTCTCTCAAAGCTCTTCTGGCGCAGAATCAGCAACAGGCCGCGGACTATAGCTCTGAAGGCATGATCATACGCAACGAATCGCAAACCATTACCGGCGAAAGTTCTCTCGATGCGTTTAAACAGGGTTCAAAGGAGTTCAATCAGGCCGCCGTCTACAACCAGAAAGCCCAGTTGCTTCAAGGCCAGGTGGACGTAGCCAGCCAGGACCTTGCGATCCTGAAATTGCGACAAGCCGCCGCGGACGCTCAGGTGCAGCGCATTTCAGCGGAGCGCAGCGCAGCCGAACAAATCGCTCAACAGGACGCCGCTCAGATTGTCGCCATTCAAACGCAGGCCAGGTCGCTGATTCTCGGCTCTTCTGAATCGGGCGGCGGCGTGGCTCCGCTCACTCTTGCTCAGGGTGCAACCGAATTGAAGCAGCAATTGAACGATTTGCAAAATGAGGCGCAGAAGGCCATGTCCATGTGTCAGTCCGCCCAGTCGAATCTGGGCCAGGCGCTTCAGGAAGTCCGCAGTAATTACACCATCAGCGACAATCTGACGGCCCATGGCGCTACGATGGAAGATCCCATGGTGCTGGTAACTGGTAATCATCAACCCGAGGCTCTTTTGCAGCTTCTGATGGCCTCGGTTTATTTTCGGTCCGCCCAGATCAATTACCTGTTGATGCAGGCCGCACAGTTACAGTCGAATATTGCTGGTACTGTTGATCCCGTCTACACCATGGTCGATCAGACTTCGCCGCTGGAGGCGCCTGCGTCCGGCGCGGCGGAAAATTATCGCACTAAAGCGCTCTATGATTTGAGTCAAAACGTTGCCATGTCCGCGCTTGAACAGGCGCGAATGGGTTATTCACCGGGCCAACCGCCGCTGGCCTGGCTGGTGCCGCTCATGCAATTCCAGATCGATGAATTTACAGCCCGAATTGCCTCCGACCCCAGCGTTCGCGCGCAGGCGATTCAGGATGCGGCCAAAGCCGCCGCTGAAGCCAATCGGTACAATGCCTCACTGCAGCTTGAGTTGCCGCCGGACCTCAATATAAATCAATGAACATAGAGCCTCTTGACGAGGCTCTTTACCAACGTCGGTTCTGTGATCTGACAGCAATCTCAAAACTGAGTTGACCATCCGAGTGCTATTCCCTAGCATAACCGTTCGAATGCCGTGCCGGTTGTCTGGGCACGGGTTTTATTCGTTTGAATGCTGAAAGAGAAATGAATGGCTAAAAAGACGATTACTCAGTTGGATGTAAATAATCGTCGTGTTCTGGTTCGAGTCGACTTTAACGTCCCTTTGAATGACGCCGGAAAAATCACCGATGATCGCCGCATCACCGCGGCGCTGCCCACGATCCGCAACATCGTCCAGCGCGGCGGCAAGGCGGTTTTGATGAGTCATCTTGGCCGTCCCAAGGCCGGGCCCGAGCCGAAATTTTCGCTTAAGCCCACCGCGGAGCGTCTCGGTCAACTTCTCAATAAGCCGGTCAAACTCGCTCCCGATTGCGTCGGTCCCGCGGTCGAAACCGTGGTTTCGCAAATGGCCCCCGGCGATGTGGTGGTCCTGGAAAACACGCGCTTCCACAAAGGCGAGGAAAAAAATGATCCCGCGTTCGCCGCGCAGCTTGCCAAACTTGGCGATCTGTACGTCAACGACGCCTTCGGCACCGCGCACCGACAGCACGCCTCCACTTATGGCGTTGCGGAAATTCTGGGCCCCGGCAAACGCATCATCGGATTTTTGATTGAAAAAGAACTTAAATTCCTTGGCGATGCACTTGAGAAGCCGGTGCGGCCGTTTATCGCCATTCTCGGCGGAGCCAAAGTTTCCGACAAAATCCCTGTGATCGAAAACCTGCTGGCGAAAGCCGATGAAGTGCTAATCGGCGGCGCCATGGCCTATACTTTTTTCCTGGCCCAGGGCAAAAAAATCGGCAAATCATTGGCGGAAAAAGATAAGGTCCAGCTTGCCGCGGACCTTTTGGCCAAGGCCGGCGGCAAACTCGTGCTGCCCGTCGACACTGTAGTCGCCTCCGAAATTTCTGACACCGCCGCAACGCAGGTCGTCAAGGGAAATATCCCAGACGATCTGGAAGGCCTGGATATCGGTCCGGAAACCATCAAAATATATACGCAGAAAATTCGAGCGGCTAAAACCATTGTCTGGAACGGGCCGATGGGCGTGTTTGAGAAAAAGCCGTTCCAGGCGGGTACGCGCGCGGTGGCTGCGGCGCTGGCCGAAATTACACCCAATGGAGCCCTGACCATCATCGGCGGGGGCGATTCAGCCGCGGCTATTGAACAGTTCGGTCTGGCGGATAAAGTAACACATGTTTCCACGGGCGGCGGCGCCAGCCTGGAATTTCTAGAGGGACGCGGATTTCCGTGCATCGATATTCTGGATTAAACTCTGATATGGAGTCCGTTTCCAAGCAGGAGCTGCCCGGCAATCCCGGCATTCGGGGTCAGGAAATTCCTATGAACTCAAGTATATTCCTAAGGCCGCCTCATTTGCCCCTGATCGCACCGTCGATTCTGGCCGCCGATTTCGCGCGCCTCGGTGAAGAAGCCATGGACGCCGAACGCTGCGGCGCCGATCTTCTGCACGTGGATATCATGGACGGCCATTTTGTTCCCAACCTGACCATGGGGCCGGACCTTGTTGCCGCTTTGGCCCGCACCACGCGTCTGACGCAGGACGTGCACATGATGATCACCGATCCGCAGGATTTTATTAAACCGTTTATAGAAGCGGGCGCTTCCCACCTGACCTTTCATATCGAAGCGCCGGGTCTTAAAAAAGTCAGTCCGGTGGACCTGATCAAACAGATTCACGACCTGGGCGCCACCGCCGGGGTTTCCCTGAATCCCGAAACGCCGCCTGAGGCGATACAGCATCTTCTTAATCTGGTCGACGTTGTGCTGGTGATGAGCGTACATCCTGGTTTTACCGGCCAGAATTTCATTCCCGAATCGTTGGAAAAAGTTCACTGGCTGCGCAACAGGCTAAGCCCCAGGCAGCGACTGGAAATCGACGGCGGCATCACCATCCGTTCGGCCCATGACGCCTTGGAGGCCGGCGCCGATGTGCTGGTGGCGGGGGCGGCTATTTTCCGTGCTTCTCAGCGGGCCCAAACCATCCAGATTTTGCGCGGCGATTATCCGCGCTGAAAATCGTCGATGATTTGCCCGGACACAGTGCGGTAATTTTTTTGAGAGGTTGTCTTATGTCCCAGTTGGCGGGCAAGAAAGCTTTTGTCTTCGGCGTTTTGAACGAATACTCCATTGGCTGGCATATTTCCAAAGCCCTTCATGGCGCCGGCTGCACCATGGGTTTTTCCCATTTACCCGGAGAAAAAATCGAACGCCGCGTCGTCAAAGCCGTCGAAGGGTTCAACCCCGCGTTCCTGGCGCCATGCGACGTATCCAGCGACACCGATCTTCAAACGGCGTTTGGCACCGCAGGCGAAAAATTCGGAACCTTCGATATTCTTGTTCATTCGCTGGCATTCGCTCCGGCCGAGGCGCTGCATAATCCATTCCTCCAGACCTCGCGCGAAGCCTGGCGGACCGCATTGGACATCAGCGCTTATTCGCTTGTGGCCATGGCCCGCGAAGCTTTACCCATCATGAATCCCAACGGTTCGATCATCACGCTCACCTATCTGGGCGCTGAAAAGTATATTCCGATGTACAACGTCATGGCTGTGGCCAAAGCGGCGCTGGAATGTTCCGTGCGCTATCTGGCCGCGGAGCTCGGCAGGAACGAAAAACATATCCGGGTCAACGCCATCAGCGCCGGGGCGATTAAAACCATGGCCGCGCGCGGCATCGGCGACATCGACAAAATGATGGTTCATTACACCGAAAAGGCTCCTCTTCCCTGGAATTCTGACGACGCGGCTTCTCATGTCGGCAAAACCGCGCTTTATCTGTGCAGCGACCTGTCCTCCGGTGTCACCGGAGAAACCATTTACGTGGATGGCGGATACAACATCGTCGGGTGGTGAGAATCTATCTGAACACATAGCGAGAGCCGCGTTTGGCTCTCAAGCGGACAGAGGCAAGGAAGAGCGCCGAGGGTATATTTGAAAGATGATATGATGAGGAGCGATGACGCCGCAGATGGCCGTTTGAGAGCCAAACCCTTCGGGAAGAGGCTGCCTGACCCCGAATCCTGCGTCGCACCTCCGAACTGTATTGTATTTTAATACCCGCTCGTCGGTGCTCCTTGACTCGTGGCCAGTCAGCCGACGTCGCGGCCTCGATATGTTTTGAGATAGATTCCAGAGTGGATACGCGCATCGCTGATCCCGGCCAGGTCTTATCCGAGGCGGCTTCATTGCTTGCCGCCGGCGAACTGGTCGCTTTTCCCACGGAAACCGTTTACGGCCTCGGCGCCGATGCCACCAATCCCGCCGCGGTCGCGCGCATTTTCCAGATTAAAGGCCGCCCGAGCGAAAATCCCCTCATCGTTCACGTCGCCGACGCACGCGGCGCCCGGCGCTGGGTCCGTGAATTTCCAATCATTGCCGAAGTCCTGGCCGAAAAATTCTGGCCCGGTCCGCTTACGCTGGTTCTGCCGCGTGCCGTGAGGATTTGCCCGGCGGTTGCCGCGGGTCTGGATTCCGTGGCCATTCGCGTCCCCGCCCATCCGGCGGCGCTGGCGCTGCTTGCCGCCGTGGATCGGCCAATCGCCGCGCCCAGCGCCAACCGTTCCGGTCGTGTTTCGCCCACGACCGCGCGTCACGTTTTGGATGAATTCAACGGAATGATTCCGCTGATTCTTGACGGTGGACCGTGTCAGGTGGGTGTCGAATCCACCGTTCTGGATCTGACCGTCGGTAAACCCGTGATTCTCCGTCCCGGCGGCGTCACCCCATCGATGCTGGAGTCTGCATTGAGCAGCGCCGGCCTGCCGGTACAACTGTCTTTTGCCCCGGGTGATTCCTCATCCGTGGACAAAAAGTTTAAAAGTCCGGGGCTTATGGAACGCCATTATGCTCCGCGTACGCCTGCATACCGTTTTCGCGTCGATCAGATTCGCCGGGTAACCAACTGGCTCCAGCAATTCGATCACCGGTCTTCCGTCGTTCTGCTTCGATTTGCAGATTGCCCGAATTCCATTATTGTTAAAAGCGTCGAGATGTTGCCGGATGATCCGGTCGCCTGCGCCCGCAATTTATATTCAATGTTGCGGCGGCTCGATCATCAGGATCATGACGCCATCCTGATTCAGATGCCTACGCAAACCGGCGATCTGTGGGCCGCTATCGCCGACCGTTTAATGCGTGCTACAAAGGAATTGCCATGATTCCACAATCGGGAGAACTGCGGATTTCCACCCAGCGCCTCGGTCATAACATTGCGGCGTTTCGCAAGCGGTTGCCGCAGAACGTAAAAATCTCCGCTATCGTCAAGGCCAACGCCTACGGCCATTCGCTTGCCGCCATGACGCCGTTGTTTAAGGACGCCGGCGTCGACTGGCTTTGCGTTTATTCGCTGGAGGAAGCCGGCGAGCTTCTGGGTCTGAATTCCCAGTTGCCAATCCTGGTGCTCGCACCTCTGGCGACTCGCGGCGCTCCGTTTGAATTCTCCGCCGCTCAGTTACGCGTGCTTGAGTCCGATCGTGTTCGTGTTACACTCACCGATGCGGATTCAGCGCTGGCATTGGCGGCCTGGGCCGCAAAGCAGAAATTGTCTCGTCAGCTCAATGTTCACGTGCAGATTGATACCGGCCTGACGCGCCATGGCGTAAGTCCCAGTGAATCCCGGAAATTGCTGGCCGATTTCGAAAATCTGCCGTCTTTGGCCCTCGAAGGCATTTTCATGCATTTTTCCCATGGCGAAGCGCCCAACCATCCCGTAACCGCCGCTCAGTTGGGCGAATTTGAAAGAATCACCAAACCGCTTAAGGAGAAAAATCCAAAACTGATCCGCCACGCCCAGAATTCCGGCGGCACCTGGAATGTCAGTGACGCCGCCCTGGACATGGTCCGTCTGGGCATCGCCATCTATGGCCTTCAACCTTCACTGGCTCACCCGATTAAAGATTTGCAGCCCATCGCTCGGCTCGTCGCCCCGATCGCCGCGATTCATCAGCGTTCCGCGGGCGTTGGCGTAGGCTACAGCCACATCTTTACCACCAAGCGTCCGAGCCGTTTAGCGGTTATTCCCGTCGGCTATGCCGACGGCTATCCCCGTCATTTATCCAACCGGGGTTCGGTCGAATTTTCCGGCGCGCTTTTACCGGTGGTGGGGCGGGTGAGCATGGATCAGATCGTCGCCGACGTCACCGATTCAACCGCCAAAGTTGGCGATGTAGTGACGCTCATCAGCGACGATCCCAATTCGCCGATATGTATGGACCGTCTCGCCGAACGTTGCGGAACAATCGGTTACGAACTCGCCACCCGCATGGGTCCGCGGTTAGTACGAAAAATTGTTTAATCTGATGCCAAGACTAAATGATATATTCGTTGTCCTCTCCTAAGTTATCTGCGTCATCAATGTAAGTTCTGTGCTGATTGATTTCGTGAATTTTCGTTCTTTTCGTGGTTAAAAATAAATCTGCGCCAATCTGCGTCATCTATGGATTGTATCTTGTGGTAATTCTGTGTTAACCGCTTCGCGGCGTTGGTACCGGCTGGTGGCTACGCCGGTGGCGGAGACGCTGCTTTTAAGATCACACGCATGCGCTTCAGGGCCAAAACCAAAATCGCTTTCCACAAGATTCTGGATTTCCTGCATTTGGCCGGGCGATAAAAGATCGCCATCGCACGCCGCGGCGAATTCGCGCAGTTCCACGTCGGTAGTGATGTTGGGCTGTACGCTCACGCACGCCGGCCAGGTTAAAAGCCACTTGATGGCAAGCTGGCCGAGCGTGCAATTGTGGGCTTTTTGAATGTGACGGATTTTTTCCACTTTTTTCAGGCCATAGACCAGCCAGTTGCGATCGCGGAATTTGCGATGATCGTTGAAGGTGGTTTCTTCGGTGTAAATATCCTGCAGAATGCCCGAACTGTGCGGCACACGGGCGAGGATGCCACCGGTGCTTGCCGCCGCGGCGAGTTCGCAGAGTTCGCGACCCGGATGCTGCTCGAACATATTAAAAACGGTTTGGACGGTGGAGGCTTTCCATTTTTCCAAACCGATGACGCCTTCCTCACGCCAGCCGATCGCGGGTCCAAGTGCGATGCCCCAATAGCGAATTTTTCCCTGCTTTTGCAATTTGGTCATGGTATTCGGCACGTCTTCATTCATTTGAGGGAGTTTGATGTTGTGCGCCTGCCAGAGATCGATGCGTTCAACGCCCAGGCGTTTGAGTGATTCTTCCAGAGCTTTTTGAATAAACGCGGGTGAAAAATCCTGTTTGCGTTCGCGGTGCGAGCCCTGAGTGCCCGGATCGGTGTAGAAATCGTAGCCGAATTTGGTGGAAAGGATGATTTTGTCGCGCCCAGCATAGCTCAGCGTTTCGCGCATCATTTTTTCGGCGCGTCCATTGTCATAAGCGTCACCAGTGTCGAAGAAATTGATGCCTAATTCAAAGGCCAGGTTTTGCAGGCGTATCCCCTCGGGTTCGTCCGCCGGTCCCTTGACCCACATGGAACTGCCGTAGATGAAATTGCCGAAGCAGAGTTCTGAGACGTTTAAATCCGTTCCGGGAATCTGACGGTAGAGCATGGGCAAAGAGCTCCAATTGTAAATCTGACTACCAAAAGATTTAGTTTAGCAGAAATGTCTCGATATTAAACGTCATAGATTTCAGATTTCAGAGCGCAGTTTTCAGAGAAATTGTCCTGTCCTGAAATAAGTTGACACATCAAGGCGACTATTTCAGGAGTAAAAGGGATGGGTCAACGGATTGTTTATCGTTACAGTGAGGGTTTCAAACGGCAAGTTGTTGAGGACCTGGAACGAGGCCGGTTTGATACGA
>DATJSN010000096.1:0-7964 GCA_035504095.1 Phycisphaerae bacterium | reverse complement strand
GTGAAGCTTCAGATTGCTGATGCCATTGATTTAACGGATTGTCGCGCATAAATTCTCCGGTCGGATTATACATGTTCTCTTGATCTGCATATGCTCATCATCGCCGCGCCAGCTATAATCACATCCTTTACGAATCAAGGAGACGCCATCAGATATCAATTAGTTATCTTCGACATGGACGGAACATTAACGGTCGATGCGCTTGATTATGAAACATTGCGCAGCGAACTGGGTGTTGCGGTCCGCCATCCGGTTCTGGAGTGGATTGCAGCTCTGCCTGAACGCGAACAAACGCGAGCCTGGGCGGTTTTGCATCAGCATGAAGCTCAGGCGGCGGAAAAATCCACGTTGCGCCAAGACGCCCACCTCGCCCTGGACGCCCTGCGGAAACGTGGAATTAAGATCGCACTGCTCAGCCGTAATAGTCGCAAAAGTGTCGAGACTATTCTCCAACGCCATGCCCTGAGTTTCGATGATGTTATTTCGCGCGATGAGCCTCCGGTTAAACCGCATCCGGACAGCATTCGCGGTATTGCCCGCCGTTTGAATATATCGCTGGATCGCACCCTGATGGCCGGAGATTATGTTTTTGATATCGAAGTGGCGGAAGCGGCACAGGTCGCCAGTGTATTGCTTACATCGCCGGAAAAACCGCGGCCACCTTTTGCCCAGCGGGCCACTTATGTGATAAGCAGTTTGTTGGAACTGGACCGCCTCGTGGAAGAACCGGATTCATTTCGGGCGTTATTGTCGGCGAAACAAGTAAATGGGGAATGCATTAATGGCAAATAGAATCCGGCGGTTAACGCCGGTTTTTTTAGTTATTTTGGCGGCAGGCTGTGCCTGCAAAATGGTTTACGCCCAGACGACATCCACCCAACCGGACATGCCGCCGGTGGTTCAGCAGTCTGCATCGCCGCAGGTAATGCAGATTCTTCTCATGCTTCAGCAGCGCGGCTCGACGCTGCATAATTTTTCTGCCGATTTACAAGTCACGACCGATCATGCGCGGACACAGGAGGAGGACATCGATATTGGTTCCATCCATTACCAGCAGGGCATCGATGGCACGCAGTTTGATATTCATTTTGATGAGTTGGTAGTTGATGGCGCCATCGCCAGCACGAATGCTGATCATGATATTCTTTTCGATGGTCAATGGCTGATCGATCGTGACGGTTCAGCCAAAGTTTACCGCAAGACGCAGATTGCGCCGCCGGGAAAAAAATTTGATCCCTTAAAACTCGGTGAAGGTCCCATCCCCATCCCCATCGGTCAGGATCCCCAGGAAGTTCTGCGCGAATTTGATGTAACGCTGTTGCCCGTTGATAAAGCGCATACAGGACTGCAGGGGGTACGCTTAATCCCGCAGAATCCAGAGGAATTTACCTTTACCCAAATGGATTTTTGGATTGACCCCAAAATCCAATTGCCCGTGCAAATTATCCGTACCGATCCGGACGGAGACGTTACCACGGCGGCGCTTAAGAATTTTCAGGTCAATACATCCATGAATTTTGTATTTCAGGTTCAGCCGCCAGATGAAAATTCCGGCTGGACCGTTGAAGTTCAACCCTGGCAGCAGGGAACTTCCGGCCAATAACTTTGAAAATCCGATGGGCTATGCCATGACGAGCAGAAAATAAAAACAACGGCATTTATTTCACATTCACTTATTTGTTTCCATTGGCAGGCAGCGGCAGCGGCGTGATT
Organism: Phycisphaerae bacterium; assembly: GCA_035504095.1. GTDB lineage: Bacteria > Planctomycetota > Phycisphaerae > WQYP01 > WQYP01 > DATJSN01. The sequence goes on along the minus strand of DATJSN010000096.1, from coordinate 6,251 downwards.
CCCGTTGAAGCCGGCGCCGGACTTTCGCCATAGGGCACTGGAAGTGGTGAAATCCCGCCGGGAACCGGCTCATCAGGCGTCCGAGGCGAAGAAAACTTTGGCGGAGCAGCGACAATACTTTGCGAAGGCGTTGGTGTCGCCACCGGTGGCGAGGTTCCAATCCATTCCCGGCCAAGATAAATTTCCCCGTCGCTCAAAAAACCGTTAAAGTTGATCACGTCGCCAGGTTTGGCCGCCAGCGTCGGTGTTGTCAGCAAATTGTTATAAAAAAGCATGCTGCTGTTATCCCACCAGATGGTGTACTCTTGCCCTTCATAAACCACCTGAGCGCTCCACATCCACTGATTTACCGAAACAACCTGGGCCGAGCCATGACACAGACCGTCAGCATGCGGCGAAGAAGTTGCAGATGAGCATCCCGTGAGCCAGACAGCCAAGACTGCGGCCAATACCAGAATCCACAAACAAGAGCCCCTGTATCGCATGTAATTTGTAACTCCTTAAGTGAAATATACTGGTTGCTAAAGACAATAGCACCGGGAAAATGAGACATTATCTGAATAGGTGTCCAGCACCCAACTCACCAGTCGAGGAAGGCTTTTTTACAAAATTCATCCAAAAACCAATTTTCGTCATCATGTTAATATAAATTGTGTTTATAAATGTTAAGGGTGGCATCTAAAATAATAAATTGTGAATTTTGATTGACACTTTGTTTGACATGAGTACTATCTCCACACCACGTTTTATGAGTGGTTTAGTTCTGGACCAATTTCATAATTTTTACGGGTTCCGGTTCGCCGGAATTTTCTGCGTTAAGTGCACGCGTGACGCAGAGTAAGTAAAATCAATTTCAGAGACTCTAAGCAATGAGCGAACGAGAAAAATTCAACGCTGACGAACTTGCCATCGTGCTCAGCCACTATGACATTGGGGTGATTGATACCATCAAGGAATTTCCGCGCGGTTCGCGCAAGGCGCCCAAGCTTTTAATTCGCAGTGAAAAGGGCGAATATCTTCTAAAACGCCGTGCCCGCGGTAAGGATGATCCTTTTAAAGTCGCCTTCTGCCATGCGTTGCAGCTTTATCTTGCGGAAAAACAATTCCCATTGCCGCATCTGATCGGCACGCGCCGGGAAAATAATTCCATGCTTCAGATGTTCAATACGATTTACGAACTTTTTGAATATATCCGCGGAACGGGTTACGACAATTCCCTCGAAGCCACCGGCGATTCGGCGCGCATTCTTGCCCTGTATCACAAGCTTCTACGCGATTATACGCCGGAGTACGAACCGCCCACCGGCAGCTATCATAATTCGCGTCAAATTAACACCTCTTTAGATCAGATACCCGACGTTGTGGGCAAAACCAGCGTCGCCAGCGGCGAAACCGCCGTTGTCGGCTCCACTCTGGAAGTGCTGCGAAGTGCCTACGTCGAAGCAGCCGACCATGTGAATAAACTGGGTTTGGCCGACTGGCCGCTGCAGATCGTCCATTGCGACTGGCATCCAGGAAATATGCTTTTTCGCAATCAAAAAGTAGTTGCGGTCATCGATTATGATTCCGCGCGTCTCCAACAGCGGATTATTGACCTGGCCAACGGGGTGTTGCAATTTTCCATCATCGGCGGCGGGGATGATCCCAGCACCTGGCCCGACCACGTCGATGAAACACGCTTCAATCGTTTTATTCGTGGTTACGATTCTGTCGATATGATCAGCGTCGCCGAACTCCAGACTATTCCCTGGCTGATGATAGAAGCCATGGTGGCCGAGAGTGCCTTTCATGTTGCGGCGACCGGATCATTTGGTCGTATAGAGGGATTAGGATTCTTGAAAATGATAGAGAGAAAGGTAAGATGGGTGCAGGAAAACGTGGAAAGGCTTATTCAATTAGTTTCGAACTAAACTAATAAAATAATGCCTTTCTCCATGAAAAGTCACAAAATCGCATTTTCCGGGTATGGTCCCGGTTGCTGCACCCACCAGCCTCTGCCGTTCAGATGAGGCCGGCCGCCACAGGGACAGGGAGGATTAACAGCTTTGTGGATATTTAGGTTAATGTGCCGCAATCCGCATATTAACATTCGCAGAGTTTGTATATCTATATGATTTTTGTAGAATAGTAGTCAGGAGCGAAGTATTACTCCTGGCTGCCAGTGGGTTGCGCATCGTGCTTTGCACAGGAGTGTGACAAGTGAGTATCTTGGTTCCCCAGACGAATCTCGCGGGCAACTACGCCCAGATTTGCGAACGGCTCAGACAGGTGCGGGTGCAGGTTTGCGGCCGCCGTGGTCAGTCCCGTTTCGCATATCTCCTGGGATTGTCCCCATCTACGTACAATTATTATGAGAAGGGACGCGTTCCACCCATCGAGGTTCTGGACTTGGCCTCTAAAGTAAGCGGTGCGCCGCTGCTTTGGCTGATCCGCGGTGAACCTGAGGAATTCAAAATCAGCACATTGAATTACATTGTCGGTGAATTACCGGAAAAAAAAGTCGACAAACCGTAAGAATGATTCTGAATAATAATTGCTTCGTTCGAATAGCACCGGTAAATTTTCTGTGTCTGCCAAAAAACATCGTCCACCAAAAGAGATTGTCCTTTTCCCCTCTTTGCTATAATTCCGACGGTTTGTGTTAAAGGCGTGTGAGAAAAATCTTGATGCCACGGCGCTTGCTATCCTCAAGCCGACTATCTAAAGCCACCGAATCCAACCTTTTTTTTACGTTCTTATTTTTCTTATCCATTTGTTGCTGTGGCGTTTGCCGCGCCCAATACCTCGCGACCCAGGCGCAAATGACAGCCGTCCCCGCTTCTGTTTCAGCAGGTTCGTCCGGCAAGCTCCAAATATCCATTAATATTCCCGCTGGATATCACATTCAGAGCGCTCATCCGTTGGATCCAAGTTTGATTGCCACCAAAGTTACGATATCTCCCGCCCCCGGTATTAGCTTCGATCCTGTGGTTTACCCGCCCGCACAAATCGTTTCTGTTTCGCCGTTAATGTCTTCATCCGGCCAACTGTCCGTTTATGAAAATAATGCGACCATTACCGTTCCATTTGCGGTTTTGTCTTCCGCCGTTCCTGGTCCCCGGCACATTACTGTTTCATTGCTCACTCAGATGTGCAACGACCAGACTTGCCTGATTCCGCAAACGCAAACTTTATCCGGCGACCTGGTTATCAGCGCCGGCAATTCGTCGCCGCCGGCAACTGCACCCGCTGAGTCCGTACCCATCATATCCACGCCGCAGTCCGCGAACTCTTCTCTAACGCCTCAGCAGCAGGCCGCTATCGCCGCCATTAATGCACGTCCTTACCACGTCGCTTATACCCGGTTACCATTGTGGCTGCTGGTCATTTTCGCTCTTTTGGGCGGACTTATTCTCAATCTTATGCCTTGTGTTTTGCCCGTCGTCCCACTTAAAGTTCTTTCCCTGCTTCAGCAAGCCCAGGGAGATCGCCGTCGGGCCATTCTGCATTCCCTGGTATTTGCATTGGGTGTGATTTCACTTTTTGCCTTTCTCGCTCTGGCGATGGGGGCTTATCGAGCTATAACTTCCCACGAGCTTATCTACGGCATGCAGTTCAGCAGCCCTGTTTTCCTGATCACCATGGCACTAATTGTTCTGGTATTGGCTCTTTCCATGCTCAACGTCTGGACCATTCAAACACCACGTGCCGTTTATGCCGTCGATAAACCTCGCACCGGCTGGATCGGTTCATATTCTATGGGGCTTCTGGCTACGCTTCTGGCCACGCCATGCAGCGCGCCATATCTGGGTCCTATGCTCCAATGGGCGCTGGTTCAGGCCGTGCCGGTCATGGTGATATTTCTCATGCTTATCGGTGTGGGTATGGCCACGCCATACATCCTCCTTGCAGCATTTCCCAGCCTGCTCGAACATCTGCCGCGACCCGGTCGCTGGATGGAAGGGCTGAAAATGTTCCTCGGCGTCGTCATGCTTGGCGTTGCCGCGTTTCTTTTGTTTAGTGTCCCAACCCCGCACCAGGCTGTCATCGGATGTTGTCTTGCACTGATTCTCATCGTAGCTTGCTGGATCTGGGGCCGCATACCCACACCTTCCATGGAGCCAGCAAAGGTATTTAAAATCCGTGCCGGTGCACTTGCATGGGCTGTAATCTGCGGCGTTGTTGTTCTGGTCGGTTTTGGCGGACTAAACACAAACGAAAATAACAATACTGCGCCGGGATCATCGATCATCACTGGCGGCACGTGGCAGAATTTTTCACTCGCACGTCTTGACGTGGGATTACAACAGGGGCATCCGGTGATCGTTGACTTCACCGCGGTCTGGTGCATCAATTGTCACTTCGTCGAAGCTGCTGTGCTGAACACCCAGCCCGTCAAATCCGCTTTCAAAGAAAGCAATGCCGTATTGCTTCGGGCCGATCTGGACGATCCGGTAGTCATGGCTTTTTTGTCAAAACTTGGCGGACGTTCTATTCCCTTCCTGGCGATCTTCTCTCCGGATAATCTATACCGGCCCGCAGTTCTGCAGGATATTTACTCTGCTTCCGCGGTAATCCAGGCCGTTCATGCCGCGAAAAGCTAGGCTCTGGTTAAAAAGTTGAGAGTTTAGAATTCATATGACCGCTTCTCGTCACTATCCATTCTGGCTCTATGGGCGGCCCACTGAAGGTCCACGGCGGGAAATTCGCTCGCCTTGGAATGGCTCCGTGATCGCCAGCATCGCCGAAGCCCAGAGCGAACACATTCAGCAGGCCATGTTTGCTTTGCAGGATGCAGCCGGAAAACTTGCGAGCCTGTCGGGATACCAGCGCCGGGAAATATGCCGCAAAGTTTACGAAGGTCTTATAGCCCGGCAGGACCAGTTCGCGTATTGCATCGCCGCTGAGGCAGGCAAACCCATTCGCACAGCCCGCGCCGAGGTCGAACGGGCCATGACCACGTTTCGACTGGCGATGGAAGAATCCACCCGCGTCGCAGGCGTTCAGTTGCCCGTCGATATTGACCCGCGAAGCAAGGATTATGATTGCGTCGTTGAGCGTTTTCCCGTTGGTCCTTGCCTGTTCATTACGCCGTTTAATTTCCCGCTGAATCTCGTGGCTCATAAAGTCGCCCCGGCTCTCGCCTGTGGTTGTCCGTTTATTCTCAAACCATCCGACCGCACACCAATTACTGCGTTGATGCTGGGCGAGTTGTTGGCCAGTGCAGACCTTCCCTCAGGCTCCTGGAGCATATTGCCCACTCCCGTCGAGAACGTCACCCGGATGGTCCTCGATCGGGTCATTAAACTCGTTTCCTTTACCGGTTCGGTTTCCGTCGGCTGGGGTCTGCAGCGCCTGGCCGTAGGCAAGAAAATCATCCTCGAATTAGGTTCAAACAGTGCCGTCGCTGTTGAACCGGACGCCGATCTGGACGCTGCCGTTGAGCGAATTGTCGCCGGTGCCTTCGGCTATTCCGGCCAAAGCTGCATCAGCGTGCAGCGGATTTTCCTTCATCAATCCATCGCCGAGAACTTTACCGTTGAACTTGTCGCCCGCGCGCGTAAGCTTGTGGCCGGTTCGCCAGAGGATGAATCCACTGACGTGGGTCCCATGATTGACGAAGCCGCCGCCCGGCGAATCGAGGAATGGGTTTCTCAGGCCGTCAGCGGGGGGGCGAAAATACTCACCGGCGGTTCGCGGCGCGGCGCGTTCTATGAGCCCACGCTATTAACTGATGTTTCTCCCGATTCGCGCATTGCCTGCGAAGAAGCCTTTGGCCCTGTCGCGGTGATCGAACCTTACACCGACTTTGAAAAAATGCTCTGGAGAGTCAACGATTCCCGCTATGGACTCCAGGCGGGACTATTTACCCGCGACCTATTAAAGGCCCGCAAAGCATTTGAACAGCTTCAGGTCGGAGGCGTAATCATCAACGACGTTCCCACCACGCGCCTGGACGGGATGCCCTACGGTGGCGTAAAAGATTCCGGCCTGGGACGCGAAGGGGTCCACTTCGCGATCGAGCACATGACCGAACTCAAAACATTACTTGTCCGCAAAAACTGATTAATTTTCACCATCAAGACGCGAAGATCGCCAAGATCGTATATATTTCACCTCTGAGTTCTCTGTGATCTTGTATGTTACCAAAGAACCAAAAACATGGTTCAATAGAAAGGGTTGCTGTGCCTGAGGCGAAGCGCAGCGTAGCCCCAGGCACAGCAACCAGCGGCGCCAGATCGAGTGTGATCGAGTCCGTTGAGACTGTCACA
>DATJSN010000095.1:0-26195 GCA_035504095.1 Phycisphaerae bacterium | reverse complement strand
GAATACGTTCTTCAATGTCTACGCCAACGTAAAACAGCTTGGGACCCTTCTTATTCTGTCTACCCATCATAAGTATGTGCCTCCATGCAATCGATTAATGTTATTTTTAGCGCCTTTTGGTGATTTGGGCAACAGTCCCGACCTCTGTGATCTCTATGGCAAAAAAAGCGTTCATCTGACTTCGGCGAGCTCTCTTCGAGCCTAAGCCTCAGAGCCGAAGGCAGTCGAGCCGCGAAATCTGAGGATACCCGCATAGTTTGACTTGCCCGTGAGCTGATCATACATTCATTAACTTAGAACATGCTTCATAACCCAGCGAGAGCCGCGTTTGGCTTCCAAGTGGACAAATGCAAGGAAGAGCGACAAGTGAATATTAGAAATAAAATATGGCGAGGAGCGATGACGCCGCAGATGGCTATTTGGGAACCAAACCCTTCGGGACGAGGCTTCCTGACCCCGAATCCGGCGTCGCACCTCCTCGTTGTATTTTTAATAAGGGCTTCGTCGGTGCTCCTTGGCTCGAGGCCAGGCAGCTGACGTCGCGACCTCGTTTGATTATGAAACAGGTTCTGACGCCCCCGTCGTCTAGAGGCCCAGGACATCAGATTCTCAGTCTGAATACACGGGTTCGAATCCCGTCGGGGGTAGTTTTTCGCGGCAAATTCAGCCGTGCAATCCGTGTAATCAGTGGTTACAAAAACTCGTCGTGTTGTTCTGATCTATTCAAAAAATCAGCGGACTTTTGGTCCGCTGATGTTGTTCCTATGTGAGCAAATTATGGAGATTTTTCCGCTTAAACAACGGGCGGGCGTTGCCGCCGGCGCAGTACCATGCCCGTCAATCCCAGCAGCAGGAAAGCAAACGGTGCGGGTTCCGGAACCTGTGTGAGCTGAAAGCCCCACCATAATCCGGTGCCATAAATATTGATGGTGCCGCCGCCACCCATGGCGGCCGGAGTAACCTGATCTATAAAGGTCTGGGCTTCCCAGATAATACCATTCGGATATTGAGTCACACCTCCGGGGAAAGAAGCTAAGGCGCGTCCCGGTTGGTCAGCTAAATATTGGTCGCCTTGGGCAGACTGATAATTGGGGTTGGTAGAGCTTCTTCGGTTATCGAGATATTCATAAAAACCGTTGCCGTAGGTACCGCTGGCATTGTAAGCGGTGGCAACAACATTGGCATTGAGCGGGTCATTGGTAAGAATCGCCTGGATATAGCCATAAGCCGCTGAACCAGCAGCCCCCAGGTTATTTTGCGCCTCGAACGTTGCGCCGCCGGCATCTGGATCGCTGCCAATTGCTTTGTAATAGCCCCCATCAGGCAGATTCACTTTGGGAAATGGCGCGGTCCAGGCGCCGTAATAGACGGCTGTAAGAGCTTTAGCCGACATGGGCAAATAGTTGATGGTCCAGTTATTGGCTGCTGTGAAACCTGCTGATGCCAAACCATTTACGACCCATGGGCAGCCGCCGGCGGCTATGCTGATCGGGCCTGTAGCCGTCGGTGATGGTAAAACACCCATATTGTTCGGCACGGCGGCAATCAGGGTTGACGTCCAGGTATTATTTGGATCGGTGTTGTTGGTAGAAGTAGCTTGCGCGACTGGCGGACCCGCACCAACAGCACCCGCCTGGACAGGCGCCAAGCAGGCAAAACTCGCGGCTATTGCACCCGCAGCGGACAGAAGTAGTGTGCGTGATCTCATGCTCATTGCGGAACTCCTCTCTAAAAGAAGGTTTTTAAAATTTTCTGATTTTACCTAGTTCTAACTACCAACGTGCTTTAAGAATTCAAGCACGTCACTCCCGTTTCTCGTATCAACCAAACGTACTGATATGTTTGGAGAAAGATGAAAGGAGTCTAGTCCGGTTCTGATAAAACGCAAGAAAAAAATGTATTAATTTATATTTTATTGGAATATGTTCACAATAAGAGACTTTTGTCCCTTTTGTACACCGTGAGAGACTCTTCATGCTGCGCTTTTAGATAGAGAGGCTTGATTTCTCGGATTTTTTATGCGAATTTGCCAATCTTTCAGGCTGGCTGTTGTGGGTATCAGTCCCATCGCCCGCTTTCTATAAACATTCTTACAGCCTGAGGAAATCGTGCAGCAAACCGAAACCACCGCTCCGCCAATCTGGCTGCGATGGAGGCTGTGGCTCTTCGCCGTTATTTTCGCAGGCGTTCTCTGGCGGATCATTGATTACCTGCTCTGCTTTCCCGTCTGGGGTGATGAAGCTTCACTGGGTGTAAATATCCTCAGAAAGTCCTACGTTCAACTCACCGGTCCGCTGCAGATCGACCAGGTATGCCCCATCGGCTTTCTGTGGCTTTCCAAACTGCTTTTTAACACGTTTGGGACCAGCCCGATGGTTTTGCGGTTCGTCCCCCTGATGGCCGGGATATGCGCCATTTTTTTAACCTGGCCGGTTGCCCGGCACTTTAGCGGCAAGCGCGTCGCGCTTTTGGCAACTGCCCTGGTTGCCTGTTCCTTGGAAACCGCGCGTTATTCGACGGACTTTAAGCCCTACTCGATCGATTTTTTGACAAGTCTTTGCCTGGTCGAGTTAGGGCTATCGGCTATCCGCAAGCCCGCGGATTGGCGCGCTTTGCTTGGACTTATACTAATTTGTGTGCCGGCAATTGCATTCTCGTATCCGAGTATTTTCGTTCTGGCCAGCGTAGGTTTGAGTCTTTTGCCCGGGATGATTTTGAAAGCCGGGCGGCGCGAGCGGATTCTTTATTGTGTCTTTGGAATCTTAAGTATTGCCGCCTTTGTAATAATTTTCTTCACCATTTCCCGCACCCAGATGAATGCCGCCCATACCGCCATGGAGCAGTATTGGCGGGAGAGTTTTCCACCACGAAATATTGGCGTTCTATGGTGGCTGATTGAGGTGCATTTTTCGAACATGATGAATTATCCGTTAGGCGGCGGTGCGGGAACCGCTTTTATTATTACGCCGTTGTGCGTCCTGGGCGCCTGGCGACTGGCCATCAAACGCCGTTTTGCCGTTTTGGCGCTTCTGGCCGGGCCATTTATTCTGACTTTTATCGCCGCCATTTTTCACCTTTATCCCTATGGTTTTAAAGGGCGCGTGGAGCAACACCTGGTCCCATCGATCGCCTTGCTTTGGGCTCTTGGCGTGGTCACATTAGTCGCATGGTTCGTGCGAAATTCCAGATCAATGTGGGTACGGCGCAACCCAATATGGATATGGCGCGCGGCAATTTCGTGGATATGCGCCGGCTTTGTTGTATTCGTTTTAGTTTGCATCCCGCTGGATTTTAAACATCCCTATATAAGCCCCGGCCCCCAAATAGTCCGCAATCTGGTGAATGCGGTATTTAAAAACGCCGGACCAGACACCCAAATCGTCATCGACGAAAAGCCTTATAAATATGCTTCAGAGATTCAATGGAATCTGATTACCCAACGCCATCCTTATCGCACTGACGGCAAGTTTGACGCCGCCGGCCTCAAAATCGCCGGCGATTTGTGGGTGATGGATTTTGGCTACAGTTTCAATAAAAATCTGGAACAACAGACGCTTGCCGCGGCTCAAAAAATGGATTTGCACCTGTATGTAGCCGACCGCCTGAATTACACGATACGCGTCGGTTATTATCTTAATCCTCCGGTATATGCCCAGGCGATCCATTTTCTGCCGCAGGCTCCGCTTTCGCTGAATCAAACAGCGCACTAAAGAGATTTTTATTTTTTACCGCGAAGACACGAAAGGCGTGAAGATTGGAACATAATGGAAAAGAATTTATCCTCTGTCCTTCGAGTATTATCCGTGTGATTCGAGGTTAGAGTTTTAGTTTCGTTCGTGTTATTCGTGGTTAAATCTACGAAAATCTACGGATCTGTTTTAACTTTTGATGTAATAGTTAGCCATAATTAAAAGCACAATGCAAATGCCGTAAAAGAGCAGTTTAATAATCAGTGAGATCATGATATGCGTCGGCATATAAACATTATACGGCGTTCTAAGCGACCTCTACGTTAAAAATTCGTGTTTTTTTGTGTATTTAGTGGTTAAAATTTGAAAACCAATATAATACTCTGCGGTGAATCAATGAATTCCAAGGTTGATGGAATTTTGAGAAAATCCAAAAAGTGGCGGGAAGAATCTCAAGAATTGCGAACGATCATTCTTGGCTGTGGGCTGGGAGAAGAATTGAAGTGGGGTAAACCTTGTTACACGCTTGGGAAAAGTAACATCGTTGTAATACAAGGATTTAAAGAATATTGTGCGCTTTTGTTTTTCAAAGGCGCTCTGTTAAAGGATGCCAGGGGTATCCTGATCAAACAAACGGAGAATGTGCAGGCGGGGCGCCAGATTCGGTTCACTTCCGTTGAACAAATAGTGAAGATGCGGCCCATCCTGAAAGCCTACATCAATGAAGCCATTGAAGTGGAAAAAGCCGGTTTGAAAGTGAAATTTAAAAAGACTTCGGAATTCAAAATTCCTGAAGAATTTCAAAATAAATGTGACGAAATCCCTGCCTTGAAAGCTGCATTTGCCGCATTAACGCCGGGACGGCAAAGAGCATACCTCCTTTATTTTTCCGGAGCCAAACAATCCAAAACCCGCCAGTCAAGAATTGAAAAATGGCTGCCGCAAATTCTCAAGGGAAAGGGATTGGATGATTAGCGGGTCACGGCTCAGGTGAGCATCGTTTCTATAACAAAGCTTCCAGCTCGGATAAATCCTTCTCAAGCGTTTCTTTTTCTTCGGGGTTGGTAATCTCCAGTGCGATCTTCCGTGCCATAGCGATGTGCTCGGCGGCTTCCTGGGAATGCGAAATCGAAAAAGCCCTGGCGATGGCTTCATGTCCACAGGCAATGTGAAATGGCCCAAGGTCACTGCGTTCGGCGATGGCCAGTGCGATCCTGGCGTGGAAAAGCGCGACGTCCCGCTGACGCAAAACGGCATGGACTCTGGAAACCTGCCATTCTCCAATCGCCAGATTTTCCGGCGTGCCGACGAACTCCCAGTGAAAACGTGAGGCGTGCGCAAGGTGAACCATGCGGGCATCCTCTTGGAGTGTTCGGTTCGGTTTGTGCAGCAACTTCCAGGTTTCATTGAAAAAGTCAATTGCCATCTTCTTGTGGAATGGTGCGTCCAACTATTCCCCCTTGCTTTCATAAAGTTTTGCCGCAGCGAATATTGTATTGCTTTATAAATGAAGGGAAAACAAGAGAAGAGGTACAGGGAATCCGGACAGCCGTCCGTATCATCCGTGGTGATCCCGATGGCCCTCGGGACTCTGTGATCTCGACTCGACTGCCTTCGGCTCTGAGGCTCAGGCTCGAAGAGAGCTCGTCGCAGGCTGTGAGCTCTGTGGCTAAAAATAATCCGCGCCATCTGCGGACCGTTCACTCCGGTCTGCGGCCGGCTATTAAACCGACCATTGCTCCAGCAACAACACACGCCGGCATAATGACCAGCAGGGGCGGCAATAAAAACGCGGCAATTGCATTGATGAGCTCCAGCACGATTCCGACGCACAGCCCGACGCATGCTCCGACCGTGATAGCTATTCCTGATATCTTCATGATTTGACTCATCCGGCGCCCGCCTGGCACGTTTGAATTATACCGAACCCCGCTCAAAGGAAATATCAGCAACAGCAACCTGTTAACTTATCCTGAGAAACCACATCTTTTTAATTTTAATCAATATAAATTTGCTTCTTGATCTCCTCGGTGAATAACATTAGACAGTTGCACCGGAAGGAGATGAAAACATGTCTATTAAACGCATCATTTGTGCAACAATGCTTTGTACTTTATTGACCGGCGGCTGTGTGGTTGATGTAGGTCCGCCACCGCCGCCGGAGGTAGAGGTTATTCCGGCGCCGCCGTATCAGGGGGCCGTTTGGGTACACGGATATTGGTACCGAGGCGGCGGCGGATGGGTATGGGCGCATGGTCATTACCGGTAAAGCCGCGTTCCGGTTATGACGGATAAACACCCCTGCAACTTTTGCCGGTTCATGGCGTAGTACACTCTGAAGCCTGCATACCCTGGGGAAATCCGTATACCCGGAATCCATTTAAAAAAGGAGTAATCATGATGTCGTTACGGCTCGCGCTGCGTTCGTCGGTTCTTTGCGCCTTACTTTTTGCAGGTTGTCAACAACCGGCGTCAGTTGTGTATAATTCTCCGCCCCCGCCGCCTGCGCCATACGCCGAAGTTATTCCGCCGCCGCCTTATGTGGGCGCGGTCTGGATTCGCGGCTACTGGCGATGGCACGGCGGCGGCTATATCTGGATTCACGGCTATTACCCACCCGCACCGGCTGTTATAGTGACGCCGGCGCAGCCACCGCCGCGCGTGGAAGTTGCACCACCGCCGCCCTACCCTGCGGCCGTATGGGTTCCGGGACACTGGCGAAGAGGATATTACAACTGGGTCTGGGTGCCGGGGCACTACCGTACATACTAGGGGACAGGCCATAGCTGAAGTAAAAAGTAAAAAGGCAAAAAAGCCCCGGCAGGAAATGCCGGGGCTTTTTTTACTCTTCGCCGAATTTGCCGTTAATGAGTTGCTCAAGGGCGTCGAGGGCTTTTTGTGCGTCCTCGCCGTCGGCCTGAATTTTAAGCCCCGTTCCCTCGGTGGCCGCGAGCATCATCATGTGCATGATGCTCTTGCCGTCGACGCATTGTTCGCCCTTCCAGACCTTGATGGTGCTACGGAACTGATTGGCGAGGTCCACAAACTGCATCGCCGGCCGGGCGTGAAGTCCGAGTTTATTGGAGATCGTGATTTGCCTGTCCATGTTGCTCAAAGTTCTGCCCGTACTTTGCATTTGATTCGCCGCATTCATTCACAAACCCGCTTGAGATTTTTCAAATCAGGTTTTCTTCAACATCCATGAAGCAAATCGAAAATAATTATTTCCAGCCTTATCGGGCCGCTCCGGCCTGATCAGCTTCTTCAATAAGTTCTATGATGGCTTGCTTTGATGCGGCTTGCCGCAGAAATCTTCGGAAGGTGTCCTGCTGGAGATTGCGGAAAATGTTTTCCATGGCCTGCAGGTGACCGCTCGGCGAGTCCGGCGGGGAGAGCAGTAAAACAATGCTGTAGACGGGAGCCTGATCGAGCGCAGCGAAATCCACGCCGGATGAACTTCGTCCGATTGTCGCCACGTGCTTTTTGATGCCGGAGACCTTGGCATGGGGAACCGCGACTCCTTTTCCGAAACCCGTGCTGCCGTGCTTTTCGCGGTCGAGGATGGCTTTACATATCGGTTCGACGGCCGCCGAATCGATGGCTCCGGAAGCCGCCAATGATTCGACCAGTTCATGGATCGCGCCATCGCGACTGGTGGCTTTAATGTCCGAAACGATGGCCTCTTTGACGATAAAATCGGAAAATTTCATATACGATTCATACCCTTTGATCAAACTTCAGGCGCGGCCCGATGGTTTGGCGGAATTCCGGCTTCGGGCCGGATGTTTTCGATTACGAAAGCGTTTCTTGTGCTCGGTTATCTGGCGCTCCAGTTTATGCGTGGCCAGGTCGATGCACGCATACAGATCATCGCCGGCTTCGGATCCGACAAACATATTGCGATGCTCGGCGTTGACAATAATTTCAACATATTTTTGTTTGGCTTTGCTGCCGTCGAGAATAACCTCGATTTCCTTGATCAAATCATAATATTTGAGAATCTTCTGTGCTTTTTCATTGGCGTGCCGGCGAATCGCCTCGGTCACCTCCAGATGACGACCCGTGACGGTAATGATCACGCAAATACTCCTTGTCAGCCAGGGTCCACGGGTAAAAAAATATCTCTGCCCCGGCTCACTGCTTAAACAGTATCCATGTGCCGCGCAAGCGTCAATAGCCTCCGGTTTTACGCCGGGCTTGGCGCGGCCGGACCGGCCTCGGGCGGAGTGGTTTCTACGCTCGGTTCAACAATCTTTTGTTTAACCGTGGCGATGTAGGTGTAAATCACCGGCACAACGTACAGCGAAAACAGACAGCCAATCGACAATCCGGTGAAAATCATCAATCCCATGTCGTACCGGCTCACTGCACCGGCGCCGGAAGCGATCAATAAGGGAACCACGCCCATGACCATCGAGGCGGTGGTCATCAGAATCGGACGCAAACGGATGCTCGAAGCCTTCATCACCGCGGCGCGGCGGTCCAACCCTTCGTGTTCCATGATCTGATTGGCAAACTCCACAATCAGAATGCCCTGCTTGGTGATCAGCCCGATCAGCGTGATCAATCCGACCTCGGTGTAAATATTCAGCGTGGCATGGGTAATCATGCCAAAGTAGAGAAACAAAATCGCACCGAAAAGGGAACATGGCACAGTGAACATCACAATGAATGGGTCGCGGAAACTTTCAAATTGCGCCGCCATCAGCAAAAAGATCAGGATAATCGCGAGTGCAAAACTAATATATATGTCATTTCCCTGCTGAACGAACTGCCGGGATTCGCCGCCATAATCGATCGTATAACCCGTAGGCAGAAGTATTTTGGTTTCGGTCTTCAGATAATTAAGCGCATCGCCCAGGGTTACGCCGGGGACCGGTTCACCCTGAATGGTGACAGAGTTAATCTGCTGGAATTGCGGCTGAAATTCCGGCTGCACTTCATGTGTAATCTGGGCCACGGTCGAAAGCGGAATCATCTGCCCGGCGGCGGTGCGAATGTAGTATTCCTTAAGCAGGCCCGGATCGGCGCGTAAGGCATCGGGGACTTGCGGGATCACCTGGTAGCTGTAGCCCTGCATATCAAAGCGGTTGATGTAATTGCCGCCGAGCAGCGGCTGAAGATCATTGGTGACGTCCGTCATGGTCAGTCCAAGTGAGGCCACCATGTTTCGGTCGATCACCAGATCGATCTGGGGATTGTCGTACTGAAGATCCTTGATCAGAAACATAAACTTTCCGCTTTTCATCGCCACGCCCATTAACTTCTGTGCCGCGGCGTTAATATCGGCGAAGTTTTTGGTGGATTGCAGAACAAACTGAATATCCGTGCCTCTGACCGCTCCGGGAATCGAGGGCAAAGGGAAAGTCTGAATTTGCACGCCGGCTAAAGTCGAGAGCTTCTGCTGAAACAGCGGCTGGAGTTGCGATTGGGTTCGTGTGCGCTGGTCCCAGGGTTTAAGCAACATTCCCCCCAGTATGGAATTTGAACCTGGCGAAGCGATGGAAAATCCATTGACCTGGAATACGTTGGAGCATTCAGGAAAACTGTGGGCGATTTTATTGACCTGAGTGGCATACGTTTGCATGAAATGCAATGTCGCGGTTGCCGGACCCGTGCCGGAGTAAAACACAATGCTCTGGTCTTCGGTCGGCGCCAATTCGCTGGGCGAACCGAGCACCAGAAGTGGGATGGCGACCAGAAAGCCTCCTGCGGCCAGGAGCACCAGCCAGCGGAAGTCGAGGACTATGGCCAGTGAACGATCATAAAATGTGCGGATGGCATGAAAGCCGCTTTCCAGAATGTGCACCAAACCATGATCAGGCGTGGGTCGCAAAATCCGGCTTCCCATCATTGGTGAAAGCGTCAAGGCGACCACCATGGAAACCAGGACGGTAAAGACCAGGGTAAAGGCGAATTCGGTAAATAAAGCGCCGGTAAGCCCGCCCATAATTCCTATGGGTGTAAAGACCGCGGCAAGAGTTGTGGACATAATGATGATCGGGCTGGCCAGTTCACGAGCGCCTTGAAGAGCCGCCTGCATCGGCTTTAGGCCTTCATCGATATGCCGCTGGATATTTTCCAGCATGATGATGGCATCATCGACCACCAGACCGATGGCCAGTATAACCGCCAGCAGCGTGAGCAGATTGATGGTAAATCCGAATGCTGCCATGAAAATACCCGCGCCGATAATAGCAAGCGGAATGGCCACGGCGGGAATGAGTAAAGAGCGCAATGAACCCAGGAAAAAGAAGACGACCAATACCACGATTCCGATGGTAATGGCCAAGGTGCGTTCAACTTCGTTAATTGACGCGGTGATGTAAATGCTGCTGTCGTAGGCAACACCGGCATGCATTCCCGGAGGCAACTCGTCCGGGATAGTGGTTTTAAGCATTTGATGAACCGCATCGGCAACCTGCAGTGCGTTGGCGTCCGGTGTAAGTTGCACGCCGATGAATGTCGCCGGGATACCATCGACGGCGACCGACGAAGTATAAGTTTGAGCGCCCAGTTCCACATTGGCCACATCGGAAAGACGAATCGGTACGCCATTGACGTATTCAACGATCATGCGTTTGAATTCATCGACGTTTTTTAGGTTCGTATTGGCGGAAATAACCGCCTGGATATTTCTGCCCCGGGTGGTTCCGACGGCGGAAATTGCATCGTTATTTAATAAAGCCGTGGATACATCCGCGGCGGAGAGGCCGTAAGCCGCGAGTTTGTCCGGCAGCAGCCAGGCGCGCAGGGCGAAGCTGTTGCCCGTCGATTCGGTCCCTGCGGGCAAAATCTGTGCCTGGGCAACGCCATGAATGGACTGAATCTGCGGTTGAATGACACGCAAGAGGTAATCATCAATCTCCTGCTGGCTCAGGGTTGTGCTGTAAAAGCGCAGATAAATAATTGCAATTGGATTGCCGATTTGTTCGTTGATTACGGGCGCTTCGCTTTGTGTGGGAAGCTGGTTGGAAACCTGGTTAACCTTGGCCAGAATCTGGGCAACTGCAGCGTTGGGATCGCTGTTGAGCTTCATGTAAACCGTGATGGCCGAAGCGCTTTCCGCGCTGGTTGCGAGCATGTAGTCGATGTCGGGCGCCTGGGCAATGGCCTGCTCAAGGCGCGAGGTGATGAATCCCTGAACGGTTTCTGGATCGGCTCCGGGATAGCTTGTGGAGACCGTTACTGTCGTGCTGGTGAGCGTGGGAAATTCCTGGACCGTCATGCTCAACCAGGCGCGCAAGCCCATGACCAGGATGATCAGGTTGATGGACATCGCCAAAACCCAGCGGCGAACGAATATGTCGGTAAATTTCATTTATTTAGAATCCGTTTTTAATCAGGGTCTTTAAGGTTGAATACTGTTGTTCACGACCACCGTAGCGCCGGGACGAAGATTGAGCTGTCCCTGCGTGACCACGGTGTCTCCGGCTTTAAGGCCGGACTGCACAACCACCGTTCCATCGCGCTGTTCACCGGTGATTACAACAACCTGTTTAACCGTCAATGCCGAAGATTGTTCGCCTGGATTCGCCGGCTCAACAACATACACGTAGTCGCCAAAAGTGTTGTAATCAATGGCGATCGCCGGAACGGTGAGCACCTGTTGGGCCGCACCCACGGTGAGAGTGGCATCACAAAACATGCCGGGCTTGAGCGACTCGTCGTCGTTGGCAAATGTTCCCTGCAGCAGGATATTCCGGCTCACGGGATCAACCTGAGATTCCAGAGCCGTAACCGTTCCAGTGAATGTTTTGCCCGGATAGGCATCCAGACCAACGCCGACCTGCTGGCCGACGCTTACCTGCGGTAAATAAACCTGCGGAACGGAAAAGTTCACGTATATTGGTTTCCATTGCGCGAGAGTAACGATCGGCGTGCCGGTGGAAAGATATTGCCCAAGGCTTACCTGGCGAATGCCCAGGTGTCCGGAAAACGGCGCCTTGATGTCCAATTTATTCAAGGCGGCCTGATCCACCTCAACCTGGGCCTGGGAACTTTGCACATCGGCATTATCCGTGTCAACTTGCGCCTGGCTTACCGCCTTATATTGAAGCAATTTTGTATCTCTGGCCAGATTAATCTTCGCTAAAGACAACGCTGCTTCGTCTACGCGCAGTTGCGCCTGTTGCGTGGTGTCGTCCACAGTGACGATTCTCTGGCCGGTTTTAACTTCATCACCGGAATTAAAGTAAATCGCGGTTACATTTCCCGCGATCTGGGCGGTAATGTTTGTGCTTTGTATCGCGGTCACCGTTCCAATAACGTTTATTTGTGTGGTCCAGGGAACCGTTTTGGCGACCGCGGTGGCTACAGTCACCGGCGGCGGCACATAGGGATGAGCGGCAATAAATTGTCTGACCATAAAAGCCCGAAACCAGAATGGTCCGATCAGCAGGATCGCCAATAATACGAGTACGACAACACTGATAATTACTTTTTTTCCCTTTTTCATCGGCTGGGCGTCTCCGGATTTGAACTACTCTGATTGTCGGCAACGGATTGAATCATATTTTTCCCCTGTGCGGATGGTGATGTTTTAGTTTGAGAATTTGCCTCCTCGGCGTTTTGTTGGTCGGTGTTATATTGTTGCGGCCACCAGCCGCCGCCCAGCGCGACAAAAAGGGCCGCAGTATCTTCGTAACGTTGCGCGATAGCGGCCACCAGCTCCAGGCGCGCCCGCTGGTACTGTGTTTGCGACGTGAGTAATGTGAGGTAATTGATGGAACCAAGGATATATTGACGCTGCGCCAAATCAAACCCCTGGACTGCGGCATCGTATGCCTGCTGGTCGTATTGGAGTGTTTCGGCATCGTGCTGCACAGCGCGAAGAGCGTTCGCCACCTGCTCAAAAGCATTCAGAACTACGGACCGATAGTTATTTTCCTGCAACCGCAGCGCTGCTTCGGCGGCGTGCTGCTCGGCCTCGAGCGTTCCGCCGTCAAATACCGTTACGGTGGCGTCGGCGGCGGCATCCCAGATCAGGCTGGATGGATCAAAAAGTGTGTAGAGCTTGCCGCTCTGATATCCAATGTCGCCGGTAATCTCCACCAACGGAAACCGCTGGGCTACCGCCTCGCCGACCTGGGCGTTGGCGGAGCGAATCTGCATTTCGGATGAAAGTATGTCCGGACGCTGCTCAACCAGTATGGAAGGAAGACTCACCGGAAGTTTTACCGGCAGTCTGAACGTTTGCACACTCATAACGGGCAATTGTGCCTGCGAAGGGATGTTTCCCACCAACACCGCCAGTGCATTATCTGCCGCAGCCAATGACTGTTCCAACGGCGGCAGGTCAGACTGCGTATCGGCAAGGGCAACCTGCTGGTTCAGTACGCTCAGGTAATCGATCGCTCCCGCCTTATATTGGTTCTCGAGAATAACCAGGGTGTCCTGCTGGCTCTTAATCAAGTCCTGAGTGGTTTGGATCTCGTCATAAAGCGACGCCGCCTGTATCGCCGTGATTACTGTATTGCCTTCGAGAGTCAGGTATGCTTCCTGCAGGTTATAGCGCGCCGCATCTTCCTGAGCCTTGGAAGCCTGGTAGACCATCGCATTGAGGCCGAAAATATCCGGCAGATAGCTCACCGAAACATCGCCGGTGTAAAGTGAAAATTCATTGCTGTTCTGGCTACCAAACTGGGCGCCGCTGATGCGTTCCCGTTCCGCCGAGCCGCTGGCTGTCAGTTGCGGCCAGAAAATTCCTGCAGCGGCCAGAAGATCTTCATGCGACTCGTCCAGAGACGCGATCGATGAGGCAATCGTGGGATTGTGGGTTACAGCGGCGTCGACCAGACCGTCGATTTGCTCTGAAGAAAAAAGCCGCCACCAATCAGCCCTGATTTTCGCGCCATATATCAAATCCTGCTCGACACCCGCGTTGCCGACGCCATTGGTTGAAACGGTTTTTTCCGTTTCCGGTCCTGAAACGTAAGACTGCGTCACCGGCGGCGGGGGTACTTGAAGCGGCGGCTCAAAAGAACAAGCCGCCAGAGCGGCAGCTAATGCGGCGGCCGGCACCATCCGAGAAGCCAAATCAATCGCTCGAATTAAATTAAATTGCGATGGATGATTTTTATTTACCCAATTCACAACTCGGCCATACTCCCGTTAAACAAAAGCACCCACCGGCGGAAGTATAGGTATGAACCTTCTCGAAGGCAAATATTTGCGGAGTGTAAAATGATTTGTTCGAGAATCACGGCCCCAGGCACGCTGGATGCCATGTGGTGATCGAAATGATAACACCCGGTTTTTACCTGCTCGGGATGTGCAGGGTCTGACCTATGGTCAAAGAGCTCGCGTCCTGAATGTGATTGGTTTGCATAATCAGCGTAATGTTGGATTTATTTCCCGAGCCAAGAAAACGCCGGGCGATACTGTAAAGCGTGTCGCCTTGTTTGACGTGGTAAATTGCACCACTGGTTTTTTCCGGAGCCGGCGCCGGAAAATTATTCGACGCCGCGTAATCGGTTGGAATCAGGACGGTGTCCAGCGGCGCCGCGCTTTTGTGTGCCGTCGCAACCGCTTCCGGCGTAGCTGTTATAGCTGGAATCACCAGTGTTTCGCCGACGCGCAGTATGCTTTCACGGCTGGAAAGTTTGCTCGCATTGGCGTGCAAAATTCGATTGATCACTGACGAACCGCTGGAGTGATAGAACTTGCGGGCAATGCGACTGAGCGTATCGCCGGCGACAACCGTGTACACATTTGACGCAGAAGCGGTATGTATCTGGGGCGCATTGTTGTCCGGCGCACCATTAATCGGCGTGCCGCTGTCATCCGCGACCATGGTGGTCTGAGGCAAATTCAGCGGTAAATTGAGCGTTGATGATGATTGTGCCGACGGATTTTGCGCAACAGTGCCTTGCGTGTTTGATGCACCAGCCGCAGCCGGGTTCGGCGCGGGATTTTGCTGCCTGGCGCCCGGCGCCGGCGGATTTTGACCGGCTGTTTGCCCGGTGGAACCGGTGGAAGCAGCGGAACTGCCTGAACTATTTGCCGACGTTGTGAGCGGCGGTTGCTGCGGGCTCATATCCGGCGGCGGTGGAACCGTATCGGAGTCTGAGAATCCCTGGCGCAGTTGTTGATCGATGGTATTAAGCCCGCCGGCAGCCTGATCCTGGCTCGGCCGGCTCAGATAATTCGACAATATCGCGCCGACCAGCACGATTAGCGCCAGACCAACCAGCAATCCAACTTTTGTTTCTTTGTTCATACCAGCAACCTCCATGTAGCTAGTGATTTAAATTCATTTTAAGTATCCGTGCGGCCAAACCGCGCGACACGCAATTTGGCGCTGCGACTCCTTGGATTATTCATCAACTCCGGTTCATCAGCGGTCACCGGCTTACCAGTAAGTATTTCACATCTTCCCTCATAACGCCACTCCCGCATGGCCTGTTTAACCAGCCGGTCTTCGCCGGAATGAAAACTGATCAGAGCGGCACGGCCGCCGAGGCTGATCACCTTGGGCAACGTTTGAAGCAATGCTTTCAAATGATCCAGTTCACCATTCACCGCGATGCGCAGTGCCTGAAAGGTGCGCGTGGCGGCGTCGATGCGTCCGTGACGAACAGGCCCGGTTACTGAATGAACGATATCGGCCAGTTGTTTTGTCCGCGTAATCGGCCCCTGGCGCCGCGCTTCAACCACGGCCCGCGCGATGCGGCGAGAATATCGTTCTTCAGAAAGCGCGTAAATCAAATCCGCAAGCTCTTTTTCCGGCAGCGATCCCAGCAAATCAGCCGCGTTTTGACTGATGCGCGGATCCAGCCGCATGTCCAAAGGTCCGTCGATGGAAAAACTCAATCCATATTTTTCCGAAAACAACTGGTTCGTGGAGACGCCTAAGTCCGCAAGGATCACATCCGCGTTTTTGACGCCTGCCGTAGAAAGAATCTCGTCGAGCTCAGCAAAGTTTGCCTGAAAAAACCGGCATCTGACTTCCAGCCCGGCCAGCCGCACTTTGGCATATTCGAGATTTGCCGGGTCCACGTCCACGCATAATAAAAGTCCATTTGGTTTGATGCGCTGCGCGATCGCCGCAGCGTGTCCGCCGCGCCCGACGGTGCAATCCAGCACGATGTCTCCGGGCTGTGGATCGGTAAGCTGGAGAACCTGGCGCAACAGAACCGGCTCATGTCCGTGCTGAGGTATTTCCATGATCGACCTAAAATGTCGCTGATGTCGCGTTGCCTGATGGAACCGGGTAAAAAAAGGGCGGGGATACCACTGGCCGACAGGTATCCCCGCGCCATAGCCGTCCCTGGCAAAAGACCAACCATCCATGGAAATTCGCGGCGCCATTTCGCTCGATCCGTGAGTTACTGGCGTTCCGGCGAAACGGCGGCATCATGCCGCCGCCAGCCTGCGGAAAAAATCGTGCCATGCGCGGCGCACCATCCATGGTGCGCCGCGCATGCTGGCCTCGATAACTTCGCAGATCGGGTCCGTCCCTGGACCTTTTGCGAATCGGGATTATTTCGGTGCGTCCATGCTCCGTTGGCCCGCAGCAGCAGCCGATCCATGGCCGCCGGGAGCGGAAATGTGTACTATGGAGGCGGTGTCCGATCCTGCGGACCATCGCCTGAATTTCGCGCAGCCGGCCCCGAACCGGACTGTTTGAGTTTGTTGTATGCGACGTATTCGTCGTAGTTCCAGACTGCAATCGAGCTGCCTATGCCGACCAGCAAAACATCCCGACTCAACGTCGGTTTGCTCAGCGGATCGCTCGCCACGCGCGAGTTGAGCATAAATTCCTCGGGCAGCAAAATTCTTCCCTGGCTGTCCAGTTCCAGCGCCACCGATTCGCCGAACGTGCGGTCCAGCAAATCCGCCTGGGCGACGGACAAATCCAGAGTCGTTCGTTTTCCATCCTCTCCCGCCAACTGTTCGAAAGCGGGAACCGGCAGCAATTCCACATACCGCCGGATCAGACCATCGCTTCCCTTTTTGTCCACGACCCGGGCCATCACCGATTTGTCCGAGGAGAAGCTTTCGAGCACGCGGCGAAATTCGCTGGGAATCGCGACACGGTTTTTTGCATCGACAGAATGTCGGAATCGACCAGCGAAGACTGCCATGGGACACGTCAACCTTCAAGACCAAAACTCCTGTTACCGTGAACTCTCCCCCCACAACATGACATTCTTCGACATATTTACCCACTGCACTTTAGTTTGTCAAGAGATAATGTAAATTTTTCCCCACTTTGCTTTGGAGGCACTACATGCCTGGTGCGGGCTATTGCACAATATATGGTGCTATTAGGTTTTTGTTAGCCAATTTGATTGTGTAAATGACATTTACTGCCGGGACTGATAGCTTAATAAAACTTTTTCGTACAGGACGACCATTTTTTCAGTGGAAAACCTCTGGGCCACGTCCTCACTGGCGGCCGCAATCAGTTTTTCCCGCAAATTTTGATCCTGCAACACGGTTTGCATGCCTTTGGCCAATGCTCCGGGTCGATTGGGGGCCACCAGCCATCCATTGAAGTCATGCGTGATAATTTCTTCAATCGCCGGACTTCGGCACGCGACCACAGGCGTACCACAGGCCATCGCTTCAATGATGTTCAAGCCGAAACCCTCTACGATTGAGGAAATCGCCAGCAGGTTTAACGTTTTGTACCAGTTTGCGGGCGTCGCGGTAGGCCCCACGAAAACCACGTGCGAAGAAACGCCAAGCTGGAGGGATTGTTTATGCAGGCGGTTTTGCTCTGGACCGTAACCGATCAGGACCAGATATAAATCTCTCCACTCCCGGTAATCGCTCATGAGCAGTTGGGCAAATTCATCCAATAACAGGTCCAGCCGTTTGACCGGATCAAAGCGCCCCACGTAACCGATGGTCCTGGCGTTGGCCGGCCAGGGGCGTTCGGAAACCGGGATGGGCTGGGCATTTTTAAATTCATTTATATCTATACCATTTGGAATTATATAGCCTTGTTTATACGATCCAAATTGCGCGACCCGGTTAAGCACCGCGCGCGAAGGGGTGATGATTCCCTCGCACTGGCCGGCGATCAGGCCCTCAAGCTGCCAGTGCCAGGCCGGCTCGGGCTGAAGCGTATGGATCGACTGGAAATAGATGCATGGCGGTCCCAGCCCGGCGCATGCGGCCGAGAGCGCATTGGCGTGGATCAGCACGCTCACGACGATCTCCGGCCTGATCCGCCGGAGCAAACGCAGCCAGCGCCGGAAAATTCCGATTTCGGTTACCCGCCTGGCGTGCAGGCTTAAAACACTCGGACCATCGTAACGAATCCAGCGCCCCACAACTCCCGGCGATTTGATGCTCACGACGGTTGCTTCCCACCGGCCCGTCTGATTCAAACCGTGGGCAATGCGCCGCACCACCAGCGGGCTGCCGCCAAGGTCCAGGTCGGTGATCAGAAAAATGATGCGTCGTGCCATGCCGCTCCGTAAGTATCAGGGTATCCAACAAAACAAGCCGCCAGCCGCCTTGTGTTGTCAGGACCTTACCATTGCGCTTCATCGAATGGGGAAATCGGGGCTTTGCTCTTGAGCCTGGGCAGGTGCTTGAGTACGTCACCCGCCAAACGGACCGCCTCGTCGCTGTCAACGCGGAGCGAAAGTTTCCAACCGGGAACCGTGGTAATTTTTCCGCCTGCGGCTTTGACCAGCGCCGCATCGTCGGCGAGAGGCGTTTTTATGGAGCTGCGTTTTTCATACGCGTCCAGCAGGACTTTACGGGAAAAAATTTGCGGCGATTGAACGTGTGCCATCCGCGCGGCGCCGGTCCATTCGCCGATCTGATTGGCATCGCCCAGTTTGGCCAGTGAGCCGGTGAGATTAACAATTGGAACCGCCGCTCCCGTTTTTTCCACGGCTTGTTCGAGTGCATCGAGCAGCGTATACGGCGTCGCGGGGCAGCAGGCGTCGTGGACGATCACAATTTCAATTTCCGGTTTGAGTTTTTCCAGGCCGCGCGCCACCGCGCCAAACCAGTCGGGGCCGCCCGCCGCGGCAGAGACGCCTTGAAATCCCAGATGGGCGCCATACTTTTGCTGCACATGGGCCAGATCGTCGGGCAAAACACACAGGATGCGCTGCTGGACGGAATCACGATTGGCATAAAGTTCCACGCTGCGCATGAAGACTTCCCGGTTATCGATTTTGACCATCGGTTTTCCCGACCGGTTCTGGTCCCATGGGGGATTGGCCAGAACAAACAAAACCGCCGTTTGTGCCATAGTTGCATCCTTGGAAATTAGCGGCCATGACTATTGCCCACGGCCCTTATGGTCAACGCATTATTACCGCGATTTGTTGCGGAGGAAAATGTTCGTTTTATCCGTCTATATTTCGCCCGAACCATGGAGATGCTCGCCGATTTCTTTTTCAGTCAGTACGTCGGGTGTTTGTTGATCCAATTCGAGGGTAATCTTCTCTTCCGGCTTGAATAACGAAGAAGGCAAAACAAGACTGATGACGATTACCGCGGAAATTACGGCGAGAATGCCAATAAACAGACAGATCAGGAACGCCCGGGTTACCGGTGAACTATCGACCCACCAGGACACAAGAATATTTCCGGCATTGGCTTTTATTTGAAAGCTGTCCACGATGTCTGCGAACAGGGGAGCCACCTGAGCATCATGTCCCGTTTCAGACGTGCAGGTGATGACATACGTGTCATATTTTCCGGAAATAAGGTATTGCTGCTCGCGCATTTTTGGAGCGATTAGGGTATTCGAAAATGGAACAGTCGCGATCCAAGATGATAAAATGGCATTATTATCTCCAACATGCACGATCGAACAATTAAAGCTTTCCACCCCGATACCAGCGGAACCCAACATATTAAGCGTTTGCGATCTCACATCAGAAAGCTTTTGCAGGTCTATTGACTCCGATCCGGGAATGACGACGACGTTAACACTCTGTAGAGGAAAAGTTTGAGGGTTATAAATGACGACGTCGATGTGGCTGAAATCGACATTTTTAAAAAATTTGGCCCCTTCAGCGCTGACCTGATCCTCTTGATCTCTGGTCATGATTTGCCAGCCGGCCGGGTAATCCAACTGATAGCCCTGCAGGCTGCTGAATTCGGTGCCCAAGGATTTTAGTGGAAAAACCAGGATCAGCAGAACAGCGGCCAGCGCCGGGAATATGCGAAAAGCGACCACGAAAACCTCCAGTTAATTTGATTGATCCAGAGGCACTGCATAAGTGTTAATAATATTTTATAGGAAACTTTTGGCTTTGTGAATGTCAAGGGTTGACGGAAGTTAATCTCCTGTAGGGAGTGCTTTTTATCACAACGGCACAACGACACGACGATTTTAACCACGAAAAACGATCTGCAGATTTCGCAGAAACGCATAAAAAGTTCAACTTGTGTCCTATCGCCCGCGCCCTCAGCGTTAACCAAGGTCGTGCCGTTGTGGTAAAAATTTCTCTCTGAGTTCTCTGTGTCCTCTGTGGCTAATAAAAAAACTGAAAACCGAAAACTGAACACTTCAAACTGCGGCTATTGCAACTTTCCACGAATGATAGTGATTGAGCCGATGGGCAGCACATACATGCCGTCAGGGCTTGGGGGCATTGTGACGTTTTTATCTTCGCTGGGATTATTGCAATACTGCACCAGGGCCACAGGTCCCGTGAATGAATGCTGCACGCCTTGGGCGTTGTCGATGACCAGATGAACCGGGTGCGCCGCGTTGAGGTCATGATTGATCAGCATCAACGACCAGCTTCCATCCGGGCGGTGCACCGCGTACGAAGTAATCACAATGCGTCCGGCGGCATCGAGCAGGTCCGCGTTGGCGGGGAAAATCTGATTCGCGCCGCCGCCGTGCTGGAGCCATTCAAAGTTAATGATGTGTGCGGAAGTAAACGGCGTATATTGCGGCGTGCCGTAGGTCCCGCCGCCGAGCGGGCCTTTGCTGTTGCGGCGACCGCGCGCGCCATTATTGATCGCCGGCCGATAGAAGGCCGTGCCGCCCTGGGAAAAAAATGTGCCGAACGCATCACATTCCCAAATGGCGTTGCCCGTGACGCCCATGTAACCGCGTTTGCCGCCGCCGGCGGTGATTCCGCTTTCTGAGATAATCAACGGTACATTTGCCGGGACGCCGTCGGCGCGCCACATGTGCAGGACGTGTTTCATGATCCCCGGCTCCATGTAAAGCGTGTCCCAGTCATCGGGCGGCGAAAACCCGTTGACCAGAAAAGGATAATGCTCGAAGGACAAAAATGAGAGGTCCTGAAGATGTCCATGGGATTTCAGGTAATCGATAAATCGCTCCATCCAGGAAGTTCGGCCCTGGTTGTCCGCCCAAAGGGTGATATCTTTATCGACGCCTTCGAAAACCGGACCGCCCAGCCGGGCGCTCGGCGTGAGTTTGTGAATGGCCGTCGCCCACTGGCAATAAAGCGCAGCATAATCTTCCGGCATGGTGTGCTTGCCATCGCACTCCTCGCCCATCTCGATTCCCACTACTGGATAACCGCGCTTGTAAATATACGCCACTTCATTGGCGGCGTCCTGGGGCGTGCCGTAGATCACCGTAACCGGAACCAGCGCCGGGTGGCCCATGGTTAATCCACTGGTGAAGAAATTATCGATGCCGTTGTATTCCTCGTCGCCGCCGGTGATCAGATTGTTGGCCTCGTGCCAGGGGTCGATCGAAGAAGCGCAAAAGGACCCGGCGGTATCTTCCGCGGATCCGGGAAACGCATCGCCTTCGTCCCGATGGCGCCCGGGTCCGGGTTCGACGCCATTGGCCGGATAGATAACTGAATAGACGCCTTTGGCATCAATCGTTCCCACAGAGAGCGTCTGGATCGCATAACCCACGCAATTCCTGATGTCCTGTGCGCCGTGCGTGTCGGGGGTGTTGGATGATTGGGTCATCAAAACGCGAAGGAATCGCGCGGTAATCGGCGCATCGCAGAGTTTCAGATGTACATTGCCGCCGGTCCCGTTGGTGATTGTGCCGGAGGGAAATGGCTTCCATACGCCATTGGGACCCATGTCCCAATCCAAAGCATTGTCATCACCAATCCAATATTGGACCACATAAGCGACGGCGTAGGGATTGACCCACTGGATGTGGACGGCATTAACGGGCCGGGCGATGCCCATGTCGATCACGATCCATTGCGGGTGCAGCGCGTCGGACTCGCCGGTGAAATGGCTGGTCAGGTAAGGATTGCTTTTCCAATAGCTTTGAAAACCCGCCACCAAAGGCGGGTCGCCGCTGGTCATGAAATCGCGATGGGGCAGCGAATAGGAGTAACCGTAATGGATCGGTTCAGCTAAAGCGGCGCTGCCGGTGAAATATCCACTCTTGTTGACCGGATCGCTCCACGTACCGTTTTCGTTCCAGTGCCATGCGGCCAGACGCAACTCGCTGTTGTTGCGCATGGTGATGGAACCCCAACCCAGATTTTTGACGCCTTGAATCACGGCGGGTTTGCTGAGATTGTCGACCTGCGATTTGGATAGAACGTCCATCCATGCCCCGGTGGCCGTGTCGGGATAAATCGTATTGAGAACGTGTTCCGGCGTCACATCCACATGGACGGTGGCGATGACGGTAGTTGTCTGGGCCGGTTGCGTCTGGGGAACGTTCTGCGCTTGCGCCGGCAAAAGATAGCCGCAGATAAACAGAATAAAGCCCAGGGCGGCGGCGACATTCGTGCACAGTGATCTATAGTGCCAAACGCGATGGAACGTAGTGGTCATCGTGAAGTAGACTCCTTTAGAGGCTCTTGGATATTCTTAGATAAGAGTGCATTATTACCACGATCTATTACGAAGGAAAAAGTTCTTTTTTCGGGTTGTCAACCGCAAACATCGGATATGCATGATCAACACAATAAACGATGCCGCGTAACGCACGATTATTACAATCTATGAAATTACACTTTTGGTCCGTAACACCGCCGTGCCATTCCACCATAAGTTGCCGTCTATAGGGTCGCTCGTCAAAATCGATCGCTGCAGCTTCAGAAGAAACTCGGACCGCCATAGGACTGCGGGTCGTATCATCGACTAGCCACAGCGTATTGCAAAGCGGACATCTATAGAGGTGATAATCCGCATGGCGATCAGTTGTGAGCTGAACGAAACCTAACAAAAAATTTCTGAGTTCCTCCGGGTGGATATTGAAAAAATCACGACGAGTCTGACAATCACATGGTTGCATTACCTAAATTCCCCAACAGGTATCATTCCAAACCGATATCTTCATTCCACAGGTCAGGTTTGTCTCTTATGAATTCCGCCATGAGTTTGATACATTCGGGGTCCTGCATCAGATGAACCCTGACGCCGTTATGTTCGAACAGGTCTTCTGCACCACGAAAATTCTTATTCTCGCCGATTACGACCTCCGGAATGCGATACAGCAGGGAGGTTCCGGTACACATAATACATGGGCTTAGCGTGCTGACCAGCACGAGTTTTGTCCAATCACGGCGACGTCCCGCATTGCGAATGCAGACAACCTCCGCATGGGCGGTTGGATCGCCGGTCTGGACGCGCAGATTATGGCCGCGCGCCAGGATCGTTCCATCAGGCGAGGCCAGTACAGAGCCGATGGGCAGTCCGCCTTCCTGTAAACCCATTTTCGCTTCTGCCAGCGCCGCGCGAAGGAGTGAAATTTTTATTTGCTCGCTGAGCATAAGAACACATTATTACCGCGATCTGTTCCGGAGGAAAATGTTCAAATTATCGCGGACTACATAGATGACATGGATAGATCTCAACGTCAGAATCCGCTCAATGTCACTTTACCGATTGTTTTTCCGCTTTCGACCAGTGCGTGGACTTTCTTCAGATTCTCGACGCTGATGGGGCTGAACGTCTGTGTCTGCGTCGAGCGCAGTTCACCTTGATCGACAAGGTCTGAAACACGGTTAAGCAGTCTTCCCTGCTCGGCCATGTCCGCCGTTTGCCACATGGATCGCGCAAACATGAACTCCCAGTGCAATGACGCCGCCTTGCGCTTGAGCGGCACCACATCGAGCGATTCCGGATCGTCGATCAGGCCCAGTTTTCCTTCCGGAGCCAGGACCTCGACCAGTTGTGCAAAGTTCTTTGCAGTCGCCGTCAGGCTCGCGATATATTTCACCGGAGGCGCCTGCAATCCGTTTATCTGCCCGGCCAGCGGTTTGGTGTGATCGATCACGTGGTGAGCGCCCATCTGGGACACCCATTGCACTGTATCCGGCCGCGACGCGGTCCCAACGACGGTCAGCCCCGTAAGCCGCCGCGCCAGTTGTACAAGAATGGAACCCACGCCGCCGGCGGCTCCGCTAACCAGTAAAGTCCCGCCGCTCTGACCTTCGCGAACGCCAAGTCGATCGAATAGCAATTCCCAGGCGGTAATGCTCGTGAGCGGCAGGGCCGCGGCTTGAGCAAAGCCCATCGATTTCGGCTTGCGTCCGACAAGCCGTTCATCAACGGCCTGATATTCCGCGTTTGATCCGGGACGCTCCAATTCGCCGGCGTAGTAGACTTCATCTCCGGCGGCAAACCCGCTCACCGCGGCGCCTTTGCTGACGACTACGCCCGCCGCATCCCAACCAAGTACGCGCGGTTTCCCCGTGACAGGCGACGCCGAGCCTTGATGCCGCGCGCCGCGCACTTTCGTATCCACCGGATTCACGGAAATCGCTCGCACATTGACCAGCAAGTCGCGTGGTCCGGGCTCCGGCCGCGGCATATCCAGCTCCACCAGCGAGTCCTGGGCCTCGATCGGCAGCGGCCGCGTAAATGCAATCGCTTTCATGCAATCTCCAGTTTCGACGACACCGTTTTTCGTAATTCAAAACCGTTGTGTCGTTGTGGTAAACAATTAACTTTTATTATGTTCTCTGCGCACTCAGCGTAACCTCTGCGACCTCTGCGTTAAAATCGTCACCCCTTCACGGTAAAAATCGTCAACCCTTAAGCCTGTTGCAGCGACGGCGGAGGCGGAAAGGTCTGCGGCGGCGGAAAAGTTCGGAGATTTTTTAGCTGGTAAATATGCAGGTCGGGCCGCGCTTTTCTCAATTCCTTTACGCCTGCGACCGTCACAAAAGTGCCATCAAGCCACAGTTGCTGTAACTGTTTCATGCCGGCCAGTTCTTTAAGCCCCACATCCGTCACTGAAGTATTGCTGAGGCTCAGCATTTGCAATTGTGTAAGTCCCGCTAATGCCTTCAAGCTCGCGTCGGTCACAGCATCGTCGTCGAGGATCAGCCCCTGCAGGTGCGTAAAGCCGGCCAGCTTTTTCAGCCCCACGTCGGTTACATTGGTGTCGTCAAGGTACAGCATTTGCATTTGCTTGAAGACGGCCAATTCTTTGAAACTCGCGTCCGTCACATCGGTGCCGCTGAGGCTCAGTTCCTGCAACTGAGACAGGCTCGCCAGGGTTTTCAATCCTGCGTCGGTTATTTTATCGTCGTCGAGCCACAGTTGCTGCAACTGCGCCAGGCCCGTTAAATTCTTAAGCCCGGCATCCGTCACCTGGGTATCGCAGAGGTAGAGTATCTGCAATTGAGCAAGCCTGGACACTCCTTGCAGGCCCGCATCCATCAGGTTGGAACCGCAGAAATGTATCTCCCGCAACTGCTTAAGGCCGGCCAATTCTTTCAGACCCACAGCGCTCAGGTGGCGATTTTCGCTAAGGTCCAGATACCGCAACTGCGTCAAACCCGCCAGAGCCTTAAAACCCTCGCCGGACACATTGGTGTGGTCGAGGGTCAGCGATTGCAAGTGGGATAGTCTGGCAAGTTCTTCCAGACCAGGATCGCCTATATTTGTATTTTCCAGAATCAGGCCGAAGTTCTCATCCGGCGAAGGTAACTGTTCCGTCATGCCGCGCATCCATCGTCTAATGCGAAACGCGGGAATCGCACCCGGCTTGCCTTTTGCGGAACGATCCCAGGATCCATCGTCATCCAGCCAACCAGATATCGCACCGGCGTTTCTCCATGCAACACGAATGTCGGCGGGCAACCGTTTGGGTAACGGCGGCGATTTTGTCGGGACGGTAGATAGGTATTGCGAACCAGCAGAACTCGGTTGCGAGAGTGTTTTCTCATCAGGAGCGGTCGTGGTCGTGGCGGCTGCGCCAAGAGAAAAAAGCAACAACGCGATAACGCAGGCCGGCACACGCAAATTCTTTGGCATGACTTCGTTTCCTTCGAATATGCAGAAAACCATTATAAGCAGTTGTGCAGAGAAAGTAGTGAATGGATATTCAGCACCGTGGTGGAAACCCGGTGCCAATTAAAATATTCTCTGCGTTCATCTGCGTAATCTGCGGATTCGTCATCTCATTGTGGTAAATATTTTTCTCTGGGTCCTCGGCTCGACTGAGCTCGTCGCAGGTTCTGATCTTGTATGTTACCAAAGAACCAAAAACATGGTTCAATAGAAAGGGTTGCTGTGCCTGAGGCGAAGCGCAGCGTAGCCCCAGGCACAGCAACCAGCGGCGCCAGATCGAGTGTGATCGAGTCCGTTGAGACTGTCACA
>DATJSN010000094.1:0-37091 GCA_035504095.1 Phycisphaerae bacterium | reverse complement strand
GCGATCGTCCACCACGATCAATCGCACATCGTAAGTGGTATGACTGGTATGCGGACAATTGTTGACCGGGTCCCACATCTGCTCGCAATTGCCGTGGTCGGCCAGGACCAGGGCTATACCGCCAACGCTTTTTAGTTTTTCAAGTACGCGGCCGAGGCAGGCATCTACCGTTTCCACTGCTTTGATAGCCGCCGTCAGATTGCCGGTGTGGCCCACCATGTCGCCATTGGCAAAATTCAGGACATAAAAATCATACGTACCGGAATCCAGTGCCGTGAGAATGATCTGCGTGACTTCTTCGGCACTCATTTCCGGTTTGTGATCATAGGTGGAAACTTTGGGGCTATCAGCCATTTTGCGATCTTCACTGGGAAACGGCTCTTCGCGATAATCGTTGAAGAAAAATGTTACGTGGGGAAATTTTTCCGTCTCCGCCGAGCGAAATTGCTTCAGGCCCTGGGAAGCGATGTGCATTCCCATGATGTCTTTCATCTTTTCAGGCTTGGGAAAAACAACATTGACCGGCAACCCTTCTTCGTAAGCGGTCATGGTGGCGAAATAAATATTCTTCGGACGCGTCTTACGGACAAAACCGCCGTTTTTTTCCTTTTTGAATTCTTCGTCGGAATAGACAAACGCTTTAGTGATTTCCCGCGGACGATCGCCGCGATAATTGAAGAAAATGATTGCATCGTTGTCTTTAACGGCGGCGTCCATGGAACCAATGACGCAAGGGGTGACAAATTCATCGCCGTTCCGCGATGGTTCGGTGGGATGGGCATAGTAATCAGCCAACGCCCCTTGCGCATCGGGAAATTTTTTGCCTTCCCGCAGCGTAAGCAAATCATAAGCTTTCTGGACGCGATCCCAGCGGTTATCGCGATCCATGGCGTAGTAGCGCCCCACCACGCTGGCAATGACGCCGATACCGATTTGCCCGGCTTTTTTCTCGAGCGCCACCAGATAACCTTTGCCTCCTTGCGGGGCCGTATCGCGCCCGTCGGTAATGGCATGGATAAAAACCCGATCGCCGGGGAAATGCAGTTTTTTTGCCAATTCTAATATGGCGTAGGCATGTTCCTGATCGGAATGCACCCGGCCGTCGGAACAAAGGCCCAGAATATGGACTCGGCTGTTGTGCTTTTTTGCGTATTCAAAAGCGCCGCGCAGCGTTGAATTTTCAAAAAAGCTGCCGTCGCGGATACGCCTTGTGATGCGCATGGTTTCCTGATCGACGATTCGGCCGGCGCCGATATTCTGGTGCCCCACTTCGCTATTACCCATAACGCCTTCCGGCAGACCCACCCACTCGCCGCAGGTATGGATCAATGCGTTCGGATAGGTGCTCATGAGCATATCGTCAACGGGATGCCTGGCGAGTTTGACGGCGTTATAGGCATCCATTTCCGGATGAGGATTTTCTCCCCACCCGTCGCGAACAATGATCATAAGAGGTCGTTTGATTTTGGAGGTATCTGCGGTCATGAATTTTCTCATTTAAACCAAAGCGGCAGATTGTAACGTAAATGGTGTTTTTCTCAAAAGTTGGAGGGGCTAACTACATCTTCGCGAAATTAATCGGGTATTATGGGAAAAATTCTCTCTTGCTTTTCACCCTGCCGAATGAAAGAATAGTAGCACAACAGCAGGTGATACCGGCTCAGGTCGGTTCGCCTGCGATTTTCAGATGAAAACGGCGGCTTGGGATGGCGCTGGTGTAATCTCGAGAGATCGGGACGCCCGTTAACCTCGCCAATGCAGCCGAAGTTGTATGAGGATTTTATGTCTACCGTGACCCCTCCCCCAGGGACTCCGGCGTTTGCGCCGGCAGTCAAAACCAGTCCTAAAAG
The DNA here is from genome assembly GCA_035504095.1 of Phycisphaerae bacterium. Taxonomy (GTDB): domain Bacteria; phylum Planctomycetota; class Phycisphaerae; order WQYP01; family WQYP01; genus DATJSN01. Next base: position 35,241 of record DATJSN010000094.1, on the reverse strand, counting down.
CCCCGAACCGCGAAAAAAGGATGATTCCGTTGACGTGAGCATCGGTGGCGAAACGCGCGGCAATGAATTGCCGGTTCTGGGAAAACCTACGGGAAAAACCGATCGCTATATCGGTAAGACCGGAGCCCAGATATTGCTCCAGATGCTTGTCGAACATGGCGTGACCGATGCGTTCGGTTATCCCGGCGGAGCCATTCTGCCAACGTTCGATCAGCTTTACGAGAACCAACTCAACTTTATTCTTGTGCGGCATGAACAGGGCGCCGGACACATGGCCGATGGCTATGCCCGTGCGACAGGCAAACCCGGCGTCGTGATCGTAACCAGCGGACCAGGGGCGACTAATACCGTTACGCCGCTGGCGACCGCTTACATGGATTCCATACCGATCATCGTATTTTCGGGCCAGGTGCGCACGTATGTGATCGGCAACGATGCGTTCCAGGAAGCGGACGTGACGGGCATTACCCGGCCGGTCACGAAACGCAATTACCTGGTTAAAAACGTCAAGGATTTGCCGCGGATCATCAACGAGGCGTTCATCATCGCGACCACGGGCAGGCCCGGGCCGGTGCTGGTTGATTTACCTGTGGATGTGACGACAAGCAAAGTTGAAGAAGCCATTGACGATACGCCTTGGTTGCCGGGTTATAAAGTTTATCGCGGCGGGCACAGCCGGATGGTTAAAGCGGCTGCGGAATTGATCAATGCTTCACAGCGCCCTGTGCTTTACGTGGGCGGCGGCGCGATTCTGTCCAACGCCTGGAGTGAAGTGCGCGCCCTGGCGGAAAAGGGAAACATCCCCTGCACCACCACACTGCTGGGTTTGGGCGCATTTGACGAAAATAACGCCCTGAGCCTGCATATGCTGGGCATGCACGGCGGCGCTTATGCCAACTTCGCGGTGCAGGAATCGGACTGCCTGATTGCTGTTGGAGCCCGCTTCGACGACCGCGTCACCGGCAATCTGAAATTATTCGCACCCAAGGCCAAGATCGTTCACGTGGACATTGATCCATCGAGCATCAGCAAAAATGTGAAGGTTGACGTGCCGGTGGTCGGCGATGCGCGATTCTGTTTACAGGATATGCTCCAATACATCGAGCATCGGCCGCGTAAAGAGTGGTTCACCCAGATCAATGAATGGAAAAATAAATTCCCATTCGCCTACAAAGATGATTCGGATATGGCCAAGCCGCAGGCGATCATCGAAGCCATCAACAAGGTGACGCAGGGCAAGGCGATTTTCACCACCGGCGTGGGCCAACACCAGATGTGGGCGGCGCAATTTATCCGCTGGAGCATTCCGCGCAGCATGATCACCAGCGGCGGGCTGGGCACCATGGGTTACGGCCTGCCTTCCGCGATCGGCGCTCAGGTCGGCCGGCCCGGCGAACTGGTCATCGACATCGACGGCGATGCTTCCTACATTATGACGGCGATGGAACTGGCAACCATTCGTCAATACAACCTGCCGGTCAAGGTCGCGATACTCAACAACCGCTTCCAGGGGATGGTCCGCCAGTGGCAGCAGCTTTTCTATAAGAGCCGCTTCGCCCACAGTGAAATGGTCAACCCGGACTTCGCCGCCATGGCGGAAAGTTTCGGCATTCGGGGCATTCGCTGCGAGAAAAAGCAGGACGTGCTGAAAGTCGCCGAAGAAATGGTCAAACATCCGGGACCATGCGTGGTCGATTTTATTTGTGAAACGGCCGAAAACGTTTATCCGATGGTGGCCAGCGGCAAAGGACTTCATGAAATGGAGTTGGGCGTTGTAGGCACCGCTCCGCCGAATTCGGCCCGCGACATGGGCACGCTGGCTTAAGGGATTGCATTTGAAATTTGAAATTTAAAATTCGCAACGGAGTTGCCATGAAACACGTGATTACAGCTTTGGTGATGAATGAGCCGGGCGTGCTGGCGCACGTCGCAGGCATGTTCTCCGCGCGTGGATTTAACATTGATTCACTGGTGGTCGGCAGAACCGAAGATCCCACGCTTTCACGGATGACCATCGTGGTGGTCGCCGACGATCGGATATTGGATCAGGTTCGCAAACAGCTCGAAAAAATTGTCACCGTGGTAAAAGTACGCGACTATAAAGACGCGCCGTTTATCGCACGTGATCTGATGCTGGTGAAACTGAGCAGCACACCGCGGACTCGGAGTGAAATTATTGAATTGGCTAATCTATTTCGCGGCCGGGTCGTGGACGTAGGGCATAATACGGTCAGTGTGGAACTTTCCGGCGAAGAAGACAAACTCGACGCTTTTGTCGAACTGGTGCGGCCTTATGGCATCCGGGAGCTTGCCCGCACCGGCATGATTGCCATGGCGCGCGGCGGCCAGTCGGTTACTACGCCCGGCGCCGACGAAACAGTCGGCGCAAACGCCGCTGAATTGGCCAGAGCGTCCAAGCCGGCTGCAGCACTTACAGGCAAGCGGCAACCCACGCAGGCTGAACTGGAAGCAACTCCGCCTGGATAATCCGGGGCGCTTTGTTGAGCTTTTCTCTGAGATTCAAGGTAATAAAGTCGCGGAGCTTTAGAGCCTATCCCATGGCCATGTAATTTAAAGCGCCATGCACGTGGGAAGGGGCACGATGCGTGAGATATTCACGGCCCTGCATCATTTGTTCGAGTTTTTTGATCGCAACAAGCTCAATCTGGCGGATGCGTTCACGCGTTAAACCAAAGTGTTTAGCGATTTGTTCCAAAGTAAAAGCCTGCGAACCTCCTAATCCGTGACGCATGCGCAGAATCGTAGCTGCCCTATCATCAAGCTGGGCAAGCATTTGCTGGACTATATTGGCGATTTCGTCATTTTCCAGCGACTGTTCAGGTCGCGGGGTCCGGGGGTCCAGCAGCATCTCCTGGATATGAGAAGCGCCATGTTCAGAGCCTGAAGACGCGGCATTATGCATCGTTCGTGCGGCACGTTCGATAAGGGCCAAACCACGAAGATTGGTTTGCATGAGTCCGGCCAGGTCATCTTCTTCGGTTCGAACCAACTTATTCCGTTGAAGCCTGGAGATGCTCTGCAATTGTGAAATGCGCTGGGCCATATAGGCGGGAAGGTGTATCGGGCGCACCGCCATGATCATTCCACGGCGAATGGCCTGGCGGATCCACCATATGGCATAAGTGCTGAAACGAACGTCTTTACCAGGATTGAAAAGTTCAACCGCCCGGACCAGCCCGATGTTTCCATCGGCAATCAAATCCGCAAGAGGTACTCCACGGTTAGTAAACTTACGCGCTACACTAACCACCAGCCTAAGGTTGGAACTTATCATTTCCTGACGAGCTTTTTCGTCACCATTACGGCGGATGCGCCTGGCTAACAATTTTTCTTTGCGTGCGGATAAAAGCGGGTATTTGCGAATTTCTGCGAGGTACCAATTAATATCGTTGTCTTTGGACATGAACTCTCTCCCTTTTGTTCCCAGAGACATCGTACGTCAATCCCTTAATCTCAACTCACCTTCAAATATTTGACCCGTATCTTTTGACGTGTATCAGAGTCAATAAGTGGTTTATAACCAATCGGGCCAATAAAGTTCAAGTAAAAACTCAAAAAACTTATCAAAGAATTTGTCCTATAATGGAATAGAGGCGCTTATTTAACCGGCCATTAATAATTTGAGCAAATCGTGTAAGTTACGATATTTCAGCAGGTTCCGTGCACTTCTTCTCCGGCCCGGAGATCGTTTGAATCGAGCGCCGGCCAAAGATGGTCATCGCATGGGCGGCATGGATACAAACCCTGACGATTTTCCCTTCCAGAGATTCCGGCCCATCAAATACGACTATCTGATCTGCGGTCGTACGGCCGGTCAGTTGAACGACTGGTTCATCTGCATGATCGAAGGAATTGAAACTCTCCGCGTCGGACGTAAATTTTTCCTTGCGACCCATGGCACCCGCAAGACGATTTCCCAATTCGACGCGGGCTGAACCGTCGCCCACGCAGGCTGAAGAATCCATGCCGGCGATCACCGACTCTGCCGATTGGTTCCAGCCGCTGGGCCCTTCACAGAGCACATCCAGCGTGGAACCGAGCAATTCACGGTTGAGTTCTTCGGAAATGTCGTTTTGGAGCTGGAGCAAATCATTGTTGCGGCGGCGCTTAATCTCCTCGGGAACGTCGTCGGGATAACGGCGTATGGCCGTCGTGCCGGGACGTGGAGAGTATTTAAAGATAAAACAATTTTTGTATTTCGCTTTCGATGCAAGCTCGCGCGTGGCCTGATAATCTTCTTCGGTTTCGGTGGGAAAGCCGACGATAAAATCGCCGGCTAAAACAATGCCCGGAACAATATTGCGTGCGCGGTCCAGAAGTTCCAGATAACTTTCGCGGGTGTAACCGCGATTCATCATTTTCAGAATGCGATTGGAGCCGGATTGGGCCGGAATGTGCAGATAACGGTTGATTCTTGGGCTTTGCGCCATGACATGAAGAATGTCGTCGCCGAAATCGGCGGGAAAGCTGGTGATGAACCGCAAGCGCGGCAGTTCAGGGACGCTTTCATGTATCTGATGAAGCAGTTCCGCGAATGTCGTGCGTTTAGGCAAAACGCCGCCTGCACCCGCCACGGCTCCGTGCTGATAAACGTAATGATTAACGGTCTGGCCCAGCAGCGTTACTTCCAGAGCGCCGGCGGCGGTGAGTCTGCGGACTTCATCGACAATCGCGGCCGGCGAGCGGCTGACCTCGGGGCCGCGCGTGTACGGCACTACACAATAGGTACAGAACTTATTGCAGCCGCGCACCACGCGAACATACGCCTGAAATTTGCTCTGTTCAGGCGAAAAAGAACGCGACAAATCGAGCAGTTCCAGGCCATCGTCGGCTGAATCCAAAGTGCCGGAGCGGCGCGAATTATTGCCCGCCAGGGCGGACTGCTGTTTGTGCGTTTTAAAAACGGTTTCCAGAAGCGTTGGAAGTTTGTCCAATTCGCCTGGTCCGCACAACAGGTCCAGGTGCGGCATGCGTCTGAGCAGCGTTTTGCCGTCGCGTTCGGCCATGCATCCGATGACGCCAACGACCAAATCGGGTTGCGTAGCTTTGCGGATTTTTAACAGACCCAGACGGGAAAGAACCTTATTTTCCGACTGCTGCCGGACGGAACAGGTGTTGTATAAAACAACCTCGGCCGCGTCGGCGTCGGGAACAAAATCGTAACCGAGGCTGCGCAGCTTGCCCTCTACGAGCTGGCTATCCAGCACATTCATCTGGCAACCGAAGGTTTCCAGGTAAATCTTTTTCACCGCGCGATCTCACCAAACACAAACAATAACAGAGCCAATTTTAACCGATCGACGGAAAATTTCATCGGTGGATCAAAACGGAATTTTGATCAGAATCTGAGAATTAATTGTTTGTCGCCGGGGCCGCGGAAGATGATTCGATGGCGCCATGCAGCAAAGCCCACTTGAAAAAGCCGTCCGGTGCATTATGCACGCCGGATAAATTCGCTCCGCTGATTGTTTCAATCGTTTTCCAACTGATTAGCCCTGAAAGGTCTGCGCCACTCAGATCCGCGTTGCTCAGATCGATGCCATCCAGCGAGACACCGACAAGAGAGGCCCCTTTGAGGCTCGCACCGGTTAAATCTGCGTCGTCCAACATGGCATCAGTCAGGTCCGCGTGATCTAAATGCGCATTGCGAAGATTGGCATAGATAAAGTGCGCGTCCTGCAATTGGGCATACGAAAAATCAGCGCCGCGCAAATCCGCTGAGCCGAAAATGGCCCGATTGAGCTGGCCATGATTCAAATCGACATTCTGTAAAAAAGCATCCATGAGATCCACGCCAATCAGTGAGACGCCGTCCTGATTTAGCTCCTGAAGAGCGTCGATGCGACCGCCATTACCCCCCTTTCCTTGCGCCGTATTGATCACCTGCCATGCCTGATAATGCCGTTCTTTAATGCGCTCTGGCCCTTCGGCAAACCAAAAAATTACCGCCAAAAGAATTGACAAGCTCCCAAGATATTCCAAAACTTCCAGAAACTTCCAGCGGCTCAACAGATATGCGAGATAATCACAGCACCAATTGAAGAAATACCACGGCGTATGCCATTTCCGGGTTATTTTTGAGCGATGCTGGCGCCAGGGTTCAGGCGGAGGATGATAATGAGGCTCTATAGTCATGGGTTCACTCGCTGCAATAACAGAATAACCGGTTTGATATAACTTGGCACGGCGCGGTGTGGATACGGTGATACTGGAAATATCAAGAACTGGTCTTTATAAAATCTGAACATTTTTCCATTAGGCTTTGGAAACTTAAGGATTGCTTTGTTGATTGAAAGGATTGTGAATATGCGACTCGTCAAGTGGATCACATTACCGGCGATGCTACTGGTTTGTGCGGCATTATTGATCGATTCACCGGCGGCGCGGGCGGACGTGAGCGCTTCGGATATGTCCAAGCCCACGAATCATTTTTATTTTCTCACGCCGGGCAGTATAGATTTTAAAACGCTTCTGACCCCGCCGCCGGCGAATAATTCGTTTGTGACCCACGCTGAAATCAACTGGATGCTGGAATTGCAAAACACCAGAACAGCGGAGCAAATCGCCCGGGCAAAAAGAGAAGTCAATTTAAATCCATTTCTTTTCAGCAATGTGCTTGGCAGTTGGTTTAATCCCGATGATCTTCCCATTACGACCCAGCTTTTACGCCAGGCGAGCAATGACACATCGATTATTTCCTATACCGCCAAAAACTTTTTTGCCCGCCCGCGGCCCTATACACTCGATCCGCGGCTCAAGCCATGCGTAAAATTGGAATCTTCCTTTTCGTATCCCAGCGGACATTCAAGTCATGCCATCGTTTGGGGCATCATTCTGTCGACCATGTTTCCCGAACGCCGGGACGCGATCATGGCCCGTGCTTACCAGATCGGCGATGACCGGGTTATAGGCGGGGTGCATTTTCCCAGCGACGTGGCGGCGGGACATGTATTGGGTTATGCGATAGCCGCGGCGCTGTTGGCGAATCCGGAATTTCAGGCTGATATGGAAAAGGCCAAACAGGAATGCCTGGCGGATCCGAAGTTTAGCGAGTTAAATCACTAATTCGTCGTATGGCTCCACAGCTTTGTTTTGACCTTGGAATAACTGAGAGAGTAGAACAGGTGAACAGTAGATCGTCAAAGAGCCGCTCTGCGGCTCTTTGGCTCTGTTTTGGCCGAAGGCCAAAACGGAGAGAGTGGGATTCGAACCCACGTGGCACTTGCGCACCAACCGGTTTTCGAAACCGGCGCCTTCAGCCGCTCAGCCATCTCTCCAATGGTAATACAATCATGCGTTTTCACCGTGGCATGGTCAAGCGGCGAACCTTTATGGCAGACTATCGTTTTCCCACGTTTGAGCAGGTGTGGGAACCTGGATGGTCAACAAATCCAGCTCGGGTGAACCCATTCCGCTAATCATTTCTGTTTGATCAGCGTCAAGCCGTGCAACAAGTTTATAGCCATCGCCGGTCGGCGTATAAACCAATGGCCGGCTACTAAACAAATTAGCGGGAACCTGGGCAAAATATTCCGGGCATAAAGCATCTAGCGTGGCCGGATACTGGCCATGCTGGGCATGATAGGCGGCAAGGGCCAGACCGATTTGACTTAGCTGATCGATTTGCTCGCCATAAAGTTCCAGACCATGAAAACCGGTGACAACATTGTCTTTACCTAAAATATTCAGGCCAGTCAGAATGCCCCAGACTAATTTGTCATCGGTGGACGAAGCTGCATCCGGATCAAAATTTTCCGCTCGTTTTTCAAGCTTGTCATAAGCCGTCTGGGCCTGACGAGACTGATCGGAATCGGATGGATAGCGAAAATAATCGGAAAGCACGTCAAAAATCTGATTGGTACGATGGAAAACATCGTTCCAGTCCACACCGGTGGTTATTTTGGCCAAGTCGCTAAACGGCGGACCAGATAATGCGTCAGGAATTGGTTTTGGCGAGCCGATGCCTGAGGCATTACGATAGAAGGAACATACCACGTCGAGAATCGGAATCCTTACGCCGATGTTCACTGCCTGCCACGCCGAAGGCAGCGGACCAAGTGATTCAAGCGTTTTGAAATAATCCAGGGCCTGTTTGGCAGTCAGAGACGGATCCGTTAAAAGTACCCGGTCGCCACTGGTGGCGATCGATTCGATCTGAAAAGCGGTCATGTATGAAAGCGGATTATCCGGCTGAGCGGCAACTAATCGGGCATAACGATGTATGGCAAGCAAATTCTGTTCGCAACCGGCGATGTCTCCTTGGCCCAAATCTAGTGTGGCGCGCCAAACCAGTGGATCATAAAACTTTTCGGCATCAATTTGCCAGGCCAGGATTGATTGAATTACCGTGGCGAAACTTTCGCCATCAGCCAGTGGCGCATAAAACTTCGAAAGTTTTGAAGCTTGCTGCAGTGCATCAAGGGCAGGGCCGATTTTTAATAGATACGCATAGAGCATCACGCACTTATCGGGGGTCCAGGGATGATGTTGGGCAAACTGAGTTTCCGCACTTTCAAAAAGTTCTGCCGGTGAATTCGGAAGATTCTGATTCCACCCAGGCAATAAATCCTTGCTGACTTTCTGGTCGGCATATTCCTGCGACAAATGCTCTTTATAAAAATCCGTTGTGTCTTCCCAGGATAATGCAGTATTTTGCTTGTCGGGCAAATTCAAAGCTTCCAATGATTTTTTGGCGTCCGATTGATCGCTGGTACTAATTTCCAGTCGCAAAAGTGCGACGGCGGCGTTGTTTTCCGCGGTGACGCCTTGAGATCCGATATTATTTAGCGCGCCGACATAATCCGGCGTACCATCGGGATAAAGCGGACTGATGATAAAAGTAGTCTGTTTGCTGATTTGCAGCGTCGCCGGAGCGGCAGCCAACATGGCCAAAAACGAAAGCGAAATAATAATTTTGCGCCGCATTCAATTCACTCCTTCAGCCGCATAATATGTCAAAGAGCCCAGACGTGGGTATATTAACACAAGATGCCGGGCAGCAGCCTGCATGATTTGAGATTTGAAAGCATGGCAAAGTATTTAATCACTGGTGGAGCGGGATTTCTGGGCAAATTCGTTTCCCGGGAACTTATTGCCAGGGGAATTAGCGAAAAAGATCTGGTCATTTTGCGCAGTAAAGACTGCGACCTGACGCGCCAGGATCAGGTGGACCGCATGATGGCTGAGGTTAAACCTGAGGTGGTGATTCATCTGGCGGCGCGTGTGGGCGGCATCGGGGCGAATCGTGAGAATCCAGGCCTGTATTTTTACGCCAACATGACCATGGGCGTGAACCTGATCGAAGCCGCACGGGTAAACAAAATCCGTAAGTTTGTTCAAGTGGGCACCATTTGCGCCTATCCTAAATTTACGCCGGTGCCTTTTCATGAAGAAAATCTGTGGGATGGCTATCCGGAAGAAACCAACGCCCCGTATGGCGTGGCAAAAAAGGCACTGCTGGTGATGTGCCAGTCGTACCGTCAGCAGTATGACCTTAATGCGATTTATCTTTTGCCGGTGAATCTGTACGGACCGGGGGATAATTTCGATCTAAAGAGCTCACACGTGATACCCGCGCTAATTCGTAAAGTGGTTGAAGCGCAGAACGCCGGGGCCGATTACATTTCGGCCTGGGGCACCGGATCGGTATCACGGGAATTTTTATACGTGGAAGATGCGGCCCGGGGAATCGTCGAAGCGATGTTTAAATATAACGAACCGGAGCCGGTGAACATCGGCGCCGGGCGGGAAATCACCATCCGCGATTTGACGGAACTGATTTGTAAGCTCTGCGGATTTAAGGGTCGAATCGAATGGGACCCAACTAAACCTGATGGCCAGCCGCGCCGCTGTCTGGATACGTCGCGCGCGAAGGAAAAATTCGGCTTCGTTGCCCAGACGTCTCTGGAAGACGGATTGAAAAAGACGATCGAGTGGTACCGCGGCGCGGTAAACCACGCCGGGAACAGGTGAATTTAGAGCAGGTGATCAGGAGAGCAAAATAAGGAATTTCAATTTCTTCAGATTTTAAACCACGAAAAACGATCCGCATATTGCGCCGATTAACACAGATTTAACCACGACGATTAGGGTACCGGAGTATTTATCGTTTGACTTTCAACCTGTCGTTGGATATATAAGTATCTTTGGTAGACAGGAATTAGCGATGATTCATCAGACTCTATTGCTCAACCTTCTGGGACTTAGCGGACGATTTCCGGATCGCTCCTAGGGTGAGCTTATTGCTTTAAATACTAAACCCTGCGAGCGGCCCTCGCAGGGTTTTTTTTTAGCCATGTACAATGGCCAAACATATAAATAAAGGAGGTTCAACAATGTCCACCACCATCCCTACTACGGCCAATAAGCCGCGAATTTTTATTTTTGACACCACGCTGCGCGACGGGGAACAATCACCCGGTGCGTCGCTGAATTTGCCGGAGAAACTGGAAATCGCCCGGGCCCTGGAACAACTCGGCGTGGACATTATCGAAGCGGGTTTTCCGATCACCAGTCCGGGCGATTTTGAAGCGGTAAAGACCATCTCGTCGGAAATCAAAGAGTCCACGGTGGCCGGCCTGGCCCGGTGCACGGAACGCGACGTACGCCGTGCAGGCGAAGCGGTGCAGCATGCGCGCAAGGGACGCATCCATGTTTTTTGCGCCACGAGCAAAATACACCGGGAATTCAAGCTCAAAAAAGCCAAGGATGAAATCATCCGCCTGACGGTGGATAACGTGAAACTGGCCCGGCAATATGTGGCCGACGTGGAATTTTCCCCTGAAGACTCCAGCCGTACGGAACTCGATTTTCTCTCCGAAGTGGTTCAGGCAGCCATAGAAGCCGGCGCGACAACCATCAATTGCCCGGATACCGTCGGCTACGCCGCTCCGGAAGAATATCGGGCTATGTTTGAGTATCTGATTGCGAACGTGCCGGGTGCTAAAAATGTAATTTTTAGTTCACACTGCCATGACGATTTGGGCATGGCGGTTTCCAATTCACTGGCCGCGGTCCTGGGTGGTGCACGGCAAATTGAGTGCACCATTAATGGCATCGGCGAGCGCGCCGGTAATGCAGCGTTGGAGGAAGTGGTGATGGCTATGCGCACGCGGCCGGACCATTATCCATTTACCACCAATATCAACACTCGGCGTCTGGCTCCATGTTCACGGCTGGTGAGTACTCTGACTGGTTTGCACGTGCAGCGCAATAAGGCCATTGTGGGTGAAAATGCTTTTGCCCATGAAGCGGGAATTCACCAGGACGGCGTACTCAAGGAACGCCGCACATATGAAATCATGTCGCCGGAGGACGTGGGGTTGGTGCAGAACAAGTTGGTGCTGGGCAAGCACAGCGGCCGCCACGCATTCCGCCAGCGGCTGGAGGAATTGGGTTTGCGTCTGGACGAAGCGGGATTGGACCGGGCTTTTGAGCAATTCAAAATTCTCTGCGACAAGAAAAAAGAGATTTTTGATGAAGACCTCGAAGCGCTGGCGGAACAGCAACTGGAAACACACGGCCAGTTGTTTACGCTTAAGAATCTGCAGGTCATGGCCAGCACGCATGGCGTGGCCACAGCGACAGTTACACTGACCGAAAGCACGGGGCAGGAAATTACCGACGCCGCCACCGGCGACGGACCGGTGGACGCGATGTTTTCGGCGATACAGCGGCTCACAAAAATAAGCGCGCGGCTGGATTCCTACCAGGTGCGCAGCGTGACCGGCGGACGCGAAGCCCAGGGTGAAGTGATGGTTGAGTTGACGCATACGGATCGGAAGGTGCGCGGACGCGGCTTCAGCACGGACATTCTGGAAGCATCGGCGCGGGCGTATCTGGCGGCAATTAACCGCATCCGTACGCTCACGAAACGCACGATCGGCCAGGCGTCGTCGCTGGAAGAGTAAGCAGCTGCGCTGCAGTTTTCAGTTTTCGGTGTTCAGACGAGGCTGATGCATCCAGGATAAAATGCGATGGCCATACAAGCTCCTAATACATTCAAAACCTCGCGACTATTTCTGCGTCGCCCACGACCAGATGATGCTCTGGCGATTTTTGAGGAATACACGCAAGATGCCGAAGTTTCGCGGTATACGACGTGGCGACCCCATGCCGCTTTGAGCGACACGCAAGCTTTTCTGGCGAGGTGTTTGACGCGGTGGGAATCCGGTGAAGAGTTTTCCTGGGTCATTACACTGCTTTCGGATGACCGGGCAATCGGGATGATTACTTATCGCATCAAAGATTCTTTTAAGGCTGAATTGGGATATGTTCTTGCCAGACGACTTTGGAACCAAGGATTCACGAGCGAAGCCGCGCGTGCCGTGATTGATTGGGCTTTAGCGACAGAAGGGACATTTCGCGTACATTCATACTGCGACATTTCCAACGCTGCCTCGGCGCGCGTGATGGAAAAGGCCGGAATGCAGCGGGAAGGGATATTGCGTCGTTGGACAATTCATCCCAATATTTCTCCCGAGCCGCGTGATTGCTTCGTTTATTCACGAACGCGCTAGACGATGCGACTTCCGGTTTTGTAACAACAAAAAATGATCCGCAGATTAACGCTGATTTTTAGCCACGAAAAATTCGAAAAGACACGAAAACAACCCCGGCCAGGAAAGCCGGGGTTGTTTAGTTTGTACTCCGATAGGGGAAACCTGCCGGCTCTTTGAGATTCATCAGATCGATGCACGATCACTGGAGGTGATGGCGGGCTTTCCATTTGGCGTGACGTTTTTTGCTGCCGATTTTTCTGCGGCGACGCGGTTTGGGCATGTAGTAACACTCCTAAGTGAATCAAACGATTTCAGACATATTGTATATATGCGCAAAGCCCGTCGACGTCAAATCGTTCTATGGCTGCTGGTCTGAATAACCATTCATATACCATGGCACTTTTCGTTTAATAATAATTTTGCCGGACGACGGAAGACCAAGTTGTTGTGCTCGATTGGCCCAGTATTCGGCTTCAGAGGAATCCGGTGCAACGCCAAGACCCAATTGGTACATTTTTGAGATGTCCCGGCAGGAGTATGCGTCGCCCTGGCTTGCGGCCTTCTGATACCACTGCATGGCTTGTGTATAATCTTGTTGAACGCCCCTGCCGTTCAAATACATATTTCCCAACATGTACTCAGCGTCGGTATTATTTTGTTCTGCAGCCTTTTGATACCAATAAAATGCCTTGGCGTAATCTTTCTCAACACCGTCTCCATGGTAATAAAGTTCAGCCAGAGCACTCATTGATTGTGGTTCGTCCATTTCAGCGGCAGCCTGGAAGCATTTAATGGCCATGTTGTAATTTTGCTGAACTCCCTGCCCATCCTTATAAGCATAACCCAACATTAAATCCCCAGACATGTTGCCCTGTGCGGCCAATTTTTGAAACCACTTTATTGCCTGAACATAATCATGCTCATTCCACAATAAAGAGGCCAAAACGGATTCACTATCCAGATTGTCTTGGTCAGCAGCCTTCTGGAGCCACGCAATTGCCTGAGCATAATTCTGTTTGATTCCCCAACCATTCATATAATCAAAACCAAGCCAAAACTCTCCCTCGGCATTGCCGATGGCGGCCGACTTTTGAAAATAAATGAACGCCAGAACGCGGTTTTTACCAAAATAAAAATTGCCGCGGTTGTAATAATAATCGCCAAGGGCGTTGTTTGCGGCCGGATCGTCCTGCTTCATGGCTTTTTGGAACCAACTGTATGCCTGGGTCACATCGACTTCGGTTCCCCTGCCATGTAAATACATATAACCCAATTTAATTTCCGCAGATGAATTACCTTGTTTAGCAGCTTTTTGGAACCAGATAAATGCTTCATGACTTTCATAATTAGTATAGTAAAAATTTGCGAGTTGATATTCGGCGTCCGCACTTCCAGAATTAGCCGCGGTCATAAGTTCCGTCGGCGGCGGCGGCGACGGAATAATTATGATTTGCGCGACATAATTAAGCGAACGTGATTTTGCCGCATCATAGGCGAGGAAAATTATGTCTCCGATCACAATCACCACAACACAAGATAAAAAAATTATCCAACCCTTTTTCCGCATACGACCGCCTCAATTTCATGAATCAAATAATTTTAACCTTTAAAACTGCATATCAAAGCCCATCGGCGTCAAATAGGTTGCGGCATTGCGCGACAGTTTTCAGACAATTGATGTGTTTTAAAATATTTTGCGGCGACGGGCGGGCGGGATGCGGCAGATTTTGCGGTATTTAGCTACGGTGCGGCGGGCCAGGGTAAGGCCTTTTTCCTTGAGTTTTTCGACAATCTGATCGTCGCTGAGCGGATTCTTTTTATCCTCTTGTTCGACCACTTCCATCAATCGCGCCTTAATGGCGTCCCAGCTTACTGTTCCGCCGCCGGCGGTTTCCATGCCGCCTGTAAAAAATTGCCGCAACGGGAAAATACCGCGCGGCGTCTGAACGTATTTTTCGGCCACGGCCCGGCTCACAGTCGCGACGTGTATGCCCAATTGATCCGCCACGGAAGTCATGGGCAAAGGCTTGAGAAATTCGGTTCCATTTTCAATGAATTCCTTCTGGGCTTCGATTACCACGCGCAGAACACGCAAGAGGGTCGAACGCCTTTGTTCGATCGATTCAATCAGCCAGCGTGCATTGCGAATGTTGTTCATGATGAACTGGCGCGTATTGTCATCCACGGAACGCGTGCGGGCCATCCGGTTATACATGTCGTTGATGCATAAACGCGGCAGACGATCGTCGGTGAGGCGAATGCGATATAGCCCGGTTTGCTCATCAGGTTCAATGATCGCATCGGGCGTAACCAGCGGCACCTGACGGTCCACCAGCATCCGACCAGGGTGGGGATTCAAATTCCTGGCGATGAATGACCGTCCTTCGTTAATCTGCAGAAGCGTCAGGCCGCTTTTACGGACGATCTGCGGGAGACGGTTGAGCTGCAAATCTTCGAGATACTCCCTGACCAGCAGCCGCGGGATACTTACGTCGATGTGTTGTTCGCGCGCCAGCACGTCAAGCTGTAATAAAAGACATTCCTGCAGATTTCGTGCGCAAATTCCCGCCGGTTCCAGGCGCTGCTGCAGGACGCTCAGGGCGGCTACCAAATCTTCGCGTCTGACACCAGGCGGCAGCTCCCGGCATATCACATCCAGGGAATCGCGGATGTAGCCGTCTTCATCAACCCAATCGATGAGGACCTGCCCAGCACGGCGTATAGCGGGATCGACGTCGACGAGATTCCACTGCTGCAGGAGTTCCTCTTGTAGCGAAGCGCCGCGCGCCGCGGTATTGGCCATGGCCTCGAGCTTCGGATCGCGATCGCCGGCGCTGCGTTTGACGGAAGGTGAAGGGGACCAGGTGTCATCGATTTCGCGTGTCGCCTGGCCCGGCTGAGCGTGGCCGTCTTCGGCGCCTGTTGCCTGACTTGCAGGCGAAGGCGCGGGAGCCGCCTCGGGCGGAACGCCGGCGACAGGCGCCATATCGGGTCCGGCTTCGAAGGTGGATTCAAAACGTTCGAGAACGGGATTGGAGGCAAGCTCCTGATCAATACGTTCTTCAAGCGCCAGGGTAGGCAGTTGAAGAATTTCCATTGATTGGATCATGCGCGGCGCCAGCTTCATCCGCTGTTCGAGCCGCATGTGTTGTGATGTATCAAGCCGCATATTTAAAAGTAAAACGGCTCCGCCGTATTTTCCCTTTCAAGTCACGAGGTACAGCCCCAGACTCTCTCCAAAATGCATTATATCGAACGATGAAGGTAATAGGCCACAGGGCGTAAAACCTCAGTTAAGGAAAAAACTACAAAAGAAGCATGGTGCGAGTTATGGGAATCTAACATTCAGACCGGAGAGTAAGACCCTTTAGGTTATTGTTGCACGGCGGACAGAGCGCCGGGGCTGGTGATGCCATAACCGGGAAAACCCGCCGGCCAGATGCTTACAAATACGGCAGTATCGCCCGAGTCGGCGTCATAGCCAAATGAAAGGGCTGCATAAAGACGGGGCAAATGCCGCACAATAGTGAATTCCGTAAGAATATTATGATGGAGTGAGAAGTCATAGCTTTGGGTTGCGGAAAGAGCATATTGTTCATTGAGCTCATAGTTCACCGTGCCGGTCCAAAGATCGCTGTCGAGCGCTTCAAGATACTGATTACCCAGAAAATAGCTCAAAGATGGCGACTGATCCACAGAAAAACCGGTATCAAACTCCTCAAGTTTCTGCTGATCTGTGTTATAGCTTTCGTCGGCGAGCACGGTAACGTTTGCGCCAGCCTTCCAGATCACATCCGCATTGATGCTGTCGGCGACCTGGCTTAATTCCGGCTCGGTGAAATCGTAATAACCTATCAGCGGCTGGCCAAAATCGCTGGTCGAAAATGGTGCACCGGAGTAAATCGGGTTCGAGGGACTATACGGCGCATTCGGATTAAAGTTTTTGTTCCAGAACATGTCTCCAACAACATCAAATGTGATCCAATCGATGGTCTCTTCATTTCCGGGTTGGCCGCGTTTGGTCTGGAGTATGTCATGCAGTGCAAATTGGGCTCCGCCTGCGTCAGTGATGCCCTCCACATCACGGTCGTACGGCTGGAGATAGCCTTCCTGTACGTTGGAACCCGACATAAACACGTCCACTTCCGGTTGAATAATGTTTCGAATGCCATGGACGTCAAAAAAGTTTGAATCAGCATCTTCATATGTGCGCCAGAATGTAGCGGTGGAACGAAAACCAGCCGACCCCCAGGCCCGTGTGGTCCCGCCGCTGGGGTTGTTGTCGACCACGGGAAAATCGGTGTCCCAGTAAGTGAGCCGTCCGGTAACAAAAGGAGTAAATTGGAGGGGGCCGGCGGCGAGGGGAAGATCCAATTCCTGGCGAGAATCGAACCGGGCGACGCTCTGATTGGTCCAATTGTTGTTCAAATAATACTGAGTGAAAGATTCATTGGGGTTAATGTTGGGAAACAAAAGCTGCAGGCCGCGTTCAGCCGTTGTGGCGTCGCTGAATTGATCGTTGAGCAAGTCACCACTGTTGTTGGTGTAATAGGTGAATACTCCAAAGAGCTTATCACCATTGCGCAGATACTGAACTTCGGGATACTTCTGGACGGTAAATTCATCCTCTTCCTGGCTGGCGTTGGCCACAAAGCCACTGAGGTTCCATGTACCCAGGACACTGAACGCTTCAGTTTGATTCTGCTGTTTAATGTAAGCGGAGGTTTCCTGCTGCGGTGCGGTAGCATATTCATTTTGAAAGTATTGTTCGAGGAAATTCGGATCGGAAATGTATGACGCCGAAAGTGAAATCGTCCACTGATCAGAGAGCTGCTGTTGCTGGCGCCCCGAAACAAATCCCCGTATATTGGTAACCAGCGGAATGTTGTCGCGATTGGCGCCCAGGTCATCGGTGCCATCGTCGTACATGATGTAGCTGTTAAGAATTCCCTGCGATGTACCCACATCATAGCGCGTGTTCAGACCGGTTCCGGGACCACGTTTGGATAATTCACTAAGATTCCACGAGGTTGTCGTATTCTGCGGCTCCTGGAGGCCGACAAGCTGCAACGGGTCCACGCTGACGCGTGCGGTCGCGCCAAAGTTGTTGGAATAGCCGACACTTATATTCTTGATCGGCATGGGCTGCTGTTCGGCGGTACCGGAAAGAGAAGGCCAGTACAAAATCGGAAAACCAAAGGCATTGAGTGTGGCGCCGGTAGCCGTGTACGCATAGTCATTCGCCGGTGGAGTCGCGCTTCCCGGGGTCGGAAGCGGCGCGGAAATGCTGCGAATAGTCATCGAGTCGGCCCCGATGTAATAATGCGGCGTATAAAATTCATCGGTAGAAAGCTTGACCGATTTGGCCGCGAATTCGCCCTGAGTCAATTGCATGATTTCCGCCGCGCGCATGTACAACGGCGACTGATCTTTCAGGTCAAATGTGCTGAAGACCGCGTCAAGCATAATGGCGCGGTCCGTGGTGAAATCGTAATAGACTTTCTCAGCACGAATGGTTTCGTTGCCGTAAGTAACGCTTACATCTCCTTCGAGATAAACGCCCTGCACCTTTTGTGAAATACTGTGCATTCGACCAGTGGGCGCAGTCGTTTGAACACCTCCGGGAGGACTAAATAGAACGGCATTATTAGCGTGCAGTTCGAGCGGCGGTTTGCCATTGACCGTCTGGCGTACGAGGAAGAACTGTCCCCGGGCCACAATCACACCCTGATTATTTTCAAATTGGCGGTCGATGATGTTAGCCGACGCAAGAATCAATGCAGGCTGGTTTTGATTGTGGGATACGGTGACATGCTGCTGCTGGAAGAGCGACGGCGAGGGAATAATCTGGTTGCCCGGGCCGCGTGCCAGCCAGCCGGTGCTCAGGGCCAGTTCGGTATCCTGCACCTGGATGGTGGGAATAAATGGCAGACCGCGTGGACGGTTGGCGACCAACTGCATTAAATTCTCCCCACGCCGCACAACGGGGGAATTTGAAAGGTCAAGCGGAACTGGCTCACCACCGGCAATTTGTATATTTCCGGTAACGTCTGTTGTCACCAGCAGGTCGGAGGCTGTTTTAAGCATAGGCCCCGGACCTTCGTAAAGCATGACATTACCAGTGAGAAAAATATTGACATGAAACTGATTAAAGCCAGTGGCTGTGGAAGGTTCGAGCCACAGCGCCGCATTATCCGCCCGCATCACGCGGTAACCGATTCTGATACGCGCGTTGCCATTAAGAAGCATTTGCTGGGCGCCTCCGCGCGACACCCATACGGAGATGTGATCGGCCATCACCGTCAGCGGCTGGTTGATCGCGCTGGAGGGATGAAGAACGGGAAAAACCGTCGGAGTAATGACCGGATTTACAATCGACGCGGATAATTCGGCTGATTCAATGGCAATGCCAGCCGCCGCAGTGCAGGCGGCGACCCGCAATAAATGCCCTAAGTAAAAACGCCCGCCATGGTGTGAGATTACCTGAACCGTGGTTATAGATTGTCGGTTGTTTTGTTTGACACGCACATTCGACTCTGTTTTCAGCACCACAAGCAGAAATCCCGGCTGAATGATAGCCTGCGGTAACAGACATGAAAAGCGTTGCTAAGAGCCTATCCCAGTAGATAGGCTCTAAAGCAGAGTCTCTGGTATCATTCTGTCCGATTGACCGGGAAACTTTTTGCCGGAAGAGCAAGAACAACTGTTATGCCACTACAACCCATCGCCATGACATTGCCCCAAGCCGAGCCGATGCAACCGGCAAATCCGAATTCGCTTTTCGCCATGGCGGTTGCTTCGGTTAATGAAGCTTGTGGAGTCATCGGAGCACCAGATTTTGTCAAAGCCATTCTCAGCCAGCCTAAAAATGAACTGATGGTCAATTTCCCGGTGATGATGGACGACGGACGATATCGCATCTTTAAAGGCTACCGCATTCAGCACAACAACATCCTCGGGCCTTACAAGGGAGGCATACGCTATCACCCGGATGTGAGTCTAGACGATGTAAAAGCATTGGCGGTCTGGATGACGATTAAATGCGCCGTCATGCGTTTACCGTTCGGCGGGGCCAAGGGAGGCATTAAGGTTAATCCACGCGAGCTTTCCGGCAATGAACTTATGCGTATGACCCGCCGATTTACGGCAGCTTTAGGCGATAACATCGGCCCGGATTTTGATATTCCCGCACCTGACGTGGGCACCAACGCTCAGATTATGGACTGGATGATGGATACCTATCTGAATACGCACCAATCCGCTTCACGTCAGGGACTTATGAACGTGGTAACCGGCAAATCGGTCTGCTGCGGCGGCAGTGAAGGACGGGAAAAAGCGACCGGGCAGGGCATTTGTTTTGTGCTTTTGGAACTCTTGCCGGAATTTAGGCTGCGGCCCGAGGGGCTACGGTTAAGCCTGCTCGGATTTGGCAATGTGGGTTCGCACACGGCATTGGCATTGGGTGCTCGCGGCGCCAAGCTTGTTGCCGTTATGGATCAATCCGGCGCCATTACCGCACAGGACGGACTACCCGTTGGTGAGCTAAGCGACTATGCGGCAAAAACCGGGGGTGTAAAAGGATTCAGCGCACCGGGCGTTCAAGTCATTAACCGGGAAGAATTTTATAAAACACCGGTGGACGTATTTATTCCCGCGGCACTCGAACGCATGGTCGATTCACAAGTGGCCAAATGGCTTAATTGCCGCGTTGTTGCTGAAGGAGGCAATGGCCCCGTAACCCCGGAGGCCGCAACCATTCTCAAAAATCGCGACATTGTGTTGTTGCCGGCAATTCTGTGCAACGCTGGCGGCGTTACAGTTAGTTATCTCGAATGGGTGCAGAACAAAGTCGGCGTGCATTGGGATGTTGAACGTGTTGACCAGGAACTGCAGAAAACCATTGTTCTTGCAGCGCGGCGTGTTCGACTCGCCGCCCATCAATACGACGTGGACTTATCCACCGCAGCTTTCGCGGTGGCTGTGGAACATATTTCGCGAAGCTACAAGCAGCGGGGAATATTTCCGTGAACGAGAACCTGTCACCTGCGATTAAAGCTCCCTTTCAAAATAACGCGGCTCCATTGAACAATATCCGCACTCTTGCGCCATGGTATGCAGCGCAATTTTTTGCCGCTTTTTGTTCCGCACTGACCACCAATGCGATCTATTATTTCGCCCGTTATGAACTGCATTCATCGGCGAGAGTACCATTATGGCTGGCTTCGCTGAGCGGGCTGGTTTACATATTTTCATCTATTTTCGGCGGTCGATGGGTGGACCGTATCGGACAGAAAAAGGTCATTATCTACATGGCTCTGGTGAATGTTCCCATTTTTTTGATTGCCGCACTGGGCGCCCACATGCACAATCTGACCCTGCTCATTTTACAGGTCATTTTGCAGAATATTTTTGTCGCCCCAATGTGGCCGGCCATGGAATCCGCCATGTCCTGCAGTCCCGGTTCGCTGAATCTGACCACGCGAATGACGCTTTACAGCCTGACGTGGTCCATCAGCAATTTTATCGCTTTTGGCATTGTCGGATCGCTGGCGGAATGGTTGTCCTGGGCAGGGGTATTTATTTTTGCTTCTGCGTGCAGTTTTCTTGTTTGGTTTATTGTTGCATTTTTTGCGATCAGTCAATCCACGATTGGCGCCGAACACGCCGAGGATACGCCCGGTGAAAAAGACCAGTCTGAGGCCGCAGTTAGTGCCCATAAAGCAAAGACACTTTTACGGATGGCGGGCCTGTCCAACATGCTCTCTTACATGTGCGTGAATACGGTTTTGCCGGCGATGCCGACGATAACCTTGTTGCTGGGTCTTAAAAACTACGCAGCAGCGACCGCATTAGGTTCAATTTGGGCACTGACCAGAGTGGGTGGTTTTGTTCTGACAATGTTATGGACCGGGTGGCATTATCGCACGCGTTGGATGGTAATTTCCTTCATTGCCCTGGTCGGCGCTACCGAAGCGCTCCTATTGAGCCGTTCAATAGCGATGCTTGCAGGCGCACAGATCATCTTCGGTATTGCAGCGGCGATGCTGTATTCAGGTTCGCTTTATTACGCCATGCATTTAAGCAAGGGTTCCGGCGCTAACGCCGGCGTTCATGAGGCGATGGTGGGTGGCGGTACGATGGTCGGTCCGGCTATTACCGCCGTCGCTGGTGCACCGGGGGACTTGGTTCCCAAGGCGCTGGTTTTATTGGCGCCACTGACGGCCGGCGGCGGATATTT
Organism: Phycisphaerae bacterium; assembly: GCA_035504095.1. Classification (GTDB taxonomy): domain Bacteria; phylum Planctomycetota; class Phycisphaerae; order WQYP01; family WQYP01; genus DATJSN01. The sequence goes on along the minus strand of DATJSN010000094.1, from coordinate 13,482 downwards.
ATTTTCACTGGCGTTCCGGGCGCGCGGCAAGCCCACAGAAAGGCGAGACGACATAAAAATCCACCAGTAAAGTTCCTTGAGGCCCTTAATGAATACACAAGGTCTAATACGATCACCGCTACGCCTGGCCGTGCTTATTTCGGGCTCCGGCACGACGCTTGAAAATCTTGCCACTCAAATCGCGGCCGGCAAATTGCCGGCGAAAATTGAGTTGGTGATCGCCAGCCGGCCTGACATTTACGGCCTGCAGCGGGCTGCTAAACTCGGCCTGCAGAATGTTGTCGTCAATCGGCGTGGATTCTCTTCGGTGCATAGTTTTTCTGCGGCCATTAATAGTATTTTGGAACAACACCCGGTGGATTTGGTGTGCATGGGCGGATTTTTATCACTCTGGGAAATTCCGCAGGAGTTCACGAATCGCGTGATGAACATTCATCCCGCCCTGCTGCCCAAATACGGGGGCAAAGGTATGCACGGACTTACCGTTCATCAGGCTGTTATCGATGCAGGCGAAACCCGATCGGGCTGCACCGTTCATTTCGCCGACAACCAATACGATCATGGCCCAATCATTCTGCAGCGCACGTGCAGCGTCAAACCCGAAGACACCGCCGACACGCTTGCAGCACGCGTATTTAAACAGGAATGCATCGCGTACCCGGAAGCAATACGCCTGTTCGCAACCGGGCGATTGCGAGTGAGCGACCACTTTGTGTACATATTGCCCGAAAAATAATCTTCAAATATTTCGGCCCTCATTTTAAAGCTGAGAACCTGAAACTTTATCCGCCGGCGGGAAAAGTCGCCGGTTTCGTCGTAGTAGTCATGGTTGCAGCAGGCTTTTTAATAAGATCCTGAAAATCATCCGGCGTTAACCCGGTTGCATTATCTGTTTTCACCAGATAAAGGCTCGGCCAATCAGGTGTTTTAAATGCGGTGTAACCTGACTTTTGCGGCAAGCCTATATCAACTTTTACATCATGGCCGGGCATCTGGATATCAATTGATTCATGTGGCGGCGATAGCCCGTAAGCGATGGCTTGATCTGGATTATCTATAAAATGATCCGCCTGCAATCCAGATAATTTGGCAAGCAAACTGTCTACCGCTCCCTGAACGACATCAGCTAGAGGACCATTGTGATAATGTTTCGGTGAATCGCCGATTTCCCAGTTGTCGTTCTTATCTCTAGTTAAAAACCAATTTCCGCCGGCGTTGGGGTTGCCCATCACGTTCCAATGCACCGAAATCCCCGTCGCTTCATTGAGGTTTTGATGAATCAGTGTGCTATCTCGCAAAGGCTGGACCTGCAATTGTGAAAGCTGGCCAGCGTCCACAACCGCCGCGCCGGGGTTCTGGCTGCTGTTAACATAAATATTTTTTTCGGTCAGGTCGGTGTAGCCGCCGAATTGGATATCCAATGGCGGCTGTGGCGCCTCGGGAACCTGTGCGGAAAAAGTGAGTTCAATTTTTTCTCGACTATGTTTCAAGGAGGCTGTTGCCGCGGAGTTTGATACAAACGACTGGGCGGTCATACCCTGAAGCGTATCAAGCCAATCCTGAATTTTGGAAGCATCTATCCGCGCCCGCACGGGTTCGGTTAAGGTCCAAGAATCTCCATCATGAGTAATCAGAGAAGTTTTTCCATTATCGATGATCTGTATAGTCTTGACCAGATCGGGCTGGAAATTCGCCAGTGTCATGTCTCGCAGATTGTCCGGCGGCTGCATCAATGGATCGATCCAGGAAGCATCCACTACGTCCATGAAACCAGGGGATTCGGAAGTTGCCACATATAATCTGCCCTGAGCGTCTTGCTGACCCACATTGAGGGTGTAATTTCGTCCAGCCTCATCTGTAAGTGTGATTACAGACTGCGGCGGCGCAAGTCCGTTGGACGCCAATGAATTTGCACCCGAAGTTTCAGCTTGAATTTGCGTCAGGTAAGCAAGCTGTGTGAGGCTGGTGATCAGATTTTGAGCTTTGTAATCATCCATCCACGCAGATATGGGAGAAAGGATCCGCCAGCGCTCGCCCTGTTTTTGCAAAATCGTCTCCGGACCATTCGCCGGCTGATAGGTCAGCTTTTGTATGTCTGCGGGAGGAACGCCGAAGACAAATTTGCTTGTTGGCGCCGGGGATGGTTTATTGGCCAGATAGATAGCCACGCCGATGAGAACAACCAGTAGTAAAAGAATAAAAGCGGTAAATTTGAAATTCACTTCATTTTTCCTTATCAAAATAATCCGCTGGGAAATTATGGGATTAAATTCTCCGTCGAACCAGAAAAACCAACAGGCCAACGGCAATCGATACAATTGCCGGTCCGATGAAGCTCCCCAAACGAACAACAGTTTGAGCTCCGGAACTGAGCTGTCCGATACGCATGGCCACTGTGGCACGCGGACTCACACCGATCAGTTCCTGCTGATTGGACAACCAGTACATACAGTTCAGCAATAATTCGGCATTTCCAGGATAGGCATTGACCAGCATCACGGAATCGCCGACCTGCAACGGAACGCTTTGTCCAAGTCCGTCATGATCGGCAAACAAGGCATTTCCCAAAGCGACGATGCGCGTTGAATCTATCTGGGCCATGACGCCCATCGGCACAGGCGATTTAATATCCGTTGATGCGTTAAACGTTGCCGGCGTTGGATTATTGGAAGGTTGAGCCCAAATATCGCTGCTGACGGGACTCTCGACGATAACCTGAGGATGCACACCCGGGGGTAAATTCGCCGATGGCTCAACAACGGCCGGGCCAAGCCAGAATGTGCCGTCCTGCTGCGGAATGCCAAAAAATATTGTTTGAAGTGACTGGAGAGGAGCGGTGATTGGAGTATCCGGATAAGTGGAAAACTCTATCTCCGGAACCAGAAAATCCTGCGAACCTCCCTGTTCACTATCCGATCCAGATTGTCGGTGTACAACATTGTAGGTCGATTTCACATCGATACCGTATGAGGCCAGCATGCCTGCCAGAGGATCAACTCCCTGACTATACATAAACATTTCAGCCGGCATAGCCCCAAATAGAAATAATACATTGCCGCCGGCGGCAATATGTTGCTGGATTGCAGTTACAAGTTGCTGACTCAGGGATGGATCCATCATGGCCATTTGACCTGCGGGCAGATCAAGGACGATCCAGACCACGCCTTTGCCTATGGCCGGCGGAGGTCCGGAACTTTGTGGGGAATCCGGACTACCACCTACCGGCGACCACTCATAAACATCAAAATTACTCTGCCGTAGCAGGTCAGCAGTATCGCTGAACGGCGATCCAGGCCCCGTGTAACCCTGCGGATTCAGACTGACAAAAACCACTTTAGGTTGTTGAGTCTGTATCAGACTCAACAAAGCCGCGTTAACGGCTTGTTCGCCTTTGAACGTGTATTGGGGAGCGGTTTGATCCGTGGAGGAACCTGCGGGAACAAACATGTCGCTTTGATCAACCACCTTAACGTCATTTGGCCCCATGATCAGCAAACGGTCGGAGTCAGATTCCTGAATTTCCTGCAGCACCGCACTGGATTGCGTCGGTTTAAGCCCCTGAAGCAAGTTTAAGTATGCAGTCAGTTCATTGACCTGGGTTTGAAAAACGGCGTTATTTGTCTTAAGCCATTTTTGCACTTCAGGGGCAAAACGCAACAGAATATCCGGCTTATTTAATTCCTGCAGATTTTGCTGGTCATTTTGCAGTGAACTTTCGACACTCTGCACCAAACCCGGCCAATCGGGAAGAGTTTTTTTCATTTCATCGCTGATTTGTTTTTGATCCTGATCTAAATCATCAGGTATGTTCTGAGTGATGACGGCATCCAGCAAATTCAATGCCTCAGCCTGCTGATCATTGGTTGCCGCCGCGGGGTCATTCATAAATGCATCCAGAGGCTTGGCCATTGAATTAAGCGATGCTTTGAGATTCGCGGATAAAGCCGAAAATTTTTCCAGGGCATCCCGGTAGGGCTGGTACTGATCGCCGAAACGTTTGCGAAGCTCGACCATAAGGTCTTCATGGTTCGCCGGCGTAAATTCACTGATATGATCCGAAACCCGCGTATATTCACGAATCAACTGCTGAACCTGCTGTGCCTGAGAACTGGATGTTTGATCGTCGCCGAGCGGAGCAAACTGGTTGACCAGATAAAATGTTTGTCCGGATTGATCGATTTGTTTGAGCAGGCCCAGCGTCTGGGGGGAAAGAGTAAAAATACCGCCTGTGGTGCAATCATAAGCGTAATTATATTTTGCAGTCAGCCAGTCAATTAAACCCATGACAAGCACCACAGCGACAATCAGAATAATGGTATTGGAGCCGTACAACCATCGCCGTTGAACGGCATCGGCCGGGGCAAGACTGGATTGATTTTTATTATCCGACATAAAACAATATCTCTCAGCTTTAAACCAATGATGTCAGCGCCATTTACGACTTTCAATGACTACCCAGGTAAGAAAAAGAAACAATGCCGCACCTGTAAGAAAATAGGCGACATGTTCGGTGTTGATGATACCCTGCGCAAAATCATCCATATGCGGTCCGATTGCCAGGTAATTGAGCATCTGACGAAATCGCACCAACCATGTCCACGAAGACTGGATGTAAATTGCCAAAATCCCCGCCGTGAACTGAAAGAGAATGCCTATGGCCAGCAATGTAATACAACTACTCATGGCCGCGAGAATCTGATGTTGTGTGCATGCGGAAAAAAACAGCCCGATGGAGACCATTAATGCACCCAGAAGTAATAACCCCAGGTAGCTGGTTAAAACCGGCAGGAAATCCGGCCGGCCAAACACCGAAAGAATTCCCACAAAAATCAGGCTGGAGGCAATAACGATGCAATAAAATCCCATTGCTCCCAGAAATTTGCCCAAGACAATCTGCATTTCCGTTACCGGGCTGGTGCGCAGCGATTCAATGCGGCCGGAACGGTATTCCTCGGAAAATAGCGCCATGGTCATAAACGGAATCAGGAAAATCAAAATCAAATGATTCCATTGAAACATTGGCCCCGGATCAGCAATTTGTCCGGGGACAAACACCAATAGAGCAAACAATAAACCGACAAACAAGAGGTAAATGGCCAAAACGATATAGCCAATCGGCGAATAAAACAGGCCTGAGAGCTCGCGCCGGGCAATGGCAAAGGTTTGGGACATAGACAACCTCCATAAGAATCCAAGAACGGTTTCTAACTTTACGTCGCGCGTGCTTTACGCTGCGGCGACGCCGCCGGGATCAGTTATCTGAACAAAGAATTCTTCCAGACTAGCTCCGCTGGTGCGCAATTCCCTTAACGCCCAACCGCGCTGATGGATGGTCCCTGCGATTTGTTCACGAAGGACGGCATCGAGCTTTCCATCGACGCGAAACGTTGCAACCGGACCATCGATAACAACCTGCACTTGATCGACGCCCGTCAGTGCGCCGAGAGCAGAACGAACTTGCTGGGTGGGCCCCCTGACTTCCACCAAAATACCTGCAGCTTTATTACGCTGGGCGCACTGTTCCTTGAGTTCATCCGGAGTACCCTGGGCTAAAATCCGTCCACGACCGATGATAATGACGCGTTGGCACACCAATTCCACTTCAGAAAGAATGTGCGTGGATAACAGGACGGTATGTTGCCCCGCAAGATTCGCTATCAAGCGGCGTGTTTCGCGAATTTGCGCCGGATCCAAGCCTACAGTTGGTTCATCCAACACGAGCACCGGAGGATTGTGCAGAAGGGCATCCGCAATGCCAAGTCTTTGACGATATCCTTTAGACAGCTTGCCGATTTGCCAACGCAATCGATCGGATATGGCACACATATCGGCCACAGCACCAATCCGCTGTCGAATCGCCTGACGACTCATACTGCGCAAACGACCACGATATGCCAGATATTCACTTACGCGCATCTCTGGATACAGCGGTGCTGATTCAGGCAGATAGCCGATGTTGCGGCGAACCTGAAGAGACTCGGTGAAAATGTCGAAACCGGCCACCTTCGCGGTTCCACGAGTCGGCGGCATATAGCATGTGAGCATGCGAATTGTAGTCGTTTTGCCGGCGCCATTAGGGCCAAGAAAGCCAACGATAGTCCCCTTGCGAATCTCGAAATCTATTCCATTCACGGCGACGAATTTCCCGTAGGATTTGCTCAGGTTATTGGCGACTATATCGGCAGACTGCGTCATGAGTTATGCTCCAAAAGCTTATTTTTACCGAGCCACTTGAACCAGGGAATGGCTACGGAACTATTTTTCCTACATATTTGGGTACGAATTGTCAATCGGCCGGTTCAGGGTCTCTAACTAAGCCGGGAGCCGTGTTTGGCCGCAAATGGCCAGATGCAAGGCGGGGGAGGCCCAAAGCCATATCTGAAAGATGATACAGCGAGGGCTGACAATGCCACAGATGGGTTATTAGCGGGGCCCAACCCTTCGGGATGCGGTGCCTCTCGACCCGATACGGCGTCGCTTATCCTCACTGTATTGTATCTTAATACTTGCATCGTCGAAGCTCCTTGTCTGGGACCAAAATTCTCGGCATCGCCGCCCCGCCTTGTTTTGTTAGAGACCCTTAAAACTTTTCATTTTTTCTTGACGACTAATGAGTGATATGGTGATATAGTACCTAATTGACAGGTGCTTCAACGGCTGATAAATACCCCATGGTATGGCCATGAGGCGGATGTCTTGTATCAGGAGGCTATATGAAGCGGTTTGCGGTTCAGCATTGGAAGTTTGCTCTAACAGCAGGCACAGCGATGATATTGCCGATGTTGGCTGGATGTCAGACTCTCGGGCAAACCCCTGAACAAAATGCTGTTACGGTGCAACATACTATGGCAACTAACTGGTATCAGATCGGAGATGATGCCGAAAACTTATTGCTTCTTAACTCACCGCTTCAACTTTCGGTCTATCCGGTTCCCTTGCGTTGACACGACAAGGTTGCCTGATAATCACAAACTGTTTTAAGAGAGATGCCTCATCACAGACAGTTTGCGCCCAAAAGTTCGTAATATACTTTGTGCTGTAAGACCTAAAAGCAAGATGGTGCCTATCAAAAAAACAACTAACTCACACTTACCAAAACCGAAGCCAAAATTTAGTTCCGAGCCCGAGTGATTTCGGCCCGACCGGATGGAAAAATAAGAGAGAAAACAGAAACAACGCTTTTGTGGAACACCGGTGGTCAAGGTTTCATGTGACTAAATAAGGGGCAAATGCCGATAATATTCTCGGATATTTGGTTTCCAGGTACCGGACATAAAAATATATTGGTGCTAATAAAAATGAGTCCTAAGGAGTTTTCAGGCGTATATCCAGTTAGATGGAATTTTGATTGATCAGCGGATATGACCCATTTCCGCTGATCATAAATGATTGAGCATCCATGAATTCACTCGAAAAATTGCAGCGAAACATTAAATCAGTATTCTTCGGCAGGGAAGAAGCGGTTATACATTTGTTGGTAGGTCTATTAGCTCGTGGACACGTTTTGATCGAAGATGTTCCTGGTGTCGGAAAAACCGTGCTTGCTCGGGCGCTGGCTAAGAGCATTAACTGTCAGTTTAGCAGAATTCAACTGACTCCGGACCTTTTGCCCAGCGACATCGTGGGCGTATCGGTTTACAACCAGGAAAAGCAGTCCTTTGATTTTAAACCAGGCCCCGTCTTCGCCAATATCGTCCTGGCGGATGAAATCAATCGTACTACGCCGCGTACACAAAGCAGCCTGTTGGAAGCGATGAACGACGGCTCTGTATCGGTGGACGGGCAAACCTTGCCGTTGCCTCGGCCATTCATGGTAGTAGCCACGCAAAATCCATTCGAGTTTGAAGGGACTTACTTTCTGCCGGAAAATCAACTCGATCGTTTCCTTTTGCGCGTCCAACTCGGCTATCCGGAACGTGATCGGGAAATTGCTATTCTTCGGGAACAGCCTGGACGTGTTCCTTTGGACAATCTCGAACCGGTGCTTTCATCGGAAGAAATCCGTGCGCTTCAAGGCCAAGCCGCACAGGTGAAAATCGATCAATTGCTGCTGGAATACGTGATGGACATTGTCGCCGCATCGCGCAAACATGAAATGCTGCATACGGGTATATCGCCGCGCGGATCTTTGGCCGTGATGCAGGCAGTCCAGGCGCTGGCGCTGGTTAACCAGCGCGACTATGTTACGCCGGACGACATTAAGGAAATGGTTGTGCCAGTATGCGCTCATCGCATCATCACGCGGAGCTACATGTCCAATGGGGACATCAGCACAGCTGTACGCATCATGCAGGAAATCCTTCAGGCCGTACCATGTCCGGTATGAGCAAAAACCATCCTCCAGCGACGGAATCACGCCGCACCTACTTCGAAGTTACCTTCGTGGGATTCGTTTTCGTTTGCGTCACGTTGTTTGTTTTGATTGCAGCAATCAACAGCCAAACGAATATTCTTTTTTGGGCATTGGGCGTGGTGGTCGGAGGGTGGATTTTCGCCGCTGTTGTGAGCAAACTGCTGCTAAAAAAACTCGAGGTAACACGGTCTGTTCCTGATCATAATGTCGCTGGTCAGCCCTCAGAGGTTCTTTACAAGCTTAGAAACGGTAAACGATTTTGGCCGTCTTGTGCAGTTCGTATTACCGAAGCGCGGCACACAGGGGATCTGAAAGTCGTACCGGATGCATTTTGTTTATATGTTGCCCCAGACGAACAAACATTGATCATGAGCCATCTGGTCGCTCGACGCCGTGGGGTACTGGAACTTCGCGAATTGCGGGTTTGCTGCTCTTTTCCATTTGGGTTTATGAACCGTGCGATCCATTTTATTCAGCCCCAGCGTATCATTGTATTTCCCAGGATTGGTACATTAAGCCGTGAGCTTATGACTCGGTCGCGCACTTTTTCTCCAAGCGGCACGGTCAGCACGCTTAATCGCGGCGGCACCGACGATTTTTTTGGATTGCGCGACTATACTCCAGGCGACAGCATCCGCGCCATACATTGGAGGCGCAGTGCCCGGACAGGCGATCTGGTAGTCAAGGAAATGACTTCCAACAGCCCCCCTTCCATTGTGATTGCCGTGGATCTAAGACACTGGCGGGATATCACCGATGGACCAGCAGTTTGTGAGCGGGCGATTGAATTGGCGGCCACATGGATTTGTCGTGGATTACTCGATCATTTTTCAGTCGGTTTAATCGTACCTGGGTCATCAAGTGAAATTCCCAACGTTGTTAGTTCGGGAAAAACTCAGCGACAAATTCTGCTCGAGGCGTTGGCGCTGCTGGATTTACGTGGTATTAGTTCTCACTCCACAGGCAGTCATACCAACTCACCATCAGAACGTCAGAACCACAAAGCTGAGTATATCGTCATCGCACTAACCGAAGAGTTAGTCAATTTGGACATGGTACCGGTAGGCTGTGCTTATACGCTTTTAACAATGGATGATAAAGATTCGGATCGCTGGGTCTATTTTCCCAATAAGGAATCACCAAAGGTTGATAATCTCGTCCCTGCCACGGAAAATTCCAAAACAGCACCGACTGCATGATAGACTTCGGGGAACCATGAACGAACGTAATAAACCGGATCAAGCGTCAAATTCACGAATTATTGGTGTGGCACTGATTATTTGCATTGCGCCGGTGATCCTGGTTTTCCTTCTCCCAGCCATATCTATGATGAAATCATCCGGCGTTCCGGCAGCGATGGCTGTTCTATTGCTTATAGGCCAATTATTACTTTGCGGTTTATATTTGTTTCGCGCTTTCGATTTGTAAATCTCGCACTCGATTTCCAAAAGTTCGATTCTAGGCACCTGGTTGGAAAGCTCCCCGTACGTATACAATACGCTGGTTGATGAACGGCTTTTTTAGCAAGGCATCACCAATGGCTCTTTGTGATATAAAGTTATAATCCCCGCTTTGTCGACGGCTTTTGAGTTTGTAACTCAAAACGTCTCAGTGTGGTTTTAGCAGGTTAAGGAACAAGTTCCAATGTCCGCAAATTCGATACCGCCATATTCTCGTCGGTTGCTGGAACCTTTTGCCACAATTGGACAGACGGTCACAAACAGCCTGCAAGCTATAGGTGACTTTGGCGCCTTTTTTGGAGCAATCATCTTTTGGATATTTCGTGGACCGAGTCGCACCACACTCCGTGAGATGCTGGTACAAATGTATGAGACAGGCACACTTTCGATTCCAGTTGTGATGATCACTGGAGGATTTATAGGAGCTGTGCTGGCTATTGAAGCGTTTTCTCAGTTTGCCGTGATCCCGGGGCTGGCCGACCGGCTAGGCGCGGTGATTATGATCAGCGTAGTTAAGCAGATTGGCCCCATTCTTACCGCCGTCATGCTGGCCGGGCGCGTTGGCGGCGCTATGACCGCCGAATTGGGAACCATGCGTGTGACGGAACAAATTGACGCGCTTAGAGCTATGGGCGCCGATCCGATCCGTACGCTGGTGACGCCGCGCGTGTTAGCCTGTGTGATTATGACTCCCGTTTTGACCATATACAGTGATCTGATCGGTATATTAGGCGGATGGATGATTTGCGTAGGCGTATACCACATACGCAATTACGCCTTCTGGCACTATGCATTCACGGGCACCGACATGTTTACGGTTGCCGTGGGATCGATTAAAAGTTTTGTCTTCGGCATCGTGATCGGTTCTATTGCATGTTATAAAGGATTTAATTGTGGCAACGGTGCTCAAGGGGTGGGACGCGCCTGTACAGAAAGTTTTGTCGAAAGTTTCTGCGTAATCCTTCTGGCGAATTTTACCCTTGCTGTGATGTTGAATAACATTTACACCATGTTCTGGCCTAATCAACCAAGCATTCTTTAACATTTATTAGGGCATACTGATCAGCATGGAACTCACTTCAAATGTTGTACGACCGATTATCCGTTTTCAGGATGTATATAAAAGTTTCGGTCCCTTGGTAGTACTCAAAGGACTCAACCTGGACATACCGGAGGATCAAACGAGTGTGGTGATCGGACCATCCGGCACCGGTAAATCGGTTCTTCTTAAACATATCGTCGGATTACTCAAACCCGATGCGGGCAGTGTTTGGTTCCACGATCAGCAAGTTGACAAACTTACCGAAGAGCAATTTGAACCGATCCGTAAACAAATTGGTTTTTTATTTCAACAAGGTGCCTTGTTTGATTCTATGAATGTCGGCGATAACGTCGCTTATCCACTTCGCTTACATAAATTAAAATCCGAATCAGAAATTCGCGAGACCGTACATGAAAAACTGTCGGTTGTAGGCATGGATGGATCAGAAAAAAAAATGCCAGGGGACCTTTCCGGAGGTCAGCGAAAACGGGTGGCGCTGGCGCGTGCGATTTCCATGAATCCGGAAGTAATTCTTTATGACGAACCGACAACCGGTCTGGACCCCATTCGTGCCGACGTGATCAATGAACTGATTCTGAAACTCCAGGAGGAAATGAAAGTTACGGGTATTGTTGTTACTCACGACATGGCCAGTGCTTTTAAAGTAGCGGATCAGATTGTCATGCTCTATAACGGGCAAATTATTTTTCGCGGCAATGCCGAGCAAATACGCCAATGTCCCGAAGAACACGTTCAACGGTTCATTCAGGGCAAAGCGGATGAAGAAGACCTTAAGGCGTTGCGCCGACTTTGATATCAGACTCCGATTTCAGGACTGACCTTGCGTTTCTGCACCAACTCTTAATAACACCTTACCCATCGGACCAGCAGCCAGACGTTCGAAAGCTGCAGGCAGCTCATTAAACTCAAACACACGATCGATGACCGGTTTGGCGCCGGTTTTGGCAAGAAGCAAGAGAGCCGCCTTGAATGCGTTTTGCGCTTCATCGGCGGTATATGTTCCGACTGCCACTCCGCCGATTCGCAACCTACGGAAAAATAGACTCGCCGTATTAAACTGAGGCACAGGACCGGCAAGCCGCCCCACCACGCTGATTTTGCCCCACATTCCCATCACGTCGAGCAATTCAGAAAATAGCGGTCCGCCAATATTCTCAACAACCAAATCCACTCGGCGAGAATCCAGACCGTCAAGGACGCGACGCCGCCATTGCGTGTCCATAGGATCAATCGCCATGCGGGCGCCAAGCTGCAAAAGTTTTTCTCGTTTCTCTTTGCTGCGCGACAAGGCAATCACAGTACAGTCCAGCGCCGCCGCCAATTGCACAGCAGCGACTCCAACACCTCCAGAGGCGCCGGTCACAAGCACCACGGAAGATGACGGATCACCCCATTGGGTGAGCGCCTGGTAAGCCGTCAGATAGGTCAGACTGGCGCCACCCACCTGTTGTAAGTTCCAACCTGAAGGAACGCCTGTAAGAAATGAAACAGGAACTGCAACCTGCTGAGCAAACGTTCCCTGCTGTTCGACGCCGACCGGCCCACGAATAATGAGTGCCAAATCTCCGGGCTTAAATAGCTTTACACCCGGTCCAGTTGCGCTGACTTTCCCGACCGCGTCGCGGCCGAGTACATGGGGTAATGACGGGCGAGCGGGATATTGCCCTTCAGCCAGATATCGGTCGGCTGGATTCAGGCCCGCGTAAATCACATCCAGGAGCACTTCATCGGTTCCGGCAACCGGCGGAGGAATATCGGCAAGATGCAAATTATCGATCGATCCAATTTTTTCCAAAAGCCATGCGCGCATAAAAAATTTTCTCAGAATCTCTAATAACATAAGCTGGGAGCCGCCTTATATTGTTAGAGGTGCTCCGAGTTTACCTCAAATTGACTCATTGGGGGGCAACCTGTAGCCTACATACGGCGGTAATCGCCCATATTTTGGAGAGATGTCCGAGTGGCTTAAGGAGCACGATTGGAAGTCGTGTGTGGGGGATAACCCCACCGTGGGTTCGAATCCCACTCTCTCCGTTTTTGGCCGAGAGCCAAAAATATAGTTGGATCAGGAAAACATAAGACTAAGGCAACAAAACACTAACGCCGGGTACATATCACACTTCCTCCCGTGGTCTTCTGTTCACCGGTCTGCTACTTCGTTATGTCACACTGCAAAGGCATTCGCATTTCGAAATGCCGCACAATTTTCTTTAACTAGTTTCCTGTGAAATCACACTTGCTATAAGATTACAACGTCCGAAAAAATCACCGCCAGAAATAAAATACGCCGCCCGCTGCTAATACTATTGAATATTTTTTATCAAAATTTATAGGCTGACATCTATTAGCCGATGCACAAAAAGAGAGCATGTCATGACCGCATGCGGCCGGGCTTGAGTAAACATAACCTGCCTACAAGCCTGAGCAGATAATCATACGGCCATTTTCGAGGGAAAAGCGATAAGGCGGAGTGATGGTTTGAAGGGCAAAACCAAAATATCCGGATGTAATGAAAACGGGTTTTCCCTTGTGGAACTACTCGTGGTGATTACCGTTATTGCAATACTAATCGCACTGCTTTTGCCGGCGTTGTCCAGCAGCAGGCA
>DATJSN010000093.1:0-8849 GCA_035504095.1 Phycisphaerae bacterium | reverse complement strand
ATAACTTTGAACGCACGGCCGCCGTAAAAATTGTTTGTTATTTTCACCCCAGGTTTAGCCCTTTGCAAACCTGTATCAACGGTAATTGGTATGAACATGAAGATTTTTTGCCACTGAGAGCGGCGCGGCGTAGCCGCGCCGCGGTTTTCAGTTTTCAGATTTTGAACCACAAAAAATGATCCACAGATGACCCGGCTCGACTGCCTTCGGCTCTGAGGCTCAGGCTCGAAGAGAGCTCGACGAAGTCAGATTTTCGCAGAATAAACGTTGTGCCGTCATGTCGTCGTGGTGAAAAATTACTCCCGACTCCCGTCTCCCGTCTCCCGACTCGGCACTCAAGGTGCCGCTCCCGTCTCCCGACTCCCGACTCCCGTCTCGGCGTAGCCGCCTTTCGTGTTCTTCGCTCTCTTCTCTTCTTTGCGGTTGCAAACACTGAAAACCGAAAACTGAACACTACATGAGCAACCGCATATATCTTTCTTGCTGGTTTTGCCGGTCAAATTGAGGTGCGTGCGGAAATTGGCGCGAAAACATAAGACACTGACCGGGTTCACTTCGGCAATGAAGCCGCTTCCTTCAGAGCATCTTCGTAATAACGCTTTAAATTCGGCTTGAGCTTTGAGAATCGTTCTTTGAGAGCCTTGCCCGTGAAGTTATTGGATTTGAGATAGAGCACGGTGCTCATCGCCTCCAAATAATTCGCATCCTTGGCATTCAGGTAGCGAGCGAGAGGTAGCCATGGGGGCTTACCAGTTATATTAAGATCTTGGAGTAGCACCCGCGCTGTTTCTTCTGGTTTGTAAATAAAAGGCTCGTATTCTTCACCAGTACCATTTTCACTCACGAGATTGCAGGAAACGAGCGCATTAACTTCGGCGGCCAGACTACTGGAATACGGGCCGTAATGAAGATATCCGAAGTAATGGGGGAAGTTGTATCCACGTGATTGAAGAATGTGTACGATTTTTTGGAGCTTCTTCCGCCCTTTAACCTCTCTGAGGGCGTTAATCAACCGTAGAACTTCAAGCATTCCATCCATGGTCAGACCTCTACATTGGGGAGAGTGATATTTAGTTCCTTGGCAATTGGTGCGATATTTTTATACTTTTTGCGGTCAAAGTAAAGCCTAGTTACTTCGAACTGTTCCGCATCCATTTCCTGTAACATCCTCGAATTAGTTTCCACCGGTTCGGCAGAATCCGCGTTATCCGGGTCAGCTAGAAGAATAGATTCGTTCACAATCTCCTCTAAAGTGGCATGCTCTCTTGCTCGGTATAGCATACCCTTATATGGGGTGTCTTCAATAGTGTCGATCCCGTAAATCGGTGTTGCTCCATCTTCTTCCTTAGGTAACGATTCTACCGCCCGTAAGAGTTTTATCATCGTGCCTGGGGTACCGTCCAAGTCAACTGCAGCATAAATTCGCTCTCGGTTCAGGAAAGCAGTCGATAGACGTCGAATGGTACTATACTTAGGTTTCTCGGTTTTAGCCCATACATGGCAGGCCGAAATTATTTGTGACTCATCAAATTGCAAAAAATCCTTTAGATTAATCTGCCCATTATTCTGGAAATATGTCTCAACAAGCAATGGAGTGCCCGGTGGGAGGCCATTATTTGTCTTTGCGCAATGCGCCGCAGCCGAGAATAAATTGTGCAAAAGAATTTCAAATCCGCGGGTGACCCGATGCATATAAACCTGCTGATACATGTGTAGCCTTGCCATAACGAATCTTTCAGCAGCGTATATTCCTCTTCGCCGGTCCAAGCAAAGCTTTTGATGTGACTGGTTACGGTCTCCCGCAATGCGTCCAACGCACATCGAGTGTAGAAGCCAATCAGGATCATACTCACCATAACCCACGCCGGTGCAGTGGGAATCTCGTAGCAGATAGTCCATTCTGTCGGCATCGAGTTGACTGGAGACAATGTCAACCACCAATTTAAGTGGAAAGTCCTTCCTGATAACCGAGGCTACTTCATCCGGTTTAAGCCTGTGCTGACACAAAACTTTGTTTAGTCCGGATTGCTTGTCGAGGATCAACTCTATCGTCCGTTCTTCATGATGTTTATTGCCAAAGGTTCTTTCAAGCATGTGCGAAAACGGCGCATGACCAACATCATGAAGGAGGGCTGCCGCCTTAATCGTCCTTTCGTGCTCGATGAGCGCTTTGGAAATCTGCTCTTTTGGCCCATACCGCTGGTAAAGCGACTGTATGATCCGCTGTGCGAAGTTAAAAACGCCGAGGCTGTGAACGAATCGACTGTGTTCGGCACCATGATATGTTAGCCATGACACACCTAACTGACGGATACGGCGCAGGCGCTGAAACTCAGGCGTGTCAATTAGATCGAGGATGTAGACGTCTTTCGGCGCAATTCGAATTAATTGATGCACCGGATCACGAAATACTTTGCCGCCATCCCGGATCTTTCTCATTTGCTATTTACCTTTCCGATATCGGATACCACAGGTTTACATTGAGGATATTAAATCGATCAAGGTTTATTTGATGAGCCATTGTCGCCACCGTCATCACTTCTCCTTAGAACCCGAATTAACAGCGTCTTCTTTGTCCTTTAGCGTGCCGAGCTTGCTACCAAGCGATCGTTTAATTCGTTCATCGACGTGGTACCGCGGTAAAACCGCCGAAGTAAGCGCCGCATCCGACCAAAGTTGTTCAACTTCTTGTTCGCTCCAATTGCCAGACTTTCGAAGCGCGAGCGCACCCAATACCGCTTCAACTAACTGTTGTTGAAACCATTCTTTCACGACTGATTCAACGATTGATTCGGCTGATGGAATGTGTGAATAGAACTTTCGCCAGCGCGCGATCATATCCGTGAACACTCGAAAATCCGCGTTAGCTTGAATCGTATTTGCTGCCGGCAAATACTGAGCAGCCCGATCTTCCAAAAAATCCTTTGTCCGTGAGCCATCGCGAACTGAAACCCATTTGACTATAGGATCAATAAAGCCACCAACTTCTTCCGCAGGAGTATTCCCAACATCGGCGAATAAAGCATAGATATCTCCAGCGCGTCCACTTCCACGTTGATGGCCGCCATTTTCTCGCGACCCGCCACTTGACCCAGTACCATCCGATGTATTGCCACCAGTATTGGTGAAATCAGCTTGAATTGTGTGTTTGCCATCTGGTGTCGGGCGGTAACGGCTGAACCTGAATAAATCACGAATCTGTTTCAATCTTTCACGAATTGAGCTAGCGTTCTCAGTATTCGCTGCTCCTGAAGCGACTTGGTCCATGAGCTTTACAATCGGTTCGGGCATCTGCGTTCGGAATTCGGCGGCCCATTCTGCCCAAGGAAGTGGTGCCCCGTCGATCAACAGATGGGTGCGAGCAGTATTTGCGGTCAGGCTGCCGCTGTGATTTTGAAGAGGTTCAATATAGATTACAACACGGCTGTACCCGAAGATTACACCAAATGATTGCAATCGGGCGACACCAGCTCTTGCGACCACCATTTCGTATAACTCATCATCGTATAAAGCGGCGATATGGCCGCCGGAAAAGTGACTACCGGAATCGTCAACACCATCCTTTAAAATCCACCATCGAGCTGTCGCCTGCTTTAGCGCGATCATTCCGGACTCAATCGAGTTAGCCTTCAACCATGCTTCTTGACCAACGACTTTACGCAGCATGTTATGTCGGTCATCACGCGGCAACGTCCAATTTTCACGCGCCTTGACCGTCACGCTTTCCGGGAATCGAAAGTATCGACTATTGAGGTAACGAGTGACCCACCGAGAAGGGATTAGTGCTTCGGGCGGCGCGTCCATGGTGTTTTCACCCAGCTTATTGCCGAGCAAGATAACCATTGTGCCATGGTCTTTAATCGATTCGGGTTTAACGTCTTTGGTAATCGGCAACCAAAATTCGCCATTTTGATGACGACGAAGTCCATAATTACTAGTGTCAGGGTCTTTCCAAAGATGGATCATTGACCCTTGGCCGTTTTTCCAACTTATATAAACCAGGCCGAGCATGTTGCGTGGAGCAGCAGCGATCTTCGCACCCATACCGAAATTGCCGTGTTTTGATTGTATACGCATCGATGATGAAAGCTGGTTAATGTATTCGACCATTTCAGGCCCGGTCATACCAATGCCGGTGTCGATGATCGCAAGTTTGTAACCTTCCTTCGGTTCAAGATCGTAACGTGTCCAGTCAACATCCCAACGAATTTCTCCGGGATGACCGTTTAACGCTTCAATGCCTTGAATCGCATTTTCAGTAAGTTCGCGAATAAATTGCAGTGGCGCACAATCTTGTGAGAGACGTTCCAACATGAACGTCATGTTGGCAACCTTCATTTCAAGTGTGGAATCGGTAGTACGTGGCGCAGCGGTAGACATGAATTCCTCCGTGTCTTACGGTAGGGTAAGCGACCGCAGGACAACAAAAAGTGTTTTTCGAGTTGCGGCAGTGAAGGAATGCGCCAATCGCAATCGGCCACCGTCGCCAACTCTCAAAACCGAAAAAGATGATATCTGATGAATAATAATTTTGTCAAACGGTATGATCTCCTTACACCGCAGCGACGATCCGCGCAAATGGCGAAGGTGCGAGCGACCAAAAACCGCTCAACAGAAATGCGGGTAGCGGCATATCTGATTCGAGGCAGGTTCCGCGGTTGGAAACGTCATCCTATAGACATTCTTGGTCGTCCTGATTTCTGTTTCATCGCAAAGCGAGTGGCCGTTTTTGTTGATGGCTGCTTTTGGCATGGTTGTCCACATTGTCAGCGAAACATACCACATTCAAGACGGAATTTCTGGCGGAGCAAAATCGAATCCAACAGACGGCGAGATCAAAAAGTCAAAAGAATATTATTGACACAAGGCTACATTGTCATACGGATTTGGGAACACGCGCTTTGCGATAAGCGTTGGTTGACTCGATTACGGATGGCATTGCGACGCTCCATTAAAAACTAATCTGGTTTAATGAGCAACGCTTTTGCAAGTGGCGCGGCGACAACTTCCCCCAACGTCACAGGAACGGCGTTGCCAATTTGTCGCATACATGCGCACCACGATCCATCGAAGACCCAATCATCAGGAAAAGCTTGTAAGCGGGCACACTCGCGTACGGAAAAATATCGTATAGTACCGTTGTCCAGCCGAACCATGTTTTCCCCGCCTGGCACACCGTGATGACCCGCCTTAATTGTCTTAGCAGGCGCATCCATAGTACTACCATCGTGCCCCTTATATGCTCGCGCACCAGGATTGAGGAAATGATTCAAGACCTTGTGCGAAGTGTGGCCAAGACCGACATTTGGCAAATCGCCAATTGCATCACGCACGGTTTTCCATGCATTCTCGGATCGCTCTTTGTTCAACTTCGACAAAATCTTTCGCACCAAATCTGGGCACTCAGGTATCTGGCACTTCGGAATACTGTGATGTTCCCAATAGTCGCCTGTTACCCACTGCCCAACTAATAGCGCTTCGTGTGTGTGTGTTACCAATGGAAAGCTGTATTCAATACCAAGATCGGCTCGCACTCCAACAATAAATACTCGCTCTCGTCGCTGAGCTACACCATAATCGGCCGCGTTCAATACTTGCCACACAACGTTGTACCGCACACCGTCGTATTTCCCACTGGTCATAAACCGCTCGAGCTTCGCTCTGTGTTCTGTCCACTTCTCACCTTTCCTTCTTTGGATGTGCGGAAAGTTCAATTGAAGAACGATGTAATTAAAATAATTCAAGAATGAACGATGGCGCAAGCCTTTAACGTTTTCAATAATAAAGGTTTTCGGATTACACTCACGAACCGCGCGAATAAAGTGTGGGAACATTTCACGTTCATCGGATCGACCAATACGTTTTCCCGCTTGCGAGAAGGGCTGACAAGGCGGTCCACCGCTTAAAAGATCTATTTCGGTATAGTTAGAGAATTGCAGTTCACTGATATCGTCTTCGATGATATTCCAATCGTGGACATGTGCAACATTGCCGAGCTTATTCCTCCGCAATGTTTGGCATGTTGGTCCATGGACATCTATTACGGTTATATCTTTGAAGCCCGCGCGGGCTGTTCCCAATGCAAGTCCACCTGCGCCGACGCAAAGCTCTAGTGCACGCAATTTGCGTTTGATTACGTCTTTCACCGCCAATGATGTTCGCATTTGTCGTCGCCAATATTGATTTAACTTCTTAAGTAATTTAGGACGGTCATCTCAAATTTCCTGAACTATCCAATTTTTATCATAATATCTACCGTGTTAAAATCCACCTAAGCCGCTATGGATCTGCATAAACTGCCTCCATTTTCTCTTGTTATTCACCATACAAAAACTTTATTGCGATGATGTTCGAGGTTTATCGACGACGGCGGAAAACGCGATGGTTTATTAATAGGCTTGCCCTCAAAACGACCAAACAAGGCGGCATAATTCTTTTTAGGTGCACAATCACGCAGGGCGTGCGAAAGCACGACCCGAAATTGTTCATCCAAAGTTATCAGGCCACGATCGAATGCGGCGTCATGCAGACAATTCAGACAAAGACCATTCGCGGGATTAAGCCTATCGTTTTCGGATTTCGACCAAGGAATAATGTGGCTGGCGCGCAACAGTCCCGACTCTGCAATTCCAGTAATGCAACAGGTTCCATCATAGGCGGCGAGTACCGCATTGCGGAAAAAATCTTGCCCCCTGCGCTGGGTAGATAATCCGACCACTTCTGTTCGTGCTGGTGGAACCGGAGATTTCTTGGGTAATTGCTGCTGTTCCAAAGCCTTGGCAACCTGTGCGGGTACTGCGTCAACCAATTTCGTCCAATCACCGGCAAATTCTTCCCAAATCTTCTTATCCATGGCAGAGGCGTGTTTCAGGCCACCAACGCCGCGTTTTTGCAATGTTGGATCGAAGCTGGCCAGATTTCCAAGTTTAAACGTGACGGCGGATGGAGTACGGCCAATGTGTTTAGCCAAAGCGATTACAGCGGGATTATTATGGTTAATTCGACCGAACGGCAATTGGCAATAAAGCGCCAATGCTGCGAGGAGTTCACTGCGTTGCCAGTTTTTTTGCATGGAGCCTCTGAAACAAATTCTAAGGCAGATAGCTTTTGTCTAAAAGTGGGAAGCAGTTAGTATTTTCCCCTCAACGTCCTACACGGCTTTCCTGGATTTCAGACGCTTTGACAAAGACACAACTATTGTGATGAAAGGCAGAATAATCGGAACAAGTAAAAATGACATAATGATGATCCCAAGGTTGTAGTGTTCTCAGGCGCGGAAATCTTTTGCTTGTTGATCCAAAATTTTTTTCTGCTCATTAAACTGCTGGTTTAAGTCCGATTCTGTTACCGTTATTTGAGCCTGAAATTTTTGCCGTTCAATTCCGCTGCTGGTTTTCATTTCTGCGGCGAGTGCCGCCCCACGCGTTCTCAATACGCTGATTTGATGGTTTATCGGCCATTCGTTATCCATATCATTGAGTGAAGTGATTTGTGTTATTTGGGCCGCAAAGCTCAGCATCACCACGCCTTCGCCCAGAAGGGCTACCAGAATAATGATGATAAGTAGTTTAGTACGACCTGACATCCCTGAAGTTTAACCGGCGAATTGGCCCCGGCAAGAAATGCCGGGGCTATTTAATGCTCAGGCTGGAGAGCCTGAGCTACATTTAATTTTCACATCGGCGGGCGGCATACAATGATATCATCTGGAAACTAAACGAAGTAACTTCTGACGCCACTTAGCAACGAAAGGAAAATAAACATGTATACGGTCACAGGAATCACCGGACAGGTTGGCGGCGCCACAGCGCGGGCACTGATTAAAGACGGAAAAAAGGTGCGCGGCGTCGTTCGCGATAAAGCCAAAGCCGCCGCGTGGACGGCTGCGGGGGTCGAACTGGTGGTTGCCCAGGAGTACGATCCGGCCGCATTGGAAGCAGCCTTTCGTGGTTCCGAGGGAGTTTTTGCCATGATCCCACCGTACTTCGCGCCTGCCGCGGGTTACCCGGAAGCGCGCGAAATTTTGGCCAAACTCCATCAGGCGCTGGATGCAGCCCGGCCGCCAAGGGTGGTTTATCTTTCATCCATCGGAGCCCAACATTCGACCGGACTCGGCCTGATCACCCAACTTCATATGCTCGAACAACAACTGGGCGCGCTGCCGATTCCGAATGCCTTTATTCGCGCTGCATGGTTCATGGAAAATTTCCTATGGGACGTTCAGCCGGCCAAACAGGGACAGATTAATGCATTCCTGAATCCACTGGATCGCGCAATTCCCATGATAGCAACCGAAGACATCGGCAGATTGGCGACCCGGATACTTCAAACCGACTGGAAGGCCAACCGCTACCTGGAACTCGAAGGGCCGCGGCGCTATTCCCAGCTTGATGTAGCGGAAACTTTCTCCCGCCTTCTGGGACGATCTGTTGTCGCCAAACCGGTTCCGCGCGAAATGTGGGCGGCGGTTTTCGAAAAGCAAGGCATGCCTGCCGACCGTACCGGACCGCGCATCGAGATGCTCGACGGAATCAACTCGGGCTGGGTGGATTTTGCGCAAACCGGCACGGAACATTTCAAGGGAATCCGCACGTTGGAAAAAGTCCTTCAGGATTTGCTTCGGAAAGCTGGTTGATCGAAGAAGAATTTACCACAACAGTACGACGGCACGACGAATCCGCAGATCACGCAGATGAACGCAGAAGTTTTTAGCCACAGAGCGGCTGTGTTGTTTGTCAACAGGTTTTTGCGAGTTTGTCTTCCCATGGTTTCCCCGATTTTAAAATAGCGTTCAAGGTAATGAGTAGTTTCCGAAGGCAGGCGATCATCATGACCTTAAATACCTTGCC
>DATJSN010000092.1:0-133450 GCA_035504095.1 Phycisphaerae bacterium | reverse complement strand
TTCCATCACCACGACCACCACGCTCAAAGATACCGCCGCCGGCAATATCACCTTTGATTCAACGATCAACGATGGCAACGCCGCCGGAACGGATGGCCTGACGGTGGACACTACCGGCCTGACCGACTTTAAAGGATCGGTCGGCGGAACTGCGGCGCTCGAATACCTCGACGTTGATACAGGCATGGGCTATTCCGGCGGCACCACTGACATCAATGGCGCCGGCGTAACTACCGACTCCGACGGCCAGATTTATGGTGGCGCGGTATTACTCACCACAACCACGACGCTTAAGGATACCGACGCCGGCAACATCACCTTTGATTCAACCATCAACGACGGCAATGCCGCCGGGACCGACGGCCTGACGGTGGACACCACCGGCGTGACCGACTTTAAAGGTTCAGTAGGCAACACGGTGGCGCTCCAATACCTCGATGTGGACAACAGCAGCGACATTAACGGGGCCGGCGTGACCACGGACGCCGGCGGCCAGATTTATGGCGGCCCGGTGTTAATCACCACGACCACCACGCTGGCGGACACGGACGCCGGCAATATCACCTTTGATTCAACGATCAACAACGGCAATGCCGCCGGGACCGATGGCCTGACGGTGGATACCACCGGTCTGACCGACTTTAAAGGTTCGGTGGGCAACACGGCGGCGCTGCAATATCTCGATGTTGATACCGGCATGGGCTATTCCGGCGGCACCACTGACATCAATGGCGCCGGCATAACCACGGACGCCGGCGGCCAGATTTATGGTGGCGCGGTATTAATCACCACAACCACGACACTTAAGGATACCGACGCCAGCAATATCACCTTTGATTCAACCATTAATGACGGCAACGCCGCGGGGACGGACGGCCTGACGGTGGACACCACCGGCCTGACGGACTTTAAAGGTTCGGTAGGCAACACGGTGGCGCTCCAATACCTCGATGTGGACAACAGCAGCGACATTAACGGGGCCGGCGTAACCACGGATGTGGGCGGCCAGACATATGGCGGCGCGGTTTCCATCACCACGACCACGACGCTTAAGGATACCGACGCCGGCAACATCACGTTTGATTCAACGATCAACGACGGCAATGCCGCCGGGACCGATGGCCTGACGGTGTATACCACCGGCCTGACGGATTTTGAAGGGGATGTCGGCAACACCAAAGCGTTAGACGCGCTCGACGTTGATACCGGCATGGGCTATTCCGGCAGCAGCATCGACATCAATGGGGCCAGCGTGACCACCAGTGGGACGCAGACCTATTACGGTATCGTCACCCTGACTTCATCGGTGAATCTCACCGGAACCACGATTAGTTTTGAAGATGCCGCCGACAGTGTGGATAGCCAGGCCACCAAGGACTACAACCTGACCGTCACCGGCGACGCCGTCTTCGATGGTCCGGTGGGCTCAGCGGTCAATGGACAACTGGGCACGCTGGATGTCACCGGCACAACCTCCTTAGCCGGCAATGTTACTTCCACCGGCAATCAGACATATGACGGCAATCTGACTCTGCTGGACACCGGATCAGCCAAGGTCTTCACCCTCCTGGCCGGCGCTAATCTGGTGACATTTGGCGGCACGGTCAACGGCACCACCGCCGGCGACGGTACTCTGACTATTGGCTCCAACAGCCAGGCCACCAATGCTTCATTTGGTTCCACGGTCGGCAACACCGTGTCCCTGGCCGCACTGACGGTCTGGGGCACAACCTCCCTCGGCGGCAACGTCACTACCAGCGTAACTCAAAGCTACACCGACACCGTCACTCTGACTTCGTCCGTGAATCTCACCGGAACCACGATTAGTTTTGAAGATGCCGCCGACAGTGTGGATAGCCAGGCCACCAAGGACTACAACCTGACCGTCACCGGCGACGCCGTCTTCGATGGTCCGGTGGGCTCAGCGGTCAATGGACAACTAGGCACGCTGGATGTCACCGGTACAACCTCCTTAGCCGGCAACGTGACTTCTACTGGCAATCAGACATATGACGGCAATCTGACTCTGTTGGACACCGGATCAGCCAAGGTCTTCACCCTCCTGGCCGGCGCTAATCTGGTGACATTTGGCGGCACGGTTAACGGCGCCACCGCTGACGATGACACCCTGACCATTGGTTCCAACAGCCAGGCTACTGACGCTTCATTTGGCGCCAATGTTGGTTCGAATGTGTCTCTGGCGGCGCTGACCGTTTACGGCACAACCTCTCTCGGCGGCAATGTCACCACCAACGGAACTCAAAGCTACACTGACACGGTCACTCTGACTTCATCGGTGAATCTCACCGGAACCACGATTAGTTTTGAAGATGCCGCGGACAGCGTGGAGAGCGATCCAGGCAATGCATACAACCTGACCGTCACCGGCGACGCCGTCTTCGACGGTCCCGTGGGCACCGACGCCAACGGACAACTGGGAACATTGGATGTAACCGGCACGACTTTGCTGGGCGGCAATGTTACTTCCACCGGCAATCAGACGTACGTGGGTTCAGTAACACTTAACAACAACATCACAATGACAGGGGCTACTCTAAGTGCCACCGGCAGCCCAACATTTATAGGGCCGGGCCAGACGCTTGAGTTGGACTTCACTACCATCAATCCAACCAATTTCTCTGATGTTGCCAATCTGATATTCTCAGAACCCTACGCGCTGGATGGCACGCTGATCGGCGCCAACGATACAACCACTTTTCAACAGGCTATAACATTAGGAGATGCAAACAACAGCCTTACTTCCACAGGATCTGGCGCTAATTTCATACTTCAAGGAAATGTAATCGCAGGTACCCCGGGCGACAGCCTAACTATAGGTACACCGTCTACGATCATAGACGATGTGACTTTTGACAGCTCGCTCGGTTCCGAAGCAACACCACTAGGGGCTCTATACATAACCGGCAATACCATTTTTGGCGGGCCTAATGCAATCAACGTATTTACCAACAATGGTGAGACTTATGCCAACAGCGTCACATTGAACCAGGATGTAACGTTGACAGATTCGGGCGCCAAAGGGATAAGCTTCAAAACAACAGTAAATGGCGCGTATTCGCTGACAGCCATCGCGGGGGATAACCCGGCAAACGTTATGTTCAATGGGACTGTCGGCGGCATTACTCCTCTGGCTTCGCTGACCGTGGGCGACCCCAATATAGCAACGACCACAACACTTAATGGCAACGTCACCACGACCGGCCCTCAAACCTACTACGGTACGATCATACTTGACAAAAGCCTCACAATGACGGGAACAATACTAAATGCATTGGGCGATCCTTCGTTTCTTGAAAACGGCACCGGTTTTATACTTGTAGCAGACTTCTTGAGCTTCAATATTCCATTTGGTATTCCCATTGCTAATGACGAAGTCGTCACAGTACACATCGTTATTCCACCACCGCCTCAGATCAGCCCTATCGTTATTTTATCGGCGGCACAGGTCGCCACCCTGCTGGAGGCTGGAATCAACGCCCGCAACCCGGACATCGCAGACTCGCTCGGCATGAGCAGCCATGGAGCGGTTTTCAATGACATTCCCGAAAAGTACGGCTTTATCATTTTCAACCCGACTCTGAAGGACTACTTTGTGACGGTCGATCGTTTGCCGTATTCGCAGACCGAGGCTTTCATTGCAGACTACCTAAAAATCTTTTTTGTTCCCGTAATCGATAAAACCACAGGAAAACAGGAGGTAAATAAGAAGGGAGGACATGTATACAAATCTATCAGAAGCGACCTTGGAGCGATGTTTACGGCAGCTTATGCCGACTACCTGGTTTCACTTAAAGGCACAACCAATAACAACGAACCGACCGTCGCGGGATTCCGCGCTTTTCTAATTAACCGTGAACCAGGGGTCTGGTTGACGGTTCTGGACCTCCGTCATCTCCTGATTGAAGCGCAAAACCTTGGCCTGGGCGAAGCAGAATATAACCTTTCTCGCAACACAATCCTCGCTGATTTATGTCCCGATCAGATGCAGCCACAGGAGTTTGTCAACCTTGTCGAGGGATCTGACAGTCAAAATTGATGATAAGTGAAACCCGAGTGCCGGCATCTTGCATTAAGGTATAATGCGGCCGCCAGCGAGGACGTTCCAATCAGGGACGGTCAAACTTCCGCGGCTCATTGATTCAAACACGGAGCCTGGTTGTAATGGATCGGCAGTTCAATTGTAAGATACGCTCTGTGATACGCCGGTTCCAGGCAGGTTGGCAGCCGCTTCCGGTTTCACAAGTTACTTGATTATTTAGAAGCAGGGAATGCACCATGAAACATTCTAAAATTCATCGTGCTGTTTACGCAGTTTTTACGGCGGTGCTGTTTGCCGGACTGGCGGGGTGTGGAAGCGGCCTTGTCGATCGGGACATCCAGATTAACCTGGGGCCGACCCTGCAGGCGGATGATCAATCCGTAGGGACTGTCGCGGTCGACCTGGTAGGCGTCAACGAATCGGACTATCAACGCTGGTATAACTATTCGATGACGCAATATTTTTCAGCAGGTGATCCATTACGCAGCGATGCAACCAAGAAAACCGAAGACTTTATACCCGGCTCTTCGGCGACAATCGTTTTTGCCAAGGATGATCCAGTCTGGCAACAGTGGCAATCTGAGGGAGATAAATATTTGTTTGTGATGGTGCAACTTCCGGGCATCCATCAGGATTTGCCGGGCGCCCAAGACCCGCGACGTCTCATACTCCCATTGCCAAAATCCAGCTGGTCGGATTCAACGAACCCCATCATCATTCAGATCAAGAACAGTGGTGTGGTGTGTGAAACTCCGCCTAATTCATAGAGAAAGTTTGTAGAAGCGACGTCGTATCGTCCAGGGCAAGGTCTGGAACAAACCGTGCCGAACTTCGGTTCATATCAAATCAGCCAGATGACAGGCCGAGAGGTCCTGGGCGCTTTCTACGTACTCAATGAGGACGCAGGACAACCAAGAATACTTCACGTCCTTGAACCAAACATTGATTTTTGGAAGCCCTATCGCTTACGCAACGCGCAATCGGCTTTTATAGCAAGTTATGATCTTCAGCGCCTGCTCGGAAAACAGTCATCTTCCTGGGCGCAAGTATATGACGTTCAGACGATTGGAGAGAACGGCGCTTTCTGTGTTTTAGAGCGATTCGACTGGTCAGCGAGTCGGTTCATTCAACTGCAAATCAAGCCAACGCCAGCCGATTTATACAAGCTGGTTAAAGATGTGCTTTCGGCTCTGCAAGACTCTCAACGATTGACCGAGCGCACGCACGGCGATTTAAAAGCGGAAAATGTTCTTGCCTCTCATGGCACACTGGCAACGGCCGGCATCGTGCTAACTGCACCAAAGGCTTCCATTTTCAACCCGGTCGAAGCGGTTTCCAGCGATCTGGAGCAACTCGGCCGTCTGATCTGCGAACTTATGGCATCCCGCCGCTGGACACCATCCACGGAACTCGATCCGTCCATGGCGGAATTCCGCGCTCTGGGATTTCAACGCAAAGACTGGATCAAGTTCTGCCGTTTTTTGCTTGATACCACATTACCCGCCAATGAGCGAAACCTGACGACAGCCGCGGCCATGCTGGCGAAATTAAAACCAAGGAAAAGCCGTGCTCCGTTAATTGGAACAGCCGCCGGGGCTGCATTAGTCATTGCCTTGACGATCTGGTATTTCTGGCGCCCCGGGCCTCCCACGGATACTCCACTAACCTATGTTCCATATAACACTGCTTACGTGAACTGGTTCAAGGATTTTGCGGCGCAAAGTAAAGCTTTAAGCAAAATACCCGAATTCGCAAACCTCTCAAAGCAAGAGGCTCCACTGGACCCTCAGGAACTGGCTCCAGACAACATTCTCAATGTATATACCGAGAATATGACAACTCAAAATGTCCAGCAGTGGATTACGTCGCATCGGTCCGAAGCGCTCAATTTCTGGCAAGCCGTGAAGCTGTTAATGGATACGGAATACAACATGAGCCTGCTGGCAGAGCATCTAAAGGAACAAGACCGACAGTGGCTCGCCAATCACTGGCTGGCTGAAAGCAGCTTTAAACAAATGCTGCTCGATCCCATGAAATCTGATAATCCGCATCAAGCCGCATCCTTGCTGCCATTTTTGAAAGATTACAATCCAGCGGGAACCGGGAAACTCTGTTCTCTCTGGCAATTCGCACCTGGACCGGGCGGTCCATCGCTTTCACTATGGCTCAATGAAATTAATAAGGTGCAGCAGGTCGCGCAAACGGACCAGCAACTCTCGGCCTTCCTGGAGAAAAATTTTAAAAACAGCCAGCATGCGTTAATTAATCATTTTCCTGCATATGCACAAAACTATCTCGCTTCCGCCGCCGATCCGGAGACTCTGCTAAACCGACAAAAGGAGTTGCTGACGGCCGCACAGAAGGAATTGGCTGTATTAAAACAATATGGCGATCAGGTTCGCTGGGATGTGGTAGATTCTCTACCGCAACCAAACATGAACGTTTCCCTCTCCGAATATTTTCCCGATCTTCGGGACTATCTCCCAATTCCCGATAGTGCCAATCCGGTTCTTCTTAGCACCAAAACGTTTACGAGTCTGACAGATCAGGCCGCTGATCTTATTTCAGATGCGAACCAATTTCCCAATACACAAAATTTCACCGGTAAACTGGATTCTTGTAAGGCTGAATTGGATGGCGCCAAAAATATTATTCCCATCCAGAAAAACCTTCCCCAGATTAAACGGCAAGTCGCGTATGCCATGAACGACATCAATGCCCTGCTTCCGATCGTCACCAATTTCGTGGATGCGCATTTTAACCTCAAGAAATGGGTCCCTGAGTTCCTTGATCCCCAGTCGCAGCAAACCGTCCAGATTCCTTCATCATCCGGGAAAATAACCCCGGCTTTGCACGGCGACATTGTCGCTATTCCAGCAGTTCACCAGGCTTGTCTTGACGAAATCGGACAGGTGCTTCTGGGACGAACAATCGCCTTTGACCAGATGAATGCTGACGATTTGGCCAAACTCCTGAAGCCGCAAATTGGGAAGATGCCCAACAAAGTTCGCGAGATGATACAGGTGCGGGACTCGCTCCTGGCTTTGATCGCAAATGATTTCCCTAAAAGGGATGATTTCCCGGACAGCGTCAAACAAGCCTGGACCCAGGCCATTACTTCCGCCATTTCGAGTTTACATTGGGGCGGCCTGAATGGTCTGGTTCCGAGTATTGATCCGGAATCATCCTCAGCGTGGAAGCAAAGCTATACCGCATTTGAATCCATACGGGTCGACTTGAACAAAATGCAAAGTGCGATCGCAGATTGCCGACTTCTGGACGAACAACTTTCTGATGGAAGCACTATAGCCGATCTGTATGCGGCGGCGCAAGCCAATCAATGGTGGTCGAATCCTGACATCCAAAAGATATATTCCGACGATATCGCTGTTGTTGGCCAAATGCAGCAAATCAATTCCGCCGCGCTTGACGTAATTAAAAATAATCTGGCAAGCGTCAATCGCAGCATATTAATGCTTGCCGTCTGGCAAAGGCTTGGCTCCATGACCCATACCGCCGCTGTTGACTTAATCGATACCGAAAGCCGGGTTCCCACACGTCTTGATGATATCCTTAAAACCGATGAGAACCTGGCCCTGGGGCGAAAACAAACACTTCTGCAAAGATTGTCTGAGCAATATAACCAACGCTGGCTGGAGCGCATGAACTGGGCCGTTACGGCGCCTCAGACGGAAGGAGTAAGCGCCGTCGCGGCTGATTATGGCGTCGAAATCCCTTCATTTCCGCAAAAACCGGATATTCCTCAACTGAATCAAAGGGCAAATTTCGATCTTTTTGTTTATCAGTTCATCAAAGCCGTCAAAAATATCCCCGCCGCAGGAGGCGCTTCCATAACCCAGCAGCGAACAGCGCAACAAATTGCCCAGCAGATGCATGACGTTTTGGCGAACAGTCCTGAATGGGCAACATATACCACGCTGCTTGTGCCGGCGCTCAACAATGTCATTCGCACCAATCCTGACTTGTCACAACAATCAGGACCCGCCCTGGCCGGCTGGAAGGAAACAAAAACCGCTAATGGCGGCCGCACCTTTACCAGTCCGTCCGGCTATACGTTAAATTTTGTGTTGCTCAAGCCGCCTGTGTCCAGCGGACTGGGCCCGTATTATTTTTGCACAACCGATTTGAGCGTAGGGGTATTTCTGGACGTGGTAACCAACAATGACAATTTGTTGCATAATCCGGCAAATGGTTTTTACGATTTCATTGTAAGATCGCCAAACGACCCAGAGCCGGAATATGACATAAATAATTATCTCGGTCCTCATACATGGTGGTATGACACGGATAATGGTCAGGTCAGTTTGGCGCCGAAATGGTTTACCGATTCCAACACGGTTTACAACGCTCCGCGCTATCCAACCAACATGGCGGACGCCAAGAATCCTGATCAATTAAATAAAGCAACCGGTGGAGCACCAAGTCTTGATGATCCTGTTCAGTATGTGCCGCCTGGAGCCGCAATTTACCTCGCGGCCCTGTTGGGATGTCGGTTGCCAACAACGGCTGAATGGGATTATGCATGGCAGTTCGAGAACCGCGCGCAAGCCCAGCTTCATCTGCCGGGTAAAACCCTCTCCGCTTACATCGCCTATTTAACAGACGTAAATTCAACGAATGACGCCCGTCTGCCCAGGCCAAATGCCTGGGATCTCTTCGTTTATTCCGCACCCGGCCTGGCGAATTCACTGGATGACTATGGCACGGACCCCAATCCCGTGCTTTTCTTCGAGCCGGTCGATGCGGGAAACGGGCAAACCACGTCAATCAACCTTGGGGGCAACGTTGCCGACTATGTTTTCGACGATGAGAATGATTATCGCACGGCTTTAAACAATTGGTTCAAGAATCCCAACTCCCTGACCAGCGACGCGATTACTTCATTGATGACACCCACGGCTATTGAGGAAACCTACGTTATCGGTGGATCCGCGCTTTCGCCTCTTGGCGATCGTTCACCGGGTAAATCAATTACTATTGATTGGCAAAATTCCCCACAAGTTCCACTCGAGTCAGATAATAACAGCCTCAACAGACCGCGCGGATTTTCCGACGTTGGCGTGCGTTTAGCTTACGATGTGCCCACGCCGCTGGAACTACTCAGGGAGATTATAGAAAGAAATTGGTATCAGGCGCCGGCGGTAAAATAATTTCTCACCGCAGATATGATGCAATCACCGGCAATGACGGCGACGATCACGTTGCTTCGTTGCCTTCTTCACAAACAAGCAGCCCACCGCCGCCGTGAACTGATTCCCTGCTGAACATGGACCTGAATTTGGTGTCATGTTCTTCACCAAAAATATCCTTGTACGTAATATAACCAAATACAAATATAACCCTGGCATTCTGTCCCACTTCGGCCATGGCCTGATAAATGGACGTACTCATCATGTAATGCCAATAAGGAACGTCCTTGCCGGGAAACATAATAGACTTCGGCGTTCCCTTTTTAAGACTAACCAGATGGTCAAACGCTATTTTTGTATCAAACGTGCAAATGGAAGAAACATCGATTTTTACAACCACATCATACGCCGGGGTGCTTCCATAATTGTGTAATGTAATCTTGAAACGCAACGGCTTGACGTGATCGCCTTCGATGTCCGCCGTCTGTTCGCTTACTCCAATATAAGCCCGCAACTGTCTTCGGGCGTTTTTTTCAGCTCCTACGACAAGAAAATGCGTGGCAACCGCCAGCCAAATTGTGGACAACATCAGACCGAGTGTGAAAATGGCAAGGAGGACATCTGAACTCATATTTCGTGAAGTCTATAGCATGCGCTAACGCAAAACGCAAGTTAAGGATTATGCCCTGCAAGTGCATCAGCAATCAGAGCGCATCGTCATGCACGGTGGAATCAAGCGTCTCTCTCAATCGATTGCCCGGAGCGGGACTCGAACCCGCACGTCGCTTGCGCAACACAGGATTTTAAGTCCTGAGCGTCTGCCATTCCGCCACCCGGGCGAGAGGTCAATAATGTCTCGGATAATACAGGGCTTTCCCCTGTATTTACAGTGGTTTCCTGATATCCTGCACTCGCCTGGATGGTAGATTTACGCTTGCCTCTATGAGCCTCAATTTGCGGTATTTGGACGCCGGCTTTGTGCATATTTTGTGCATGGACGTTGCTCGATATGTTGCCGGTTCCGGTCTCCAGAATAATTTGCTGCTGGGTGTATGGATGGGCTCCGGGTACAGGCAAAGCCGCCAAAGCGTTATCTTGGTCATTTAGGCTCATCCGAGCGTATGTTCCGATGGTCAGGACGGGTGTTGAATGCCGGGCAAGCTCCTGGCACGTTTTAACGTTCACACCGCTTTGAACCAGCCACGAGATATAGCTCACGCGCAGGGCGTGGAAATCAACCTCATCGGAAGAGAGAAAACTATCCTCTTGCCGATGCTTTAATTCCTCCTGATTCTTTTCCGCTTCTTTAAGCCATTGGTTCCGGGCGGCATCAAGATCACTCCTGAGCATATCAGCCACCTCGTAACGCGATGGCATGGCGAATACGGGTTTTCCGGCAACCTTGCGGTCCAGCCATGGCTTTATCGTGTCGGCCAAGGCAGGCGGGACGGGTTGCCGATCATCCCGGCGGCGTTTGGAGTATGCAGCCTTTACGGTGATTGCCGGAGCGTCAGCATCAAGAGTAAAGCTTTCCGGAGTCAGGGCGCGTAGTTCACCCTGCCGAAAACCGGTCGATCCAGCCATGGTGTAGAGCATTGCCCGATCTTCGCCGGTCATCCCATAGGCGCTTCCAGACCCGACAGTAAACGTTACCAGCGCGTAAAATTCAGCCAGGCTTAACGCCCGACGATGCATTTTCTTATCCGATGCGGCTACGGTCGGAACTTTGATGGTCAGCAGCGTATCGCCAGCGGTGTGTCCATTGCAATACAACCAGCGCGAAAACATTTTGATGGCCCGCAGATGATGAGACACACTGGTTTTGCCATATTTGGCTTTGCCCTCTTTATCCTTGCTATCTTTAGCTTTGGCATATTTGGCCTCGCGTAGTCTGGCAATAGCGGTGTTCACTGCGGCGGCCTTCAATTGCGACAATTGTTCAATACCGCCAAAACTGATGATGCGCTCGGCCCGCTGATGGACTTGCATGGCATAAGCGTTATTGCCGTTTCGGCTTGCAATGTCGGCACGAAACTCGGCCAAGTGTACAGCCAGAGATTTCTTCTCAGCGGCAGCGATGCGATCCACGTTCGGGTCTACCAAGCCGTTTATGCGAAGCATCCCTTCGGTTTCCAGCTTATTAGCGATCTTCTGGGCTACGCTTTTATCCCTACCGCAAGCTTTCTGATGCCAACGCTCGTCCTTATCCTTAAATGATGCAATCCAATTCTTTCCACGTTTGAAAACTGATGCCATGTTTTTCACCTTACCTTTTTCCTAAGTTCCAGGCGGAAATACTTCGCCAGTTTTTCGATGCTCACCAGGTCTAATCCCCGCTCACCAGTCAGAAAACGGCTTATTGCTGATTCTTGAATCCCGGTCTGCCGGGCAAGCTCGGCCTGCGTGATCCTGCTCTTGCGAATGTAGAATTTTAATTGTTCGCCGATGTTCACGATGCATATATTATCAAGCCTCTTGCCTAATGTCAAGACCTATTTCACTTCAGCCTGCACGTCAATAACGCCGCCAATGCTGCTACCGGCGTTTAACTGGGCCGGTTCCTCGCTCGCATCCTGAACTTCTCTTAACGACCCATCTTTTCTTGCTTCAAGCACAACAATCAACTGTTGAGGCTCACCCCTTTGGTCCCTGATTTCGGTTTCCGATTTATCCGTTTGGCCGAGCATTTGTTTGCCAAGCCAGATCATCATGGCTGTATTTCCCGCAAGTGCCGCGTCAATCTGGGCTTTACGTAAGTTCTTACGAATCTCGGCTCTATTTTTGGCCAAAATCTCGTAAAAACGCTTTGACCGTATGGTGCCCTCACTGCAACCGAGTAGGTCTGCTATCTCGCAATTTGAGCACCCCATAGCCGCGAGCTTGCCCACAATAATGGGGTCGATGTTCAATAGAGGCCGCGCCATAAAAAATCTCCAATCAAACCTATTCAACGGACAAAAAACCCGTATTTATCTCGTTTTCAGTCCCTGCCCGATACCCTCGCGCTTGCGTTGTTAAGTCTCCGGGGCATCAGTCAGACATATTTCACGCACCAAACTAAGCGGAAGGTCCATCCTTTGGGCGACAAAGAGGCAGGCCACGTCGTCAACCAACTCTGGACGCCAATCTGCCTCGATGGTCTCCCGTCTTTCCTCGCCAAACCGTATCAATACTTCACGCCGAATTTTATTGTCGATTTTCATAAATTCTCCGTATCAAAGTTATTCTTAGTTGCACGCTCAGCTACTACTTTTCGCCTAATGGCGTCTTTGATGGCATCAACAAAGTCCTCCGCATGTATGGCATGTTCATGGCAAAGGCGATATTTGATCGCTCTCTGTTTACCGTGGTGAGCAAGCCTCATCCAAACAGATGCGGATGTCTCCGGTTGACCGCAAAGCAGGCAGCCACCTTGGGGCATCGGAAGCTCAGCCGGACAAGGCGGCAGATTTTCAGGTTTCATTGTCATGGTTTCTCCTTTTCGTTTTCCGTTTTTTTGCGAGTGCTCGCACCTGCGAGCACCTCAGCCCCAAGGTGCGTTCCCGCACACTTGGGGTGTATATAGGGTGCGTGCGAGCACCCCTCTTGCGTTAACGGGGGTGATTTATTTGCCCACCGAGCGGGTTCATTTTTTGTTGCCGGCGGCCATGCATGGATCAAACCACACTCCACGGCTTCCGCTAAGAGTTGCCTTGTTTTGGTTGCCCCAAGACGCATTTTTGCCGTGAAATAAACCAGCGGCTTGGGTTCATCAAGGGCGAGTTCGGCAGCCGTCTCGTAACTGGGTTTTTCGGTTTCATCGCGCACCCTTCTTTTTCTTAGGGTTTTGAGAACAGGCACAATGTCTGGGCGAGCCTTCCACAACGGATAGTCGTATTCGAGCGTAATCGCCAGAGGCGTTCTCCAAGTCCGGCATTTAGCCTCCAGGACGACCTTGCCCGGCTCTTCGTGTTCCCGCATAACAGCATGGGTATCCGCTGCCCGACTCTGCGAACCAGCGCCAGCGCCCACGTCGGTGACGGACTTACCGGACTGATCCCCCTTCGATTGGTGGTGTATGAGGACGATTGCCGCGCCGGTCAATGCGGCGAACTGATCGAGCAGGTTATATGCAGTGGCGGTTTCGGAATTGGAATTTTCGTCGCCCGCAAAAAACCGATAATATGCGTCACAAATAATCAGGCTGAACCCGTGGTCAGCCAGGCTGGTAAAGTATGGTGTTAGTTCATTGAATCGCACCAGTCGCCCACGAAATATATCGAAGAATAATCTTCCGCGAAGTGCTTCAGGATCAATGTTCATCGCCCGGCATACCTGCTTAATCCTGTGACGCAACGTGCGCTTGTGCAATTCGTTGTCCAATATTAAAACTTTGCGAGGGGGGCAGGGAAACTGACCGAGCCATGGCTGCCCCAGAGCTACCGATAGGGCAAGACCGTAACTCAAAAAACTTTTGCCGAGTTTTGGCGCGGCAATGAGATTCATGGTCTCGGACTGCCTTAGATAGCCGTCGATGACCGGTGGTCCAAGCTCAGAATTTTCATCGTCAGCAATGTCAGCGGCCTCGCACAATTCCGGCAAAACCCCGGTTGTTTTTTCTGCTAACGCGGACGGCGAAGGCTGCCAGGTCGGCTCATTGAGAAACTTTCCGAATTCCCCGGACTCGCGAACCTTCCGCTCGGCGTCTTCGAGCTTGTGCCCGAGTTCTTTCTCAGTCCAAGGCGGCGAACATCGCGAGTTAAATTCTAGAATCAGTGGCCAAGCCTGATCTTTTGAAAGCCCGAACCGGAAACACGTTGCCGCTGCCTCAAGCGTGCGATCATGTCCACGCTGCCCGCTAATAGCGCCCGACATCTTGCCCAGGTAGGCACGGCATCGTTTTATCTGGTCATCAGGCGAAATAATCGTCGCGTTATGCCCCACCGGCAAAGCTGGCTGACTGGGCGCAGGTTTGAGCCAATCGGGGAAGTTTGGAAGTTCGGCAAGCTTGTCGGAAAACTTCCTAATCCACGAGTACGCGCCATGCTTGCTTGAACTCGGCGGAAGGATCACATAGCCACCCTCACCGCGAACATCGATGCCCGGAGCGATTGTCGATTGCGAGTTTTTGATTCCATCCCGGTGAGAAAACCAATAGTGCCTTCCGCCTCGTCCAGTGCGAACACATGGGGCGTCCGGCATATTATTGTTTGCCAATAAAGTTGCTAAGCCTGCTTCACCTTCGGCGCCGTCAATGTCCAGCACGCTCACACCAGATGACTTACCTGTTGGCATACCAATCAGAAGATCGGGGTAAAGATTCCACCAACCCCGAATCGTTTTCTCGTCGGTCGTCGCGTTCTTAAAGCCGTTCGGCGTATATGGTGTCTTGTCTGGGCGGCATGGAAACACCGGTAATCCCAGGCGCGAATAATCGAGCGCCGCCTGCAATACCGGATTAGTTTGTGTATGATTATTCACGTAAATACTTCTTTCTACTCGCGTCTGTCTTAACCATTTTCAACTAGCTCGTATGTCACGCCGCCGGAAGGGTGTCGATGTAGCGATCAATGTCGCTTGCGCGGAACCGAAGATGCCGCCCGGCCCGTAGGGCTGGAATCTGACGGGCTGCAACAAGCCGATTTAGCTTGCGCGAGGAAAATTTAAGCCGCTGACAGACTTCAACTTTGGTTAGAAGCGTTTCGTTTCGATCCTGACGTAACATAAAAAACTCCTGTTACCAATTGGCACTGCACAACGCACTTGCGTTGCCACGGCGTGCTTTATCTATGAATAGGGAAACCACGCAGGTTAGATGCGATGAAATTTTGTGTTTTTAGAACTTATT
This sequence comes from Phycisphaerae bacterium, assembly GCA_035504095.1. GTDB lineage: Bacteria > Planctomycetota > Phycisphaerae > WQYP01 > WQYP01 > DATJSN01. Next base: position 118,413 of record DATJSN010000092.1, on the reverse strand, counting down.
ACGATCAAAACATCGTTATTATGAACAAAATATGATATATTTTAATAATAATAGCGATATTATGGGTCTAAAATAGTAAATAAATTCTATCGTGAGAAGTAAAACGAGCGGTTTTAGACGGGAAAACAAGCGTTTTATATACACTTTCAAGCCTCACAATTAATTCATTTCCTCTTATTAGCACCACGCCAGCCGCCGATTCTGTTGATAAAGCTGACCCAATTTTCTCAATGAAGGGAACTTTAATTAAAGGCTTCACAATTAAAGGAAAAGGCGTAATCCTTTAATTTGCCCGGCTGAAATTAAAACTTGACTGACAGGCATGACAACGGCCTGGCTTAATTCCGCCCTCAACATTGACTTCAAACCCTGCCTGGAACTATTACATCGTCCGGATCAACCTATTCAGAGTGAATGTCGTCCCGACTCGTCTGGTGCAACGTGTCTCACGGGGATTGAGACTGGTTTGTGTATCTTAAGCCAGGTACCTGCAAGGGATTATGTGATTTAGTATCAAAATCTCACGATTTTTCACATCCCCACTGGCCATACTCATGATAGAAAAACGCTTCCGGATGATCCTGCTCCAGACAATCATTGAAAATATGACATGACAATCAAATAAAACCCATTTCTCCCTTCTGCAATATCCATTGAAAATCAAGGTTTTTGGGCTCAATCGACTGATTGTCTGTCTATTCACGGCCTTTTCATCAAATAACCATCAAATAAGAATTTCACCCTGTTTAAGCCCAGAATCGAAGAGGACATTTTTGCTTTTAGGAGCCTATTGGCCAGTAAACGGACCATAAGTTATCCTTATAGTCCTATTTGTGAAGTACCGTTTTCGTAGCTTCCGCAGGGTCTAGGCTTCGCGGTCGCATTTCAACACTTTGTAAAGAAAGAACAGGAATTATGAGCACGGCGTTCCAGGATATACGAGATGCAATGCTGCGACTCTACGTCGAAGATGAACGTCCTTGGCTTGTTGGATTCAGCGGGGGTAAAGACAGCACGATGGTCGCGTCACTCGTTTTTGACACTGTCCTGTCCCTACCGGTTGACCAGCGGAAAAAGCCCATTGCGATCCTTTGCACTGATACTCGTGTCGAGATACCGGCAGTTTCAGAGGGGATTGAAGGGAATCTTGAGCGAATGCGGCGCTGCTCTCGGCAAAATAATCTTAACATTGAAACTCAGTTGCTAAAGCCGCCTCCGGAACAATCCTTTTGGGTCAATATTATTGGTCGCGGCTATCCACCACCAAATCGTACATTCCGCTGGTGTACTCAGCGTATGAAAATTGATCCAGTCACGACATTCGTAAACCAGCGTATTGGTCACTGGGGCGAAGCCATTTTACATTTGGGTGCAAGACGTGCTGAAAGCGCCACACGGGCACAGACAATGGCTGGCCAGATAACTCGTAATGGCTTGCGTCGTCATCCTGACTTGCCGCTCGTGTGGGTTAACAATCCAATCGAATTCCTCTCTACTGAGGAAGTCTGGGCATATCTGCTTCAAAAAAACAATCCTTGGGGTAGTGATAATCGCTCCTTGTATAGACTATACGCCAATGCTTCCAACGGCGAGTGCCCTATCCAGATTGATACCAGCACTCCCTCTTGCGGCAATTCGCGTTTTGGATGTTGGACATGCACCGTTGTAGATCGTGACAAGGCAAGCGAAGGATTGCTTGCCGCTGGTGATGAACGAATGGAACATCTGATAGCCTTCCGTGAAACACTTATACAATTCCGTGATCCTGCAAATGGTTGGCGTGACAGCCGCCGCATGAACGGCAATGATGGACCTGGACCATTACGAATTGAAGGTCGCCGCGAACTCTTGAAGCGCCTTCTCCAGCTACAGGAAGAAACTGGGTTGCCGCTCATCACGCCAGAAGAGCTACTTTTGATTCAGCAAATGTGGAAAGCAGCACGTGACCCCGACGATGGTCGGGGTGTTGCCCGAATCATCAACAAACAACGAGGTGTCATCATGAATACCGATTTGCGAGAACTGAACCGTCTACGCCAACTGGAGGAACAAGTTGCCAGTGAAAAGAAAATCAACCCCGATATTCTCCGTCGTATGCTTGCCAAAGTAGAGGAATACAGTGAAAGCCATCGTGCATACGGCTTGCCGGACGATTTGCTCAATATTTTGAAAGATGACTTGGCAGAGCAATCAGCAGAGAAAAAGGGTTGATTATGTCCGAAGTCTATATTGACTCATTAACGCTGGAGAACTTTGGGCCATTCTATGGCGAGCACAAAATTGACTTCCGCAGTTTAGAAGGCAAATGTGGCATTCTTATAGGAGGAAAGAATGGTGCCGGAAAGACGCACTTGCTTCGCGCTTTGTATCTGGCGGTCGTTGGTGAAAGCGGGGTTGGAGATTTGAAAAAAGTGGAGACTGGCTCCGATGCAACCCGATTTGCTTTTGAAAAATCTTTGAATCGACGCGCTTTGGCTGAGGGTCAGGACACGATGCGTTTGAAAGCCGTTGTTCATCTTCGTGATGATAAAATTGGTAGTCGAAAAATTGATCTGCTTCGTGAAGTTCGGTTTCGTCTTAACTCATCACCTATCTGGGAACATTATGCCACACGTTCCGACACAGCAGGTCGAATCGAAGATGAACAGGTAATTCATAAACTACGTGACGCTTTTCTGCCACGGCATCTCGCCCGTTTCTTTTTCTTTGATGCTGAACGCAGTCAGAGCATCAATCTGGGACAACAAGACATTGTTGAAGGCGTGAGTCGAATTCTCGGTCTTTGGACATACTCCGAGTTGGAAAGTGATCTCCGCCAATTGATCAGTTCAAAAATTCCTCGTGTTTACAATGCTTCTGGCGGCACAGACCCCGAAACGTTACTGGCCGAATTGAATGGCAAAGTCATAACCGTCGAAGGTGTCCTGAAGGCAAGACGAAAAGAGCTTGATGCGCTTAAGCGCGATTTGCATGAAATCGAGGCGGAATTATTGGAAGTCGAAGACGATTTGAAGACCCTCGGTGCAGTTGATCCTGACGAGTTACAAAAAGCTCAAGAACGTCGGACAGAACTCACAGAAGCCAAGACAAAACTTGAAGATAAACTCACAGAAGCTTGGGAATTGACCTTGCCGGTTTCTTTGCTGGGAATTTATCGGAAAGAATTGCACGATACTCTGCTTGCAGAAGAGCGCCGTCGTGAATGGGAAAGCGCTAAATCCAGCGTCGAGCCGAAAATTCCGCAGGTAAAACAGGATGTGTTCGGCAATGTGCCAAAGGAATTTGCGATTCAGCCAGATATTGAGTCTTTTTACATGAAGCGGCTTGAGGACGCGCTCCATCGGCTGTTTCATCCGCCTCCCCAAGGTATCCCGGATCGGATTTATCTAGCGGATCGTAACGACACGAGTGCTCAAGTGCGCGCACGGCTGGCCACAAACCAAAGTGATCTTCGTGATTTAGCTGAAATGTGCGTCAACATCGAAAAAATGACCGTGGAGTTGCGGCAGATTGATCAAAAGCTGAAACAGATGCAACAAAATACAGCAGCATATAAGCGTGGCGTAGAACTCCATGAAAAACGGGGCGGTCTCAATACTTGCCGCGATCAAATTAGCAACCGGCTAAAGGACATTGATGCTGAAATCACTCGGATGGGGGTTGAATTAGTTGATCTTAAACGTCAGGAAACCACGCAAAGGGAAATTGCCGAACGTGCTGAACGTGGTGAAAGCCTGGCTGCTTTATCAACACGCTATCGCGAAGCCGCTGGCGAGATTCGTAGTCGTGCTGCTATTCAAATGCGCCGGCAGATTTCAGAAGAAGTTGGCAAGTTATGGGTGGAAATCGCAGAACGGGAACGCGAGTTCGAGGGTATGGAATTTGATAGTAATTGGCAATGCTGGCTTGTACGGCGTGGCGGCAAAAAGGTGACATGGGAAGAAACCAATACGTCTGCCGGGCAGCGGCAGGTGCGAATGTTGGCTTTTTATGAAGCCCTTCGGCGTCTCGCCAAGCTCGTTCCGCCATTGGTTGTGGATACGCCTTTAGCGCGGCTCGATAAAGAAGTGCGTGCCAACGTGCTTGACCAACTATACCTTAGCGGCCACCAATCCATTATCCTTAGCACCAATGCTGAAATTGATCCAGATGGCCCTTTGTTTGATAAAATTCGTAATCGACTCGCGCGTGTATATACGCTGCATCCGCATGGACGAACCGATGGTCATAATTATGAGGTTCGCGTCACAAATGACTACTTTGGACATGTTGTTTGAGTTGGAGAAACCAGCTTGAAATTTGATACAAGCAGCGAAGCGCACGAATTCATCGAAAATGTCTTTGCGCGTGTAGGCGCAAGGAATCAGGCAATTCTAGGACGTGCGGCACTTTTCTTGGCGTTGGGTGAAGGTATACCCGCCGAATTTAAACCCAAAGACGCCAAAGGGGTGACGTTGAATGACGAGCAGGTTGTCGGCGATGAGTTGAGAGATTTGGTGCGAACAGCCTTGAATCACCGTGCCGGACAAACTCTCGATGAAGGGGGCTACCGTCAGGAATTTCGCCGACATTTTGAGTTTGGGTGTCAGCGATTACGGCAGATATGGGTAGAGTCAGGCAACGACCAAGCGCGTTTTGTTACCTCCCTGTTGAAATCTATAGGAGGCGATCTTGACCTTCCTTACATGCTGAGACAGGCCGTGGCTCCCATGCAATTAGTCGAAAAGGAAATAAAACTCAAGGTTCTGACGGACGCGCCCGAATGGTCGTTAAACGGTCCCGGAACTAACAATGGACTGTTAGTTATTTCTGGGCAACCTGGTAGTGGAAAAAGCCAGCTTGCACTCGATCTCTTGGCGCAACTCAGCAATACTGGCGTCCGTTTTGTTTTTTTTGACATGAAAGGTGAACTAGAAGACGATCCTCGCAGCCCGCAGCAACGCAAGAACCGTACCAAATTTTTGGAACAGACTAGTGCACGCTATGTCCGTCTTATCCAGCAAGATTTGCCAATCAATCCGCTTTACCGGCACCCAAATCCAACGAAGAACGATCAAATTGCCTACGAGATAGCTGGTTTGATTCGTTGCTTTGCGCCACAAATGGGGGCAAAACAGGAACGGAATATTTGCGATTGCTACCGACGGCTTGCCTCTCCTGACATTACCTCCTTGGTTCGGGAATTGGAAAACAGCGGCGCAAACGGAGTTGATTTGTCCATCGTGCAAAAAATTGAGCGTTATAATCTTTTTGCCAGTGCCCATACTGCAATTCCTCCAGAAGAGTGGCTGAATAGTTCCATGGTGATTGACTTTAAGGAATTTAACACAGACAGCGATGGCAAAGCGCTTGCCGTTGCGCTCATCCTAAACTTCCTCATTAAAAAATTGAGCCAACAAGTAGCTGTCAAAAATGACGTACAACCGATCAAAATGGTGTTGTTCGTGGACGAAGCCCATTTGCTCTTGCCAAAGGAAAATAAAGCTGGCTTATTAAGTTCGCTCGCCCGGCAGGGAAGATCATGGGGTTTTCCCGTCTGGCTCGCGTCTCAAGATGCCGACAAGTTTTTGACCACGGGTACGAATGAAACCAATTTCGCCCAACTCGCCGAGTGCGGCGTGCACTTTTCCCCACAGACACTGAGTGTCGCGGATCAAAAAAATGTTCTCGGGAGCGTCATTCATCAGAAATTTTTAAAGGCCGAAGCAGCGCTTTGTAATCGTGGGAAGTTGCAAACCACCGGCATGGCTAGGCAGTTTTGGAAAGATGAAGGAAAATAAATTTGCATGGACGATATTTTTAGCAGACAAACCTCTAAGTACAAACTCAATGATTATAAATTGACAAGGATGGTGCTTTCTCCTTCACATTGGTGCAGTTACAAGTTGCGATCAAAACTGAAGTGGCATTATGTTAAGTTTGAATCTACGAAGAGTAATTACGTGCCCAACAATGCGGGAGGTGTTTATACGTTTATAATAAAGCCGGGAATCGCCCGCCACCCTAGTTGTTCTTATCTTATGTACGTCGGTATGACGGAGAGGCAAATGCTTCGTGATCGGTTTTCTCAGTATTTAAGTGATAAAAAAAGAGGCGACTTGTCTCGACGGCTGCATGTGGTTGAGATGCTGGACAAATGGGATGGCTATTTATGGTTTTACTATGCTGTAATACACAAAAGAAAAGACATAAAAAAAGTGGAAAATGCCTTGCTCGCAGCATATTTACCACCTTCTAATCACAAATTTCCAGCTTCGGTTCGTCATGCTTTAGCCAAAATATTTTCGCATTGATCCATGAATGAACAACCTTCAAATCTGTTTCCCGCACTTCGTTCCCGGATGGGAGATCGATGGTTCTATGTCACTACTCTGACCTTCGCCGAAGTCGCAAAATGGATCAGACAAGTCGATGAAATACATGAGAGGAAGGAATTAAAGACTTGGATTCAACGAGTTTTGCGCCCTGAAAGGAAAGAGGAAATCGCAACCTATCTCATTAAACAAAAACAACACTTTTTTAATGCTGTGGTTGTTGGCATCTATGGTGGAGAACCTGAATGGTTTCCAGTTGAGGTCGGTAGTAGTAAGACGCTAAAGGATATCAAGCTTGATGAACGTCAGGCAAACACTTTTGGTTTTCTTCATCTGTCAGGAAATGAAGAGATATTCGCAGTCGATGGACAGCACCGTGTTGATGGAATCAAAGAAGCACTGAAGCGTAATGTAGAGCTGAAAGAAGATGAATTAGTCGTCATTTTCGTATCACATAAGCGAACCGACGAAGGAAGAGAGAGAACACGCCGATTGTTCACAACTCTCAATAAATACGCAAAGCCTGTGTCTCCTGCCGAGCTAATCGCCCTCAACGACGATGATGCATTTGCAATCGTGACTCGTCGGCTAATTGACACATACCAAGGACTGAACGGTGAATTTGTACCACTCTCTCCAACTGCGAATATTCCGCCAGGAAATCTGACTAGTGTTACTACAGTAATAGCACTTTATGAATTGGTTCGAACTATAAGTATTGCTACCGGAAGTCGTGAACGAAAGGTGCTGGAGGTGGGCCCGCCTAATTGGCAGCGTGTCGAAGAAATTAATGATTTTGTAATCTCCTATTGGAACGCACTCAAGCAGAACATCCCTCCTCTAGCGAAGGTTATGTCTTCACCACCAAGAGCAGCGCTCGCCGGAAGATATAGGACAGAAAATGGAGGACATTTGCTTTTTAGACCCGCTGGCTTACAGGCCTTCACACGGGCAGTTAGAGTGATGATTGATAGGGGAACATCCGTTGATTCCGCCGTAATGAAGTTAGCGAAGGTACAGTTAAATCTTTCGTCAAATCCATTGGTGGGTGTGCTCTGGAATGCTGCCACAAAGACTATGATCGTGAAGTATAAGAAACTTGCGTTGAATTTACTTCTCTACATGGCCAACCAAGACCCAGCGCCGACAAATTACAATGTCGTAGAAGAGTACCGGAGGGTACTCGGAGACGCACATGCAAGGATTAAACGTCGCTAACTGCGGAGCATTGCGACCACTTGCTGACAAACCGTCAATGTCGTCTTGATGTCGGCAGAATTATTCGCAATGTCCAGAGAAAAACGTATCATCTGCCGCGACGCCGTTGAATTGGGCTTCATGGCCCGAACTACGTGTGACGGCTCATCTGAATCCGCCAAACAAGCCGAACCGGACGAAGCACAAATACTTTCTTTGTCGAGAAGTATAAGCATTGCTTCAGATTCAATTCCGTGAAAAGTAATGTTTGTGGTATTAACCAGTCGTTGCGTTTTATGGCCGTTTAACTCTGCGTTCGGAATTGAGTTCAAAATGCCCTTTTCTAGTGTATCACGTAAGGGGCGGACCTTTTTGTTGTAGTCGGACAGGTGTTTCTTCGCTAATTCCGCAGCTTTGCCTATGCCGACGATTAGCGGCACGCTCTCAGTTCCACCGCGCATACTACGTTCTTGATGCCCGCCAAATATCAATGGTGTAAATGGAGATTTCCGGCGCACGAACAAGGCTCCGATGCCTTTTGGTGTATGAAACTTATGGCCAGTTAGCGATAGGTAATCTGCTGGTACTTTTTTCACATCAATTTCAATCTTCCCAGCCGCTTGCACTGCATCGCAATGGAACAAAACCCCTCGGGACCGGCATAGTTCCGCAATCTCTTTTACAGGAAACAGCACCCCCGTCTCATTATTTGCCCACATTAAAGATACGATGGCGGTATCAACTGTAATTGCATTTTCTAGGTCCGCTAGTCTTAGAAGACCATCTCGATCTACCGGCAAATAAGTTATACGAAAGCCTTCTTTTTCTAACGCCATGCAGTAATTCAAAACTGACGAATGTTCCACCGATGATGTAACAATGTGCCGCTTGCCAGGATTGGCTTTCAATGCCGCATGAATCGCCGTATTATTGCTCTCCGTAGCGCAGGAAGTAAATAATATTTCGCGGGAATGTGCTCCGATAAGTTCGGCGACCTCACCACGAGCAGCTTCAATCATACCCTTCAATTTCGCACCAAAACGATAAGTACTCGATGGATTCCCCCATTCTGTGCCGAAATAAGGCAGCATCGTCTCCAATACTTCCGGCAGCACTGGTGTTGTTGAATTGTGATCGAGATAGATCATGCCGACATCCTATGACATACTGTTGTCTGAGCCAATGGCAGGCTGTTGCAATGCAGCCTTGCGCTTGCTCGAAACATGGACCGTCGGCTTTGTTTTGGAAATTCGAATGTAACATGTCGAACGTGCCTCAAATTCATCGTCACAAAACGGCTATCGGACGCGCCGGACTATCAAAGCCCTTCCGTGCGGCCCTGGAGTCGCATTTAATCCATTTTGAAACGACCGTTTTCGACTATGGTTGCGGGCGCGGCGACGATTTGCGTAACCTTGCGGACTCTGGATTTCAAGCGGCGGGCTGGGACCCCGTCCATCAACCCCAGGCACCCCGAATATCTGCGGACGTAGTGAACTTGGGTTATGTAGTCAATGTTATCGAAAATGTAGAAGAACGGGCCAATGTCGTGCGATCAGCATGGGACTTGGCCAAGAAACTGTTGATTGTTTCAGCTCGGCTCGTATACGAGGCCAAGGAGGCGAGGTTCGAGTCATATGCCGATGGGTGTCTAACCGGTCGCGGAACTTTTCAGAAATTCTTCAACCAACTTGAGCTACGGGACTGGTTGGAGCAGGTCTTGGTGCAACGTGCCTTGGCTGCTGCGCCAGGAATTTTCTTTATTTTCCGCGATGAAGAATTGCGCCAGCGGTTCCTAGAAGCTAGGTATAGGCGACATCGGGCGGTGCCTGTTCCACGGATGAGCGACATTCTGTTCCAACAGCATGAGAATCTGCTCATGCCATTGATGGAATTTGTGGCTGATCGCGGACGGCTGCCTGCACCTGAAGAATTCCCCGTTCATGGTCAACTTGCTGAAATCTTCGGCAGTGTGCCGAAAGCATTCGCGGTTGTTCGGCGCGTCACTGGGGCAGAGCGTTGGGAGCAGTTACAGCAGGAACGGCGAGAAGAGTTGCTAATCCACTTTGCATTGGACCGCTTTGGTGGTCGCCCACGGTTCTCCGAGCTACCGGCGGACCAGCAATTGGATGTGCGAGAATTCTTCTCCACGTACAATAAGGCCTGCGTTGAGGGTGATAAACTGCTTTTCCGCACCGGAAACATGGCGGAACTCAATCATTCGATGGAGCATTCACCGGTCGGAAAGCTTACGGGCGAAGCCCTTTATGTGCATGTCGATGCGCTGGCCCATCTGCCAGCTCTACTCCGCGTCTATGAGGGGTGTGCTCGCAGCTATCTGGGTCATGTTGAGGGCGCAAATTTGATCAAGTTGAATCGGGTTGAGCCAAAAGTGTCGTATCTGCTGTATCCAGAGTTTAATACCGATCCTCATCCTGCTCTAGCTGAATCACTACGTCTTAAGCTCAGCAACGGGGATGTAAAGCACTTGAACTTCCGGGACTCAACAAACCCACCCATATTGCATCGCAAGGAAACATTCCTAGGGCCTGATGATCCACGCAGAGAACGCTTTGAGCATCTTACCAAACAAGAAGAAAGGCATAGACTTTTTGATGATACCGCAACAATTGGAACGCGCAACGGTTGGGAAAAAGTCTTGCTCCAACGCGGAGTCACACTAAAAGGACATCGTTTGGTTGTTCGAAGATGAAATCGTTGCAGGATCATGACCGCCAGTGATCTCGACGCAGCCGCAATTTACCGGGGCATATGCCATATCAGTGCGATTAGGAAGCAAGTTTAAGCGTGAGGGTGTGAAATGGTTTGGACAGCGACCTTTTGGAACTATTAGGGACAACCACCAATTCCGGCACGCACGCTTTGAATTATTAACCAGGCATCTGATTATCCGTCGTTGCATTAGCCGTTTACAGGGCGATTCAAACAAGCGACAATGATTTCAAAATTGAAGAGTGGCTGGTGTTTCGCAGGTTACCTAGCCAACAAGTCCTACAACGGAAAGATCAGCATCGTGGTCGTGCACTAGGGTTGGTGTCGGTTTTGCTGCCAACTGGAATTAGTTCCGAAACGTGGTATAGAACGGTTGGCTGAAGCGAATACGGGTAACTATATACTGATTAGTGCCTGACCAGAGATTGGAAGGAACAGAGCATGTCCGACACATATGCACTCGCGCTCCCGCGTAAGAGGTTTTTTTTGGAGATGTTCACGCGAGACATCTCACTCCAAGACTGCATTTTAGATTTGATCGACAATTCCATTGATGGCCTGATTCGGTCGCGTCAACTTAATCTCGACGCAAAGGACCTGTTGAACACCAATCCTATAATACCTATCAACGAGCCTAAGGCTAGAATTCAGGTTAGTTATACAAAAGACGGTTTTTCCATTCAGGACAATTGTGGAGGAATTGACCAAGCTTATGCTGAACGGGAAGTATTCAATTTTGGCCATGCGGAACACCCTGCCGGTGATATGGGCACAACACAACTGGGTGCTTATGGAATTGGTCTCAAGCGAGCAATTTTTAAGATTGGCGATCATTTCGAAATGACATCTCATACAGCCGTTAACGGATTTCGAGTCAAGGTGGATGTTGCTGAGTGGTCACAGAAGGATGACACTCTCAATGACTGGCGGTTTCCCTTGGATCACCTTGAAGGAGCAATGCCCCCAGAGCAGCCTGGAACGACAATCAATATTGCACGAATCAGCCCTGACATCCAGTCGCTGTTCAGAGATCCGACAACAACAACTGCACTGCATCGCTCGATTGCACAAACTTATGCTTCATTTTTAACTCGATACGTCGATATTATTCTCAACGGAATGTCTATTTCTCCCACATTAATCCCACTTGGTGCGTCCGAAAATTTCACGCCCGCCGTGGAGACATGGGATGAGGAAGGCGTCCACATCACACTTATCGCTGGACTTGCAGCAAGGGGCGAATCCAATGAATGGCGAGCTGAACCTGCCGGATGGTATGTTCTCTGTAACGGTCGCGTAATTCTTGCCGCAGACAAAACGGAGTTGACCGGATGGGGAGCTGGCATTCTTCCACAATTTCATACCAGTGTATCGCGAGGATTCATTGGAATTGCTTCCTTTTCTTCTCGCGACCCCTTGAAACTTCCATGGACCACAACGAAGCGCAGCCTCAACCGTGAAGCTGCTGTGTTCTTGCGAGTTCGTGAGCGAATGGCGAGTATCGCAAGGCCAGTTTATTCTTTCTTGAACAGTCTATCTCAGTCAAAATCAGAAGTGACCTCGGATGAACGGAAGATAATGACTTCCCTTAGCCAAGCTGATCTTGGACAGGTTGCTTCAGTGCCAAGCCGCAGCTTTAATCCGGAAAAGCTTCCGCGAAAACAGAAGACCACGGCGAGCGTTCGATACAATGTGAATCTTACAGACTTAGAAAAGGTGCGCGAACACCTACGGCGCCCTAGCATGCCTCCCAAAGATATTGGCCGTTATACATTCGATTATTTTCTCAAGCAGGAGGGCGTCCAATGAACGCCATTAGCGAAAGCTACCGAAAAGTTCCATATGATCTTCGCGAAGCGAAACAGGTTGAGCGACGCATGTTGGTTGACGCCTTTCAACGGCTAATCGCGGCTGGTTTTCCTATTGCCGACTATCAATATACCGGTATGGGCTCAATCTACTTCTTCGACTTCGCGTTGTTCCATAAGTATTTAGGAATTCAGAAAATGCTCAGCGTAGAAATATCGAGTGCAATTAAAAAGCGGGTTGAATTCAATAAGCCTTATGGAAACGTTGAGGTTCGCATTGCCCCAATTAGCAAAGTAATCCCCGAACTATCTCGTGACCGAAAGCACATTCTTTGGTTGGACTATGACACAGTTATTAGAGCCGATTATGCACGCGATATTGTATCCGCCTTAAGTAGTCTGACGACCGGATCACTTTTGCTCACAACCGTTGATGTCGAACCTCCGGGAAAAGAGGATACTGGACCGAAACAATGGCAAGAGCATTTTGCTACCGAGGTTGCAGAGTATCTTCCACGCGGGCATGACAGTACAACATTTGCAAAATCAAACATGGTTAAACTCAATACGCAAATTCTTGACAATATCATTAGTCGTGGAATGCGTTCGAGGAGTGAGGCTGAATTTTGCCGCATATTCAATTTTGTATACAAAGATGGCCATACAATGCTCACCGTGGGTGGAATGATTTGTACACCTGATGAGAAACGGAGATTGTCCGCCGCCGGTTTAGAGAACACTATATACTACAGAACTTCATTTTCCTTTGACCCATGTGAACTACAAATTCCGCGATTCACACGAAAAGAACGCCTGCATTTGGATTGTGTCATGCCATGTGCAGATGAATGGGTTCCAGATGCGTTTGAAGCAGCACCTGAGGATATCAAGAGGTACCGCGATGTGTATCGGTTTCTCCCATCCTATGCTGAGCTTGTCCTCTAACTCACAGAGCGGAATGAGGACATAACTAGCATGATACCAATTTCCGCATGCACTTCAATTTCTCGGCCCGCCGCCCGGTAAATCTCGCTGAATTCTGCCGTATTGTCGTGTAACTTATCCGGGACATTTTATGCACCGTTTATTTCGTAGACCAGGAGAGTATTTATGTCCCAACTTCAAACTGAAAATCATTGCGTTGATCGGGAAACGCTTTATGTGGAACTCTGGGAAGTACCGGGCACGCAACTCTCACGGAAATACGGCGTTTCTGATGTGGCCCTCGGCAAAGCATGCCGCCGACATAATATCCCGCGTCCTCCGAAGGGGTACTGGTCACAGCGAAAGTATGGCTACCAGATCGAACGCACGCCGCTGCCGGTCGTAACTGATCCGCAGCTTCAAAAAGTTCAATTTCACCCTCAGCCGGCGATTTTTGGCGATACCGTGACCAATGGGGCATCTGGACAAATGGCGGTGAATCGTGCACCGATCTTAATTTCCGAGCATCTTTTATCACCGCATGCGCTGGTCGAACAGACAAGAATACAACTTCGTGCAGGTACTCCTGATGATAATCGCATCGTTCATAGCGACCCTAAAACAGCGTTGAATATCGCGGTCGCGTCAGACTCGATCACCCGCGCCCTGAAAATCATGGATGCGTTGATTCGTGCATGGGAAGAAGTCGGCGGATCGGTCAAGCTCGGGGTCAAAAGTTTCCTTGGTCATTACAGCACGGCATTTGCAATTGGCCCGTATGAAGTACTCGTGAGTCTAAAAGAGCTCCCCGAACCGCTTCCGAACGGGACACCGGAGAAAAGGCGCTTGCGTAGGTATCCACCAAGTCGTCCGAACGGTCGATTGGTCTTTTCAATCGAGAATTTTCAAAGCGAGGGACTCCGTTTGAATTGGGCCGATGGAACCCATCAGCGACTGGAGAAGATTCTCAATCGAATCCTCGACGGCTTGGTGGCTCAGATTGAAAATCGGAAACGGCACCGGCTCGACAATGAATGCCATGCCCGCCAGAAGAACGCGATTGAACAACTAAGATTGGCCAAACAACAGCACAATGAAAAAGAAAAGGAGCGACGGGAAAGTTTGGCGGTACAAGTTGACAGATGGCACTATGCTGAACGCATCCGCGCCTATCTAAAAGCGATAAATCAGTTTGTGGAATCCGGCGAAATGCGAATCATTGACGAAAGAAATTTCCGTGAATGGTCTGAGTGGGCCTCTTGGTATGCCGACTCTCTTGACCCTTTGTTCAAGGTGGCGCCCCGGCCTGAAGTTGCGAAACCTCCCACGAACAAGCTATTAGACGAATTTGACATAACCCCAAGGACTAAATCCGTACTGATTGCCCTGGGCGTACAAGACGCCGAATCAATGCATAAGATCACCCAGAAGCAGATTGACGAAATTGAGACACAGTACCCTGGCGTGGTTTGGAGCGAAATTTGCCGGGTATTGGAAGCCTTGGGCTATGATGTATCCGGACGAAACTGTTATTCGTAACCCGGTACTTGTACTACCATGAACGAGCTCGATAATGCTTTGTGTGGCAGCACTCGCAAGATAGCATCATTCCAACCAATATAAATATGGTGTAGCGCCCTCCGGTTTCGCCTCCCTCAACGTAATCAATACTCACGCTCCTCGCTAATTTCGTTGCGCTTGATCTCATTACCCAGGTAATCGATGTATTCTTCTAACCAGCGAATAACTGTCGTGACGGTTTCTTTGGATAGCCACTCTCGCATTTGGTCGCGTTTATTTCGATAATGACTGCTCGCGCTTCCGATCCAGCTTTCTGTGCCAAAATTCACCCATAAAGCATTCTTAACCTCGGCCTGATCGCCATAACGGTGGAGTATTTCTCGCGTCAGTCGCCCTCCTTCATGTTGGTTTAGTGTTTTTGGACATACCCGTGCAATGAATGGCGCTCGCACTTTTGGATCTTCGTCTATCCAAACCAATATGTCATTTATATCAAATAGGTTTAACACGCCCAATTCGGTATTTTCTCCTACTTTGTAGCCGGGGTTTAGCCAATGCTGAAGGTTGTGCGAGATCGTTCCGTTAAGTAGATTCAATTTGTTGATGACAGCCAACCATGCCCCGTGTCGTTCACGACGTACCAGATCAAGCATCGCCGTCTGTGCTTGTGAATGTGAGAAGGCTAACACAAACTCAAAATCATCAAAATGATTTAATACGCTTTCAATTATGCGCATTGAATGTTGTGGATATGCCTCGACAAATCGCTTAGTAAGCTCAGACCATTCATAATCTGCAAGGTCGGGCGTACGACTATGCAGTACATTGGGTGCCGTGAGCAGTTGGAGAAGTGGTTTTTCAGGAATTGGTGGAGCATCCTTATCCGTGCAGAAGAGTGCGTACGCCGCAGTTAAGCCGACACTCATCAGTTCGAATGTTCCTTGTTTGGCACACCAACTGATAAACCCCACTAGTTGTTCGGTGGATAAGCCGTATGCTTTTCCAAAATATCCCATTTGACTAAGTACTTCTGCCGAAACTGTACCGCCTTCTATCGCGGTACACAGCTTTGTCATTACAACTTCGGTCATACCTGACCCCAGAATCAGTTGCTTTGCGTAACGAACTAGTGTTCTATCTTCCAATATTTGCAGTGCAATAAGTTGCCATCTTTCGCGATTTTTTTTGAATATACTTCCAAGATACCCCGCCATCAGTTCTGGATTCCGCTGACCTCCTAATGCTGTGAACTGTTCTAGAATAGTGGGCCACCATTCTAAAGATTGGTCTTCATTTCCCCAAGCTTGTCCAAATGAAATTAAGGCGAAACCCTCTTGTTGCGACAATAAATCAGGCAAAAGTGCTTTCAATATTTCTGGTTGCGACATTGCTGATCGTGCAAGCTGTGTTAGTTTCTTCCTATATTTGTTCCCGTATTGGCTACCCTCGCCTCTATCAATATCGTCATGGTTGGCCAGCAATACCATTCGCTTAATCTGAGATTCAATCGTTGTGCCGCGAATTCTGTTGTCAATTGCATGCAATTTTTTGGCGGCATTTCTACTAAGGTTCTTCCAGTGAAGAACGCGAAATCGTGAAATTAACCTGACGATAGGACGTAAGTCTGTTTCAGGATCGACCGCCAGTTTTTCGAGTGTGACCAAAATCTCTTTTTCTATCCATCTATTTTGCACCAACCCGAAGGCAGCATCAATCATAACTTTAGTTGCCGTTGTTTTTTCGACACCAGTCGCAGTTCGATGGAATCCGACAACCAGTTGCCAGCAAGAACGATAGGCGTTGAATAGTTCTCCGTAGGTCTTGGGACGCCAGAGCGCAGGAAGCTGACGCATTCCTTGGTACTCTGGGCAGCCTATTTTAGTGTGTGGATGGTTATCCAAATTCTTGTCGATGGCTTTCAATGCGAGCATTCGTGTCGCATGGTCTGATGATTCGAGTGCGGTGCGCAGCACGGGTAGCCGCAATTCTGGCGGTGCTTCAGAACTGGCAAACCGGTCATATCCCATTGTAAATAGATCGCAGAAAGTACCGATGGCGTTGTTGCTATTAGGTGCATTTTCCGCCAACGCCAACTTAAGCAATACCGTGGCGGCACGTTGGAACAAATTCTTCCATATTGCGATTTTCTCCAACGCCCATACAAGGTATTGACGACTTTGCCTAAGTTCGAATAGCTCTTTACGTGACCAATTGCCTATCGTTCGTTCAAGGCAACGAAGTGTCGCCTCCGGATTCGCTTCAGCCAGCTCGTTTAGGAATACACAGCCTTGACCAGAAATGAGAAACTCTCGTTTATCGAATGGACCACCTGACGAAGTAATAATCTCGATGCGAGTGAGACAACTCTGTGATACATGGCCGTATTTGAACATCTCGGTAAACCAGCGAAACAGCGACTGCGGCATACGAGAAATCAAGTTGCTGATGTCCGTCCCCGGCCCGTAGTGTTCCCAAAATTGGCACCAATAATAAATGTGTAAAAGTTTGGGTACTATGAAGAGGGTTGTTTTGCCTTGTAGAATTCGGCGATCACGGAAATCCTTAATGATCGACTGGAATCGTTGCCACGTGATTGCCGGATTTGCAATCTCGATCATGCTCGAAATGAATTTGGCTTCCCCATCTACAGGATGCTCAAAACCAAATTTGTGAAATAATGCAATGTGCCTAAGAGCGGTTTCTTTCTCAGATTCATCCTGGCTTCCAGTTTTACTATTTCCTTGAATGAAGCGTTCCCAAAGAGGTACAGTTGCTGTTGGCTTAAGGACATCATCAGGATTCCTACGAAGATTTTCACCTACGGCATGAGCCACACGCGGTGATCCTGAACAAAAATCAATCCATCGATTTGTATCTGGATTCATACCGATATATTCAGCGAGTATTGCCTTTATTTGCTCCTTATCAAGAGCGGGGCACTCGAATACTTGCATTAAGTCGTCGGCAGATTTTTCTGGCCCTTGGTCAAGGGTAATGAGACGAATGCGATCTCTTCGTTGCCGTAGAACATTCCAGATCGAAGCTCGTTCTTTTTCAGAGCAATCGTCTATGACAAGCGTCATAGAAGATATATTGTCGGCACGAAGTATCTCATTGAACAGTGGCCCTTGTTGAAAATCTTCGGGGTGTCGCACATAAATTACAGTTGGAGCCAAGTCTTCAGCGGATAACGCTTGGAGTGCCAAGCGCGTTTTACCCAATCCAGGCTCACCGATCAATCGCACATGGTAAACTTCAGTTCCACGTAGACAATTACGAATTACATCAATGATTTCTTTTTGAGCATTGCCTAGGTGCAATGATCGCCCCATCTCAGAATCGAGTTTCCATTCATCGTGGGTCGAAAACGGTAATTGATGGCGGTTGGACAACTGCAATTCTATTGATGGAAACTGATGAATAAGACCCGCCAGTGTTCCCTGCCCCCACACGTCAACTTGTGCATGTTTGTAGCCACAAGCAGCAAATAATTCCCGCAAATATTTGATGCTTTTTCTACGCTGTGAATCGGTTGGATCAATTCCGAAACAAACAATGACGTATCGGCCATTATGCGCAAGGCAATTCTGGACGGCCTTACCTAGTGCTGCTTTGGAATGCTTTTTAACATTACCAAAGAGTTCCTTTTGAAGCCACGACTTTTGCCATGGGGTCGAAGAGTCGCCAGCTTTGATCTGAAAATATGAATTCCCTGAGATCAATAAGTCTTGATCCGTATTAATCGTGTTGGGTGCGACACACGCATCGATACCGCCATCTGGCGCGTTTACATTTAATGAGATCGTGATCGATTGGATAGGCAACGAATGACGGCGTGCAGAACACCACAACATTTTTCTAAATAATTCAATTGTCTCTTTCGTTGCAAGACGAGATAACGATGTAGAGTCAAAGCCAAGAAATGTTTTTGTTTTTGCGCCAGTTGAAAGCGGTTGGAATCGCTCGGAAGTGATCGGTTCGCGCATTTTGACCACGTAAGGCGGTCTTCGAGTGCGATGTTTACCTCTGTCTCCAATGGCATTAAGGACTTGGAGCGCGATTTGAGGAAGTTGGGTATCAACCGCCGCAACGCCTGTCAAATCTAAGAAGGTACGTTTATTGAGATCGAGCCTTAAGCCTCCCGTTTGCTCCTTCCCCGAAAGAGAGTAGCGGATAATCGCAAAATCGTTGCTCGCGTCGTTTGTCAGTTCGACCCTCAGGAAAGTCAACGGTCCGAGTGACCCTGTCAGTTTAATTGTGCGGATTTTGCTCATAGAAGCCATTTTAATCAGTCCATTAAAAAACATCGTATCGACGGCGTACACATTCTTTGGGTATTACTCCTGTAGCGAGAACTTCCGCGTCTCTCAATGCGAAGATTAAAGTTTTGAGCCCCAGGGAAATATTAGGGGGGCCATAAGGTGGATTTGAATTAGGTGGCACAGGACATATCTGCGCGAGAAGTTTCTCTTGTGTTATATCAATCAAACCGATGAGGCAGGTCGGTGCACCATTGTGCTGGTACGGAATAGTTGCGAGGGGATGTGGAACATGGTTGGCAATCCTTTTTACAGGGTCATGTAAACGCAAGCCATCCGGAAGAGGTTCTTCAAGCTCGATTTCCCAAACGAATGCACGGCGCCTACGATTGGGGCGACTCAAGCCAGAATTACGAGCATAGTTTAACGCAACGCCATACGAGCGCGTTAAAGATATGAAAGGGCTGGCAGTGCTGCCTTCTGCAATGTGGTTCATTAAGCGTGTTTCGCTAGCTTCCATATAGGGTGAATGCGCTTTCCAGCCTTTTGGGCCAGGACCGTGTTTGTGCCACCAAGTTCCAATGCCAGCGCCACGATAGAAAATTGCCATGAAATACCAGTCTATTTGCTTTTGCCAGCGCTTCAGAATTTCGCCAATTTCACTAGGAATATTATATTGGCAGATGAAAGCTGAATCATATAATCGACGTGTTCGAGGTCGGCGACATGGAGTGGTGTTGGACCTCGTCCGTGTGCTGAACTTAGGTTGTTTCGGAAGCGACCGGGTGCCTTAAATGCATCGGCACAGAATCCGGGCAGTAAGCCCTCCCTTACGCAGATGTCCACTAACGTGGCACACGTATCCTTCTTGGCGTCATATGTCCACCCCTTCTTATCGAGAACCGTCTTAATGACGCTCTCATACGCCGCTCCGCAACACGTTATAGCATCATCCAAGTTATTCTTCCGAATATGTTCGTGTGCCTTCAACATCTCATCGTTAGCAACCTTGAACACTGGATTGGCAAGTACGCTGAGACAAGGCTTGACAATGCTTTCATGGGCATATTCTTCGTGCTTAACGATCACCTCTGGGTAATCGTATTCGATAAGTCTTCTTGTTCTTCCACTGGAATCTTGGCTAAGTACTTCTCGTTCAACGTACTGTGTGAACTCGTATCCAATAGATTCTTCTCGAAGAATGCGATTGATCTCATCCACACCGTGCTGTCCTGCCCTATAGTTCCATGACCGGAAAGCGATAGTTATGAAATCAATCACTTGCGGGTCGGAGCAATATGACAAGTGTAAGATCACTGGATGGTGGTCGTGACTAGGGGACGCCATTTGGTCGCCCCCCATTAAACCTCCATACTCTCTCGCAAGTATTGGGGCTACGTCATCTAAGAGTGATCGAAAAGAAGACCCATCATAGTTGTTCTCATAAAAGCCTGCGAAGGTCAGGAGAATTCGACTACGAACATTACTAGGGAACGTGTACTGGTATGTGTCTGGCTTTGGTTGATTCTTACGGGAAAAAAGATTCATGAACAATATCCTTAAAAAGGTTCATTTCAAGGACAATCGTACCAGCAGCATAAATTTGGGAGAATGGACTCCTGGGTCGTCTAAGCCGGACGTGTATCTGCCAGCAATGGCGGTTTTTTTTAGCTTTGCTCAGGCGAGTTTAATCGAGTGCCAACCCAATGCACAGAATTTGCTAATTTTATTTTTGTAGCCTGTTTGTCAACAGGTGAGTTTAATGGAGTGCCAAAATGACCGATTTCCTGAAATCCAGCAATCCGGCGTCCGCTTTGATGAAGGACTGGGAAGTAGCGGAATTACTCAGCCTGAGCCGCCGCCAGGTTTGGAAACTGAGCAGTGCCGGAAAGTTGCCCGCCCCGGTCCGGCTGGCCGGATCAACCCGCTGGCGGCGCGGCGAAATTGAGGCGATCATCGAAACGCTGCCGACGGCGAAGTAAAAAGCCCGGCAGGTTAACTTGCTTAAAATGGCCTACTTGACTACGTAATCAAGTTCTTGTGTAGCTAAAAAGAAGGCCCCGCGTGGTTCCGTTTAGAGTTAGCGGCGGTTTGTTTTCGGGTGCTCCACTGTTACTTTTTCTTTAAATTTTCAATTTCAATCTGCTGTGCCCGTAAAACGTCTTTAATTGTGTCAATTGAATTAATAATTAATCCCAGTTCATTCCACAGCAATGGTCTATTTGGGTTTTGTTTGTTGGTGGCAAGAGCCCGTAGTTGCGAGAGCATTTCATCAACATGATCAAGTTGACCGTTCATATTGACCCCTTAAATTTTCATGTTTTACAGACCGTCGCCAGCAATTACGACAGGAAATGGCGACGTTGGGTGATGTTAACGCACCTGCCGGTATCGCTCAATGGTTAACCAATTATTTTTAGTATCGAACGCGATCCGAACAGATTGTCAATCCTACATAGCCTCACTCAAATTCCCGATTTGACGTTATACATCTGAATATAGCGAAAACTCTGGAAGAACCGGGTTCGTGGCGATAGACTACGTAGAAAACTATGGTAACGGTAAATTCGCTTGGAGTTTTAAGGGGTGCAATATGCCGAGTACTAAAAAGAATATAGTTGGGGCGGCTGGACAAACTGATGGAATTAGATTGAATGGTGTTGTTGAACGGATATCCGGTAGATCATTAGTTTATATTTCAACTCCAGAAGGTAAGACTTTAGTTTTCACGCCGGAAGCAATTGAAAACTACCGAGGTCAGTCCTTCACTAAATTGCATCTCCGCGCCAATACGCCTGTATCATATTCTATAGACTCAAAGTCTGGTAAAGTTACCGGCGTTAAAATCAAAAGAACTACCGGACAAAGAAGAAATATTCGAAAAGTATACCTACGTCCACAACAAGATAAAGCACCAGCATTGGATGATGCCAAACAGAAATATGGATCGGATACGAAATTCCTTAATTACAGTGGCGCGATATCAGAACTTATTATTGATCTACCGACTTTAAAATCACACATAAATAATGACGTGGTTTTATTTTGTAATGATTCGCCAATCAAATCTCAGCTTCACATGAGTAAAGATATGGTAGAAAACATAAAGCCATTACTCCAAAAGGAAGCGCCGTTTATTAAAGATGTTTTGATTGTAGATAAGCACCCTAAATATGCAATTGATTTCAATAACTTGCACAGTGAAACCTCAAAAGAGATTGGCGGAACTATTCCTAAAAATTATATTGGTAATAAAATCAGTGGGATTAATATGCCGAAAATAACATTGAACACGACGCGGCGTTCGTTGGTCAATGCTATGCAAGAAGAGTTTATTAAACACTTTAACAACAAAGCGAATGTATTATCAGACGAGAGCAAGGAACTAAAGGAACTAGAGGAAATAATTGCACAATGCTTAAAAAAATGTATTCCCTGTAATGAACTTGTGAAAATCGCTTTACCAGATTCGACAGCACTTGTGCTACCAACCCAGCATGAGCTTCTTCCTAATAACGATAGCAAAGGCACCATTAGCGATTTGCGCGCATTACCGGACACAACAAGAAAATTTGGAAAGCTAATCGATACAAAGAAATTGTGCGCTGGTGATTTGCTTTTAGTTCGGGATGTCAAGGTGAATGATTTTGTATCAAAGTGGATTAGTCAAGTCCAAAACAAAGGCGGCTACAAGGACCAGGATGCTCAATGGACACATGCCGCCATGTATATTGGAGATGGTTACAATGTAGTAGAAGCCACATTTGATAGCTTAGTTCGTGGGGGTAATGTCAGGATTACAAATTTGGACAAATATTGCAATGGTACTAGTGTTTTGCGTTTTAGAAGACCAAAATATATTAAAGAGGAAAGACAAGGTTGGCGTCTTTGTATTCGGGCATTATCTCGCCTTAATATTCCTTATAATTTTGCTGAAACAGTTAAAATGTGGTTTAATACTGTTCTGGGTGGCGTTGGTTTCTACAGCGAAAAGGTAAAATACCATACATCACGTGCCTTGATTTGTTCCACGTTGTATGCCGATTCATACAATGAAGCATTTAATAAAAATCTAGGAGAGAAATGTGGAGCTTGTCTACCGGCTTTTCTTAGTTTATCAGAAGAATTTGATGATGTTGAGGTATCATGGTTAAAAATTATCTGATCAATTTTCCGCACACGCTACATATTTTTCTGTACGGTAAATTTCGCTGAATATCCTGTCTTCTGTCCTCTACTGATTCATAATTGGTTTTGCGACAAGATTTAAACGGTCGCCTGGAGACATCTGACTAAATGGATAAAATACCTGATCACCCATCCAAGACATTCGTTGTTGGAAATCAGTTATATCGCCATCAAATTGCGCACCTCCTGGAATTGGATTTGATACAAATAAATCCTCCACGACAGATGGGACTGGGAAGGGAAGGTTCCTGAGTTTTACATATCCTGGGGTGACAATCATGAATTGTTCCCTATAGAGCAGTTCATAATTGCCAGTTACGATTTGCTTGCTAATACCTGTCTGGATGCCATTATCTATTTTCAGCCATGTTTGATAATTTTCTGGCGTTATTCCACCACTTAGATAAATGTTTGTGACTGCATCGATCCTACCAAACTGATATGCCACTTGTTGCCAAGCAAGGTCTTTGTAAATGTTCTGTTGCATAGTTAGAAGCGTGTCTTCAGTAATGGGAAGATCATCAGTTGGATCATAGACGGCGAGTGAATTCAGTATCTTCAATGTCCACAGTACATCATTACTACCAGCCACAGCAGCCAGACCGGCCCACAAAAGATTAGGATTCGCCTCGTATATGGTTTGATAGAATTTGTATACATTATTAACATTCTGGGAATTATTGGCATACCCTTTTGAAGGAATCCAAGTGCTTTCATTAATTCCGGCTAGTTGATCAGTAGCAGATTGCCATTCAGAAATCGTAACTGGTAAATTGCCAGGGCTGGTTGAAGTTGGAGCAATTTTCGGTTTGGTGATTAAGGTTTGCCCTGCCGTCGTTGGTTGGTTTCTCGTTACGCTTTTTGTGGGTTCGTCTTTTTCTATTGTTGGTGCATTTCTCGTCTCGAATAGTGAGACAGTAGATAATGGAGAACTCGTTACTTTTTGGAATCGTTCTGCAAGAATATTTTTTTGAATGGTGGTCAGTGCGGCATTGGGAAGCTCGAAACGCATTATTTTTTCATAGTCCACAGTCACCCCAACTGCCGTCCCCAAATGATCTAGATCGATCACGCTAACACCGCCGACACTAGACCAGGGAATAAATATTGGCGAGCCTGAAGCGAAACTGGCCGTGACTAAAAGGCCTTCTTGTGCAAGCTCAATTAGGTACGGTTTATATAGGCCGCTGTGGCGAAATCTAAAGTTGACACACTCTCCATGTGCTCTGTATTTCTCGCCGGACATATGGATAATTTTCACGGGGAATCTTTGTGTCAATGCCTTCCAACCGCTCAACTTCCTAAATAGTAGTCTGGATCCACGCAATAAAGTATTTCCGAGAACGGCTATGCCTACCACAATTAAAAGCGCTATTGCTGGGCTGTTGTTCTCAACGATTGCAAGTATCATTCTTAAATTTCCTCAGCTCGCTACACGCTCCACTAGAAAAATATTAGCCATATTTATTCACAACTAATAATGGACGCTTAGGCATGGTGAAAAAATATCCGAGATAAGAATATTATACAAATTATTGTTGCGTTGTAGACGGTTGATGCCATAGCGGTATTGGCTGACTATCAGTCCATTGGATATATGCTCGCGTAGCTATCACCACTAGAATCGACACCATAACGGCGATAATAAACAGCGTGTAAACCCCATATAACTTAAACAGCTCGCTCACTTCAAGTCTTATTAAATATTCTATAAAAATGTGCTTGACACTATAGAGCGATAGCTCTATAGTGTCTTTAGCGATCCAATTTGTTCGATTGCCCGCGCCGACCGGTCGTCGGGATAGTGAGGATGCATCAATGAGTAGATTCGATTTGTGCCAAACAGTAACGGATCAGATAGTCGCCATGCTTGAAAAAGGCGTGGTTCCCTGGCGTCATCCAGTGCTAGGGCGCGGCGAGACAGGCTGGCCGAAAAACCTAAACACTGGCAAAGGGTATCGCGGCCTGAACGTGTTCACGCTGAACATTGCGGCGTATTGCAAGGGTTATGTCTCGTCTTACTGGTTGACGTTCAATCAGGCAAAAGAACGCGGCGGCTCGGTAAAAAAGGGTGAAAAATCGTCAATGGTTATCTTCTGGAAGCAATTGGCGATTGTAGACCGCCAGACCGGAGAGCCTGACACAGTGCCGATGCTGCGTTACTACAACGTGTTCAATGTTGACCAGTGCGAAGGTATCGCGGCGCCGGATGCCAGCGAATATAAGCCGACTTTGTTTTCGCCAATTGAAAATGCGGAAGCAATCGTCAAAGGGTACGACAACGCACCGACAATTGAGCATGGCGGCCTCGCCCCGTTGTATCGGCCATCGCTAGATAAGGTTTTGATCCCGGAGCCTACACGGTTTGTCTCACCGGAAGCTTACTACGCAACGCTATTTCACGAGTTGGCGCATTCTACGGGACATTTCACACGTCTTGATCGCAAAGACGGGATGAAACCGACGGGGCATGAGACGCCGGAATATGTACGTGAAGAGTTGATCGCCGAAATGTCAGCCGCGTATCTGTGCGCTCGGGCTGGCATTCAGCCAGCGACCATTGAGAACCAGGCCGCCTATATCGGCTCATGGATCAAGGTTCTACGCGGCAACAATCGGCTTGCCGTAGTCGCGGCAGGTGCGGCACAGAAGGCCGCTGACTGGATCACTGGCCAGCATGGCGCGGCTGTCGCAACGGAACAGCAGCCGGAAGCGATTGCAGCGTAAGGAATAACTTGAACAATAGGGGCCTGAGCCGGACATGTGTCGTGCCCGACTCTGGCGCAGCGTGGTGAAATAGCATGGCAAGTAATCTCGAAAAACGGACCCAACGCTGCGGTCCCGATGAAACCGTTAGCACCGTAACCGCCACACCACAAGCCAGCCCTATCACCCCGCTGGCCGTTGGGGCTGCTGATGCCGCAAAACTATGCGGCATTTCACGCTCTACTTGGCTGGCACAGTTTTCGGCTGGCCAGACGCCGCTAGGTTTTTGGATCGCGCGGCGTCATCTCTGGCTCATCGACGAGCTACGCGACTGGTTGGCTGCTGGAGCACCGTCGCGCGATAAGTGGGAGCGGATAAAAAAAGAATGAAGTATAATCGTACCCATGAGTCAAAAAGACGAAATCCAGGAAGCAGTGATCGCTAAGGTGGAAAAGCTGGGGTTAAACTCTTACTCACTTGGCCAGGCAGTAGACGGAAAGATCAGCCAGCGGCACATTTACGATTATCTGCATCGCCGGAAGTCGATGGGAAGTAACAAGCTTCAGCATCTTCTAAAAGTGCTAGGCATGAAAATCATGTCTTAGTTAGGACTTGCTAGCCACGGCCAACAGAAGGAGAATCGCGCCGACAATGCCGCCCGCAACCACTTTTTCGATTTCCTCCTTTTGCTTGACCTTGCCCGTCAGATGTTGATACAACCATTGAATCGTAGCTGTCTGATCGTTGTAAACGGCGAGGTACTTAAGGTCCTTGATGAAACCGGGCAGCGTAAGCCCCCGTTGCAGAACAATTGGAAGAATGTCTTTGCCTGCGCCTTTTGCAATCCCGATCTCTTGAGGCACCCATTCCGAGTTACGCGCGTTGCCAGTCCACAAGAGCAGAAATAAATTACAGTTTCGAATCGCTGCCAATATGCCTGACGCCAACGGTTGGCCGGGCGACAACGAATACTCGGCAAGAAACGGCTGTGCGCCTGCTGCCTTGACCCAAGAGCTTAAGGCCTTTGCGTTGGCCAGATCGTTTGTGGAATAACTGATGAAAACCGAGAAGGCCATCGTGATGTCCTATCGTCTACTTTTAAAAATGCTGGCTTAAGCTCCAATATTTTAAAGGCGCTGGGCCTGAAAATCACGTCTTAGCTACACAAACCTTAAATTGTCGCTATCGCTATGTGTGGCTTTGTTATTGTTACCGTCCCGCAACATCAGTCAGCGCCAGATCGCACGCCGAACGAGTATATCCTACGAATAACCATATAATGAACAAGTAATTTATTATTAAGAATATAATTGCGTTTTGGCGCACATTTCACTGCATTTATGGTTTTCAGCATCTGTTGAAATTGATATTTGCAGTGAAACCTTGGCATGTTTAACGCATTCCTACCATCCCTCACTTGGCCGCTGGTACCAACTCGATTAAAACCAAGGGATTGAAGTTTGTCAGAAAAACGTATACACTTTTCTGACGAGGTTTCGCCTATGGATACTGTACAACAAACCATTCTTGAGCGTATCCGGTCGGCCAAAAGCGGGGGGGTCTTTACACCCAAAGACTTCCTCGACACTGGTTCACGCCATGCCACGGATCAAGCTCTTTCTCGTCTGGTTCGTTCTGGCAACATCCAGCGTCTAGGACGAGGCCTTTATTACTACCCCCGTATCAACCCTCGCCTGAAAATCAAGCTCACTCCCGATGTTGACCAAGTCGCTCAGGCCATCGGACGCCGAACCGGCAGCCGAATGGTCCCCTCCGGAGCGGTCGCCGCCAATATCTTCGGGCTATCCACACAGGTACCCGCCAAGTTCGTGTATCTAAGCGATGGGCGATCCCGGCGTATTCGTATTGGAAAGATGGAACTGCAAATTAAACACGTCGCTCCAAAAGAACTACCTCTTGGCAGCCAGACCAGCGCCTTGGTCTTTCAAGCCTTACGGTACATGGGCAAACAAGCAGTTGACCCGCAAGTCGTGACTCGGCTTAAGGCGGTGATTCCGGCGAAGGAAAAACGTGATCTAGCCAAAGACTCCCGTTACACCACCGATTGGATAGCTGGCGTCGTCCGTCAGATTGTCAGCCACGCTAGGAAGCCAGCGGAGACTGTGCGTGGATGAATTCGCACAACGATCTGCTAGCGACCGAGCCGATCTTTTCCATGCTGTAGCAACCCGTCGCGGATTGAGCACGTCCATCATCGAGAAGGATTTCTGGGTTTGTTGGACACTGAAGCGATTGTTCTCACTAAGCCCGCCGCCGGCAGGGTTGATCTTCAAAGGAGGCACATCTCTGGCCAAAGTGTTCAAGGTGATCGAGCGGTTCTCGGAAGACATCGATCTTTCTATTAACCGAGGCGATTTGGGGTTTGGCGGTGATTCCGACCCCGCTGCCGCGAAGACTGGGAAACAACGCGAGAAACGGCTGGACTCGCTTACAAACGTTTGCCGAAAGTTCATCCACGACACGTTTCTTCCTCAGCTTCGCAGTTCGTTCGTTACCGCGCTGGGCAAGGCTTCTGGGCAAACATGGACTTTGGACCTTGTCCAGGGCGATCCTCATCAGCAGACGCTGGTGTTCCACTATCCTGGCAGCGGCACGGCAACATCAGTTACCAGCCCCGCATACATTCATCCCATCGTCCGCTTGGAGATTGGGGCACGCTCCGATCATTGGCCAGCCATTGATGGTGTGGTGACGCCTTATGCCGCAGAGGATTTCCCGCAGGTTTTTGTATCACCCACATGTTCCGTGCATGTTCTGGCGGCTGAACGCACATTTTGGGAAAAGGCGACAATCCTTCACGCTTGGTACCATACCTCGGAGAAAAAGATTTTGCGGGAGCGGCAATCTCGCCATTATTATGATCTGGTCCGTATGTACGAACACGGCATTGGTCGTGAGGCGATGAAGAACACGGAACTGCTGCTCAAGGTGGCAGAACATAAGAGCGTCTTTTTTGCATCAGCATCTGCCAACTATACGAATGCCCGTCCCGGTACACTCCGGCTTGTTCCGCCTAAATCACGATTAGACGAGCTTCGCAAAGACTACCAGAGCATGCAGGAGATGATCTTTGGGCCGCCTCCTTCTTTCGATCACATTCTGTCCGTCCTCAACGAGATGGAATCCGCGATTAATAGCGCATCGAAGTGAGCATATATTAAGCCACTGGCGCGAACCGATTCGATGGGCACCCGGTCAGCGTTCCCGTTACCGTCCCGCAACATCAGCCAGCGCCAGGATCGCTCTGCGGATGTTTTCGGGCAGGCTATCCCAGCGCTCGGCTAAAAATTCCAAGTCTGGATCGGTTTTATGCACTAATTGTGCAGGGTTCGGATTAGTGGGCGTAAGTCCTTGATTTTCCGCTGGTTGGGAACACTCATCGGGGGCTTTTAAGTCCTGAGCGTCTGCCATTCCGCCACCCGGGCGAGAAATAAACAATTATGGCGGCGTTACTTTAAGAGTCTCTAACAAAATAAGCTAGGAGTCGTGTTGGGCCGCCAATAGCCCTTCTGCGGCGCTGTCGGCCTATCTTATTTTGTTAGAGGCTCCAGGCCATCCCGTCTTGATTGAGAAGTTCACCCATGTCCAAGCCAAACGCTTAATTCCCTTCGTTTCAGCTTAATTCATCATTGCGTAGCTTGTCTACCCAACAATTTTGGTCTATTGTTTTGAAGCTGGCACGATTTTTTTTTACAATAGCCCCAGAGCCTCATTCACTCGGGCCAAAGGTGTAAGTACACATGAGCGGTCTACTTCACAAATATAGATGCCGCATGGCGGTTTTTGTCCTGCTGTTTGCCGTCTTAACCGCAGGCATGTTAAGCGGCTGTAGCGACAACCTTTTTGCCGATCCAAATGCTCCTCAGGCAGAGGATAAAGCACTCTACTTCCCTGATCCCCAGCCTATTGAGCAATCTAACCAGGGAGAATTTAACGATAGCGGATTCGTCGCGCCGCCGGTTAACAGCGGCACGGGTATTGGCGGGTACTAAAAAACTCTCGGGTATTAAAAACTTTATTGTCTGACACCATTGATGTTGCATAACATGATATGAGGCCCTGGCGAACAAAAATGCCCGTTTTAGCGGCGTAAATGACGACTGGGGCTTTGAGGGTGGATTACGCCCGCGTGGCCTTAGGGAAGTACGGCAAAGACGAAATTCCTGCGGGCGGACAAGCTATACGGCTTGGAGGCCCATATATGCCCGATCCGAATCCTAAAAAAGGCTCTTCTGAATCCGCGCGTTTCATGCGCGAATTGCAGCATTTGCTCGGCGGCGCCAAACTCCAGGGCGCGGTGGACATTCTTTTAAGTAGTTGGCCGCAGGAAAAACTTGTTGCTTTGCTGGAAGATAAAGACGCCGCCGTACGCCGGCTCACGGCATTGTCGCTCTCATTGGTTGGGGATTTGGGCGCGGTCAAACCGCTGGCCGCTGCGCTGCACGATGCTGATGCGACGGTTAATGAAGCCGCGGAACATGCCCTTTGGGGAATCTGGTTCCGTTCCGGCAAGGGCCGAAGTTTAAATCACCTGAAGTGCGGGTTGGATCATCTCAAGCACAACAATTTCGAAACCGCGATTGAAAAATTTTCTCTGGCTATTGAAGCCGACCCCGGATTTTCCGAAGCGTTCAACCAGCGCGCCATTGCTTACTATCTTGAGGAACGTTACGACGAGTCCATCCGTGATTGCCGGCGTGTGCTGAGTCTGATGCCACAACATTTCGGCGCGATGGCCGGAATGGGGCACTGTTATGCGCACATTGGCAATATGACTGACGCCGCTCGCTGCTATGAAAAATCACTGGCTGTAAACCCGCGCCAGGAATGCATCGCCCAGTCTCTGGAAAAGATTCAGCGGTATTTACGTTCTGCCTGATATTGTTTTTCCTTCAACTGTAACCTGTCGCCTATCCTCTGATCCCTACTGTGGCCTCTACCCTATGGCCTAAAACAGCTATCATGTTTTCCCATGAGTGCAAAACTTAATCTAACCCGACCGGTGATTATGGGCGTTCTGAACGTCACCCCCGACAGTTTCAGCGACGGAGGGCGTTTTATCTCTTCGCGCACTGAAAATACCGATGTTGATTACAGCGCCACCATCCAGCATGCCCGTGAACTTGCCGCTGATGGGGCGGCGATCGTCGACGTCGGCGGTGAGGCCACATCGTTTCATCGGCCCGGCATTGTACCGGTCGAACCATCAGTGCAGATTCAGCGGGTTGTTCCCGTAATCGCCGGAGTCCGCAGGCAAGGGGTTATGGACAACAATTCTTATCGGCCCGTGA
Organism: Phycisphaerae bacterium; assembly: GCA_035504095.1. Classification (GTDB taxonomy): domain Bacteria; phylum Planctomycetota; class Phycisphaerae; order WQYP01; family WQYP01; genus DATJSN01. The sequence continues at coordinate 87,451 of DATJSN010000092.1, read as the reverse complement.
CCATCAGCGTCGATACGCGCAGCGCCAAAGTAGCCCGAGCTGCGCTCGATGCTGGCGCGGATATAATCAATGATGTTTCCGCAGGAACGCACGATCAGGAAATGTTTCCCCTGACCGCCGCGCACTCTTGTCCAATTGTTCTGATGCACAGCCGTATGGAGCAACCCGGTCAGCCGCCCGGGGTTTATCAGGATGTTTGTGCTGAGGTTTTTGGTTATCTCCGGCATCGCGCCGGCGCCGCAGAAGCAGCGGGAATAGCACGCGAGAATATTTTTCTGGATCCGGGCATCGGCTTTGGAAAAACCGCGGCGGATAATTGGAAATTACTTTCCGGCATCACGCAGCTCGTTCGCACGGGTTATTCGGTTTTGGTGGGTGTGTCGCGCAAACGTTTCCTGACCGATTTGTGCGGTGAAGCGCACGAATCGCAACAAAGTGATTGGTCGACCCGCGATCAGGCTACGGCAATCGTTACCGCGCTTCTGGCCTCGCAAGGCGTTCTGATTCATCGCGTACATAATGTTAAACTTGCGGTCCAGGCACTGACGGCGGCAGAGTTGCTTAAAACATAAGGATTTTGATGCAGTTTTTCGTTCATTCCGGGGGTCGTGAGCTGGCCGGCGCGTTGCAGCGCCATGGCCATACGGTTCACACCCATACTGACCTGGCCGAAGTTGCACTGGCTCCGGATACCCTTTTGCCGGAAGATCTTCTCAAACATCTCACCACTCGCCAGTGGAACCTTCTTACCACCGATCGCGATCTGGTTCAGGCTGTTTATGAACTTAAGCTTAGTTTTCCAAACTGCATCGTTTTTTTACAAGGTGACTCCGGCGTGGATCCGGCCACTGCCATGGACAGGCTTTTTGAACGCTATCCGCGTCTGGCGCCGCGGCGGTTGTACACAATCACCAGGGGGCGGGTAAAAATCCGTCAGTTGCCGGGAAGAATATGATCGAACTGACAGAAATGAATGTTGTCGAATACCTCCGCAAGCGCGGCGCTGTGGGCAATGGAGAGGTTCTGGTGAAATCCCTCTCCGGCGGGGTCGCGGGAATTGTGCTGAAAATCATGGATGTGGATTACGGCGAGCCGCTGGGCACGGACATGCGCACGGAAAGCCAGAAAAAACGAGGCGTACCCGATAAACGCATGCGCGAAGGGCGGTGCTTTGTCATCAAGCAGCCGCTGGAAAAATTTCGGACGAAAGCTGAATGGTTTGTAGATCGCGACCGCATTTGGGTCGAGCGCGACGCGTTACAAATGCTGGTAAAAACAGTTCCCGCCGGCGGTATTCCCGAAGTGCTCTGGAGCGATGAGGATAATTTTATACTGGCTGTTTCCGCAGCGCCGGCGGGGGCGTTGAACTGGAAGTCGGAATTGCTGGCCGGCCGCGTAGATAAGCGCTGCTTTGAAGCCGCCGCGCGGTTCCTGGCGGCCATGCATGCCGGGACTGCGGGGCAGAAGGCATTTTCCGATCGCTTCGGCGAGCCGCGCCTGTTCATCCAACAGCGCATCAATCCCTATCTGAATTTCACGGCGCAAAAGCATCCGGAACTCGCGGATGAATTGGCAAAAGTAAGTGATCTATTATTAAAGAATCCAATCTGTCTGATTCACGGCGATTATTCGCCTAAAAATATGCTTGTGATACCGGAACCGGACCAGTCGATCAGGTTGATGCTGCTGGATTTTGAAGTGAATTTCTACGGCCATCCATCATTTGATGCGGCCACGCTGATTAATCATCTGCTGCTGAAAGGTTTTCACCATGGCCAACACTGGCGGCGATTCATGCTGGCTGCGGACGGCTTCTGGCATATCTATCAGGCGCGGGCGACTAAACCCATTGCGAAGGAAGTTACTTCGTCGGCGGGGCGGGTGTTGGGGGCTTTAATGCTGGCGCGCATAGACGGCAAATCGCCCGTTGAATATATCACGGATGAAGCGCTTAAAGATCGCGTTCGCCAATGCGCCGCGGCGATTTTAAAGTTGCCGGATACAGGCCTGGATTTAGCGCTCGATACCGCGGGAGAGTTTTTGGATCGGGAATAGAGATAATCATCCAATAAGGATCGTCCTCCAAGGCTGATTAATCTTCACGAGTGGGAACACGATGTGAAAACGCCTCAGCCCATTTATCCATCGCCATGAGGATGGGTTCCAGGCTTTTGCCCAGCGGAGTCAATGAATATTCGACATGGGGCGGGATTTCCGGATAAACCTTTCGCCGAACCACGCCGTCGTGTTCGAGTTGGCGCAATTGTTTGGCAAGCGTACGCGGTGAAACGCTGCGCAAAAGCCTGTGGAGTTCATTGAATCGCCGGGTGTTTCCCAGCAACTGGTAAATTACCAGCACTTTCCATTTTCCACCGATCACGTGGAGCGTCGATTCGACCGGACAACTTACTAACTTTTGCGGCTTGGCCATAAAGAACCTCAATATTTATACTATCATAAAGGATAGTATAGGGCAATAATGTATGTATTAGACGTGTATATAATGACCTCAGATTGGAGGTTGTTATGAACAACTTAAAGAAAGTCGAAGCCGTCCTGACCAATTCCGACGCCCATTGGGTGGGCGACGGTTTTCCGGTCAGTACCATAGTATCCCCACAGAACGTTGGGAACCGCCTAAGCCCATTTATCCTGATGGACTATGCGGGCCCGGTTGAATTTGAGCCTGCGGACCGGCCGCGCGGCGTGGATTCGCATCCGCATCGCGGATTTGAAACCGTGACCGTGGTTTATCAGGGAGAACTTGAACACCGGGACTCCGGCGGCAACAGCGGAAGCATCGGGCCGGGAGACGTGCAGTGGATGACCGCGGCTTCGGGCGTATTACATGAAGAAAAACACTCGCGCGATTTCACCCGCCGGGGTGGTGCGTTTGAAGTAATCCAACTTTGGGTGAATCTGCCCGCAAAATTTAAGATGACGCCGCCGCGCTACCAAACTCTGTTGCGCGATGCGATTCCAGTGGTCCAATTGCCCGACAACGCCGGTAGCGCTCGGATCATCGCGGGGGAATTTGATTCAAACCCCGGCGCGGCACGAACAGTCACGCCGGTGATTTTGTGGGACGTAAGTCTTCGCAAAGGCGCCCAGGTAAAATTACCCATTCCGGATGGCTTTAATTCAGCGGTCTTTGTACGCACTGGTCAGGTCCGGCTGGGCGGGACGCACACGGCGAATGAACGGGAACTGGTGTTATTGGAACGCCAGGGCGATGGCGTAATCGTTGAAGCGCAGGAAGATGCGCAGATTTTGGTTTTAGGTGGTCAGCCTATTGATGAACCTGTGGTTGCATACGGTCCATTTGTGATGAACACGCCGGAGGAAATTCGTCAGGCGATGGCGGATGTTCATTCCGGGAAGCTGGGCAGTCTGGATTAACGGCACAAAGATACCGTGAAGGAAAAGGCATTGAAAACAAATCCATGCCAATCAACTGCTTATTGGGCGGGAGGTTCGAAGCGGCAGAATAAATGTCGCGGCAGCAAATCCAAGCGTTGCTCCGAGAATAGTTTCCCAGATGCGCGCCGCCAGCAGGGCTTCCGAATGTTGCCCACCCAATGCCAGTGTCACCATCAATGCGAAGGCATACGCTCCACAAGCAATGTCGTAACGGTCAGGCAACGCCATGGAATAAATGATCATGGCCGCCGCCGCCAACATCCAGGCCAGGGGAACTGCGTGTTCGGTAATTGGCAGACAGGCAATGCCAAGCGGTACGCCAATCAATGTTCCTACGACGCGTTGAAGAACCCGGCTCATCGTGCCGATCGCGGAGCCCGCGATGACATACGTACATGCCGTGATGGCCCACGCGGATTCTTTCAGGTTCACGATATTGCCGAGCAGGACAATCGCAAGAGCGGCAGCACCTGCCTGCAATCCCATACGAAGTTCCTGCGGCAGTCCGCCGCCATTGACGACCGAGATTGATAATATACTTGCCGGATGTTCCGCCGGACCACTGAGCAACCGCGGGACAACCGCCGCTACCAAAGCAACCAGTTCAGCCAGTAGAATTGTTGACAGATCCGCGAAAGTTAATCCATATTGATAGGCAAGAAATTGCCCAATATAGATTTGTGAACCGATTCCCGCACCAAGAATCCCGAATCGCTTTAAGTAGCCCACGAGAAAAGCGCCGATCACGAACGTCAATTCGGGTCCAGGCCGGTCTTTGCCGCTCAGCAGCGGCGCCAAGCAGATCATCGAGATCGCGCCCAAGGCCCCGGCCATGGTCAATATTACAAGGTCGCGGCTGGATAAATATCTTGTCGACCGACCTTCTGAAACGCTTGCCCATAATGCAAAACCCCCGGCAAGATAACCCAGTAAGGGACCGCCGGGAAAACCATATGTTACACCCAGAAGGGTGCCCAGCATGGCCGCGATTCCATACGCGGTAACCAGACGCAATCCTTTGATGCGGCGATGAGCACCAGGATCAATGCGTTCCAGCCATACGGCTCTGGCCTCAACTTCCGAACTGGTATGGGCAGGCGTTTTCTGCTCTGGTTCGGTTTCGGGCGTTTGAATCTTTTTCGATGTTGTCTGAACGTTATCAAACATTGACAACAGCATACAGTAATCATCAAATTTAAATGAGAATTTAACCGAAGCACCTCGCGAGCGGAATTATTAAGGAGATCAAGCGTCAAAATTCGAATGACATCTTTGAAGACGGGAATCGATGGTCCTCTGGGACACGAAAAACTTTTCTCGAGCCGATTTACCCGGCCAAACGCCGGAGGCGAAAAAGCATCAGCACAGATCCTCCGACAAGCAGCTCCAGCGAAGCAGGTTCAGGTGCTATAGGAATCTGCCCGCAAAATTTAAGATGACGCCGCCGCGCTACCAAACTCTGTTGCGCGATGCGATTCCAACGGTCCAATTGCCCGACAACGCCGGTAGCGCGCGGATCATCGCGGGGGAATTTGATTCAAACTTGGGCGCGGCACGAACAGTCACGCCGGTGATTTTGTGGGACGTAAGCCTTCGCAAAGGCGCCCAGGTAAAATTACTCATTCCGGATGGCTTTAATTCAGCGGTCTTTGTACGCACTGGTCAGGTCCGGCTGGGCGGGACGCACACGGCGAGTGAACGGGAACTGGCGTTATTGGAACGCCAGGGCGATGGCGTAATCGTTGAAGCGCAGGTAGATGCGGAACTTCTTGTTTTGGGTGGTCAGCCTATTGATGAACCTGTGGTTACATACGGTCCGTTTGTGATGAACTCGCCGGAGGAAATTCGTCAGGCAATGGCGGATGTTCGGGCGGGAAAACTGGGGAAGTTGGCCAGCCTTAGCTAGCTAAAAATCGCCCAAAGAACCTAAAAAGCCGGAATCACTATTTCTCTTGTGGGTAATTGGAGATTTCCACGAGGTTGCCATCGAGGTCGCGGATGTAAATCGAAGTCATTGGACCAAGCGATCCGGAACGCGCAACCGGACCTTCTTCGATGGATACGCCAATCGATTTTAGATGTTCCACAATTTCAGCAATGGGTACGTCACTGATCAGGCAGAAATCCGCGGAACCGGGAGTAGGAACTTTCGCCTTGGGGTTAAACTCCTGCCCGCGCTGATGCAAGTTGATCTTCTGGTTTCCGAAAGCCAATGCTTTTCGTCCACTGCCAAACGTTATCACTTGCATCCCCAAGGCTCGTGAATAAAAAGCGCACGTCGCGTCAATCGATGCCACCGTGAGGACAAAATGGTCGATGCGGGCGATGTTCATATCACCCCTTCATAAACTCCGGGGCCGGCGAGTTCAACCCGGCGCAAATAAAAAGTGCAAAATATCCCGCGATAAAAAGCATATTCACCCCGTTAGGGTACGGTTGGGTATCGCTAACGGGTGCAAAATTGTTCATTGACGTTTAGCCATGATTTGCTAACATCGCGGCTATTCTCCGCATGGCGGTGCGGGGAATAGCCGTAAAAGTAGTGTTGCAAAACCAATTCTGTTTCTTCGTGGAGTGAATAAGGATGAACATTTCATTCATGCTGGGAAATCTGATCGCGCAAACACCAGTTCCGATTTCATCAGGTCCCCTTCTGCATATTCATGCGGTAGACATCGTCATTTTGTTGATCTATCTGCTTTTTGTGCTTGCCATCGGTTTCATCACCGGCAAAGGCCATCAGACCAGTGAAGACTTTTTCCTTTCCGGCCGCAGCATTCCGGCCTGGATCACCGGCCTGGCCTTCATTTCCGCCAATTTAGGCGCCCTGGAAGTCATGGGCATGGCGACTTCAGGTTATCAATATGGCATGATGACGGCCAATTTTTACTGGATCGCCGCTATTCCGGCCATGATCTTCATGGGCGTATTTATGATGCCGTTCTATTACGGCAGCAAAGTGCGCAGTGTGCCGGAGTTCCTCAAAAAGCGCTATAACGAAGTCGCTCGTTTCATTAACGCCATATTTTTCGCGGTTTTTACTCCTGCTGTTTCCGGCATCAGCATGTACGCGATGGGATTGGTTTTTTCAGATCTGTTGGGGTGGAACTTCACCGCAAGCGTCGCGCTTTCGGCGGTGGTCGTGGTGGTTTACACAGCCATGGGTGGTTTAACCGCGAGCATCTACAACGAGGTGCTGCAGTTTTTCCTGATTGTACTGGGCACGGCTCCGATCGTGATAATCGGTCTGATCGCCAACGGCGGCGGGATGAACCTGTGGAATGACTGGCATGTATTTACGCAAAAACTCACCGGTATGCAGCTATCTCCCGTGCCTGGGGGACATGTCTTATCCGGGGCCCATTACCTGACTACGTGGACCGGCACGGGAAACACCAGCGATAATACCATGCAAATTACTTGGCCCGGGCTTGTGCTTGGGCTGGGCTTTGTACTCGCCTTTTCTTATTGGTGCACCAATTTCCTCGTAGTACAGAGAACACTGGCCGCCAAAAATATGAATGACGCCCAGCGCACGCCGCTGATCGCGGCGATTCCGAAAATGCTCTTTCCCTTTGTCGTCATTCTTCCTGGAATTTTGGCCATTCCGCTTATTCCCGGTCTTCTCCCGGGCAACGCACACATGCCCGGTGGAGTCGCCGTTCCGGCGGGCATGAAAATTGATAACGTTTTGCCATTGATGATGGGAAAATATTTCCCAGCAGGCATGTTGGGGCTGGGGCTCACGGCGCTATTGGCTTCCTTTATGTCCGGCATGGCCGGCAATGTGACCGCATTCAACACTGTGTTTACTTATGACCTTTATGCCGCTTACATCCGTCCCAATGCTCCCGACAAACATTATCTGAATGTCGGGCGAATCATGACCGTGGTGGGCGTGCTCATCAGCGTCGGATTTGCTTATATAGCCGAAGGTCAAAGCAGCATTATGGGATATACGCAGACCATTTTTGGTTTTGTAAACGCTCCGCTTATCGCGGTTTTTCTGTTGGGCATGTTCACCACTTTCACAACCCCATGGGGTGGCGTGTTTGGCCTGCTCTTTGGCACAGGCGCCGCCGTGGTTCACTGGATTTTACGAACTTATACCATTCATCTTGGATCGGCGTCTTTGCATCTGACCTTTAATACCGATCAGGCCGGTAATTTCTGGGGCGCTTTCTGGGCTTTTGTTTATGGCGCAGCGGCAGCCATAATTGTCAGCTTATTCACCCAGAAAAAACCCGAGAAGGAAATGGTCGGACTTGTTTACCAGCTTACGCCCAAACCCGAAGGCGAACATCTTCTTCCCTGGTGGAAGAAGCCTGTTGTTCTGGCCGTGTTGGTATTTTTAGCGACGCTCATTTTGAATATTCTTTTCTGGTGATTGTCGTATATTGAATTCTTTGAATTTTAGGAGCCATCTATGATGGATTTAAGATTACCCATTGGAATATTTTTTCTGCTCATCGGTCTGGTGTTGACCGTCTATGGCATCATTTCGCCGCAAAATGTGATTCCAAATATCACACAGAAGATCAACGCCGATCTCGATTGGGGAATTCTTCTGCTGTTCTTCGGCGCGTTTATGACCTTCTTCGGGGCCGTGGCCCAGCGGAAGAAACCGTAAGAAAGACGACCAGTTTGCCCGCGGCGCTCAGGCCGGCGTTTCTTCTCCCTTGGGCCGTGTTTTCCAGCGGCGATGAATCCATAAATATTGTGTTGGGTCGTCGCGGACCATCATTTCAATGGCCCGTGTGTAACGGGCTGTGATGTAATAGAGTTCATCCGGCTGATTTTTCCAATCTTCCGGATAAATCACATCCTGTACACCCATATCAAAGTCAAACTTGTTGCCGCGCCGCCGCGCATAACCGATTACTACCGGTACCTGATGTTGAATCGCCAGCAGGCCGATGCTTTTGTACGTGCTGGCCATTCTGCCGAAAAACGGCACAAACATTCCCTTGGGACCGGCATTCTGATCGGCGGTTAACCCCAGAATTTCCTTATTCTCCAGAACTTCCTGGGCGGTGGTGGTTACGCCGCGCTTGGAAAGAATGATCTGTCCCTTTTTCTCCCTGACGCCAAGCACCCAGGCATCAAAGTATCGATTATCAATCGGCCGGGCGATGTTGTAGGATCGTATGCCCAGCGTGGCCAGCGTATAGCCCAGAATTTCCCAATTGCCGTAATGGCCGGTGAGCATGATGGCTCCCTTGCCGTGCAGGATAATATCCAGCACGGCCTGGAAATTCTTCGGATGCACATAATGATGCCAGGTTTCCGCGTTGATGATTCGCGTGGTAAACATCACATCCATGGCCAGTTCGCAAAAATGTTCGATTGACCGCCGGGCGATTCTCTCCACTTCGTGGCGCGGCATATCCGGGAAACTTCGGGTGATATTTTCCATGGCCCGGTTGCGATGCTTTTTATCAAACGTCCAGAGAAGCGAACCAAAAGCCCGCGCCGTAGCGAGATTGGCGTTCACGGGGAAAAACCCGAGCATCATGACCGCCCAGCGCGCCAGTAGGTAGGTGGTTAAATCCAATGCCGGGGATTGCTTTTTCATCTTAGACTCTGCTTCCCCGTTTCGTTCCGGCCTTCGGCCGAGGTTTAGAACTGTAGAACAGGTGACCGCAGAAGAGAATTCATTTGTCGATCTGCGGCGGCCTCATTTATCCATTTCCTTAATTTGCTCTCCTGATCGACTGCTCAACCCTCTCCTGCTCTAGTTCGGCCTTCGGCCGAACTGCGCCCGGCAGGACTCGAACCTGCAACCTCGTGGTTCGAAGCCACGCGCTCTATCCAATTGCGCTACGGGCGCGGTTGGTTTTGTAAGTTTATCACAAGGAATCCCAATTTGCTCACTCGATCACCTGATTGATACGTCCTCTGCATGCAATACAGTTCGTCGCGCCAAGCCGCTAATTGCCTGCATAGTCCGGCGTACGGTAAAATCAACGCGAAGTAATAGATGTCATCGCTAGTGGAGACTATTTTGGCGACGCGTGATACATCACCGCCCGATGCCCGCCCTTACGTGGATTCTCTTATTGCCCGCGCCATGAACTCGCGGGCCTCGGATTTTCACATTGAACCAATTCCCACGGGATATCAGATCAGGCTGCGCATCGATGGCATGCTTTACACGCTCGATTCGATTAACTCCGAACTCGGCGAAGCCATGGTGAACTGCATGATGGTCATGGGAAAACTCGTGACCTACCGCAAGGATATTCCCCAGGAAGGACGCATCACGTTCAAACTTGAAGAATCCCGCAAACTTGAGTTGCGCCTGGCGGTGATGCCCACGGTTCATGGCCTCCGCGCCGTGGTGCGCATGCCCGCCGATCTGTACCAGCCGCAAAAACTTTCCGATCTGATGTTGCCGCCGAGCGTCGTTAATTTTCTTGAAAGTTTTGCCCATGCCGATAACGGCCTGCTGGCCGTGGTCGGACCGGCCGGCTCGGGTAAAACCACCGTGATTTACACTTTGCTCGAACACATGGCCCGCACCCAGCCCGGTTTGAGTATCGTTTCCCTTGAAGATCCTATCGAACGCACCCTCAAAGGCGTCACCCAGATCGAAATTAAACCCCAGGGTCAAATGGATTATCACAAGGCGCTGCGCAGCATGATGCGGCAAGACCCTCAGGTCCTCTTCGTCGGCGAAGTGCGCGACGCCGAGACCGCGTCAATTACCATTCAGGCGGCGCTAACCGGCCATCGACTTTTATGCACCATGCACGCCGGCTCGCCATTGGCTGCCTTCACCCGTTTATTGGAAATGGGTATTCAGCGTTACCAGATCATCAGCAGCATATATGGCTTGCTGATTCAGCGGCTGGTGCGCCGAACCGTTAACGGCAAATACAGTGGCCGAATGCCGGTGGCGCAATTTGTCCGGATGAATGATGGCATCAAACAGGCCTTGGTGGACGATGTTAGCACCACGACCAAGCTCGAAGGGGCAATTCAGAGCTCACCGGGCTATTTTTCCCTTAAAGATTACGCCGCCCAACTGGTGGCGCGCGGTTATACCGATCAGGCGGAAGTACAGCGCGTCTTAGGTGCGGAGTAAGGAGAAAATTCGGTTTAACGAATCCCCGCCCAAATCCCACCAAAAAATCTTAATTTTTTCATATTTATCTATTTCCCTCGACGATACAATGTTAGCACAGTCAATATAGGACCTTTCAGGTCCGAAAAGATAAGCAGCTTTGTCTTTGCGGGCGGAGTAAACATGTCGGGACCGTCAGAACGAAGCTTTGGGTATCGCGCTCAATTGGATTCCGGCCGCGAGTTTGCTGGTACACTCAACGCCGTCGACATGAATGCCGCAACGGCGTTGCTTGAATCTCTAAAACTCAAGGTTCTGGGCATCTGGCCTTCAGGTGCGGCGGTACGTTCCAAACCACTTGGCCCCGCGGACTTTAAATCGTTCAATCAGCAACTTGCGCTATTGGTAAAAGCCGGCCTGCCGATTGAAGACGGATTGAAATTGCTCGTAGCGGACATGCACCGCGGCCGCCTCGCGTCGGCAATTAAGCAGCTCAGCCAGGAACTCGACGCTGGCGCCACGCTGCCGCAGGCGCTGGAAAAACATCGCGGCAAATTCCCCGCCGATTATGCCCTGCTTGTCGATGCGGGCATCAAGTCCGGCAATCTATCCGATGTGTTAATGAACCTGAGTGAACATCTGTATTTAAAACAAAAAATTTCAGATGCGCTGCTTCGCGCCCTGACCTATCCATTCTTTGTTTTCCTAGGAGCGATTTTGGTTTTGGGTTTTCTGGGTCTGGTGGTTTTTCCGCGCTATCAGCAAATGATTTTGCTATTAAAGGCATCCAAGTGGTTTGTTTATTCAGATAATTCATGGCAGGAAGTTCCGCTTCTTCCCCTGCCCACACGAATAATTTGGGAAGCGGGATATCTTGCGCCCCAAATTCTGACAGCCATCGTCATCATTCTGGCTTTAATATTTTTATTTTGGATTGCCTGCCGCAACCGGCGGATCATGCTTCATCTGCGCGATTGGACGGCTTTACACGTTCCATTCCTGGGCCCTGCTTTGCGTAATGCCATCATCGCCCGCTGGTGCGACGGTCTGAAGATCGCCGTTGGAGCTGGATTAGATCTTCCCGATGCCATCCAGCTCGCGGGTGCAATCACCGGCTCCCCGGCAGCGATCAATGATGGGCGGCAAATCAGCGCGGCGATCACCCGCGGCGCTAATCTGGATCAGACGCCGCGCGGGCGCATCATCCCCGCCACGGTAACCGCGACACTACAAAGTGCGATTCAAGCCAACAATCTTTCCGATTCGCTGGATATCCTCTCGGAAAGTTTCGGCCGTGCATCTGGCAGCCGGGCGGCGATGATTCCTGCGGTTCTGTCTCCGGTTTTTCTAATAGTCTTCGGCGGGGCGATTTTTTTTGTCATCTATGCCATGGTCCTGCCCTTGACGCGCATACTGCAAGCCATTGGTTCTCTTAATTAATTCTAGTTGGAGATTATCTTGGTTGAGTGGTTCAAACAATTAAGAATCAAGAGGTTTGGCAAATCCATGGTGCATCCACAGCGCACTACTAAAAGCTTCAAGTTTACGATTATGGCTTTGTTGTACGTGGTTATAACATTACTTCTCATCCCATTCATTCAGATCGCTGTTGCTGTTTTACCGGTCATTTTTTTCGCTCGTTATTTCTGTTTGCGTCGCAGAGCTGATTTGATTCTCGATTATCTTTATCGCACGGTGCGCCTGGGTCATCCGCTGGCGAGTTCACTCGCGGCCGCGGGCAACACGGAACGTGGGGCCTTGGGTAGGAGGTTAACAGTTCTTTCAGAAATGCTGCAGCAGGGAAAGACGCTGGGTCAGGCCCTGCCATTGGCGGTTCCCGAAGTTCGCGCCAGCGACGCAGCCGCTATAGCCGCCGCCGAAGAATCGGGAAATCTTTTATCCGCACTTAAACGGATGCTCGCCGCAAAATCGACCTGGGACTTTTCCAATGAATTGAACGTGAGTTATGGGGTTTATCTGTTATTTCTTGTCACGGCAATCATTTTAATTCCCAGTTTTTTTATTGCGCATTCATTGCGTGTATACGTTCAATATCATTTACCCTTACCTGAAATGGACATAATATTTTGGAGTTTTTATACCAAAATCCAAAACTATTTTGAACCCGCTCTGCCTTTCATTCCTATCGTTCTTTTTTTTATTTTGCTCTGCGCTATGGTTATATTGCTGACCCGCATCTTTTTTCCCGTTTATAAACGTGTGCGCAGATTTGTGACTTTAGGCGATCTGCTGGCCTGGTACACGCCGTTTTTTTGCGCCATTGTCCGATGGCGCACCTGGGCGAATGTTACAGCCATCCTGCATGAGTATGCACTCGCTGGCGGCGAACTTACTTCTGCAGTCGAATCCGCCGCTAATTCCGGAATTAACAGCATCGCCCGCTGGCGACTGCTGCGCTGGAAAAAGAGAATGGAGAAAGGACAATCGCCTAAAGCCGCAGCACTGACCGTCGGTCTCCCACGACTTTTGTGCAGCAATCTGGATGAAGCCACGGGATCCACGTTTGCCGGCTCGCTTGGGTTTATTCATGCGATCTATCAACGACGCTATGAACAAGCCGCGTCGCTGGTACGCGGAGCACTAATTCCCACAGCAGTGATTTTTCTGGGCTTCATCGTATTAATCACGATGCTTCTCATGTATCTCCCCTATGCTACATTGATGAATGTAATGGAATCTGGGGGACTGAGATAATGCGATTGCGACGTGGATTTTTTCTGATGGAACTGGTCATCGGCTTTGCCATTCTGCTCGTCGCCATCAGTCTGGCCGCTGCCGTATTTTCCCAATCCAGAATCGGCGAGCAAAAACTCCTGCAATTACGCAATGGTTTGAGACTGCAGCAGAACGCCGCCTGGCAGATGCTGATCAATGGCAAGCCGTCGGCGGAATCGGCAGGCCTGAGAGTCCAGACGATTCGTCTTAACCAGACCCCGACTGGCTATCAATGGATTTCTATTTCTCCCAAGACTCAAGCGTCTATGAACGTCCCGGTTTTTGTCTTAGCCCCCGTGCCTTCAAAGTCCGCCGGAGGTCAATAGTGCAGCGCAAGAGAACCATCTCCCGCTCGTCTGGCTCATTTACAATAGGCGAAGTCTTGGTCTGGATGGCGCTCCTGGGCGTGTTCCTGCTGATTGCCGGCCAAATGTTCCTGTTCAGCGTCAAGACCATGGGGGACATCAGTATCCGCGAAAACAACCTGGCTCTTACCAACAGTCTGTATTCACAACTCGGGCAGGACGTCTGGACGGCTCATGATTGTCTGATTAGTGACAATAGGCTGGTTTGCGATAACGGCCCGGACGCCGATCTGATTCAATGGGTGATCAATTCCAACGGCGATGTAACCCGCACGGTTGTTTCCATCATCGGTAATCATTTACAAATCGTCCCTCGGCCTGATCTTACCACGACCTGGCCGCGCATCGGGGCGGAAATGCGCTTCGCTGTTTCCGGGTTGATCGTCCATGTACACGATAAAGTTGACGGGCACGACAATGTCGTTGAATTGCCCGAGACGTTTAAATTTTATCGTTCGCTGGAGGAGGCTTCAGGCAAATGAACGCTCTGGTCGCCAATTCATTTTCACGGCGTCGCGGTGTTGCTCTGATTACCGCTTTGTTCGCGGTGGTTCTGCTTGGAATGTGCCTGGCTTTGTTGGCCGCGGCGTTTAGTTATGAACTCCGCTTGCCGCGAATCATTCAGAATCGCGGGCAACTTCAGGCGATGCTGCTCTCCGGCGGAACAGCCCTGGAAAATCGGCTTTTAAGCGGCAAAACCGCTGAGGGTCAATGGTCTTTGAATCTGCCGCCGCAACTCTCTGACAACGGCGGTCAAATTCGCATCGATTGTAAAAATCCATCCAGCAATAAGCTGATTGCCGATGTATTTGCTTCCTATGCCGGCGCGACGGCCCGGCAAACACTTACTTTTGCCCGCAATGGCAATGCCTGGCAGCTTGAGAATATTGCGCTTGGCCCCAATGCGCTCTGATTAATCATCAATAATAACGGCATACAAAAATTTTGGACCATGCACGCCTGTCACCAATTTCATTTCGATGTCCGCGGTTTTGCTCGGCCCGTTGATGATGACGACATTTGAAGGCATCCGTCCGCCGGTATCGCGCAAAACATGCGGCAGCGCATCAACCATATCGGCGACGATGCGTCCCACGGGTAAAAGGACCACGTGCACTGGAACCGTAAGGGTGGAAGACCGGCCGAATCCCGTGTCGCTCCACACCATAAAGGCGCCGGTGTCCGCAAGTCCATAACGGCAGTCGGTTACCGCCGCATCGCAATTAAACGCCGCTTCAGCACAACCTTCCTTCGCCCAGTGATAAATCTTGAGCCCCTTTTTGGTAAGATGTGCCGCGAAACTTTCTTCCGGTAAATCAGCCATGTTCAATAATACTGATTGAACCTGATGGGCGCTCAGACATTCGTCGATGGCCGCCTGTAAGCCCGCTGCGGTCCTGGCGCGTTTGACATTTACGCCGTTTTTTCCGGCCAATTCAATCCAGCGATCCACGCGGCCGGGATCGTTCGCCTGGATCTGGCGGATCAACTTTTCATGCCGCGGGGGGCGTCCAGTTGGTTCTGCGAGCTTGCCGACCGCGGAATGCCCCAGCGCATGGCGTACAATGGCGAGAAACTCGTCGCGTTTGGGATTTGTGCCTGGCGCCAGGGCGGATGCTCTGGGATCAAAGGTCATTTCCGGGCCTCCGGCGGAGGTTTGTTTTTCTTTAGTGTTCTTTGTTCCCGGCGGTGTTTACTCCACAACTTGCGGAAATTTTCCTTCGGCGGCGCGGGAAAGTCGCGTTCCATCGTCCAGCCGCTTGCCGGTCCGGGCAGCTTTTTAATCCAGCCGTCTTTATTCGCCAGCCGCCGCATCATGAATTTTTGCAGCTTCTGGCCCAGAGCATAACTCCACGAATGCTTTAGACCCCATGACCAGAATTTAAAAAGCTGCTTCTGGCTCCGCGGCGTGATGCCCAGCTTGTTCTGATCCGCTTTCATCTGGATAAGCATTTCCGGGATGTTGATTTTCACCGGGCAGGCCTCAAAGCACGCACCGCACAGGCTTGTGGCATTGGGCAGATGCTTATGATTTTCCATGCCGTTAAACAGAGGCGTCAGCAGAGCGCCAATCGGCCCCGGATAAACGCTGCCATACGTGCGGCCGCCCACTTTACGGTAAATCGGACACGCGTTCAGGCATGCACCGCAGCGAATGCAGCGCAGTGTGTCGCGATATTCGCCGGCGAGGATTTTTGAGCGGCCATTGTCCATGACGATCAGGTGAAATTGACTCGGCCCGTCGAATTCGCCCTCGCGCCGCGGACCGGTGATGATGCTGGTGTATTGGGTGAGCGACTGGCCGGAAGCGGAGCGCGCTAAAAGCTTTAGAAACACCGGTAAATCGTCGAGCGAGGGAATCAATTTTTCCATGCCCATGATGGCCACATGCACCTTTGGCCGCGATGTGCACATGCGCCCGTTGCCTTCATTGGTGCAGATGACGATCGAGCCGGTTTCCGCCACGGCGAAGTTAACGCCGCTGATTCCCATGTCTGCTTTTTGGAATTTATCCCTCAGATAAACGCGGGCCATTTCCGCGAGTTCCTGCGGGTCGTTCGTGAAAGGCGTTTTGAAAAATTTGGCGAATACCTTGCCGATGTCTGGAGCGGTTTTATGAATCACCGGCATCACGATGTGTGTGGGGTGGTCGTTGTCCACCTGAAGAATAAATTCCCCCAGATCCGTTTCCACCACTTCAATTCCCTGGCTGGTCAGGGCTTGATTGAGCTCGGTTTCCTCGCTGACCATGCTTTTGCTTTTGACTGCCAGCTTGCTGCTGGAAAAGCGCGCGATCTGCACGACCAGTTTATTAGCTTCAGCGTTGTCGGCTGCGAAATGCACCTTGCCGCCGTTGGCGATCACGTTGCGCTCCAGCATCTCCAGGTAATAATCCAGGTGGTCCAGTGTGAAGCGTTTGATCCGGCCGGCAAGTTCCCGCAGGCCTTCCGGGTCGGGCAGTTCTGCCATTGTTGCCCGGCGTCCGTAATCTTTTTTGGTCACCGAGTTGTCCAGAGCCGCGTGCAGGGCTTTATCCTTAGAGGCCGCGGCGGCTTCGTTGAGAAAATCCGGATGAAATACCGGCAGCGGCATCCGGAATGCTTTCGAATATGCTTTGGCTTCGGGGCGACTCATTTCCTCGCGCCTTCCCGGCTGTTTTCAATGGCCTCGGCGATAACCTCGGCGATGTGCCGAACCTTAAACGGCGCTGCATAACGATGGCCTGCTCCGCCGATGTTCATCGCGCACCCGGTGTCGTTGACGATCATGACGCCGGCGCCGCTTTTTTTCCCGCAATCCACCTTGTCTCGGACCATGGCGCCGCTGATGTCGTGGTATTTGACGGCGAACGTGCCTCCGAAGCCGCAGCATTGTTCTGATTTTTCCAGCGGAGCAAAACCAGCGTTGCCGATTTGTTTAAGCAGCCGGATTGCCGGATCGCCGGTGGCGCCCAGCCCGCGCAAGTGGCACGTATAATGGTAGGTAAACGTTGTTTTTTCTTTGAGCTTAAGCTTGTTCAAATCCACCTTGAGAATTTTGGTCAAAAATTCCACGAATTCATAACACTTGGCGACAAATTCCGTCGCCTTGTGTTCCATGGCTGAATCGCCTTTAAATAGCTCAATGTAATGATCGCGGATCATCGCGCAGCAGGAACCCGATGGCGTAACCACGTAATTCGCGTCCTGAAAAACTTGGATCATCCGCGCCGCCAGCGGCTTGCTCTGCTCGGGAAAGCCGTTGTTGAACGCGGGCTGTCCACAGCAGGTTTGAGCACTGGGGAAATCCACCTCGCAACCAAAATGTTCCAGTGTTTTGACCACCGCCAAACCCACCTGCGGTGAAAATAAATCCGTCAGGCAGGTGACAAATAAGCTGACTTTCATAGGGGTATTCTAGCCAGTAACCTTCTCTCTGTAACCTGTGACCTATGTTGCATATAATTAATGCGAAGTGGCCGCCATGCAATTGGGAGGAATAAATTATGTTCAGGAATTTGGTCTTATTCATCTCTCTTATTACGTTCACTCTCGCCGGGTGCAGTCAAAGCGTTCAAAATGTCCCCGTTCCTCCGCCGCAGGATCAAACCGCTTATCAGCCGGTTGTACAGCCCAAGCCGCTGCCGGTAAATGCTTATAACAATCCGATGGGTGTAAACCAGGGTTCGCCCTCCGTCGGCGTGAATCCTTATGGCGAGCACGTGCCGTTGCCGGATGAACCGGCTTATGTACAGGCTTATCAGGCCCAGCACTCGCCGCGCATCATGATTGAAGTCATTCAACCGCAGACTACTTCTCCGTACACTCCGGCCATCGCCGCATCGCAGCAGGATTACGACGCCATCCAGATTTCCATGATCGATTACCTGGGCGCCAATGGTCAGGTGGACATCCAGGATCCCACCATGGCCCAGAAAGTGCTTGATCGCGAAAGCTTCCTGCGTCTGCAAAACGGCGATCAGACGGTTTTGCCTCTGCTTAAACAAAGTCTGCAGACCGACGTCGTGGTCGTCGTACAAGCTGCCCCGACCGCTCAGGCAACCATTGGAACAGCCCTGCGCCTGCTGGTTTCGATTATCAGCACCACCGACGGGCGCGTCCTCGGCGCCGACTATGTCGATATGCCGCTTCCCATGAGCAAAACCAACATCAACCTTTACACCAGTTATCTGGCCGACAAGGTCATGCAGAAACTCGCCGCGGTATGGAATGGGGGAGTTGCGGCGTATAACCCGATTATTGTTCGCATTTACAATGCCGCTTCAGTTGATGATGTTCTGACCATCAAACAATACATTCAAAAAGTCCCGGGCGTATTGGGCGTAATTAATCGCGGCATCACCGGCTCCAGCACCTCCGCCTATGGCGAACTGGCCGTTCAATATGGTGGCGCACCGGATGATTTTTATTCCGCCCTCAAGCAGGAGCTTGGCGGTTCAACCGGACTTAAAGCGACTGATCTGCAGAATAACACCGTAGATATTCAAATCACCGGACCGATGAACCTGCAAACAAAATAAAAGGAGTAAACATTTATGCGAATCGCGGCGCCGATATTGATGAGTTTATTCGCAGCTTTTGTACTTGTTCTGGCCGGATGCCAGGGGCCGGTGGTTCCCAACCAGGATACGCTTAATCCCTATCCCCAGGTTCACCTGACCAGCTACAACCTGCAAGGCGAAATCGCCGTCAAGGAACCGATTGTCACGCGCGTCGGCGCCGGCCAGCTTGATGTGGTCGTGCCCGTGCGGAATCTCACTGGTAACGAGTTATATCTGCAATTCCAATATCGCTTTTTGAATCAGCAGGGCGCACAGGTGGAACAGACCTCCGGCTGGATGGATCTGCGCATCCCCGCATATTCGATGTCCCAGGCGCATTTCACCAGTCTGACGGCCTTGGCGCAAAATTTCGACGTGGTCATCGATCAGTTGGAGTAAATAAAGAACGGGGAAAATAGGTGCTGTTCCTAATTATCCTTGATTTTAAAATCTTTAAATAGCCTGTAAATTTTATGATAAAAAAAAGGCATTTGACATTTTTGTGTTTCATTTTCTCCTTAGCATTGGTATGTGACTCGAGAATTATATGCGCAATTCCAGTGACGGCTGAACCAACTATTATGGCGCCAGCCTCCCCTGATGAAACTACGTGTCTTTATGGTCTGCAAGCTTATGAAAATCACGACTATAAGCTCGCGTTATCTTGGTTTCAAAAAGCGGCTGCTGAGGGAGACGCCCTTGGCATGTTCAATATGGCCGTATGTTATCTGAATGGCTTGGGAACGACTCAAGATTATGCCGAGGCATTTTATTGGTTTCAAAAAGCTGTAACCGCAGGTTATCAGCCCGCAATAACAACTATTGGTTGGCTATATCAGCATGGTTATGGCATCCCAGTAGACTATAAACAAGCGATGATCTGGTATCAGAAAGCTGTGGTCAAAGGTGACCCTGTAGCGATGTATAATATTGGTCAGTTTTATGATCAGGGTCTAGGCGTTCCTAAAGACACACATCAAGCCCTTTATTGGTGGGAAAAAGCGGCTGGATATGGTTTATCCTCAGCAATGGACAATATTGCCACGCTTTATAGAGATGGAGATGGTGTTCTCCAAAGTTATACACAAGCAATGAGTTGGTTTCAAAAAGCGGCAAATTTGGGTGATGGCGATGCCATGAAAGGAATTGGGTTATTGTATGAAAATGGTTTGGGGGTTTCTATAGATTATGACAAAACTCTATACTGGTTTCAAAAATCTGCTGCTGCCGGTGATAGTGATGCCATGCTCAATATTGGTGGTATGTATTTGACTGGTCATGGTATAGCCCAGAATTATAAACAAGCTTGGTATTGGTTTAATAAATCCGCCGCCGCTGGTAATGCTGCAGCAATGGGAGATATAGGTTCAATGTATGGTAGCGGCCATGGTGTTGCTCAGGATTACAAAGAAGCTTGGTATTGGATGCAAAAAGCCGCAGCTTTAGGTGACACTGAGTCTATGTATAACATCGGAGTCATGTATTATAATGGTTGCGGTGTACCTAAAGATATTGACAAGGCGGTGGCTTGGATCGCCAGAGCTGCCCATCTCGGAAATCAAGACGCTCAAAAAGCCTACGCTCAATTGTCCGCTCAATAATAAGGGGAGCGAATCGGGGACGCAGCGGGCGGCTTCGATGAGAGTTTTGAGCAGGCGATCAGTTGATCAGGAGAGATCGGCGAAATTTTGCTGCATGGTAAGTCAGGGGGCAGTTAATTTCTTTGTGCTGTTTTATCAGCGTGATTCGTGCAATCCGTGGTTTTGATTTATTGTCTGAACACTGAAAACCGAAACCTGAAAACTGTGGCGACGCCGCACAATTTTCGTGGTTAAAAATTCGTTGTGCCGTCGTCTCGCTGTGGTAAATATTTCTCCCGTCACCCGTCTCCCGACTCAGAACTCGGCGCAGCCGCTTGCCGCGTCGGACAGTTTCCCTATTCAGTGTATAGGCTCTTAAAGCCGGTTCTTTGACAAGTAAATATCAAGCGGTGCCGTAGCATTTGTGCTTCGATGTTCACTCTGCGCCCATCTGACTTCGGTGAGCTCTCTTCGAGCCTGAGCCTCAGAGCCGAAGGCAGTCGAACCGCGCAATCCCGATGGCCATTGGGATCGTTTTGTTACATCTTCGAGACGTATTACCAGAGCATGGGGAAAACGCAAGTGTGACAGTGTGACAACATCGGTAAATATAGGGTTTTTCTCACTTTTCTAAGTGTGACAAATGAAAATGATGTCACGCTTGAAAAATGCAAAATGTGCTGGAATTTAAGGGATTGTCACGCTGTCACGCTTAGGAGGCCCAAAATAACAAAGATGATAAGGCTGTATATCTTTGGACCTGGAGCAACAAAAAGTAGCCACATCCCCCGGCGCGTTCGCAATTTTGCCAGCGCGCCAGTTATATCGTCGTGTTAAAAATATAAATCTCTGTGCCCTCTGAGTTCTCTGTGGCAAAATCGTTTTCTTACGCTTTCGGGACTTAGGGACTCTAACCAAACAAGCCGGGAGCCGCGTTGGGCCGCAAATAGCCCAGATGCAAGGCGGAGGCCCGAAGCCGTATCCGAAGGATGATACAACGAGGGCCGACAACACCGCAGATGGGCTATTTGCGGCCCAACCCTCCGGGACGCGGTGCCTTTTTGGCCCCATACGGCGTCGCTTCTCCTCGCTGTATTGTATTGTAATACTTGCATCGTCGAAGCTCCTTGTCTGGGACCAAAATTCCCAGCGTCGCGGCCCCGCCTTGTTTTGTTAGAGTCCCTTAACAGGAAAAATCCAACCGCTACAGCGCTACAACCCCTGAAAATAGAGATGTTT
Organism: Phycisphaerae bacterium; assembly: GCA_035504095.1. Classification (GTDB taxonomy): domain Bacteria; phylum Planctomycetota; class Phycisphaerae; order WQYP01; family WQYP01; genus DATJSN01. Next base: position 66,004 of record DATJSN010000092.1, on the reverse strand, counting down.
CCTCCACTCTTAAAGGCGCAACAAGCACGAATCATGTTACGGATCAGAAAGGGTGAAATACTCTATAAAATAAGCCTTTGTAACGTTGTTGCGCTTAGAAGGCCAAAAATTGGAGCAAAAAAATATGCCAGGGAAAATAATGAATCCTGTTCTTTGTGCATCATCCGTGTCATCCGTTCAATCCGTGGGCAAAATTTTTATATAATTCATGTTTTTCGTGGTTCAAAACAATGATTTAGTGGTGCCGTTGTGGTAAAATAACTTTTGCAGTTGCAAAAACCGAAGACTCCGTCGGAGTCCCAAAAGAATGGCGAAGGATTTGGTTTATCTTTTGGGTATTTCGAACTTTTTCATGGTTTAACTGCCTCTGCTAACTCCGCGGCGCCGAACCTGCCTATAATTTTCTCGTATAAGCGCAGAGAACAGCCCAGAGTAAAGGAGTTACAACATGCTGTCATACAAAACCGGTGAAAATTCAGCCCAAAATGCCCCGCAAGATCCATTTCACGTGCGAACTTTTCAGGCATCCGATGGCGATGCCGTAACGCGTTTATACAATGACGGCGTATTGCACGGCGGCGACGTCGAATGTGTTGATTGCGGCGCGTTTTCACGCATTTCAGAAACGTATTTAAGCCGCCCGCAGGATCATTTCTGGGTGGCCGAAGCGGACGGTAAGGTAATTGGAACCGTGGCCATTTGCGAGGACGAACCCAGCGTGGCCCACCTGCACTGGCTGCGCGTGGATCAGCAATGGCAGTTCGACAACCGCGTCGCGTTGCGCCTTGTGGAAACCGCGGCCAAACACGCCCGCCAATATGGTTACCTGAAATTAATCGTTCATACCCGCGTTGACGCCGCAAAGGCCATCGAATTTTTCGAGCATCGCGGTTTTGAATTCAACCGCGCTCGTAATGTTGAGGGAACGCCACGATTGGAGTTTTATTTACACCTTTATGAGTTAGAGCCTCAGGTAAAATAAGCTAAGCATGCCTTGGATCTGTAACCTTTTTTCGCTTTAGGCGTAATTACCTATGGCAATCCCAGGCTCGATTCAATCGGGCAGGGGTCAGCAAATGGGTAAATCTGCGTGAGGAGGTCACCATGCGCATGCGTCTCTGGGTTATGGCAATTCCAATGGTTTTTGCCGGGGCATTTCTGGCTGGTTGTTCAGGTGTAAATGTTCAACCGATTAGTGTGGATCAGATCAATGATCCAAGTGTTTCGGGCGTGCGATTTTATCAATCGGAACCGTATCTTCTGGTTACCAGTATGGGAGCGCCGCAAAGAGCACAGAATGTTATGTTTAATTCAGCCGGTATGCAGGGGGGCCAAGCTGGCAGTAACGTGCCAGGTCCAATGCAGTGGGGTCCGAATGGCAATGGTCGTATGGGACCGCCTCAATCGGGTAATCATCCCAACGCTAATGTTCACAATGGCAACATGCAGAACAACGCAGGCCCAGGCCCACGCGGCTTTCGCGGCATGAGTGGACAATTTGGGCCCGGCGGCGGGAACCGGATCGCCCGTGGAACGCTGGTTTTACGTGCAGCCCAGCAGCCTCAGGAAGATATGTTAACGCTGCAAATTATTTATCTGCCCGATTATTCCCATCCGTATGTGGCTCAGATTAATGGCAACGGGAACTCCGTCGTGCTCGCTAATGGTTGGGAGCTTTTGGGCATCAACGCTTCAGGACCGTTGGGTAATCCTCCGCCGGTTACCGCCGTAACACGTCAGCCGGGTGTACAAGTGCTGGGCATGATGGGTGACGCAGGCGGCGGCATGGGACGCCCGATGTTTCTCGCCCGCAGTGCCGCGGGGGCGCTGGGACTAATGCCTGGGTTATATCAGTTTGTATTTGATAGTAAGACCGGCGAACTCACGGGTCTCAAACGCGTCACGCTGACCATTCATTAATCTATGCAATATAGCCCCGGCAAAAAATGCCGGGGCTTTTTTAATCGTAAAAATAGCCCGGCGTTTGCACGTCGGGCTGTATTATCTAGCGCTGGAACCCAAGCCGTTTAGCCGATTCGCGTAAAAACGGGCGGTGATATTCCGGAACAATACCCCTTTTATCAGGCCCTACGTTAAGCAGAAGGCATGCATCTGTGGCTCTGGCGCGGCTGTACCAATCAGCGATAGTCGCCGCTGATGGATGTGTTTGTGCTAAGTTTTGTGTGTAAAACCAGTTGCGATTGAGCGTAGCGCAATATTCCAGCGGCAGAAAAAGTTTTCCACCATCTGGTGTCGTGATTACATTTTCGGTAACGGGTTCGCAAAGCCGGTCATTCCAGATGTAATCAAAAAGTTCCGCGTTTCTAAGGTCCACCGGCGGATATTTAATTCCTCCCGGGCGATCGTTGCTGATATTATTAAGCACCAGGCATTCAGGCTGAAGCTGGTGGATTAATTCATATAATTCGCGCCAACGCCAGCGTTGGCCGTGTGTCAAACCACTCTTTGGATCGCTTTCCCATTTTGGATCATAAATAGCGCGTCGCGTTGGATGGTCTTTATCCCAGGCGCCGTCGAACCACAATTCCAATATGGGGCCGTATCCGGAGAGCAGTTCACGAATCTGATTTTGCATGTATTCGGCGTAGTGCTGGTCGTCTTCATAATCCGGGTGACGGCGATCCCAGAGTGAATAATACAGTCCCACCTGTAAACCCGCCGATCGGAACGCTTCGACAAATTCGCGCACCACATCGGTCTTATTGCCCGCATGGCGCACGCAGTAATCGGTGTGCCGGCTGGGCCACAGGCAAAAACCATCGTGATGTTTAGCGGTGAGGACTGCGTATTTCATGCCCGCTTCAAGCGCAACTTCGGCCCATTGGCGGACGTTCAGATCGGTGGGATTAAATTCCTGGGTGGGAAATTTTCCGTCACCCCACATGACGCCGGCGAAAGTATTGGGTCCGAAGTGAATAAACATGCCGTAGCCCAGCGCCATCCACGCGCTCTGCGCGGGGGTGGGGAGCAATGATTCATTTTTTGTATTTAAATTCATAAAGTTTTATTAACCCTCCATATCACCTGTGAGTTCTTCTACGAGATCCTTCATGGTCGCCAGGCCGATGGGCTTGCCCTGCAAATTAACGACAATGCCAATTGTCTGCCGCGCCGCCTGCATGAGCGTAATAGCGGAGCGCACCGTCTGATTCGGCAGCAGTGTAATCGGCGTGGTTAAAAACCGCTGTAAATCGGTCTGGTCTTGATTCGATAAAACGTCGACCACATTGACCACGCCGAGAATTTCCTGCGTATTAGGCTTGAATACCGGCAGGCGGGAAACATTAAACCGCCTGACGATGGCGCGAAATCCGTCTTTGCTGATGCCAAGCGGCACGCCAATAACCCGATCCCAGGGGACCATCACGTCGCTTACCGAAACGTGGGCCATGCGCAATGCACGCCGAATAAGATCGTGTTGTGTATCACTGATCAACCCCGAAGCGCTGGATTCCTCAGCATATCGGATTACGGCGGACGAAGACGCGTCTATTTGTCTGCCGGTGCCGAGAAGCCATTCGGCGATTTTGTCCAGCACTAATAGCAGCGGTAAGAGGGGGATAATTCTGATAACGGCCAAAGCCCATTGCAGCGGACGCACCAGGTGATATGTCCAGCGGTCGGCATAAACCAGGAATAAATCTTTCGGTAACAGTTCGGCGAATAAAAACATCAGCGGCGTGACAACAGCGGCGGCGATTAATAATTGGACTACGGGGTTGGAAAATTCCTGATCGATAAGGACGGTTATTGCAGCGCAGACGGCGAAATTGGCGACGTTCTGCCAGATCAAGAGGCCCGTTAAAACACTTGTCGGGTTTTTTTGCCAGCGTTCGATTTGCTCCGCGCGCGGATCTTTGCGCCAGCAACGAAGTTGGAGACGCAAGCGCGAAATGCTGTAAAGTCCGGTCTCCAGTCCGCTAAAAAGAACCGAACCAAATGACGCTGCACCAGCAATCAGCAGCCAGTGCAAAGTCTGGAGCGTGATAAAATCGGCCAGGCAATATCCGGTCGGATTATGAATCATGAACCGCCTTCTTTCGCAGCATGAACCTGCTTACTGATGCGCAAACGAACGTCGGCGACGCGCCGTCCATGCATGGATTCAACCGTGAGTTCCAGATTGTGCAGGCGAATCTGATCGCCGACTTTGGGTATGCGGTTAAGGTTGGCGTAAATCAGTCCGCCAATAGTGGTGATTTTGGTGGTGAATAAGTGCTGGCCGAACAATTCACCACATTCGATCAAAGATAAATCCCCGGGGACCAGCCATTCATCTTCGCCGGTTTGTTCCACGGTGCGCCGGGCCGGATCGCCGGGTGTATGAATTTCACCGATTAGCGCCTCGACAACATCTTCCAGCGTAACCAGGCCGGCGATTCCGCCATATTCATCAACCACGAGGGAGGTTTGCACGCGTTTTTCGCGAAAATAACTCAGCAAACGGTCGAGTGTTTGAAGTTCCGGAACAAATTGCACGGGTTTAAGAAGTGCGCGAATGCCGGTAATGTCCGCCGGCAATTGCAGTAAATATTCCTTGGCATAAAGCAGGCCGAGAATGTTGTCGATTTGCCGATCGTAAACCGGAACTTTGGATCGATGCGATGTGCGAAACAATTCCACAAGTTCCGAGGCGGGACGATTGATATCAAACGCCAGCATGTCCACGCGCGGCACCATAATGTGCCGCACGCGAATTTCCTTAAGCCATAACACCTGTTGTAGAAGCTGGTTTTCCGTCAGGTCGATGGCGCCCTGGCTCTGAGACATCAGCAGTAATTCACGCAATTCATCCAGTTCCAGACCGGCGGGCGGCGCGTCGTGCCCCAGCAGCCGATGCACGGGTTCCATCAACACCAGATGAATAACTCGCGCCATTGGTTCCAGCAGGTCCGTGAGCACTGTCAGAGGCGCGGCCAGCAGGGGCGCAAGACGGCGATTGAATCGCCGGCCGATCATCTTCGGCACAACATCGCCGAAATAGGCCACCAGCAGAATTGGCACAATCGAAAGCACGGCAGCAATGAAATCGCCATATTGCTCAGCAACGCGTACCAGAACGAACGTACTTAATATGAAAATCAAAACGTTGCTGGCCATGTTTAAGACCAGAATAATGATCAGCAATATCCGGCCTCGCTCGCGCAATGCCGCCGCTGCCAGTTTCTGCCGCTGGCCGCTGTTGCGAAACTGGTATAAATCGTGGCGAGTGAGTGAAAAGAGAGTGGTTTCACAACAGGAAAACGCCGCTGAAACCATCAGCAGCACAAGCATAGGGATCAAAAACCCCAGGTTCTGAATAAAAAAAGCGTTCATCCTGCCTCATCGTTTCGCGGGGCCGAATATCAGAGTCTCTTGCTTCAATCGGCCCTGACCAGGGGTAGGTGAATTTCACGCACCATCGGGTACTATTCTCGCCGGTAAATGAGATTTTTTGAACAGGACTCTACCTGATGCCCTGGAATAGACCATTTTTCCGGATATTTTTATTGCTCTTTGGGCTTCTCATGACGCTTTTATCGGCTGCCTGCAACCAGCCGCAACAGGGGCCGCTTAATACCGGGCAGGTTCAAAGCATGCTTTCCGAGCTCGTCGATGTCTCACTGCCGGACGGCCAGCGGCAGGCCGTCGACGCCAGGCTCGCGGAAAACATCGGCGCCGATTCGCCAAAGCGTCTGGCCGCTCTGGTGGAAATTGTCGAAGGTTACGGCCAGCATCCAGCGATGAAAATATATGCTTTGCAGCAGATTCGCCGGGCCAATTCTGAATTGGCCGAAGCCGTACTGGCACGCAACATCCCGCAATTCAACGACTGGGATGTGTTGATTTACGCCTGCAATATGGCAGTTGAACTTCAGGATAAAGATTTAATTGGTCCGCTGGTGCAATCTTTATCTCGTCCGGCGGTTACTTATTCTCTGCCCCGGCGCCCTGAAGTCCATGCGATCGAAAGACTTTCGGGTCGGAATCTTTCATCAGAACTCGCTTTTTTGCTGTTGTCTCCTGGAGATGAACAAACGCGACTGGATGCGCTTCAGGAACTTTATGACCTCGAAGGCCGCGAGCGGTTGGAGCAATTAATCCTTGCTGCACCATCAACCGATCCATTGATCAGTGATCTGCAATGGTATGCAGGAACCTTCCATTTTGTGCCGCGCGACAAAACCGAGGTATTATGGATTCAGAGACTTCATGAACCATCAATGGCGACTTTGGTAGACGCCGCCCAACGTCATGCGGCGTGGATTCGCGCACAGTATATTCCCGACGGCATTGAGCCGCGGCTGGTTGCTCTGCTCGCATTTCTCGGTCATCGAATTGATTATCCATCACGCGGAGTGGTAGTGGAACAGGTCGCCGAATTGCTGGCACAACAACAACATGTGCGCCGGATGCCGTCATATCCCGGGGCGCCTGATGATATTGATCCGACATTAAAGACAAACCAGAATCGTCTGAGTTATTTAGACTTGCTGCTGGTCAGGACTCTTTCAGAAGCTTTGTCGTTATCAGAAAATCGCCGGCAAATTTATGATCTCGGGTTCAGCTCAATGTCCGATCGCGACAGCGAAACAGGGGGTCTACTGGCTTTTGATGCATCATCAACTGCTGATTCTCCGCTATTATCGTTGAAAGAATATCCTTCGGAGTTGAATATCAATGCTGGAGTTTACGTCAGTGGAGAACAATTGATACTCGACACGCCGCGTGGAATTGCTCAATTCGTTTTTCATTTTCAGAGCATGGATAACAGCCAATACGTTGGTCCGGCCGCCGGCGACGTGCAGTATGTTAAAAACACCCGCTGTAATGTGGTGATATTTACATCCACAGGGGATCATATTTTTGACGCCATGGTCGACTTTCCGTCCGAAGCCGTGATTGATCTGGGGGTTTACCGAGCGCCTGATTAACAGCTTTAAGCGGGTAAACTATTTATCGGATTTACAGAGACCATGATAATGTAATTTGGATGATTTTAATTCATGGTAATTTGTTTTGAGGGTCTGGGTGTGAAAAAGCTGATTTTAACGTTATTTGTTTGGATTTTGATGGGGCTGTTTTGTTCGTCGCTTTATGCCCAGGTAAACGCTGCAGGAGGAGCAAATTCTTCTACCCCTGCAGCACCTACACTGGCCGTATTGCCATTTGTGCCGTCCGATCCCAATGATGCCTCAATGGAAGATCTTGCCGAGCGAATGCGTTTCGCTGTTGACCAGAAAATTTCCCGCGACGGTCATTTCAATCGCACCGACGATCATGACGTCGACGCCATGATTTCCGCGCTGCAACTTACCTGGACTGCGCCCGTCAGCGATAGCGATATCCATCAGGTAATTAGTGCTTTGGGGACGGATCAAACGATCGCAGGTTTTGTTGATGGACGACAACTGACGCTTCGGCTGTATGTTGGTGAGAAACTCACCAAAACGGTTGTCGCCGTCATTCCTCCGGACAATACAAGCCCGCGACTGACCATTGAAGGTATGCTCACCAGACTCGAAGGAATTCAATTTACACATGTTACGGAGCAGCAGGTCAATCATTCCAATCCGGTGATTGAGGCACTCTTTGCCGCTCGGCCGAATTTGGCGCCCGATCCGGAATTTTCCGCCGCTTTGGCGGGCAATGGCGTTGCTGCTGAATGGGAAGTGTTTTTACAGAAACAGGATTATCACCCGCGATTTGTATCCGCCTCAGATGCCGCCGATTTACCTCGAGACACCGCGGCCATCGTGCCGCAAAACGCGGCGACGCCTGCGAGCGCCGGCTATTGCCTGATGATGCGTATAGGCAAATTTGTGGCGGACAACAACGGTCTGGCATGCGAAAGTATGTGGATTCCGGTAATCGATGGGCATCATTATCGTTTTGCCGCGGAGTATCACAGCAACGGTCCGGACATCCAGATTTTTCTCAAAGGTTTTGCGTACTGGCCCGACGAATTCAGCACGCCGGATAACCTGGCGAGTCAGCGCAAAGAAATTTATCGCGCACAACTGCTCACGCTGACGAAAAATGACGGATGGGACACCACCGAAATGGATTTTACCCCGACATCATTGGCTCGTCTGGACAAAGCACATCCTATTCAATGGCTGCGCATCGATTTTTTTGTTTATTTGTATACAGGTGATGTGTTCTTCCGCAACGTCGTTTTAAAGGACATTACACCCGATTCGCCGACAAAATAGTATTTTCATCACGTTTATAAAGATGGTTTATTGATGGGTCGCTGAGTATTCACACTTACCGTGCACCGCGCTATGGCACAACAGCGCCGCTTCACCGTGCAATTCAGCACGGCTGGTTTTCCCAATCGTCATCGATATATCAGTGGAGCGGATCTGGCGTTTATAAAGTAAGCGGCCAATCTGACTATCAGATGTTTACAAGGCCATCGACTTCCAGAACCGACACTTGTGGCGGATATGCTTTGTCGATGGGTGCAAAGCCTGAAAAAGAATAATTTGGCGATTTAATTAATAATCCTTTGTAATATAGAATGTGGCTTACGGTTTATTTTATTCGAGGTTACAAGCTTATTATAGGAAATAATAGATTTGATACAAAAAAACGCTACTTGCGCATATTTTTCTGTTGATTTGCGCTATAAACCACACTAGATTATAAATAGTTGCTAGAATGAGAGACTCGTTCTTATGAAAATGATCGCTACGGAAAATTTACGAAAATTGAGTATGACTGACGCAATTGAAACCGAATTTCAACGGCGGTTTGGGTTTCACGCCGGGAGGCTCATCGAAGTTCGTGCGCCGGGGCGAGTCAATCTGATCGGGGAGCATACGGACTATAACGAGGGCTTTGTTTTTCCCATGGCCATCGATCGTGCAACAACGATCCTGAGTCGCGCTCGCAACGATGGTGTTATCCGGCTTTTCAGTACCTCCCAAAATCAGATGACCGAATTCAACGTCAATCACGAGGTCACGAAACAGCCTCCGACGTGGTCCTTATATGCCCGGGGCGTAGCAGAGTCTCTTCGAACCAAGGGATTTGTTTCACATGGTATGGATGCCATCATGGTCAGCGACGTGCCGATTGGCGGCGGCCTTTCTTCCAGTGCATCATTTGAAATTGCCATGGCTCTGGCCTTGCTTACCGTCAATCAACGTGAAATGGACCGGGTGGAAATGTCTCTGGCCTGCCAATGGGCTGAGCACAATTATGCCGGCATGCCTTCAGGAATTATGGACCAGTTTATTTCCTCAATGGCTCAGGCAGGCTATGCCATGCTTCTGGACTGTCGCGATCTTTCACGCCGTCAGGTGCCGATGGACGATCCCAATCTTCAAGTAGTGGTGGTGAACACCAATGTCAAACATGAACTCGTGCAGGGTGAATATACGGCCCGCCGCACTCAATGCGAACGAGCAGTGGCAAGCCTTCGCAAAAATTATCCCGCTGTAAAGGCATTGCGCGACGCGACCATGGAGATGCTCGAACAGTGTCGTATGAACACCGATCCAACAGTATTCCGCCGCGCTCGCCACGTGATCGGCGAAAATCAACGCACGTTGGCCTTCGCCCAGGCGCTGGAGCGGCGCGACTATGTGTCCTGTGGAAAATTCATGTACAAATCACATGAAAGTTTGCGCGACGATTATGGTGTAAGCTGCCCGGAACTTGATGCCCTGGTGGAGATATCCCGTGGAGTCAGCGGTGTTTGGGGCGCTCGAATGACCGGCGGCGGCTTCGGAGGCTGTATCGTGGCCTTGATACGTAAAGAAAGTGTTGACCGCTATATCGCCGCCATTGATTCAGAATATCCCCGCCAGTGCAACAAACAGGCTACAATCTTTCTGACAGCTCCCGGCGCGGGTGCCCAGGTGGTTCGTAGTTAAATTTCCCCCGCCGCCGCGAGCCATCGAAGGATTCTCATGAAGGATATTCTTTCCAAGCTGGTCGCCGGCCAGACGCTCGACCAGAATCAAACTCGTGCGGCCTTTGAAGACATTATGTCCGGACAGACTGATCCGGTGTACGTGGGGGCATTTCTTGCGCTCTTGTCCCGTCGTGATCCGACCCCGGATGAACTCACCGGCGCCGCTTTGGCGATGCGCCAATATGTGGTGCCAGTGTCGGCCCCGGAAAACGTTATAGATACGTGCGGTGCCGGGGGAACCCGGTCGCGCATTTTTAACGTTTCAACCACCGCGGCCATCGTGGCCGCGTCCTGCGGTATTCCTGTTGCCAAGCATGGTAACCGCGCCGTCACCAGCCGCAGCGGCAGCGCGGATGTACTGCAGGTTCTGGGCGTGCGCGTCGACGCTGAGCCGGAAATTCAGGCGCAATGCCTGCGTGAAGTGAATATCTGCTTTAGTTTCGCTCCGCGGCATCATCCGGCTATGCAGCATGTGGCGCAAATCCGACAAAAACTCGGTTTTGCAACGATTTTTAACCTGATGGGGCCGCTAACCAATCCCGCCGGCGCCCGAAAGCAGCTTGCGGGCGTTCCGCGCCCGGAGTTAACAGCGCCAATTCTCGAAGTGCTGGTGCGGCTGGGCGCCGTGCGCGCCATGGTTGTCTGTGGCACAGATCCAGACGAGGGATTTATGTGCGAGCTTTCCGTCGGGGGGCCGACGCATGTAAGTCTGTTTGACGGTGAAGAAATCAAATCATTCGATCTGGAACCGCGCGACGTGGGATTGAAAAAAACTTCTTCTGCGGCGATGCGCATTCAGACACCCGAACAGTCCGCCGCCCTGGTACGCCAGGTGCTTGGAGGCAGCCGCGGTTCGCCGCGAGATATTGTACTCTTCAATAGTGCCGCCGCGTTATGGGTCGGCCAGAAATCCGAATCGATTCGTGAGGGCATTAAAATTGCATCTACGGCTATTGATTCGGGTCGTGCTTTGGCTACGCTGGAAAATTTAATTCAGGTCTCAGCACAAACGACGGCGCAAGGGGCCAAATAAAAACAGGATTTAGTTTTGAGTGGATTTCTGGGGATTTTTAGTCGCGTAACCGTGCGGACGACCGCATGACGCTCTGAACCGGTTGATTTTCCGAGGAATAATCCCTTTCTTCATGACGCGCGATGGCATCGCGAACCGTCGTACATAACCCCGGTGCGTCCAAACCCACTTCCTTGAGTTGTTCACCGCGGTTGGCATGCCGGATAAACCGATCCGGTATACCGGATCGCGTCACGAGCCGCCCGTCGAAGCCATTGACTTGTGCGTGTTCAAGCACAGCGGTACCGAACCCGTTGATGATCGAATGGTCTTCCACCGTGATAATTGGTTTAGACGCGGCAAAAAGTTCGCTGAGCATCGCGGCGTCCAATGGTTTGCAGAATCTCGCGTCAACGACGCCGATATCCAGCTCTTCGCTTTCCAGTTGTTTGGCGGCTTGCAGCGCCTGCAGCGCCATCGACCCATAGGCCAGAAGCGTCGCATCAGTTCCGTTTCGCAATCTGCGAGATTTTCCACCGTTACGGCCTATAGACCACGGTTCGGAAGCACCCAATGGTTCTGTTGGGCAGTTATCGCGCGGATAACGAATTTCACATGGATGTTCAAGCGTCATGGCAAAATCCATGGATGCGGTTAATTCATTTGCGTCGGACGGCGCCATAAGCACCATGCCCGGCTGGGAACGCAAAAACGCCAGATCACAGAATCCATGATGCACCGCGCCGTCATCGCCCACCAATCCGGCCCGGTCCACACAAAAAATCACCGGAAGTCCCTGGAGGCATACTTCCTGAAAAATCTGATCGAAAGCTCTTTGCAGGAACGTGGAGTAAATAGCCACTACGGGTCTGAGTCCCGCCTTGGTCATACCCGCGGCCATCGCCGTGGCATGGCTTTCGCAAATGCCGGTGTCAAAATATCGCTCAGGAAACAGAGGTTTAAGTTTGATCATACCTGTGCCGTCGGGCATCGCGGCGGTAATACCAACGACGTTCGAATGTTTTTTGCACAGGTTGACCATGTTATCGGCAAAAGCGCTCGTCCACGATTTGCCCGGTCCCTGGTTGATCACAACGCGGCATCCTTCAACGCGGAATGGTTTGGGACTGTGGAAAGTGGTCGGGTCTTCGCACGCCCACTCATAACCTTTGCCCTTGACCGTTTTAACATGCAACACCGCAGGCGCGTTGAGCCCTTTAAGTTCATTAAGCTTTTCCAGCAGCCCGGGCAAGTCATGCCCGTCCACTGGTCCGAAATATTTAAGTCCCAGGTCTTCAAAAATGTGACCTGGCGCAATGGCGTTTTTAATTCCCTGTTTGATATGCGCTCCAACGTCCGAAATTTTCTGGCCGCCGGGAATGCGATCCAGCAATTCCTGCACGCGGCGTTTGACTTCATCGTACGTGTTGGTGACGCGCAAGTGTTCAAGATAAGCAGCAAAGGCGCCCTGTGGTTCACTGATGCTCATCGAGTTGTCGTTAAGAATGACCAGAAGCTGCCGCTTGAGCGTTCCGGCATTGTTAAGTCCTTCGAACGCCAGGCCGTTGACTATGGAAGCATCGCCGACCAGGGCTACCACGCGCGTGTTGCGTTTTAACAGAGCATCGGCCCGCGCCATACCCACCGCAGTGCTTACCCCCGTACCGGCGTGACCCACGCTGAACAGGTCATACGGCCCCTCACTTGGATCAGGAAAACCGCTGATGCCGCCGCTCTTTCTAAGCGTGGAAAAATTTTTATAGCGCCCGGTGATCAGCTTGTGCGGATAGCATTGATGGCCCACATCCCAGAGAAGCCTGTCGTGTGGAATGTCGAATACGATGTGCAAAGCAAGGATAATTTCAACGGTACCCAGATTCGGCGCCAAATGGCCGCCGTTGTTCCCGACTGTATTGACGATGGTTTCGCGAATTTCTCCCGCCAGCTTGGTCAGGTCTTCCAACCGCAAACGTTTAAGGTCCGCAGGAGATTCGATCGTTTCGAGTAATTTTTTCATTTGTTGCTCACCAAACAAGCACAGCCGGCCAGCGGCAAAATAATAGCCCGGCGACATCCTAAATGAAAGCCAGGCTGGGAGTGATTCACGTCCTTGCGAATATTTTCGGCGAGTGTGTCATATCAATTAAACATTATCCCTATTTCCAGGATGAATGGAAGCGCGGAAACGAGCTATTTTTTATTCTGCTTAAGTCGTTGTTTCAGGGCTTTAAGCTGATCGCGAATGCGCTCTGCGAGATTGGCCGATACCTTCTGAGAGCCAAAACGAATATCGTAAAAAACGTTTACGAGTTGTTCGGCCTCCGGCAGTGCGGCGCCATGCAGTCGGCTCGCGTCATGAACGTATTCCATAGGCGTTTGATAAGAATACCGTTGGAGCCCGGTCAGCCTGAGCAGATGCATCAACTTGTCCAGAAACGCCAGATCGCGGCTCATTTGCCTTTGAGTTTTTCGGTCCATGCCGCGAACGATCTTGGCGACCAGCCCTCTTCGCTTTCTGATGATATGAAGAATCCATGCACCGATTGCGACGATTAGCACGCATGCACCTAGTGCTGTGATCCGAAGCGTCCTGCCAATTTTCGGGTCTGAAAACCAGAGCTGAAGTTGATTTTCAAATCCTGTCACTGTCTTAATTGCCGAATGGATGGCGGACTTGATTGTTGTGAACGTGTTCTGAAGTATGTCCGCGCGCATGGCTTCGTTAAACGCGATAATGTTTTGAAGCCATTGCAGGCGCAGCCATTCAAAAAAGTCTGACATGCCGCTATACCATTCCCTTGGAGATTCCGCGCTGGTTAGGCTGCTCGCTGGCGTAGGATCATAGTCCACCCATCCTCGGCCCGGCGCATAGACCTGGACCCATGAGTGGGCGAATTTTTGCCGAATCACGTAATAGCCTCCCACGGAGTTGAAATCACCTCCGTGATATCCATTAACAAGTCGCGCCGGTACCCCAACCGCCCGGCACATCATTACCATAGCTGAGGCGAAATACTCGCAATAGCCGCCGATTTTCGTTTTATTCACCAGGAAATCTTCGGTTGGATCAAGCCGTTTATCCACCGGTGATACTCTCAGGGAATAGGGATAGGTCGTGCTCAGCCAGGTGCTGAAGCGATCGGCCAATCGCAGGTTGTATTTTGCGGCGTCGGCCCCAGTTTTCTCTGCATTAAGCAAATTTCCCGCGACCTCACGGGCAATGCCGACGATGCGCGGTGGTATGGCAGTCGAGGTAATGGCAAAGTTTGGCAGGATGGGATTTTCCGAAGGCGGCGAATATGGAAACAATTCAGGATCGGCTGGACCGATCACCGCAGGATCATACGTTGTGGCGCTTTGAATATCATATGTGACTGAATCACCGTCTTTGACGGAGCTTGAGTCCTTACTCGAACAGGTCAGGGCGCCATCCGCAGTGCGATTTAATACCAGGTTACTGGTGCTGCTGATGGTTACCGCTGTGGCATTAAACCCCACTGAAAAAAGAGTACTATCCTGAATATCGTTAATTGTGAAATGTTCATCAATAACATTATCCGAATCATATTGCCGTGAGGGCACAAGCTGGCTGGTATGACCGGCGTTTGCCAGTATGTTCTCAGATGAGTCGAGAATTTGCTGCGACATCAGCCATCCATGAGTGGTCTCATCGTATACATCATTGGTGGTTCCAAGAAAATATGGCTGATAGCCTTCGCTGCCGATGTTCTGTCCGTTTTGCATCAGACGAACTTCACCTATGATGGCATCGCTCAACTGAAGATTGATTTGATCGCCGCCCATCGTGACGTCATTGGTAAAACCTGTTTCTACTGGTGCCTGCCCGATACGCCAGCTCGCCAGCATGCCCGGGACACCTGTACGCGGGAACAGCACGAAAACAGCGGACGCGAATAAAAACAAAAAAATGCCCGAACCGATGCCGATCTTTCTAAGCTCACGGTCCATGGCCTTTTGTTTTTCAGGCATGGTGATCATGGGATCGGCTGCAGAGCCGCGGCGCATGGCACGCTCTGTTTCGCAACGCAAATGGAAAAGAAGGCATACATACAATCCCAACCCCAGATAAATCAAAAGAATCACGCCGAACACCGGCGAGGCCGTCAATATGGCCCCCGATAAAATCAATAAGAGGCTCAGAATCAGAATTTGCCCGTAATCCCGGTTGGTCTTGGTTTCAAAGAGCTTGCAGACAATCAGCCCCGCCATAAAATGCCCCAGTCCCAGCAGCAGATTCGGCTGCCGGTAGATCACCAGTTCAATAAAAAGCATGATTGCTGCGGCCAGTACGCCGGCGTTGATTACCCAGCGCGGAATGGGCGGTCCATTGCCGGCTTCCACCAGCCACCAGCTCAGGGCCGTCAAAACCACCACCAGCGCCATCAGGCCGAAATTTTCGGCGGCGTAGGTGAATCCCAACAGGCTCACCAGCACCAGTAGATAGGCCAGCAATTTGAAGCGGTGGAGTAATGCCATGTGTTATTTACCGATTCATTCTTTGTCCGTGAACATATTATCGGCATTCGGGTCGGCGCAACCGCACTGCAAAACGCCCGCCCATACCTGATTATTATATCCCGCGGTGATGGAAGAATTACTTGCCGACGGCCGCGTGGTGCTCTTCCAGCTTTCGCAGAGACAGCGGCAGTTCGAAATGCACGTCTTCATCGGTAACATAGCGCGGTTCTACCGTGGCTCCATAGTGTACCTTGAGCAGGTCGACTATTTCCTGCACCAGGTCTTCCGGGGCCGAAGCGCCCGCCGTGATTAATACCGTTTTGACGTTATCAAACCAGGCGTGGTCTATGTGTGAAGAATCATCAACAAGGTAAGCGACCGTACCGCGATTCTGGGACATTTCCACCAAGCGCTTGGAATTGGAACTGTTTTGAGATCCCACCACCAGCACCATGTCGCATTCAGCAGCCAGTTTTTGAACGGCTGTTTGACGATTTGTGGTAGCGTAACAAATGTCTTCCTTTGGCGGCGCCTGAATGTGCGGGAATTTTTGTTTCAGTGCGGCGATAATTTTCGACGCGTCGTCCAGACTCAGAGTGGTTTGCGTTAAATAGGCCACGCGGTGATCGTCCGGAATGTGCAGATTTTGCACGTCTTCAACGCTTTCGACGATGTTCATTGCGTCGGGCGCTTCGCCCAGCGTACCGACCACTTCATCATGATCGGCATGGCCGATCAATACGATGGTGAATTTCTGCCGGGCATAACGGATCGCTTCATTGTGAACCTTTGTCACGAGCGGGCAGGTGGCGTCCACTTGCACCAGGCGGCGCCGCTTGGCGGATTCGCGTATTTCCGGTGAAACTCCGTGAGCGCTGTAGACTACGGTTCCGCCTTCCGGAACCTCGTCGATGGAATTGACAAATACCACACCCTGCCGCGTAAAGCGCTCCACGACGTGCCGGTTGTGTACAATTTCATGGTAAACGTAAACCGGCGCGCCTTTGAGCTGCAATACGCGATCAACGCACTCAATCGCCATATTTACCCCGGCACAAAAGCCGCGGGGGTTGGCAAGAAGAATTTTCATATTCGGCTGCTCCAAAAACCTGCTGCAACATTCAGTTTAAATGCTGGCAAATCAGTTCCACCCTCTATCACCGCGATTGCGAAACAATATGATTGGCATGCCTCGCACGAATCCGGCACAATAAGAGGCTCGGCAAAGGATGATATTACCCAGAAAGGGGGTCCAAGCCAAACTCTCTTCCTGTAAAATGAATCTCAAATGAAGTTTATGACTACGGCTCAATCTACTAATACGACCACAAATTCGCCCGATCTTCCGGCGACAGTCCGTCTGGCTTTTGAACCCATTGCGGACGCCGATGCCGCTCGCGCCTATACCTGGCGACTGGCCCATGAACATTACGAAAATTTCACTGTGGTTTCACGACTGGTCCCGCGAGATCTCCGGCAGGATTTCTGCAACATCTACGCCTTCTGCCGTACCGCGGATGACCTGGGTGATGAAGTGGGTGATCCGGCCCGGTCGCTCGAATTCCTAACGGATTTTCGGAATCAGACGCTTGCCTGCTACAAAGGACATTCTTCAACCGCTGTGTTTACAGCGTTGTCCGAAACCATCCGGCGGCATGATATTCCCATCGAGCCTTTTCTGGATTTGATCGATGCGTTTATGCAGGATCAGCGTGTGAATCGGTATGAAACGTTCGAAGAAGTCCTCGATTATTGCCGTCGCAGCGCCAATC
This sequence comes from Phycisphaerae bacterium, assembly GCA_035504095.1. GTDB lineage: Bacteria > Planctomycetota > Phycisphaerae > WQYP01 > WQYP01 > DATJSN01. The sequence goes on along the minus strand of DATJSN010000092.1, from coordinate 48,813 downwards.
CCGTGGGCCGTCTGGTGCTTTATCTTGCAGGGTATCGCGATCAGCAGCGTCAAACGCTTTCCGACAAAACCTGTTCAGCCCTGCAATTGGCCAATTTCTGGCAGGATGTGCGCAACGATCTGGAAAAACGCAATCGCGTTTACCTGCCGATGGAGTCCATGCGGCGTTTCGGCGTAACTGTTGAACAATTACAGCAGGGAATTTGCGATGAACATTATCGTCAACTGCTTAAATTTGAAGTGGACCGCTGCCAGGTCATGTTCGAGGAAGGCTTGGAACTCATTAAACTGATTCGTCCCGCGCTGCGTATCCAGATTTCGCTTTTCAGCCGGGGCGGACTGGAGGTTTTGGCCGCTATCCGCAGGCAAAACTACGATACGCTCACTTCTCGTCCGGTGCTCTCCCGCTGGACCCACTTGCACCTGATAGGCCGCGCTCTGGTCGCCACCGCAGTTTCCTCTTGTTTAAAAGGAGGCGGTAAATGACCACCGCGGCCGCGGAGGAACGAGCTCTTTCTCTGACAGACTCACAGGCTTTCTGCACAAATGTAACCCGCACGCACGCGCGTAATTTTTTTTACGGCCTCAAATTGCTGCCGGAACAAAAACGTCTGAGCATGTTCGCACTTTACACCTGGATGCGCCGCGCCGACGACCTGGCGGATGACATAAAAACCGGAGACGTTGATCGCCGCGGCCAGCTTGAATCGTTTCGCGCCAACACCCATGCCGCAATCGCTGGTGAATCGATTTCCGATTCATCCTGGCCTGGATGGCTGGCGTTCATCAACTGCGTTCGTCAGGATAACATTCCCGTTCGCCTCTTCGACGCCATGATCGATGGTCAGTTGCAGGACCTGAATTTTTCTCAGCCTCAAAATTTTGAGGAGCTTTACAATTACTGCTATCGCGTGGCTGGGGTGGTCGGTGTCGCCAGCATTCATATCTGGGGTTTTACCGGCGGGGAAGCAACCGAATCACTGGCGGTGGACTGCGGCGTTGCCTTTCAGCTTACCAACATCCTGCGTGATTTAACTGAAGATGCCCGCAATGGACGGATATACCTCCCCAAAGATGAGCTTACGCGTTTTGAGGTCATGCCTGATCAGTTTACAAAAAGGATTTCATCTCCGTCATTTTTGCGCATGATGAAATTTCAAATCGAGCGCGCCGAGGGTTACTTTTATCAATCTGGCCGTTTGGATGGTTTTATAGCTCCCGACAGCCGATGCGCCTTGCAGGCCATGACCGATATTTATCAGGGCATCCTCCGGAAAATTGCGCGTAAACCGGATAAAGTTCTCCGCACGCGCGTGCGTTTGAGCGGGTGGGCCAAAAGTAAAATCGCCCTTCGGGCCTGGCAAAACGCCAAACGCGAGAAAGCAAAAAATCCATATGGATGAGAAATGAACAACGCGTCAGCCGCACTCGCGGATCAAAAAGCACAAAAAATCATCGTCGTCGGCGGCGGACTGGCGGGCATCGCCGCCGCTGCCGCGCTAAGCTCTGCCGGTTTTTCCATCACGCTGCTTGAAGCGCGCCGCGAACTCGGCGGGCGCGCCAGTTCCTTTGAAGATCCCGAGACCGGACAACTTCTGGATAACTGCCAGCATGTTCTACTGGGTTGCTGCACCAATCTTCTAGATCTGTATCGTCGGCTTGGCGTAAGCGAAAAAATCCGGTTCGAAAATCGCGTACACTTTTTGGACAAAACCGGCCGGGGTTTTGACCTCTGGAGCATTCCCGCTCTGGCGGCGCCGTTGCATCTCGGGCCGGCTATGGCGAACTTCGGCGTTTTAACCCCAGGAGAGCGACTGAATGTAATGCGGGCCATGCTCAGTATGCTTCGTCTGGGACGCAGCAGACGCCGCGAACTTGAAAACGTGCCGTTCGGCCAATGGCTGCGGGAACATCATCAGTCGGATGAGGTGATCAAAAAATTTTATGACCCCATTCTGATCAGCGCACTCAATGAAGAAACGATTGCCGCAAGCTGCAAATACGCCATTGCTGTGTATCAGGACGCCATGCTGACCAATCGCCGTGGATATTTGTTTGGCCTGCCGATTTGCCCGCTCGAAGAGCTTTATGCTTCGCGACCATGCCAGGATGTCCGGCTAAGCACGCGCGTGAGCGAACTCTGCTTCGATAATGGCAAAGTCACTGGCGTAAAACTTTTAGACGGTCAAATTCTTAATGCGGCCGCCGTTGTCCTGGCGACCAATTTCCATGCTGTAATGCACTGGATTCCCGAATCATTGCGGCGTTCCGACGCGCGCTTTGGCCAGCTCGATAAACTTCAGAGTGTGCCAATTCTGGGCGCGCATATGTGGTTTAAAAATCCGGTAATGGATTTATCTCATGCGGCGCTGGTTTCCGGCCCATTGCAGTGGCTGTTTAAAAAGGACGCCGAAGGCCGGGCGTTGCACGGCGTAATCAGCGCCGCCCGAAGTTGGGTGGATGTGCCGCACGAAAATGCCGCCGCGCAATTTAGTGCACAAATCGCGGAATTGTTTCCTGATCGCAAGCCGGAATTAATTCGCTATAAAATCGTTATTGAAAAACGCGCCACCTTTTCTCCGCTGCCCAGTTCGGATGCGCACCGCCCATTGCAGGCGCCGCCGGATGGTGGAGTTAGTAATCTGTTTTTGGCCGGCGACTACACCCGAACCGGATGGCCATCTACCATGGAGGGTGCAGTGCGGAGTGGATACTTAGCCGCAGAAGCTCTGGTAACTCGCATGCGGCACGATTCGCAACCGCAACGTTTTCTTGTCGACGATCTTCCGGAAGAATTTCCCGCGCGTGTGCTCAAAAAACGGGGTGGATAAAGCCTTACTCCCCGGCCATTTTCATCAAAACATTCCAATCTTCCACCGACACCGGCATCACCGACAGGCGGGCCATGCGCACCAGTTCCCATTGCGCGAAACGTTTATCTGATTTAATAAGCTGCAGTGGAATCGAATTATTCAGACGTTTGAGCGGCTTGAATTCAATAATAGTCGCTTGTGGATCATTTTGTTTAGGGTCTGGATGCGGCTGTGAATCCACCAGAGCCATGCCCACAATCGCCTTTTGAACGCCGGTGTGATAGATCAATACTTTGTCTCCCAGCCGCATATCACGAAGATGCTTGCGGGCGAGAGGATTTTTTACGCCGTCCCAAACAGTTTTTCCGTCGCGCTCCATATCGCTGAAGCTGTATTCGTCGGGTTCCGTTTTAACCAGCCAACCGGCCATGGGTGTTGCCCCCAATTTCTACGATCATCATGCAGGGATAAAGCGTTAAGCTGAGTCTAAATCAGGTTCATCCGGTTCATCGGGCTGTTCCGTCGGTTTAACGTCGTCGCCGGCAGACTGCGGCGGCGAGAAATTATCCGGAGGTGCGCTCGGTGGCCCTTCCGTACCGGCGTTTGGTCGGCTTTGTTGTCCTTGTCGCTCGGGAAAGCGCGGCGGCTGTTGCTGTGGACGGTTAGCTGGTCCGCCGCGCCGGTCGCGTGGATTATTCTGTCCCTGTCCAGCCTGCTGTTCAGGCGGCCGATCTCCAGGAAACTGCATGGTGCGCCCGCCAGGCAAAACCGGCTTGGGTAAATCGAACGCTTCAATGTTTTCAATGGGTATTGCCGTTTGTGTGCTGTCGTCGTATTGCACCAGAACAAGCTGCGTCAGAATTTGTCCGTCGATAACCCATCCTTCGCCCTGCGCGGTGCGAACGCGGGTGTGTTTTTTCGGGAGTTTTTTGCGTAAATCCTCGTAGGTCTGGTCTTCATACCGCAAACAGCACATTAACCGGCCACAGCGGCCGCTGATTTTTGCGGGGTCCAGCGTGGCCTTCTGAATTTTTGCCGACCGCATGGAAATGGGTGTAAGCACCTTCAGAAATTGCTTGCAACAACAATGTTGGCCGCACTTTTCATAATCAGCGACCAGCCGGGCCTCATCGCGGGCGCCGACCTGCCGCAGTTCAATGCGCGTGTGCAGCGAATGAGCCAAATCACGAACCAGCGACCGGAAATCCACCCGATGCTCGCTGTAAAAATAAAAAATCACGCGTTCGCCGCCCAGCAGATATTCCACCTCGACGATTTTCATCGGCAACTGGTGCCTCTGAACCATCTCGCGGGCAAGCTTGAGATCTTCTTTTTTATGTTCATCGAGTTTGTGTTGCTCGGTCAGGTCCTGGGCGGTGGCCATGCGCAGCACGCGGCCGCCTTCGCTGAATGGATAATCCGCTCCGCCGGAATTGGCGATGTATTCGAGCATCTTATCGCGTGTAATGGATTTGTTGCATCCGCCGTTGCCGCAGACAGTGGTGAGCATTTCCGCCAGTTCTGTGCCGCGCGGCGAGCGAACCACAACGCGCGTTCCACAACCGACCTTGGTTTTGATTTCATTCTGAAATTCGCCGATGAGTTTCATATAACCATAGCGCACCACCATGGTTTTAGGCGGCGTCGGTTCAGCCGGCTTGGGTTCCAGAGGCATGACTTCAAGTGATATAGGCATACTGTTAGACCATCGTTTTCAATTCGAACCCAACGAAAAAATAGGCCATGTTTTGGGTTAAGCAACTGGCCACAGGGCACAGATCAGGGCAAAGTACCAATCAATCCCCCGCATTTCCTGCCGGGGCTCAAACTTGGTGCTCCACCATGTTCTGGTATTGAGCAGTTGGAGAGGCTGCCCAATCTTTCTTTAACCACTGTGTCAGCACCATTAGTGTAATCTGTAGTTCAATCGGGAACAAGCTGGGCTCTGTCTGAAATCACATCGTCGTCGTGGCCCTGAAGTTTTTTAACAGAGCTTAAATAGTTGTGGAGGCTCGGTGGGTTCGAGCCTCCACAGGGGCGAAGAAATGGGGGTTGGCTTATTAAAATCGCTCTTAGCTTCGTTTCTTTTCACTTTCCTCGTGTTTCAGGAGCACCCATTGGGATATGATGTGCCCCCCAATTCCGGCAGGTCTCTCATGCAACTGACGTGCCAGGAAATAACTCAATGGCGTCAGCGGTAAAAAATGAACTTATTTGGCGATTTAGACCGAAATTTTCCATCAACCCAGTGCCTGGCGATCAATTATTCGTTTGATATTTGAAGGCAAAATGACACATCTGGACGAAATGACGCATAAGAACTGCCGCGGAATTTTAAATTGCCGGCATTAAATTTTTTTCCACCTAGCGCCAATCGCGGTCGTTTAAAAAATGGTTTCACATAGTCTCTTGAGCCCGAGATGTATCGATCATTTAACATCGGCCAATGGTTTGATACAATAAAAGCGTCTGCACCGATCAGTGAAATTGCTAATTCTTTAATGGCCTTTAATGGGGATTTCACGATGTCAGACACACATATTGAAACGGAAAAAATTTACCGGTTGATTCATGAATTAAACAATGCATTAAATATCATCAAAATGAACGCCTATCTTCTCCGTGGCAAGCTCCGGGAGCACCCCGAAGAAGAATCGCTCCATAGTCTCCAGTCTGGCGTGGAAAAAGCGGAAAAGGTTTTAAAAGATTTTTGCTTGGTCGAAATGGGTCAAATCGACGCAAAACAGTCCGGTGAAAAGTGATCTGGTAGTTCGCTGAATTCGCTAAAAACCGCAGATATTTCGCACTTATACCTATAAAGCCATTTTGATTTATTTTTCCGGCTTAGATGGTTATTCTATAAGCCTAAGGCCTGTGCCTTATGCACGGGATTATTAGCTGCAGAATAACCCTCACGAATGCCAGGGGTGTGCAGAACAAGTGTTCGTTTTTCAATGTTATAGTTTCCACTGGCGTTCGGAGTTCATTTTGAAAATGTTGGGCAGTCGGGGTGAATGTAGGTTATTTTTTTGAACAAAATAGACCAGGCGCTATATAAAAATTTCGTTTTTAGTTTTCAACCATCCGGGAGTATTGGACAATGACCCGGTCGAATGTTTGTAACATTTTGATCGTCGAAGATGACGCCACTGAGCGCTCGACTTTGGAGCGGTTGTTAACCGACGCCGGTTATAAAGTTTTTCCAGTGGATTCTGCCAATAAAGCCGTCGGATATACGGAAGAACTAATCGATTTTGTGATTACCGATCTGCAACTCAATGACGATTTGAATGGAATCGATCTTCTCAAGCACTGGAAACTCCGGCAGCCTGAAATCATGTTTCTAATTGTTACCGGATTTGCCACGGTGGATTCCGCTGTCCAGGCTATCCGAGCCGGTGCCTATCATTATCTGACCAAACCCGTTGACCCACAGGCTTTGCTGATTCTGCTTCAGAACATGCAGCGCGAGCGCGACCAGTCGCGCAAGCTTCGCATGCTCGAAGATCGCCTTGATGAAAAATTTGCCCTCGACAGCATGGTTGGCCAAAGTCCGGCCATGTTGCAAGTGAATCAACTCATACGTCGTTCCGCCCAGGCCCAAAGCACCGTGCTGATTCTCGGCGAATCCGGCACGGGCAAGGAACTTGTAGCACAGGCCATTCATCAGAATAGTCCGCGCAAGGACGGTCCCTTTATCGCGGTCAATTGCGCGGCCATCCCGGCGTCTCTGGTGGAAAGTGAACTTTTTGGCCATGAGAAAGGTTCATTCACCGGCGCTACCGATCGCCGAATAGGCCGCTTTGAGGCAGCACACGGCGGCACACTCTTTATCGATGAAATCGGGGAGTTTGAACTCGGTCTTCAGGTGAAATTACTCCGGGCGCTCGAATCACACGTCATTAATCGCGTCGGCAGTCAAAAAGACATCAAAGTGGACACACGCGTTCTGGCCGCCACGAGTCGCGATATACGTACGATGATGTCGCAGGGAAAATTCCGCGAGGATTTGTATTACCGGCTCAATGTAATCACGATCGAACTGCCGCCTCTTCGGGAAAGGCTTGAAGACGTACCGCTGCTCGTGCGCCGATTTATGGACGATTTGAACCATCAATACAAAACCAATGTGCGTTCTATAAATCCCGACGTGCTGGAAGTCTTTTCACGGTATCACTGGCCGGGAAACGTCCGCGAGCTTATGAATGTCATCGAACGAATGATGGTTCTCACCGACAAACCTTCGCTCGAAGTCGAAGATATACCGGCTTATATCCGTTCTGACGCCGACACTCGTGCCTCGGCAGAAAAATCTGTTTTTCCTGAGGCCCATGGTTCGCCCGTCCAGACGCAAATCATCCCTCTGGACCAACTCGAATTCCACGCCATTCTGGGGGCGTTGAAACATTTTGATAACAATCGCACGCGTGCCGCCAAAGCCCTGGGAATCAGCCTCCGGACACTGCAGCGCAAATTGGGATCAAAGACCATCGAGTTTCACGATACGCCCGCTTCACAATTGCTTCCGGTGAACCAGGCCGGTCAAACCGACCGGCCTGCAAAACCATCCTGATTACTTTGACGTAAAACTGAACGACTGGCCGCCAATGGCCGCCTGCACCATCAGCCCGGCTTGCGACATTGTGAAGACCGCAACGCCATGTTGATAATCGGCTGCCGCAGCCGCACCGGCGTTCACCGCCACAGCGGATGCTCGGGCGTCAAAGGTGAATTGACCGCTCGTAAACTGCTCGTACGCTTCTTTGTTCTCGAAAAAGATGATTTCGCTGAACACCTGTCCGCCTATTTGCGCGCCGACTGAGCCTTGTGTGACGCTGCAATAGCCGGTCAGATCTGCGCCGAGAAGCCCATTTTCAAACACTTCGCCGTTGCCATAGGCGGCGCCGACTACAACAGCTCCGCTGCCAACGCTGGGAAATACGGCATAGCCATATGCGTTATTGAAAAAAAACTTTATGTCCGGGTTTGCGGTCTTAAATTGATTGATCGTTTCGTTTACTTTGTCACCAAGTACGGTTTGTTGATCCTGGTTCGAAGGTTGGGTCGTTGTGGTACCAAAACCACTGCCTGATACCAGCATCGCTAACCCCAGCGTCAAAAATGTAAGCACATGCAGTTTCATCTTCACACTCCTCTTAAAAAAGACGCCTAAAATCGGCTTTTTACGCATTAGCCGACATACATGTTTTGCTTAAAACCGCATATTTACTCGTCCTGTTCCATGGGCCGCGGGCCATGGGGATTACCCTGTATTCACAGCACAAATCATGAACTCAACCCCGCGGTTTTTATGAGGAAACGGTGGAAACTTCGGCGGTTCCCTGATTCCGGATTTGGTTCGGACGAACTAAATCCGATCAATCTGGCAATATGGGAAGTCCATCCTCATGTTTCCAGGCCGTTTCCTCTCTATCTCTACCGGCGCTTCCCGGAATTTCTCTTCCGTTATTCGCCGTTTAATCAACCTGCCGCGGCGCCGGTTTCAATGGCTCGGGAGTTAATTTCGTTTTCCGCAAGTTCACTGAGCACTCGATCGGCTTGCGCTTCTTCGCTGAGCGTCTGCTGAAGCAGGTTGGCCGATTCTTCGTCGCCCAAATGCTTCGCGAAGCTGCGCGCCGTTCCATAGCCGGCCACCTCGTAATGTTCTATGCGTTGTAGGACCGCGATCAGCGCCGCATCCAGTGCGGGCGGGGCATAATGTTTTCTGCCAACATCGTACGCTTCCTGGATAAGTCCTTTCATGGCGAAACATTCCTGCCCTGTCGGCTTTTCATCCAGGCGTTCAAAAAGCTGTTCCAGCCGTATAATTTGATGTTTAGTTTGTTCCAGATGCCTGCTGATTGCATCCTTCAAGTCAGAGTTGTCAGCAGAATCCCGCAATTTTGGAAGAGCCTTTACCAGTTGGCTTTCCGCGTTATACAGATCCTTTAATTGATCCGCAAAAACGGCATGTAATCCTTTGGCGTCCATATTTCGGTCTCCTCGGTTTGTTGGTTATCAAAAGCACGCTCGGACATCCCGGCGCTAAAAAGCGCAACGTTTCAGCCTCCACCGGCCGAATCAGTGGAATGCCGAAAATCATTTTTTTTGGCGGCCCTCCCCTGAAGAACGCTTTCTAGAACTCTCTTCGCTCGGCTCATCATTTTCCTGATCATCATCATCATCAGAGATTCCAGATTCCTCTTCGAGGCGGGATATTTCCCGATTTTCCTCGTCGACTTCGCGATGATCCTCAAGCGTCCCGGTTTGACCCGATCTTTGGCTTTCATCGGGCTCGCGCTGGCGACGTTCTTTTTCCTTGTTGGTTTTCCCCGATGGTTGTCTCTGTTTTCGATTCGTATCCATATATCATTCTCCTTACAAATACGGAGACCAATTCCATTTGAGCCGGCGACACACCAGGCTCAAAACAATGAGCGCCACGCATCATGTTCCTACCAAATTCCCCAACGTAAGAACTGATTTAGCAAAGGCCATGCCAATGTTTGTCGCGGATTTATATTCACTGTAATGGGCTATTCCACATAAAAAACAATATTTATGTGACAAAAATCTCTTTGACCAGCGCCTGTTTGTCATAGCGTCAACAAGTCGCGAAGCTCATTAATGTGACGATAAAAATGGTGGAAGATTCTTCAAAGGTTTTCGAGGATGAAAAACTTTTTGTTATTACTGTCTAACTCAGTGTCAGCGAGCTGGGGTTGCAGGAAACCTCGGCCGCCCGGAGGTTTATTTCATATTCGGCAAGTTCACTCAGCCATCTGTCTGCCTGGGCCTCTTCGTTGAGCGTCTGCTGAAGCAGATTGGCCGATGCATCATCACCCAATTGCCGGGCGAAACTGCGAACCGTTCCATAACCGACGATTTCATAATGTTCAATATGCTGAAGGGCACAAATCAATGCGGCTTCCGACGCGCATGGGCCGTAATCCTTGCGGCCGATATCCTGCATTTCCTGAATCAGCACCTTCATTGCTAAACATTCTCGTCCATCCGGCTTTTCACCCAAATGCTCAAAAATCTGTTCCAGTCTGAAAACCTGATATTGGGTCTGTTCGAAATGTTTATCGATAATTGCCCGAAATTCCGAATCGACAATGGCCAGGGCAATTCCGGGAAATACCTGAATCTGCTTTTGTTCCGCATTATATAAATCCTGCATTTGGTTTAAAAGCAATCGATGCAATCCCTTAACTTCCATCTTTAATCTCTCTTCTTTATTAATTCGACTGTTTTCCACAGCGGCAGCAGACGAATTCCGTTTATGAAGATCACATAACTGGCCAGTTGGCATGTCGTCTCAGCGAGTTTGTGCACTGCGAAAAAATCTCCGTTCAATTCCCAGTGCCAATAAACAAACAAATGTTGTCAGAAATAAAAAAAAGAAAACCTTCGCAATTTCTGAGGGCATTCCCTCCATAATCACAAATCCCGAAAAGCCTGTAGCAATGGCCACAGCCAAAAAAATGAAGGACCAGTAAAACATTGCCACCTCCTGAATACGCTCTCGCACCCCACTCGGCACTCACGGGAAACCTATTGCAACGTCAATGCCAAATTTTCGTTTTATGCGGAATATTGTGAATAATGCTTTATAACCACGTTTTTCTGGGGTAAATTGAACAAAAAGTTACTACAGGAACTCTATGTCACATAGTCCTGATTGTGTCATTTTGTCGTTGTATGCCACCATAAATCTCAATTTACAATCCAATCACCGATGCCCATAAAACCCTTAAAAAAGTAATTGATTTGACACTATGGAAAATATTAATTATGGATTCATAAATGTCAGGCATATTAATTGCATAAGATTACTGCTTAGGAAAGTAGCCTTCAGGGATGTATAGAGACAAGTCTCAAAATACAAGGTGGATAAGCCATGAGTGAACCTCGGTCGGAAAGCCCGTCTCCTCAACAACAGGCTAAAATCGCTTTGGAAGCTTACAAAATCTGGGAGCAGGAGGGCCGACCTCAAGGTCGATATCAGGATTTTTTGCGCATGGCCGAGAATTTAGTTCAACAATCAGAAAAACGTGTGGAACGTGAACCAACGCAGAATTTGGCCAATGCGAATCTAAATTTAAATATTGCGCTGGCTCTGATGCAGTAAATCGATTTTAATATGCGGTAGGACTCGACGCTGGCGAAGAAGTGAACTCCTTCGCCAGCGTCGATGTTTTTAAATCGCTCAATCACGATTGAGACGTGATGATCAACGCACTGGTGCCAAACGGGCGGCTGCATAACGTCGGCGCTGTACCCGAACCCAACCCGGTCAGGGAATTCTCACTCATCTTGGAGCAGCGCAGCGTCTCAGGTTCGCCATCCGGCTCGCCGGTGACGATGGGAACGATTAGGTTGAATAATGGAGATTGCAATGAACATCGAAAAAGTAATCTACACTGCCAAGGCGCACACCACTGGCGGCCGGGATGGCGGTGCATCCCGCAGCTCTGATGGCCGCCTGGATGTCAAACTTTCGGTTCCAGGGACTCCGGGCAACGGCACCAACCCCGAGCAGCTTTTCGCGGCAGGTTGGTCGGCCTGTTTTATCAGCGCCATGCGTATCGCGGCCGGCAAATTGAAGGTTATTCTTCCTGCCGACACGGCCATCGACGCGGAAGTGGACTTAGGACTTCTCGAAGGCAGTCACGTTCTCCAGGTGCGCCTGAACATCAGCATCCCGGGTCTGCCGCGCGAAACCGCCCAGGCCATCGCTGACGCCGCTCACCAGATCTGTCCATATTCCAAAGCTACGCGCGGCAACATCAATGTCTCTATTAATCTGGTTTAAGAATCGCGTTGTGCCGTTTGCGACCCTACAACGTGTTATTCCGCGGCCTTCTGGGCTAAAACGGCCACGACGCCGATGTTCGCAATCAGTTCCTGCGGTACATGATGCCGATCCCGCAAATACTCTGGTGAATTATAAGAAATCCAGACTTTCCCACCGGCATCTTCCGATACAAGGAGTTTCAGCGGCAAATCAATCGCTACACTCGGTGCCGCAACCATCAATGGCGTGCCGCCTTTGGGGTTTCCAAAGATCAATAATTTAGTGGGGCGCATTTTCATGCCGACTTTCTGCGCCTCGCCGCTGTGATCCACCAGCGCGAATAGCGCAACGCCTTTCTCGCGCAGCATCGTCTGTATCCGTGTAACCGTTTCATCCACCGAATGTTTGCTCTCAATACTCACGATTCCATTATTTTCCTGTGCCATAAAGTTCTCCGTTTTTTCAAAAGGCCTCTATCAAAATTAACCCCTGGATTCTAAACGCACTTGCAATAATCAGGCAACTTGTTAGCATTTTGTTAGGTATGGCTGATGACGACTTTACTTACCGCGACGCACTCTCCGGCGGCCCGGCACATAGGCGCGGCGCTGGGCTTAACCCTGGCAACCGTTTTGAATCCGTCCGTCTTCATGTTCTGGGTGAAGAACTGGACCGGCAATTAATCGAACGGCAGAACGAAGATGGCTCAGTCCATCGCGTCGAACGACAGGTTTTTTTCGATCGCACGCAACGTATTATCAATCGTGTCTCCAAAACCGCCGATGTGCCCTTTGACTGGACGCTCAATCCTTACCGCGGCTGCGAACACGGCTGTATCTATTGTTTTGCCCGGCCTTACCACGAATTTTTGGGTTTTAGTTGCGGTTTGGATTTTGAAACAAAACTCATGGCGAAGCCCGATGCGCCTGAATTGCTTAAGCGCGAACTTTCTTCGCCCAATTGGCGGCCCGAAACTATCGTCATGTCCGCCAGCACCGATATTTACCAGCCGATCGAACACAAAATGCGCATCGCCCGGGGGTGTCTGGAAGTCCTTGCAGACTGCGGCCAACCAGTCACGACCATGACCAAAAGCGCCCTGGTGCTGCGCGATGTCGACCTCTGGTCGCGGCTTGCAAAAATTAACGCCGGCCGGGTTACCGTGACGCTGGTGACTCTGGATGCCGATCTGGCCCAAAAACTCGAACCCCGCGCTTCCTCGCCCGCTGGTCGTCTACGGGCGATTCGCGAACTTACCGCCGCGGGTATACCCGTATCCGTAAATGTGGCTCCAATTATTCCCGGTCTAACCGATGTGGAATTACCGCGAATTCTTGAAGCAGTCGCCGACGCCGGCGCTAGCCGAGCGGCGTGGGTTCTGCTGCGCCTGCCATATCAACTTAAGGATTTGTTTTTGGATTGGCTCAACCGTTGCGTCGATCCCGCGCGTGCCAGAAAAATTGAATCGCTGCTCCGCCAGGCACGAAATGGTAAACTTTACGACGCTTCCTATGAACACCGTCGCCGTGGCCAGGGACCACTGGTGGAAAACATTTCCCGCACGTTCGATATCTTCACGCGTAAATTCGGACTCAATCGCGATATCCGGCCGCTCTCCAGCGCTCATTTCCGTCGTCCCAACCTCGGCGGCCAGATGCAACTCTTTTAGAATACCACACCAAAGGCACAATCGCGCACGCGTCAGAATGACGTACGAAGACTATATGACATGGAAGTAAGGACCGCTAATTTTGGTTCAAGCGATAAAAAAGCATGGTTTATATATCATAATTCACACTTTTATTTTCCAAAGAAATCTCGAATCAAATTGGCATTGTTATTGCTGCTCGTCTTAGTGGGCTGGGGTAGATCATGCGCTCATATATCCAATGGATTGAGCTGCTTATTTTGATAAGACAGGGGTGAAGTCGTTGACTAATTGTTCCAGGTTGTTTCGGGATATTTAGTACATCACCTCCAGGATTGTTGCAAGATTCCTTCAATATGGAGCGGATGAATGAAACCCGCGGAGACTCTTGATCAGCCACATTCTGAGACGGTATCCGAAACTTTTGAACTCGATTCAAAATTTGATACACAATTGCTCAATGCATTGATTGCATTTCGTGATGGTGATTTTAATTCTCGTTTACCAACAGATTTGACCGGCGTCCATGGAAAAATCGCCGACGTTTTCAATCAGATTTTGAGCGTAAGCGCCCGACGCGCTGAACAAACCACACATATCTGCCACGTTGTCGGAAAAGACGGTCGTCTTAAGCAGCGCATTAATGTGCCCGGCATTTCCGGTGGGTGGGCAGATGAAGTTCAGGCCATCAACACTTTAATTGACGACCTGGTCTGGCCCACCACGGAAGTGACGCGTGCTGTGGGCGCTGTGGCCAAAGGCGATCTTACACAATCCATGGCCTTGGAAGTCGATGGACGGCCGCTGGAAGGAGAATTCCTCAAGTCAGCCAAACTGGTTAACAGGATGATTGACCAGCTTTCAGTATTCGCTGCTGAGGTTACTCGCGTGGCCCGCGAAGTGGGCACCGAAGGCAAACTGGGCGGCCAGGCGCAGGTCAAAGGCGTGTCGGGAGTCTGGAAGGATCTTACCGAATCAGTCAATCAGATGGCCGGCAACCTGACGGCCCAGGTGCGCAACATCGCGGAAGTGACCATCGCCGTGGCCAATGGCGACCTGTCCAAGAAAATTACCGTTGACGTTCGCGGCGAAATTCTGCAACTCAAAGAAGCGATCAATACGATGGTGGATCAGCTTCGCTCGTTTGCCGCCGAAGTAACGCGCGTGGCGCGCGAAGTCGGCACCGAAGGCAAATTAGGCGGTCAGGCTGTGGTCCCGGGTGTTGCGGGCACATGGAAAGACCTCACGGACAACGTCAACTCCATGGCCTCCAACCTCACTGGTCAGGTGCGCAACATCGCCGATGTGGCCACGGCGATCGCGCGCGGCGACTTGTCGCGCAAGATTACCGTTGACGTAAAAGGAGAAATTCTAGAACTCAAAAACACCATCAACACGATGGTCGAACAACTCAATGGGTTTGCATCGGAAGTAAGCCGTGTGGCGCGCGAGGTGGGTACGGACGGAAAGCTGGGTGGTCAGGCCGAGGTGCCGGGCGTTGCCGGGACGTGGAAGGACCTTACCGACAACGTCAATTCAATGGCCTCCAACCTCACTGGCCAGGTGCGTAACATCGCTGATGTCACCACGGCAGTGGCCCGCGGCGACCTCTCACGAAAAATCACGGCTGATGCCAAGGGAGAAATTCTCGAATTGAAAGACACCATCAATACGATGGTCGAACAGCTCAATGGTTTTGCTTCAGAAGTATCTCGTGTGGCTCGCGAAGTGGGAACCGAAGGAAAACTCGGCGGTCAGGCTCTGGTGCCGGGCGTTGCCGGGACGTGGAAGGACCTTACCGACAACGTCAATTCAATGGCGTCCAACCTGACCGGTCAGGTGCGCAACATCGCCGATGTCACCACAGCAGTGGCCCGCGGCGACCTCTCACGAAAAATTACTGTAGATGTGAAGGGCGAGCTTCTTGAGCTCAAAAATACCGTCAACACGATGGTCGAACAGCTCAACGGTTTTGCTTCAGAAGTATCTCGCGTGGCTCGCGAAGTAGGTACAGAAGGAAAACTCGGCGGCCAGGCCGTGGTGCCAGGCGTCGCCGGAACGTGGAAAGATTTAACAGACAATGTTAACTCGATGGCCTCCAACCTCACCGGCCAGGTGCGCAACATCGCCGATGTGACCATCGCCGTCGCCAAAGGAGACCTGTCACGCAAAATCACCGCTGATGCCAAGGGCGAAATTCTTGAACTCAAACAAACCATCAACACAATGGTGGATCAGCTCAATGGTTTTGCTTCAGAAGTATCTCGCGTGGCTCGCGAAGTAGGCACCGACGGCAAACTCGGCGGCCAGGCCGTGGTATTGGGAGTTGCGGGCACTTGGAAAGATTTAACTGACAACGTCAACTCAATGGCCTCCAACCTCACCGGTCAGGTGCGTAACATCGCCGAAGTGACCATCGCTGTCGCCAAAGGAGACCTCTCGCGAAAAATCACCGTGGATGTGCGCGGTGAATTGCTTCAACTTAAGGAAACATTCAACACGATGGTGGATCAACTCAATGGCTTCGCGTCGGAAGTCAGTCGTGTTGCCCGTGAAGTGGGTACCGAAGGAAAACTCGGCGGCCAGGCTGTGGTGCCAGGCGTTGCCGGCACGTGGAAAGATTTAACCGATAACGTCAATTCAATGGCCTCCAACCTCACCAATCAGGTGCGCAACATCGCTGAGGTGGCTACGGCCGTGGCGCGCGGCGATCTTTCACGTAAGATCACCGTCGACGTAAAGGGTGAGATTCTCGAACTCAAACAAACCATCAACACGATGGTTGACCAGCTCAACGCTTTCGCGGCGGAAGTGACCCGTGTGGCCCGCGAAGTGGGCACCGACGGTAAACTCGGTGGTCAGGCGCTTGTTCAGGGCGTCGCCGGCACGTGGAAAGATTTAACCGACAACGTCAATTCAATGGCCTCCAACCTCACCGGCCAGGTGCGCAACATTGCAGAAGTGACCATCGCTGTCGCCAATGGCGATCTGTCGCGCAAAATCACCGTGGATGTGCGCGGTGAAATTCTTCAGCTCAAAGAGGCCATCAACACGATGGTCGAACAACTTCGCTCGTTTGCCTCGGAAGTAACGCGCGTGGCGCGCGAAGTCGGCACCGAAGGCCGGCTAGGCGTGCAGGCTGTAGTGCCGGGCGTGGCGGGAACGTGGAAGGATTTGACTGACTCGGTAAATGCCATGGGCACCAACTTAACCGCCCAGGTGCGTAACATCGCCGAAGTGACGACGGCGGTCGCTCGCGGCGACTTGTCGCGCAAAATCACCGTCGACGTGCGCGGTGAAATTCTGGAATTAAAAAACACCATCAATACGATGGTGGACCAGCTTAATGCCTTCGCCGCGGAGGTGACGCGCGTCGCCCGTGAAGTGGGTACCGAAGGAAAACTCGGTGGTCAGGCTGCGGTTCCCGGTGTGGCGGGAACGTGGAAAGATTTGACCGACTCCGTCAACGTCATGGCGGCGAATCTTACCGATCAGGTACGTGGAATTGTGAAGGTGGTGACTGCCGTTGCCAACGGCAATCTGCGGCAAAAACTTACCGTTGTAGCCAAAGGCGAAGTGGCCGCGCTGGCTGAAACAATCAACAACATGACCGATACCCTGGCCACTTTCGCCGAACAAGTGACCAACGTGGCTCGTGAAGTCGGTGTTGAAGGACGCCTTGGTGGTCAGGCCAACGTACCTGGCGCCGCGGGCACTTGGAAGGATCTGACGGGCAACGTAAATCTTCTGGCGGCCAATCTCACCAATCAGGTGCGCGCCATTGCCGATGTGGCCACCGCAGTCACCAAGGGTGACCTTACACGGTCAATCCAGGTGGAAACCCGTGGTGAAGTGGCCGAACTGAAAAATAACATCAATACCATGATCGATAATCTGCGTGGTACGACGGAACGCAACCAGGAACAAGACTGGCTCAAGACCAATCTTGCCAAATTCACTCGTATGTTACAGGGCCAACGCGATCTGGTTACGGTGGGCAAGATGCTCCTGAGCGAGCTGGCTCCACTGATCAATGCGCAACAGGGAACCGTTTATCAAATGCTCCGGCCCGATGCCACCGAAACGGATCAGCAGCCTACATTGCGATTGCTGGCCGGATATGCCCAGCGGCAGGATCAGCCGGAACTTATTGCGTTAGGCAACGGCCTGATTGGCCAATGCGCTGTGGAAAAACAAAGCATCCTGTTAACCGAAGTACCCGCGGCCTACACGCGGATTGAGTCCAGTCTTGGTGCGGCTAATCCTGCGAGCATCGTGGTGTTGCCGGTGCTCTTTGAAGGCGAAATCAAAGCCGTGATCGAATTGGCCTCGATGCGGCCGTTCACTGCGACTTACCTTACATTCCTCGAACAACTCACCCAGTCTATCGGCGTGGTGCTCAATACCATTGAGGCCACGATGCGGACCGAAAATCTCCTCCGCCAGTCGCAAAAGCTCACGCTCGATTTGCAAACCCGGCAGACTGAATTGCAGCAAACCAATGAAGAATTGGCTTCCAAGGCCAAGCAGCTCGCCGAACAAAACGTGGAAGTGGAACGCAAAAACAAGGAAGTCGAACAGGCACGCCATGCGCTGGAAGAAAAGGCCGCGGAGCTGGCGCTCACATCCAAGTATAAGTCTGAATTCCTGGCTAATATGAGCCACGAATTGCGCACCCCGTTGAATTCGATTCTCATTCTCGGTCAGCAGCTTGCCGAAAACAGCGGCGGCAATCTGCAGTCCAAACAGGTGGAATTCGCTCGCAATATTCACTCCGCCGGTACGGACCTGCTGACGTTGATCAACGATATTCTCGATCTTTCGAAAATCGAATCCGGAACAGTTACCGTGGAAGCGGAGGAAATCACCTTTACCTCCCTGCGCGACAATGTGACGCGCACGTTCCACCACGTGGCCGAATCCAAAGGTCTGGCATTTCATCTTAACTTCGACGACAAATTGCCGCGCACATTCACTACCGATCCCAAACGATTGCAGCAGATTCTCAAGAATCTGCTTTCCAATGCCTTCAAATTTACGGCGGCGGGCCAGGTATCGTTGACCATCCGGCCTGTGGCGGAAGGGTGGTCCATGGAACATCCTGTGCTCAACAATGCACAGCATGTGGTGGCATTTGATGTAACCGATACCGGAATCGGAATCGCTCCCGAAAAACAAAAACTGATTTTTGAGGCGTTTCAACAGGCAGACGCGGGTACAAGCCGCAAATATGGAGGCACCGGTCTGGGTCTGGCGATCAGCCGGGAACTGGCCACGCTCCTGGGCGGGGAAATCCGCCTCTTTAGTGTTCCGACCCAGGGAAGCACGTTCACGCTTTATCTGCCGTTGACGTACACAGGCCCTGCCCGTTCATCTCTGGGGCCGGCGGTCAGCGCCGTTAATATCGGGCCGTCGTCGCCTTCTCCATCGCTTCCGGTGCTGGCCGTGGCCAAATCAGAGGAAGTCGTTCCCGACGATCGCGAGAAGATCAAGCCCGGTGAAAACGTGCTTTTGATTGTGGATGACGATCCACATTATGCCCGCATCCTGTTAGGGCTGGCCCATGACAAAGGTTTCAAGGCTATTGTCGCTAACCGCGGACAAATGGCGCTTTCCCTGGCGCGCGAATATCTGCCGGCGGCCATCACGCTGGACGTATTCCTGCCCGATATGCTGGGCTGGACCGTATTGAACAATTTGAAACTTGATCCGATTACCCGGCATATCCCTGTTCAGATGCTTTCCGTGGACGAGGAGCGCCAGCACGGCCTTTCACATGGTGCGTTTTCTTATTTAGTCAAACCCGCCACCACTGAAGAATTGGAATGCGCCTTTGACCGCATCCGTGACTATTTGACGCCGCATACCAAGCGTTTGCTGATTGTGGAAGATAACGACGTCGAACGCGCAAGCATCGTGGAATTGCTCAGGCACGACGACATTGAAATCACTGCCGTAAGCAACGGGTCCGAGGCATACGCGGCCTTGCTCGACCGGGTGTTCGATTGCTGCGTCATAGACCTGCGTCTTCCCGATATGAGTGGTTTCGAATTACTCGAAAAAGTGCAGGCGGAAAGTACTTTGCGCGATGTGCCGGTTGTGATATTCACCGGCAAAGAATTGACCACCGAAGAACAGACGCACTTGCGTTCGATGGCAAAAAGCATCGTGCTCAAGGACGTCCAATCGCCGGAGCGGCTCTTCGATGAAACCAGCTTGTTCCTGCACCGTGTAGTTTCCAATCTCCCTGAACCTAAACGCCGCATGCTGGAGCGGTTGCACGGCTCCAGCGAAGTATTGCGCGGTCGCAAGGTATTGGTGGTCGACGACGACGCCCGAAATATTTTTGCGCTGACCACCGTGCTGGAAAATCAGGAAATGGAAGTGCTTAGTGCCACCAATGGCCGGCAGGCCATTGAATGCATTCAAAATATGGATGATTTGAGTGTCGTGTTGATGGACATCATGATGCCCGAAATGGACGGATACCAGACCATGCGCGAAATCCGAAAAGATTCGCGGTTCCGCAAGTTGCCGATCCTGGCGCTGACCGCCAAGGCGATGAAAGGAGACCGTGAAAAATGTCTGGAGGCGGGTGCGTCCGATTACATCGCCAAACCGGTCAATACCGATCAGCTTTTGTCGCTTTTACGTGTATGGCTATATCGATGAATGAAAAACCATCCATTCTCCTGGTGGACGATCAAGAGCGCAACCTCGACGCACTTGAAGCAATCCTCTCTTCCACGGGATATGAGCTCGTTCGAGCCCGTTCAGCGGATGAGGCTTTGTTGGCCCTGATTAAGTGTGATTTCGCCGCCATCGTGTGCGATATCCGCATGCCCGGCGTCGACGGGATTGAGCTGGCGGAGATGATCAAACGGCGCAAACGCTCGCAGCATATTCCCATCTTATTCCTTACTGCGCACACGATTGAAGAAGAGGATTTATTGCGTGGTTACGAAGTGGGCGCGGTGGATTATCTCTCTAAACCGATCAAACCCGAGATCCTGCGCCTTAAATTAGGTGTTTTTGTTGAATTATTTCGCAAAACACGCGCGCTGGCTCAAACAAACCAGGCGCTGGCGGAGGAAGTCGAGCGGCGCTGGCACATTCAGGAAGCTCTTCGCATCGCGAAAAAAGAGCTTGAGCAGCGCGTGGAGGAACGCACTGCCGAGCTCACGGCTGCTAATTGCGCACTTCGCGAAAGTAAGGAGTCGGCTGAGAGAGCCAATCGTGCCAAGGATCATTTTCTGGCGGTGCTAAGTCATGAATTGCGCACGCCGCTGACACCGGTATTGGCGACCGTGCAGGAACTTTTGCGCGCCGCCAACGTGGCGCCGGATCTGCGTGAAAAGTTGGACATGATAAACCGTAACATAGAGTTGGAATCGCGGTTAATCGACGATTTGCTGGATCTTACCCGGATCTCCCGTGGAAAAATGGAACTACAACGTTCCAAAGTGGATGTTCACCATATCCTGGAGCATGCCTTGCGAACATGCGATGCCGATTTTCGCTCAAAGGCCATCACCGTTCATGCTCTTTATAAAGCCCGGCAAACCCACATGATGGGAGATCGGGCCAGATTACTGCAGGTTTTCTGGAATCTGTTGAAAAATGCGGCTAAATTCACACCATCAGGCAAGACTGTTGAAGTCCTCACCAGTAATACCCCGGACAATAAGCTTCGCATTCAAGTGCGCGATACCGGCATCGGCATTGAGTCCGCACGACTTAATTCCGTTTTCAATGCTTTTGAACAGGGTAATGTTGGCATAACCCGCAACTATGGCGGACTCGGGTTGGGATTATCTATTGGCAAAGCCCTGGTTGAGTTGCATGGTGGAACCATCCAAGCCTCCAGTGAAGGAATTGATCGCGGTTCCTGTTTCACGGTCGAATTGCCCATTGAGATCACCGCATCCTGCGGAGCCGATGATGCTGACGGCGATGCTCCCGGTGCCGGGCACATGAGTCATGCGCGTCTTCTGCCTTACCGCCGTCTGTTGTTGATTGAAGATCATGATGATACAAGTCGTGTGTTGCAGCGTTTGCTGCGCACCATCGGATATGACGTCACCACGGCCGATAGCGTGACGGCGGCTTTACGCACGTGCCACGCTGCACCACAACCATTCGATATTGTCATCAGCGATTTGGGTCTTCCCGACGGGAGCGGATTGGATTTCATGCGACAATTTCGCGCCAGCTATCCTTTTGTGCCTGCCATAGTGGTTAGCGGTTTTGGGATGGAAGAAGATCGCCTGCGCAGTCTGAACGCCGGCTTTTTTGCTCATCTGACCAAACCCATAGATATAACGACCCTGCAATCCACGATTGAACAGGCGATCCATAAATCCTCAAGATCCTCTGAAACATTCGTTGCTTAATACCACTTCATCCCGTCTGTTCATTTTCCTTTTCCTTCAGTCAACTTGTCCAAACCTACGACAAAATGCCATCATTTGTCATTATTCCTTCAATTTTGCCGCTTTTTTTCGCTTTATTATATATGGCATACGATTTGTTCTTAAGTTTTGCGTGCGGATTTATATTCGTCCGCGATTGTTGGAGGATGCATCATGATGTCCCGCGGAGACAAATCCAAATACAGCGAAAAGCAAAAGACAATGGCCGAGCACATTGAAGAAGGATATGAGCATCGCGGTGTGCCATCACGCGAAGCTCAAAGACGTGCCTGGGCCACCGTCAATAAAGTTTATGGCGGCGGCACTAAAGGCGGCTCGGGTCACACTCAACCCATTGATAAAAGCCCGATGTACAAAGGCGGACGAAAGGGCGGCGCGGCTGCGGCCGCACGCCCCAAATATGAGCGCCAGGCTTCGGCCCGCAAAGCCGCTCGAACTCGTGCACGTCATCTGGCTCACAGTGCATGAGCTGGATGGCTAAAGGGGGCTTTATGCTTCGTGCCTTTATTATCTTTATGGTCATTCTGGCGATCAGTCTGGTCATTTACCGCGGGTGGTTTTATTTTTCCACCGGTAACAGCACAACTCAATCCAGCCTGACCGTGACTGTCAATAAACCTCAAATTCAGCAGGATACATCAACTGTTGAGCAGAATTTGCACAATGCCGCAACGCAAACTACCGCCGCCGCGACACGGGCGATCGCCGCAATAAAAAATTCGGCGACCAACGTTACAACCAGGGTTTCTCCCTCTACCCAACCCGCGCCGCCTGATCCATAAAAAATACTTCATTGCGTATCCCGCCGTGAGTTTCCGCGGATGAAGAAAGGGGACGGAATTCATGAGTGCACCGGGCAGCGGAACATTATCCGGACATTTTCTCAGGCTGGCCAAAGCCGCCGTCAAACGCGTTGTTGCCATGGAAGCTCACGATGAATCGCCGATTCGCGCCGAATTGTTCAGCATAGAACAGATCAGAATGCACGCCGGCGTGATTGCCGAAACGCATAAACTTACAACAATATCCGGCCGCGACCGCCTGCTCAGACGTCTGAAAAAAAATGAAATCATACTCACCGGCACCTATGAAAAAATTCACGAGGCCCTCGCTGCCGATTTCCACATTTCACCGGCCGCGGAATGGCTCCTCGATAACTTTTATTTAATCGAAGATCAGATTCACCTGGCGCGCCGCCATCTGCCCAAACATTACAGCCGGCAGTTGCCGCGCCTGGCCGCGGGTCGAATGGCGGGTTTCCCTCGCGTTTACCATATCGTGCTGGAACTCATCGCACACCTCGACGGGCGCATTGATGCGGAAAGTTTAAATACGTTTATCAGTTCCTATCAACTCACGCATGAATTGCGTCTGGGGGAATTGTGGGCCGTTCCCATCATGATTCGCCTCGCCCTGATCGAAAATCTGCGTCGCGTCGCCGCGCGGATCGCCGTGGGACAGGAGCACCGTAATCTGGCCGCTCAGTGGGCCAGGCGATTATTGTCTGCGGCGGAAACACAACCCGGCGATCTGATCATGGTGCTTGCCGATATGGCCCGCTCCAATCCGCCGTTGAGCACCACGTTTGTAGCCGAATTTTCCCGTTGCCTGCAGGGTAAAAATCCGGCCTTGTCGCTTTCCCTGACCTGGATTGAACAGCGTCTCTCCGGACAATCGCGCAGTGTCGAGGAATTCGTTCAGGATGAAACACAAAAACAGGCCGCGGACCAGGTTTCCATCGCCAATAGTATTGCCAGCCTGCGCCTGCTCAGTTCGATCGATTGGCACGAGTTCGTAGAAAATGCCAGTGTTGTGGATAAAGCCCTGCGTCAGGATCCCGCCGGCGTTTACGATAAAATGGATTTCGCCACACGCGACCAGTATCGTCACGCTGTCGAAAGTATAGCCAAGTATTCCCGGCTTACGGAACATCAAATCGCTCAGCAAGCCGTTGGTCTGGCGGCGCAACGTGCTGAACCGGCGGGAAGTTCGCAATCTCCCACGAACATGTCCCACGTCGGGTACTATCTGGTTCACAAAGGCCGTCCCGTGCTCGAAAAACAGCTCAATGCACGGCCGCCGATTAAAAAGCGCGTGCTGCGCTGCGTCTATCGCTGGCCGCTCTTCTTTTATCTGTTTCCAATATTGCTTCTTACCGCCGCGGGCGTGGAACTTCTGCTCTCTTACGCCGCTTTTCATAACGTCCTGGACTGGAAGCTCGTCCTGCTGGCCGTTTTATTGATCGTTTGCATCAGCCAGCCTGCTTTGATGATCGTCAACTGGGCCGCCGCGCTGCTGGCTGAACCGCGCCGCATGCCGCGCATGGATTTCTCCCGCGGCGTTCCACCTGAATATAAAACCGTTGTCGTAATACCCACCATGCTCACCGGCGAGCGCGGCGTGCTGGACATCCTCGAGTCCCTCGAGGTCCGCTATATAGCCAACCGGGATGAGAACATCCACTTTGCGCTGTTGACCGATTTTTGCGACGCCCCGCAGCAAACCGCTCCGGATGATCAAACCCTGCTGCGCATTGTCCGCCAGGGTGTTGAAAGACTCAATAAAAAATACGGAACCAATCAGCACGACATTTTTTTCCTGTTTCATCGCCCGCGGCTATTCAATTCCCGTGAAAAAATCTGGATGGGCCGCGAACGCAAACGCGGCAAGCTGGCCGATTTCAATGCACTCTTGCGTCATGGCCGCACGGAACAATTTTCAGAGATCGTCGGCGACGTCGGCGTGCTCCGTTTGGCCAAATTCGTCATCACTTTGGATACCGACACCGATCTGCCGCGCGACGCGGCCTGCCAGCTTGTCGCCACGATGGCCCATCCGCTGATTCGCGCGCGGCACGATCCGAAGAGTGGGAAAATTACCGATGGCTACAGCATTCTTCAGCCGCGTGTGGAAATCGCACTTCCCAGCACCCTGCAGTCGCGGTTTGTACGCATGTTCACCGACGATCCGGGGGTCGATCCATATACGCACCTTGTTTCCGACCTCTACCAGGACCTGTTTGAACAAGGCTCCTACATTGGAAAAGGCATTTACGATGTTGAAGCTTTTGAAGCCGTGTTGGGCGGACTTTTTCCGGATAACCGCATCCTCAGTCACGATCTTTTGGAGGGTTGCTATGCTCGCGCCGGGCTCGTCAGCGACATATTGCTTTATGAAGATCATCCGGCTCATTACCTCGCGGACGTCAAACGGCGTCATCGGTGGATTCGCGGCGATTGGCAGATTGCCCAATGGCTGATGCCCTACGTGCCCGGCCCCGAGGATCGGCAGTTCCGCAATCCGCTCTCCCGGCTCTCGCGCTGGAAGATTCTGGACAATCTGCGGCGCAGCCTGTTTGCTCCAGCCTTGCTGATTTTCCTGGCGCTCTCCTGGTTCGGATTGCCCGGACCGGGGCTCTGGAC
Organism: Phycisphaerae bacterium; assembly: GCA_035504095.1. Taxonomy (GTDB): domain Bacteria; phylum Planctomycetota; class Phycisphaerae; order WQYP01; family WQYP01; genus DATJSN01. The sequence goes on along the minus strand of DATJSN010000092.1, from coordinate 23,699 downwards.
GCTTTTGGCTCTGGGCATGGTTTTCATACCGCCGCTGCTGGCGATTTTTGTCGAATTGATCAGTAAGCCTAAAGATCACTCGATGAGAATTCATCTTCAGTCATTCGGACGCCGAACGCTGTACCGATTGATGCGAATTGTATTTTCGATCGCCTTTCTCCCCTTTGATGCACTTGTGAGCGTCGACGCGGTTTGCCGGACAATCTTTCGTGTTTTAATCAGCCGCCGTCGTCTGCTCGAATGGCAAACCTATAACGCCGTGCAGGACGGCCTGCGTCATGACCTGGGCAGTTTTTATGTCGCGATGTTCTTCGGCCCGGCGCTGGCGGTTCTCATGGCTCTTCCACTGCTGTTCACCAGGCCCATGGCGCTGGTTCCCGCGAGCGCGCTGCTTGTGTTATGGCTGGCATCCCCGCTGATGGCCTGGTGGATCAGCAAACCGCCGCGAATCCATAAGGTTAAACTCGCTACCGAACAGGAAAACCTGTTGCGAATCACGGCCCGGCGCACCTGGCGCTTTTTTGAAACGCTCATGGGACCCGACGACAACTATTTGCCGCCGGACAATTTTCAGGAATATCCCGCTCCCGTTACGGCCCATCGCACGTCGCCTACCAATATTGGAATCGGCCTGCTTGGCATCCTGGGGGCTTACGATTTTGGTTATATCACCGGCGGCGAACTCGCCGAAAGAGCCTCCAAAACATTTCAAACGATGCTGAAAATGGAGCGTTACCACGGCCATTTTTATAACTGGTACGATACCCAAAGCCTCAAACCGCTCCCGCCGAACTATATTTCCAGCGTCGACAGCGGAAACCTTGCGGCGATGCTGCTGGTTCTTCGCCAGGGATTTTTGGAACAGCCGGATAACCCCATTCTGCCTGCCCGCGTTTTTTCCGGCCTCGGTGACGTCATTCTGACGATCCTGGATTTGTTCAGGAAAAAGCCTCAAAAGCGGACCGGCATGGAAAATATATCCCGGCAATTGCAGTCGTTGCTTGATGAAACGCACCATCCGCCGCATACCTTGCGGACTTCATACCAACTCCTGGAGCGGATCGCCAAAAACGTCGAACAAATTTTTCAGGAAGTTTCTTCCGAGATTGATGATGAACTGCGCTGGGCTTTTGATGTGCTCCTTCGTCAATCGCGCGGATTCCATGACGAACTGGCCGAACTTGCCCCATGGTGCGCCATAGCGGGGCCGACCCGGGATTTGCCCTGGCACATTCCATCATTTTTGCCGGAACATCAGAATCGCGCACAGGAGGTTTTCAAAAAGCTTCAGAAGATTCCCACGTTGCGTGAAATCGCCGAAATTCGCAACACGCTGCTTCCGGCGATCGATGCCCTGCTGGCCCAAAACTCCGGCAAGACGGAATTTACATCCTGGCTCACGCAAGTGCGCAGTGAGTTGACCGGCGCCGTTGAACGAGCCCGGCAGCGCTGGGTTCTGTTTATGGATTTGGCGGAAAACTGCGACGAACTGGTTCAGATGGATTTCGAATTTTTATTCGACAAATCGCGCGACCAGTTGGCCATCGGATACAACGTCACCGATCGGCGACGTGACCCCGGCTATTACGATCTGCTCGCGTCCGAAGCACGGCTCGGCTGCTATGTCGGCATCGCACTGGGGCAATTACCGCAGGAAAGCTGGTTCTCGCTCAGCCGCAGGCTCTCCGTTTCCGGCGGTCAGCCGGCGCTGGTTTCCTGGAGCGGCTCGATGTTCGAATATCTCATGCCTCTGCTGGTCATGCCCACCTATCCATCCACGCTTCTGGACGCGACCTATCAGGCGATTGTGAAAAGACAAATTCAATATGGCCGCCGGAATGGCGTCTATTGGGGCATTTCTGAGTCTGGTTATAACCTCACGGATCGCCAGCTTAATTATCAATATCGCGCTTTCGGTGTTCCGGGACTGGGTATTCAGCAGGGGCTTGATGAAGATCTGGTTATCGCGCCTTATGCATCGGTCATGGCTTTAATGGTCGCCCCTGAAGCCGCCGCGGAAAATCTCCATCATATGGCGGCGGACGGTTTGATGGGGCGCTTCGGCTATTTTGAGGCCGTGGATTACACCCCGTCGCGCATGCCCGCCGGCCAAAAGCGCGTGGTCATTCGATCTTTCATGGCCCACCACCAGGGCATGAGTCTGCTGTCCCTGGTGTATCTGTTGCTCGGTCGGCCCATGCAACGGCGTTTCCTGGCCAACCCACAGTTCAAAGCCATCGAATTGCTATTGCATGAACGTGTACCGAAGGTCGCGCCCATCGACCGGCGAACCGCGAAGATTGAAAGACCGGAACAGCACGAAGCCGCGGCGCCTGCGCCTATTCGTGTCTTCGACTCGCCCAACACGCCGACGCCCGAAATTCATCTGCTTTCCAATGGTCGATACCACAGCATGATCACCAATGCGGGAAGCGGTTACAACCGCTGGAAAGATTTGGCTGTTACGCGCTGGCGCACCGATCCTACGCGCGATTGCTGGGGAAATTTTCTTTATATTCGCGATGTGGCCAGCGGCGCATTCTGGTCGGCGGGATTCCAGCCGGCGCTCAAACCCGGGTCAAATGTTCAGATCAAATTCCATCAGGGCCGCGCTGAGTTTGACCGCACCGACGCCGAAATTCACACCCGCATGGAAATAAGCGTTTCTCCCGAAGACGACGTGGAACTTCGCCGCATCAGGCTCACCAACCATTCGGGATCGAACCGCACGATTGAATTGACCAGCTATGCGGAAGTTGTTTTGGCGCCGCAATCGGCCGACGCCGCGCATCCGGCGTTTAGTAATCTTTTTGTCAATACCCGCATCATCCGGGAACGTCATGCCATTTTATGCACGCGCCGTGCGCGCGCTGCGTCGGAAAAACCTCCCTGGATGATCCATCTGATGACCATCCAGGGCCAGCTCAACGGCGGAACATCATTTGAGACCGATCGCAATTCTTTCATTGGCCGCGGGTGCACCCCGCATGCGCCTGCGGCCTTGATGCACGATGATTTATCGAATTCTCAGGGTCCGGTTCTGGATCCGATTGTCTCCATTCGCCGGAATGTGACGCTCAAGCCCGACGAAACCGCGGAAATTTGCGTGATTACAGGCGTCGCCGAAACACAAACCGCCGCCGAAGCGCTGATCGATAAATATCAGGACACGCATATTCCTGAACGCGTTCTGGAAATGGCCTGGACCCACAGCCAGGTTGGGCTTCAGCAACTTAACATATCGGAGACCGATGCCCAGCTCTTCGGCCGGATCGCCGATTGCATCATTTATCCGTCCAGCCTTCATCGCAGTGATTCGGCCGTGCTTACCCGCAACCGCCGCGGACAATCCGGCTTGTGGAGTTACGGTATTTCCGGCGACGTGCCCATTGTGCTGGTGCGTATCAGCGATCAAACAAGCATCGACCTGATCCGCAAAATGGCCCAGGCGCACGCTTATTGGCGCCTCAAGGGGTTGGTCGTGGATTTGGTGATATGGAATGAAGATCGCTCGGGATACCGCCAGGTTCTCCAGGATCAGATTATGGGTCTCATCGGCGCCAGCGCCGAAGCCGCAATGCTCGACCGGCCCGGCGGCATCTTTGTTCGCCGCGGCGAGCAGATATCCGATGAAGATCGAATTTTGTTCCAGACCGTTGCTTCGGTGATCGTCTCCGATACCGATGGCGAACTGGCCGATCAGATCAACCGCCGCAGACTCCCCGAATTGAACCTGCCGCGTCTGGTTACATCCCGCAGGCGTTCTGCTTCGCAGTCTTCGCCGGCGCCCAAACCGCAGAAACTGATTTTTGATAACGGCTTCGGCGGTTTCTCGCCTGATGGGACCGAATACATCATCACCACTTCGGCAAATCTTCCTACGCCTGTGCCCTGGGTCAATGTGTTGGCCAATCCCGAATTCGGAACAGTGATTTCCGAAAGTTCCAGCGTCTACACCTGGGCGCATAACGCCCATGAATATCGGCTTACCCCTTGGTTTAACGACCCGGTTTCCGGCGCCGCTGGTGAGGCTTTTTACATACGCGATGAGGACAGTGGTCTGTTCTGGTCGCCAACGCCGCTGCCGGCGCGCGGTGTGACGGCTTATACGACGCGCCATGGTTTTGGTTACAGCGTTTTTCAACACGTTGAAAATGCCATTGAGTCTGAACTGACATATTTCGTCGCCGTCGACGCGTCGGTCAAATTCGCCGTACTCCGGCTGACCAATCGTTCAGATCGTTCGCGCCGTATTTCCGCGACCGGTTACTGGGAATGGGTGCTCGCCGAAATGCGCGACAAGTCGCTGATGCACGTGGTGACGGAACTGGATTCACGCACCGGTGCTTTGCTAGCGCGCAATCATTACAACACCGCTTTCGCCGGTCTGATTTCTTTTGTCGACGTCAACGAGCCGACGCGCTCCGTCACTGCGGACCGCACCGAATTCCTGGGCCGCAACGGCGAACTCGCCGCACCCGCCGCCATGCGCCGTTCTCAGCTTGGCGGCCGGTTAGGGGCCGGTTTGGACCCCTGCGCCGTATTGCAGGTGGCCATGGAACTCGAACCCGGCCAGCAGCATGAATTGGTCTTTACCCTTGGAACCGGACGCAGCCTCGATGAAGTTCACAGCCTGATCCAGCGCTGCCGTGGCTCGATCGGAGCCCGTAACGCGCTGGAAAAAGTCCATAACCATTGGAACGACGTGCTGGGCGCCGTGCAGGTGCAGACGCCGGATGCGCCCGTAAACATTCTGGCCAACGGCTGGCTGGTCTATCAGACTTTATCCGCCCGCATCTGGGGCCGCACCGGCTTTTATCAGTCCGGCGGCGCCTTTGGTTTTCGCGATCAGCTTCAGGACGCCATGGCCCTCGTTCATGCCCGTCCGCAGCTTCTCCGCGAACATTTGTTGCGCTGCGCCGCGCATCAGTTTCAGGAAGGGGACGTGCAGCATTGGTGGCATCCCCCAAGCGACCACGGTGTGCGCACACGATGCTCCGATGATTTTCTCTGGCTTCCGCTGGCGGCGTGCCATTATGTCGCCGCGACTTCCGATACCGGCGTGCTTGATGAACAAATCGGTTTCCTCGATGGCCGCCCGCTCAATAACGGCGAGGAATCATATTACGATTTGCCCGGCCGTGCCGGCGTCTCCGGAACGCTCTATGACCATTGCGTGCGCGCCGTAAAAAATGGCCTCAAATTCGGCGACCATGGACTTCCACTGATGGGTTCCGGCGACTGGAACGACGGCATGAACCTCGTCGGCCATGAAGGCCGGGGTGAAAGCGTCTGGCTGGCTTTCTTCCTGCATGAAGTGCTTACGCAGTTCGCCGGTCTGGCGCGGCGCCGCGGCGATTCGGCCTTCGCCGAACTTTGCGCCATGCAGGCCCGCCAGTTGGCCGACAATATCGAAAGCCACGCATGGGATGGCCGGTGGTATCGCCGGGCCTATTTTGATGACGGCTCACCTTTGGGTTCAATGGAAAATCCGGAATGTCAGATCGATCTGTTGCCGCAGAGCTGGGCGGTAATCTCCGGCGTAGGCGATTCGCAGCGCTGCCAGCAGGCCATGACCGCCGTCGATCAGCATCTGGTTGATTCCGATGCCCGGCTCATCAGGCTTTTAATTCCGCCGTTCGATCAGTCGCCGCTCAACCCCGGATACATTAAAGGATATGTTCCCGGTATTCGTGAGAATGGCGGCCAGTACACCCATGCCGCCGTCTGGACGATCATGGCTTTTGCGCTGATGGGCAACCACAATCGCGCCTGGGAATTATTTTGCATGATCAACCCCATCAACCATGGGGTTAATAAAGACGCCATTGCCGTGTATAAAGTCGAGCCCTACGTCGTCGTCGCCGACATTTACGCTTCAGAACCGCATCCCGGCCGGGGTGGATGGACCTGGTACACCGGATCGGCGGGCTGGATGTACCGGTTTTTGATCGAGACACTCCTCGGCGTGACACGCGAAGGAAATCAACTGCACGTCAATCCGCGCATTCCCGACGCCTGGAACGGTTTCAAACTTTCTTACCGTTATCAGCAGACGATCTACAATCTGACTGTTAAAAAAACCGACGCCGAGGACCTCAGCATCACGCTCGACGGTTCTCGCGTTCAAAACCATTCGGTTCCGCTGGTCAACGACAAAAAGACTCATGAAGTCCGCGTTGACTTGCCATTACACAAACCGGCATCACACGAGTTGCCGGTCTCGGTGTAAAAGCTTTTGATGTTTTTTAACCACGAATTACACGAAAAGACACGCAACGATCCGCAGATTTCGCAGATTTTTTTTAACGCAGAGGTCAGTATCAGCGATTTATTCTTCTGCTCTACTTGCTTGACCAGCTACAAAAACTCGAACATCATCATCAACAACCACATTCCATCCCAGCGATGTGAATGAGGCTTGGATCGACAACCTGTTTGTGTACACAAATTATGCCTGACCAGCCAAACAAAAAAAGCAGCGATTGGGATCGGATTTGGAATGCCCGCATTGCTGCACTCACTCCTATTCTATGTAAGCCAAGCAATATGGTTTATCACGCACCAATTCCATTTTATCTTGGCGGTTTCGCTGATGTACTGCCGTTTCCTGATTTTGTTCCTGGCGTCACCTATGTCACCGCTGAGATGACGGGTGAAGAAATGGGGCAGCGCCCAAACAGCCTGGGGCAATATGAGTTAATGATTTGCGCGCGTCAGGAGTTGCCGAAAGCAGCAGACCTTATTTCAAGGCTCACACGTTACACCTGCGATGCTGTGCTTGAAGCCCATCAGACGATGGATTTAGGCACATTCCTTGGCGACTCAACCATACGGGCTTTAGTTTTTGCATACCCACGTGACGAACCAGTCTATTTCGAGTTTTTTGATCAGCATTACGGCTTGCTTCTATGTCTCGGCATCACTGCGGAAGAGTTGGCATTCGGACGCGCACATGGCAACAAGAATCTGTTGGCATTGCTCAAAGAGCATGGTGTTTTTCCATATACCATTCCAGATCGTCCGTCTATTCCTTTGCCTCAATAATGATCTTGTTCGCAAAATTGCGAACGCGCCAGGCGGGAGATGCGGTAATTTAGGGGTGGATTGTATCGGCGCCGCGTTGTAATGGGGTTCAAAGGTTAACTTTTATTGCTCCTATTTTGGGCCTTCTAAGCGTTACAACGTTACAAAGGCTTATTTTATAGAGTATTTCGCACTTTTTGACCCGTAACACTATTTGGGCTTGTTGCGCCTTTAAGAGTGGAGGAAACATCTATATTTTCAGGGGTTGTAGCGCTGTAGCGGTTGGATTTTTCCAGCTTTAGTCCAGAAAGCGCAGCGGAACGATCCGCAGATTACAACGGAGGGGATAGGGAACAGGCCACAGGCCATAGTTTTTAACCACAACGACACAACGACACCACGACACAGCGGAGGGAATAGGGAATAGGTGACAGGGGACAGTGAATGATCCGGAGATTGCGCCGATTAACACAGATTTTTCCCCACAATGACGGCTGCATTTTGTTCCTCAATGTCTTAACTACGTAGTCGGGTTTATTACTCCTATTTTTGAGCCTCCCAAGCGCTACAACGTTACAAGGTCTTGTTTTATAGAGTATTTCGCACTTTTTGACCCGTAACACTATTTGGGCTTGTTGCGCCTTTAAGAGTGGAGGAAACATCTCTATTTTCAGGGGTTGTAGCGCTGTAGCGGTTAGATTTTTTCCTAAGAGCCTCTAACAATATGAGACGAGGCCGCGACGTCGGCGGCGTGGCCATGAGCCAAGAAGCACGGACGAAGCCCTTATTTAAAAGTACATTGAGGAGATGCGACACCAGATTCGGGGCCACGCAGCCTCGTCCCGAAGGGTTTGGCCTCCAAGCGGCCATCTGCGGCGTCATCGCTCCTCGCCATATTATCTTTCGAATATACACTCGTCGCTCTTTCTTGCATCTGTCCACTTGGAGGCCAAACGCGGCTCCCGCCTCATTTTGTTAGAGGCTCTAACCGAAAGCGTGATAAAACGATTTTGCCACAGAGAACTCAGAGGGCACAGAGAGAATATTTCACCACAACAATCCGCAGATGGCGCAGATTAACACAGATTATATCACCCCAACGACGGCTGCATTTCGTTCCTCAATGTCCTAATACGTAGTCGGGTTTATTTCTCCTATTTTGGGCCGCCGAGTCGTGACAGCGTGACAATCCCTTAATTTCCAGCACATTTTGCATTTTTTCAGTCGTGACATCATTTTCATTTGTCACACTTAGAAAAGCGAGAAAGACTCTATATTTACCGATGTTGTCACGCTGTCACGGTTGGATTTTTCATGCTTTAAGCGGAACGATCCACAGATTGCGCTGATGGGCGCAGAGCGAACATCGAAGCACAAATGCTACGGCACCGCTTGATATTTACTTGTCAAAGAACCGGCTTTAAGAGCCTTTATACTGAATAGGCAAACCAACCCCCACGGCGTGGCAAAGCCACGCCGAGAGAGTAGAACAGTTGATCAGGCGAGCAGGTGAGCAAATAAGGATGTTCGCAAAATTGCGAACGCGCGGGGCGCACGCAGCGGAGCTGAGTAGGGAGTCGGGAGACGGGAGCGACGGCGCGTTCCGCGCCGAGAGAGTAGAACAGTTGAGCAGGTGAACAGGAGAGCAAATAAGGATGTTCGCAAAATTGCGAACGCGCGGGGCGCACGCAGCGGAGCTGCGGCGAGAATTTAGAACAGTAGATCAGTGGATCAGGAGAGCAAATAAGGATGTTCAGCGGAAATTGGCGGCGTTTGCTGAGTTTTACGGATGGCCGACTATTTGAAGAAAATGGTTCGGCCTGACGACGCGGAGTGGGCTGGTTCTCTGTCGGAATTCTCTACCAACAGCCGAATTTTCGGACATCAGTTCAAGCAGGTCATTATCCCGGCTGACCAGATAATCGGCCCGAGCAGCGATGCACAAATTGATATAGGGTTCATCGTTTGGATCGCGCGGATATCGCATCTTGCGAGGGACGCTCCGAATACGTGTTGCTCGATAAGTCAGGCGTTGTAAAAAAGCTCCAATACGCTCCGGCGTCATGTTTGAACTAATATCACGAATTGCCGGGGACTCAAGGGTCCGGCGCCACTCCACCAACGTTGCTTTACTGAAGAAAAGCTGGATTCTGCCCAATTCGACAAGGCGAAGGCACATTGCGGCGGGACCGTTCTGGAAGGCGACCGCCTGAATGATGGTATTGCAATCAAAGACCACCCGCGGCCGGGAAGCAGGAAAACTCATTGAGGCGCCTTATGGGTTTTGGGATGCCCGGCGTGGCGAACACGTTGAACTATTCGATCAAGTTTGTCCTCGGTGACCCCGCTTCTACGAAAGTCATGACGAATGGGGCGAAGGATTTGGTCAAAGGATTTATCGGCAAGCAAGCCTTGTTCGATGAGTGAGCGTATATACTCCGGCGCGGTTTTACCCGCGTGCTTTGCTTTGCGGGCAATGACCCGCAGTTGAGCGGGCCGCAGACCGAGGTCTTTAGGCGAAAGGGCAATCATAGAAGAAATTATATCATGAGCAGGGCGAGAAAAAAAATAATGGAGTGTGCGGAAATTATGCGGCTGAGCCTAATTATCTCTTTTCTTACATGTAAATTTCAAAGTTATCCCATACCCTGAACATTCCTTGAGACGACCAATTGATGCGCCTATTGATTTTTTCAGCACGCGTAGGACGACAATACCTAACACGAGTCGTGTCAGTGCGGGAATAATGATTGATAAAAACGTTAGCCAATCCATCCCCGTAATTGTGACAGGTACGTGCAGCCATGTATGCAGCGCCAATGCGGCGCTATTGCGGTGGCCTATTTTATGTCGAATTTAGCACTGAATTGTTCGCGTTGATTTGTATCGGCCAGATAATATCCTGCCCCACGTACGTTCTCAACATGGATCCCCTTGGCCCTCAGAGTTGGAATCAGCCGCTTGGTCAGCTCTGATTGTTCGATTGTCTCTCCAAGTTCAATAGCTTTAGCCTTGATTTGTTTACCCGTGCGACCTTCACGCGGCTTACAGGTGGCAAGGATTTGTACAAGACAATGCTCTTTGTCGGTCAACGGCACTTCGACTTTATTGGCTACCAACCCAGCGGCTTGCTCGACGTCTGCCGATCCATTAACAGACTTCGCCTTGGCCAGAATCTCTTTGCCAATGGCTCGGATTGCTTCCACGGTCTTCACAAGATTTGCAAGTGGGATGTTGGCGGCTCCGCAAAAATGCCGTTGTAGGTTTCCAAGATATGCGTGCCAACTCACACTATCGCCGGGATACCTTGCGACGATTTTCATGGCCTGGGCATCAAGCAAACCACCGGCGGCGGCGAGCTGCAACAAGCGGCCAACTTCCTGCACCGCGATGCGTTTTTCGGTTTCAATTTCTTCGCCATGTTCGCCGAATCGTTTCACTTGATATCCGCCGGTGACCTCTAAATTGTTCGCTATTCGCCAAAGTTCTTCGACAAGCTCAGTTCGCGTCAGTGGGACGGTTTTCGTGGCAAACTCGAACTCACCCAGCGCGCCTATGATCTGTGATTCGATATTTTGTGTGTCGCGGGGGAAAATAAGCATTTGCTGCGGCAGGTTTCGGAATGTTTCGTCTTCTGGGCATTGTCTGATGTTTCGCAGTACTTCGGCAGCGCTCCGGTTGTGAAAATGATTAGCGATCTCATCGCAAGCAAGGCAGAGGTTTTCCCATGTTCCAGCATGAATTCTATCTGTCTCTTTGAAGTCCGCCATAAAACCTTTGAGAGTGATCAATTCACACTGCTCTGCTCCAAGTGTATCTTCGGGGCATGGTTCCCCCGTCACTGGCAGGCCCCATACTTTCTGTTTTGAAGATATTTCGCGCAATTGACTTGGAGTTTTGGGCAGTCTTTGTTGTGCCGACAACAGTGCGGACTTGGATTTTTTGTAATGCTCCAATAATTGCCGACATCTACCAATTTTGTCAGAAATGGTAGGAACGGATTCCGATTCTTTGAAGCACTGAGACTTGCGGGCTGTTTGCTCTGATTTCACAAATCACCTATCAATTCTGGGTCGGCCAGGAAGAGTACAAGCGGATAGGTGTTCGCTCATGCTCGTCCCAGCCAATTCAGCCACTGGCCGGCGGCTTTCCATAGGTATTTTATCATCTTTTTATTGTTTTTTAGGCTCGGTTCTAATCTGTGGCGTGTCTATCTGTGATTGGAGATATTGTACAAGTGGAGTTCCTTTTGCATCATGCGTATATCCCTGTTGACTCAAGTAAGCCGCCGCACGTTTCACGTCGCCGCCTGAAGCGGCCAAAGCCCGAGTTTGCACATTCATATCGGCTTTCGTGGCTTGCTTATCGTCATATTTCTGGACAGCTAGAACCAACTTATCGTCCAACATAGCTTCCGAAGTATCTTTCCCGTCACATCTTTGATCGGCTTTAACCAACTCTTCGGCCAACTTGTTCTTATCCCATCGTTGAAACGCTATGCCGATTAAGAAAAACGTGACATACAACCCGACACACGATGTCAGAATACACCAAAAAAATGAAGAAAATCCAGTTGTATGCCAAATGGTCAAAAGTAATGCAGCGCCGAAGAAAACTATAATATCTAAAATTTTATAACACACATTTCGAATCAACTTACGAAAACGAAAACCGGTGCCCGGAAGACCAAAAAAGAAATCAAATTGATAGGGACTAAATTGCCAGACTCCCGTACCTACCAAATACCAGAATACTGCACGATAAAGGAATAAATTTTCTGACGACCTGAAAACTACCACGCAAAGAATAGGAAACAGTATGCATCCCTTGAAGTCTCGAGCCAATACATAATTTGGTCCAAAAGGGCTATTAAAAAGTCCAAGATATGCCGCCTCTAAATACCAGCTACTCCAAGTATAATAAATCAAACCAGCTAACAAAACCCATCTGGCGATACCCATACCCGCAAGCCATACAGTCAATACAAATATGATTGAAAGTAAAATGAACGGAAACCCTAAAACAATTATGCCCCCAAGGATATTTATCATTGTGGTCAAAAACTTTTTCAAGCCTATGCTCCAGGTTTACTGCTTATTATCACTTATCTCATGCCAACCGCCATTTTCCGCGACCCATGTTTCCCCAGTTGCTGTATTTATTCTTAGCGTCGGGCCATATTCCCGGCTATAAATCTCGTAATGGCCTGCTGTTAATCGCCCAATGACAGCGCCTATGATAAGTCCTACCAACAAACAGATAGCGGGTAAGATGAATTTGTTTTTCATGGTTCTCTCCATGCGGAAAGACGAGATTCATTGTGCTCCGGAGGGTTGCATTTATGTTTTGGCTCCGTGCTGTATTAAGATGTTTGCCATTGCTAAGTTCTTATGTCTATGGGCAAGAGATAAAACGGTTCCGAATTTCTCACCACTAGCATTTACATCTGCACCACAATCTAACAATAATTTGACCATTGGCAAATTATTTCTACATACTGCAATGTGTAAAGAAGTACCTAATATATTGTCCCGTGCGTTTATATTTGCACCCTTTGAAAGTAAATATCGAACAATGTCAATATTACCTGTGCCAACAGCGAGATTTATTGCTGATCCTCCGCTAAATGAAGTCTTAGCATTAATGTCTGCACCTCGTCGAATAAGTTCACTCACAAGAGATTTTTGTTCTGCCATTACTGCACACATTAATACTGTATTCCCATCTTTTGTTTTTGCATGTATATCTGCACCACATGATAAAAGAGTACTTACGACCTCATATCTGGAATATAAAATAGCCCATAACAACGGTGTTTCTGATGTATGGTCTTTACTATTTACGTCGGCTCCTTTTGATATTAACAATTTAACGAGATCATTATGGCCCTGCGCTGCTGCCATTTGTAATGCCGATCTTTCACATGGCCCTTTTGCGTTAATATCCGCACCATTCTCAATTAAAAAATTTATGATCTGGATATGTCCGTATACAGACGCCATGTGTAACGGGGTTTCACCTTGCTTGCCTCTGATGTCTATATTGATACCCTTCGATATAATCGATTTAACACCATTAAAATCACCAGATTTGCAGCAGTTAAAAAGCCTTTTCTTCTTTGATATTAGAAAACCAAACATAAAAACCTTGTCCCAATAATGGCATTGGCCTATATTCCACAATCGAACGTATATAGAACAACAAAACACTACCTCACGAACCCGACAAAATCAAAGGTTTTGCCGTGCTGGTTTTGACACCTTTTTTAGAATAGCCAATCGGCGGCAATGCGCCTTGATATTCCAAACTCCGGCGAAGCCTTTATTGTAGCGCGCAATTTGTTTGTTTTAGGCAATAAGACATGGTTAGAATCATTTAAACCTCATACGGTAACCTATTTTAAAAAGGGATATCGACCACACACCGCTACATTTTTTGGATCTGCTGAATCAATCATATTTTATTGCCTGGAATGCTAACTCAATCCGTTGGAGCAACCAATCCATTAGGATGTCGCCTACTTTCCATGTAGCTCAATAATTGCCAATATCTAGGCCCAAGTATTAGATTTCCCTCCTGTGTGTATCGCACATAGGATTTACGAACAAATTCGACTGCTGGTTTAATTAAATTTCGTATAATTTGAGAGTCATACGGTGCAATATCTTTATTTAGATAATCTAAAATCAATTGTCCATCAATGCGGTCTTCAATTATTAAATTATTTCCTATGAACCTTGCTACTTTAATAATTAAATCTCTTTGTGATGAACTTATCTTTTGATTTTTTTCTAAACATTTAAGCATTCGCTCTATAAATCCCATTGACTCCCTACATATCATTATGCGGGGATAACTATTTGTTTTTTCGGATAAATGATATGCTCTCTTCATTGCTGGACCCCAAATATCGCCAGGTGTAACAAAATACGTCTCTTCAGTTCCGGAAGATTTAACCCAATTGTCAAATTCTGTTGCTATATGAATATCAAATCCACCGCGTATTGATATTTCACTCGCCAACCCTCGTAACATAGTCTCTCCTGCCGCGTGGAGAAGTGCTGAAAGTGCAAACAATCCGGCAGGATTTTCAATTTCAAGCTTACAAAATGCAATTACAGTGTCAGAAAACATTTGAATTCTTATGCGTGGTATATCTGCATTTTTAAGCTCGGTTTTTGCACTTTCCAATTGTTCTTGTATACGACTTTGTAAGGCTAATCTAAACCCCAAAATAGCCTGAGACATTATAAAAAAAAAGTCTGTTATATCGATTTGGATTTTCATGCAATAATTTGAGATTTTCGAGCTTTTCCATTTCTGCGCCCTGACCGAGAATATCTAGCAAAAGAACTGCATAATACGAATACGAATATGGTAATCCTACTTGCTCCCTTAGTTGTTCATTTTCTGCCATACAGCCCATATTATCCTCCAATTAAAAGGGCTGCCAGAAATAGTTGGGATGCCACAAAACTACCGAAATTTCGCGCAGAAAATTAGCGTCCATAGCGGTTTCTTTTTGAGCAAGCCGCCCTTTTTGCTCCAGATCGGCCCATTTCTGGATGATGGTATATCCCCTATCGGATTCTTCATTACGCAGACGGTTATCTTCAGCCATTTCATCAAGGAAACGCGGAATGATGAGAACTTTACGACGGGCGTTTGGTTGGCGAATCAAAGTACAGAGCCGGGGATGATTTGGATTGTGAAGCTTTAGTGGTGGTTTTCTTCGCCATCGGGCCGCCGGGGTTAAGGTCAAAAATTCGATATGAATGATAATCAATTATTGTTCGCTGACCAGTGATGCGGGCGGCGGCGGCAGCGAAACTATGGTTTTCTGCGGGTTTCTCGTAGGTTTCGCTACCGCTGAGGCGATGGAACCGTCCTCACCCGCCGCTGTTGCCCACGGTTTCCAGCGGGTCCGACGGCTTCTGGGCCTGATCGGATGGAACCACCGTAACTATCACCGCGTTAATCCGATTATCGCCAAGTTCAAACCGGCCGACCAGCCTGGTTCCATCCGGCATCTGGCAGATAATGCACGGTTGTTTTTGCGGATCAAATTCCATGCCCCATTCGCCGACATCGGCGGCGTTTTCCAGCGCCGTTTGCAACATATGATTCGGCAGCCAGAGCATGCTTGGTAATTGAAACAATTTCAAAGACCCGTTGGTCGCATCCTGAATAAATTCCTGCATACCGCTGAAGCGCTGTCCGTTCATATAAGCCCGCGCCAAAAAACTGGTCAGCGTGGCCGTCTGCGCCTTGGCAAATAGCTGTGCCGTCGGATCATCGGGCATATTCAGCCAGTATTGCCGCCACAGGCGCTGGAAATCCGCATCCGAGTTGGCGCCAAAAATATGGTCCCAGGCCTCGTCCGATGGCATCCCATTGTGAAACAGTATCAGATATTGCGTGAATGGCTGGGCGTAGCGCTGATGGTTGGCCCACGCCAGAAAATAAATCATCGACCACGCCTGGTCGTAATTCACGCCCATCAACACGTCGTTCCACTGGTCGTAGCTGAGTTCGCGCATGTCGTGTATGGACTTGAACATGTTGTTCTGAATTTCGTATTTGAGCCGCGCCAGCCGGTCCGGATCGATCCATCCGGTCATGAAGTTGTCTCCGGTAAACAGTCCGTCGCCGAAATATTCGGCCAGTCCTTCGTTGGCCCAGGGCGGCAGGTAGCCTCCGATCATGGCGTAGGTGAACTGGTGAAATCCCTCGTGCTGCAGGATGTGCCACATTTCGTGGGTAATCTGATCGCCTCCGATGGCCATCAGCCGCTGGTCTCCATAGACATAGTTGATCATGAATACGCCCGCGCTGCCCGCAGGCGCGCCGGCGGCGTAATAGTCGGCCGGATTGGTGAAAATATAAAACGGCAGTTTCTGCGTCACCGAACCGCCAAATATATCGTGCAGCCGCTCTTCATAAGACTGGGCCACAAAATTCATATGCAGCCAGATTTCGCGGGTAATGTCCAGGTTCTCATCGGTGTGAATGGTGTAATAGCCCGGCGGATTGTACGTGGTAAGCAGCACCGGCGTATCCGCCCGGATGCTGGAATATCCCAGCAAGGCCACGATCAGAGAAAGCACAACCGCTGGATGAATTCGAAGCATCAAATAAATTATATCAAACCACGGGTCAACCACGGATAACACGGATTTAACCATAAATCGATCCACAGATTGCGCTGATTTACACAGATTATTATTAAGCCAGAGAGAACTATTGAGAGAATAGAGGAAGATTAAGTTAAAAGTAAAAACATATAAATCCGCGCTAATCTGCGTTATCTGCGGATTCTCCTCGCTACCCGGTGATTTCTGTGCCCTCGGTGGTTAAAAAATTATCCGTGCCATCCGAGTAATCCGTGGTGATAATTTTCAAAACTCAGTACGGATTCAATATCCGCTCTACGACGCCTTTAAAATCCGACGTATTCCGCGTCACGAGCGTCAATTGATGCACTTGTGCCGTTGCCGCGATAAGCATATCCATTGCGCTCGCGGGCTTGCCGCCAGTCTGACGGCGCGCGGTAAGAACGCCCCAGGCGTCCGCGATCGCCGCATCAACATTGAGTATCCGCTTCTCAAAACGTGCCGGCAGTTCATGGCCCAGCCATGCGTTAAGCCGATCTTGGCGTTTGGAAACCGGCAAAAGTTCAACTCCATGCCGGAGTTCCGCCAGGGTGACCACACTGATAAAAACCCGATCTTCATCGACATCAGCAAGCCATGCGACAACCGTACTTTGCGGATACGGTTTGACCAGTTCCGAGATGACATTGGTGTCCAGAAGATAATTCACAGATCGATCCCGCGCATCGGGCGTTTAGATCGGTGAATCTTTAAGCCCGATCCTCTAAGGCCCGCGGCCAGAAATTCAGCCAGATTGCCGCTGCGGTGTGTTTTACGCTTCCATTCTTCCGCCGAAACAACCACCGCTTTATTTTGGCCGTGCCGGGTGATGATTTGCGGACCATCTGACTCGGCGCGTTGTACCACCATACTAAACCTTGCCTTGGCTTGGGCGACGCTCCATGAGCCACCGCCTTTTTTATTGCCTTTGATTTGAATGCCCATAGTGGTCTGCTTCATTAAATATAACCAATGTAGTCATTATAGTCATATTCACCGCACTTTACAATACCTCTGTGGTCTCTATGGCTTAATTATTGATTCAGTTTTTCTTCCAGAATTTGCCCCACCATTTTCGGATCGGCTTTGCCTCCGCTGGCTTTCATCACCGCGCCGCGCAAGAAGCCCAGCGACGCCTGTTTTTTCTTGGGATTGTTTTTGTAATCGTTCACCGCCTGCGGATTCTGCTCCAGAGCTTGTTTTACCCACGCTTCTGTCTGTCCGGCGTCGCGCACCTGGATCAGCCCTTTTTCTTTTGCCAACTCTGCCGGATCACTTCCCGGGTTCGCGGCCAGCGCTTCAAATATGGTCGCAGCCGCCGTGGCGCTGATTGTTCCCTCTTCCGCGAGTTTCACCAGATCGGCGTATTGCATGGCGGTTACCGGTAAGTCGCTAATTAGTATGGGTTTAGCTTCCGCGCCGCTACGCTCACTGCTGCGTTCATTGGCCAGCTTAGCCGCCGGGCCTAATAGAATATTCGCCGCCCGCTTGGCCGGTGCGCCAAGCAGCAGAATTTCCTGGAATAAATCGGAAACCGGTTTTTCTTCCGTTAATGAAAACGCTTCCTTGGCCGACAGGCCAAGCTGCATTTGATACCGCTGGCGCCGCTGAATCGGCAACTCCACAAGTTCCTTGCGAACCGTATTGACCCATGACTCGCCGGCGAACAACGGGACTAAATCCGGATCGGGAAAATAGCGGTAATCATGTGCTTCTTCTTTTTCTCGCTGCAGCAGGGTGACGCCTTTGTCGTCATCCCAGCCGCGAGTCGATTTGCCCTGCGCCGGCGTGCTGCTCGGATCACCCAGCCATGCAGCCAACTGCCGCTGAATTTCATAAGCGCATGCCCGTTCAACCGAACGAAAACTGTTGAGATTCTTTACTTCTGTAATAGGCGTCTTGATCGTTTTTCCCGCCTGGAAAATGTGCAGGTTAATATTCGGCTCAAAACGCATGTGCCCTTGTTGCATAATCCCCTGCGATACGCCCAGATACCGGCATATCCGCCGCAGTTCCTCGCCAAACAGCCGCGCTTCTTCCGGCGAATTCAAATCCGGCTCCGTCACTATCTCCAGCAATGGCGTGCCCGCGCGGTTTAAATCGACCAGCGAATCGTTCGCCGAGCCTTCATGCAGAAGCTTGCCCGCGTCCTCTTCCAGATGCGCCCGGCGTATGCGCACGCCTTTGGACGATCCATCCGGCAGCGGCAGTTCCACCTGCCCCGAAACGCATAGCGGCTGGTCATACTGGCTGATCTGATAATTCTTCGGCAAATCCGGATAGTAATAACTTTTCCGATCCCACTTGGTTTGCTGCGCGATCCGGCAATTGAGTGCCATGCCCACCATCATTGCCATTTCCACCGCGCGTTTGTTGATCACGGGCAAAACGCCCGGCAATCCCAATACAACCGGGTCCACCTGGCTGTTTGGTTCGCCGCCAAAGCCGTTGGCCGCGCCCGTGAACATCTTGGACTTAGTGGCCAACTGCACGTGGATTTCCATCCCGATCAAAACCTTATATTCCGGCGTTGTTTGTGTGGTTGTCATAAATTTCCGTAATCTGTTCTCTTCTGATTCATCGTGTCAAGTATTCATCCGCAGATGACGCCGATGACCGCGGATTATGAGGAACCCGAATATTGATTGACGAATCTTTCATGACGAAGACTGGCCGATCCAAAGTTAATCAACAGGGCACGGGATAGACCAGTTGCCTTCAAATAATTTATCACCTGCGATCGCTCTCGCCCTGTGATCTCATCCAGGGCTTTTAATTCGGCGATAATTTCACCATAACATAAAAAATCCACACGGTATGAAGTCTTAAGTTTTTGTCCTTTATAAATCAGTTGTATGTCGACTTCACGCTCAAAGGGAATGCTCCTGGCCGTCATTTCACAGGCGAAGGCTTCCTGATAAACGGGTTCGAGAAAACCGCGCCCGAGCATTTTATGGACTTCCATTGCCGCGCCGATGATGGCATACGTTTGGGGATCGTGATCCAAAGACTGGTCCATACAAGGCTTTTCACCCGCCGATAGTGCTGCTAAACGTGGATTAATCAGGTGTTCATTGGTTTGTTTATTCATAGTCTCGCCTTCTTCTGCGAAAATCGGCGTCATCTGCGGATTCATCGATGAAATTCACGCCAGTTTCGGCCTTCGCTTGATCCAGTCATGATTTTTCTCATACTGGTGCGCCAGC
Organism: Phycisphaerae bacterium; assembly: GCA_035504095.1. Classification (GTDB taxonomy): domain Bacteria; phylum Planctomycetota; class Phycisphaerae; order WQYP01; family WQYP01; genus DATJSN01. Next base: position 4,315 of record DATJSN010000092.1, on the reverse strand, counting down.
CGCAACATCCGTTTTTCGCTGAATGTCGGCCCCAGTAACTGCAGGCCGATCGGCAATCCGTCCGCCGAAAATCCACAGGGTAAGTTCAATCCTGGTATGCCGGCGATGTTGCAGGTTACCGTAAATACGTCGCACAAATACATCTGCAACGGGTCGCCGCTCTTGGATCCAATTTCAAACGCCGTCGTCGGTGAAGTGGGGCAGACGATAAAATCGCAAAGCTTAAAGGCTTCATCGAAGTCGCGTTTGATGAGTTGCCGGATTTTTAGTGCCCGCAGGTAATACGCGTCGTAATAACCCGAAGAAAGCGCATAAGTCCCCAGCATAATGCGCCGCTGCACTTCCGGGCCGAAACCCTCCGCACGGCTGGCGGCGTATAAATCGTAAAGGTCTTCCGGATTCGCCGTGCGATGCCCGTAATGTACGCCGTCGTAGCGCGCCAAATTGCTCGAAGCTTCCGCCGGAGCGATCACGTAATACGCCGCGATGCCGTAGCGCGTATGCGGCAAATTCACCGGCACAATTTTTGCCCCTTGCGCGGCATAGAAATCAACGGCGTTCTTAATGGCCGCGGCCACTTCCGCGCTGGTTCCCTCGCCGCCGAATTCCGCGGGCAGGCCTATGCGAACTGTTTCCATGGGTTTATCCAGTTCGCTCAGGTAATCTTCCACGGGCTCCGGCCAGCTTGTTGAATCCAGCGGATCATGACCGGCGATGGTTTGCAGCACTAGCGCCGCGTCGCCCACCGTGCGCGTCATCGGGCCGATCTGATCCAGCGAGCTGGCAAACGCCACAAGCCCATAGCGCGAAACCAGACCATAAGTTGGTTTAAGCCCCACGATCCCGCACAGCGACGCCGGCTGGCGAATCGATCCGCCGGTGTCCGAACCCAGCGCGGCAAAACAGAGCCCCGCCGCCATGGCCGCCGCAGAACCACCGGACGAACCGCCGGGTACGCATTTGGTATTCCACGGATTATGCGTCGGGCCGAAAGCCGAGTTTTCCGTCGAACTGCCCATCGCGAATTCATCCAGATTGGTTTTTCCCACAAACACCGCACCCGCGGCGCGGAGTTTTTCAATCACCGTCGCGTCGTACGGACTGCGGAAATTTTCCAGCATTTTTGATGAGCAGGTGGTCGTGCCGAATGTCGTGCAGATATTGTCTTTAATGGCCACCGGTACGCCGGCCAGCGGACCCAATTTTTTGCCCGCGGCGATTTGGTTATCGATTTTTTTCGCCTGTTCCATCGCCTGTTCATGGAAGGTGGAATTAAAAGCGTGCAGGACAGGATTGAACTTTGTAATCGCATCAAATACCGCCGCGGTGGCCTCTGTCGAAGTCACTTCGCGCGTGGCGATTTTGTCGCGTAGTTCCCGAGCAGTTAAAGTTGTTAATTCACTGGACATAAGAATCTATCTTAAAATTAAAAAACATCTTTGTGTTTTTTTGATAAAAAAACTCTGTGATCTCTGTGGACTCTGTGGCTAAGACTCACTGATTTTCCACCGGCTGCCACTGAATGCTCTGTAAAATGCTCAACGCCAGCTCGCGCGTCGATTCATCCGTGGCCACGGCCAATGCGTCCAGTTTAAATCCGCCGGAAGAATTGCTCAGAATGATTTCCGTAAACGGCGCCTTATCCGCCGTATACCCCGTCCATTCCTGTGCCGCCAGGCCGTTGAGGGTATAGGTCCGCTGCCCCTGAATTTGAAAATTCGGATCGGTCGCGGTGGTCTGCTGTACGTTCGGGGCCACCGTAACAGTCATGAAAGGCGTCTGATCCGCCGTCGGCTGGCCCTTATAAAGCAGATACTGCTGCATCGTTCCGTTGATTCTCTTAAAGAGGGTAACCGTCTGCGGAATAGTAAATGTATATGTGCCGGCGACCATCTGAGTTCCCGATGGGGGGGTAGTAGTCACGCCTACGGTCTCTCGAACCGGCGTTATTTGCTCCTGGGGCGACGTCGTGCTGATGTCCCCCTGAATGGGCGGCGCAGGCGGCTGACTCTGGCATCCCGCCGCCAATAGAAGGGCGGCAAACGAGAAACAGAAAAAAATGCGAACAGTGCGAATAACCGGCATAATTCACCATGTTACCGAGAACCAAATCATCTTCCGGCGTCATTTGCCGCCGAAACAACATATTAAAGCGTATATCTGAACTTGGCGAGTGCCCGGAATCTGAAAATTGAACCACGAAAAAGTGGGATGGGCTTCTCCAGATTTGTCGGGATCGGTTTTTGCCTTTTGAATTTTTACTTCAGCCGCGTCGTTTAGCCGCTGCTGCCCACATCCAGCACCTTGGGAACCGTGAAAAATGGCCCCTGTTTACCCGGGGCATTGGCCAGAACCTGCGCAACGCTCAGTGACGGTTTAACCACGTCTTCGCGCATCACGCTGTGCAGCGACAATGGATGGGACATGGGCACAAGCCCTTCCACGTTCACTTCCTGCAGTTGTGCTACGTAATCCAGAATGGATGAAATTTGTTTTGAATAGCGCTGCACGTCCTCGGGCTTTAGCTTAAGCCGCGAGAGTTTGGCGACGTGCTCGACCTGTTGTTCGGAAAGAGTCTCAGCCATGAAGTTTCTTTAGAAAAATATGCGTCAATCTGCTTAATCTGCGGACCACGTTATGCTGTGGCCGCCGCCGGTTTACGGTATGTATACCTTCGGGCAACCCGCTTGATCACCAGGCCGGTTTTAATCGCCTTGGTCGAAGCCCAAACACGGACGGGTTTGCCGTCGATCAGCACCCGCACCTTCTGGAGGTTGGGCTTGAATTTTCGGGCGCTGCGGCCGGTGATCTTGATGCCGACGCCGCCGAGGTATTTGGCCTTACCGCGATATGTGCACTGCCGGCCGATGCGTGTCTTGCGACCGGTATAATTACAAACATGAGGCATATTCCGTCTCCTGAGGCTAATCCCAAAGGGTTAATTAAAGATCATCAACTATAAGGAATTCGCGAACTTTTTCAAGGCATCGCGAAAGTGGGTAGTGCGTCAGTTTGAAATTTAAAATTTTTCGGTTGATGGTTTTTCGTCACTTTGTGGCCAAATAGTCTTTATGATCCGATCTGCTATTTTATCAATATCTTCTGGCAATTGTGGGGTAGGTACTACTTGGCAAAGATATGTGAGAATTTCGTTTACTTTTTCGTACTCGCCATACCGTAAAAGCTCATCTCGATGGTAGGTACGTATATGTCGAAATCCAGCCCATACTCTCCGCCACTGATCGTTCAGAAACTCGGGTTCGCGCCATATTGGCCAAAAGGGCAAGATATATCGCAGAAGCAATAAAGAACGACGCTCACACCATTTGTCGACCAAAAAGGCAATGTTTTCATTAATATTTGCCATACATGCCCAATTTTCGTTTAGTCAATCAGCGCCAACAAATCTTCAATTTCCCAAACGTGGTCAGTCAAACCGTCCTCCATCGCCGGGGTGACGCGAAGCGTTTGATGAATCCGACAATAATTATAATACATAATAATGCAGTGCCACATTGTGCTGTAGGTTCTCAACTTTCTTACTGAAGACATTAGTCAGTCATGTAAAGCACGGCATCCAGTATTTCGCCTTGAATCCCGGCAATTAAAAGCCGCAATCTTTAATCCTTTAGCTTTGCCAACGTTTCCAAAAACACACTTGGTGGGAGATAGCTGTGAACTTCAATGTAATGAATAATTAAATTAGGGGCGGCATATGATACGCCAGTCGGCGATGTCACCCAGATTTCTGCGGAACCCAATCTGTATGATCGTCCATCAAACTCTGTGTTAATCACTGTGTTGATAGATAGATTTTCGCAAAGATTGCAGTCATGAAATCCTCGAGTCTGATTTATGCGATTAGTTACTGCCAGCGTTCGAAGTTTTTGGAGTAATTCAGTTGGCATTTGGCCTTTAATGTAAGGGTGACCCTTGTCTAGCCAACCGACATTCAAGGCAGCCGGACGATTAGGCAGATATGTGTACGGCGTAAGGTCGGCATAAAAAGTCATAATTGATTCTATTTTACTATGGGGAACATTATGGGTCAGCATCCAGTATTTCACCTTGAATCCCGATAGCCATTAGCCGGCTTGCAACGCCTTTCGTGTTTTCAAAATTTTTCGTGGTAAAAAATCTGCGTTAATCTGCGGATCGTTTTTCGTGGTTAAAAGATCCTAAAAGCGTTTTCAACCTGGCTGCATGCCCAGCGCCGCCATTTCGATTATTTCGGCTATTGCTTTTGCTTCGTTTGTCCGATACAATAGAAATGAAAGATTGGAGTCTATCTCATGTCCACAATATTGCATGAATC
>DATJSN010000091.1:0-29538 GCA_035504095.1 Phycisphaerae bacterium | reverse complement strand
AATGGGTTGCCATATCGATCCGTATGAACAGGCCAATCAGTTTAATCACGACCCGACTCGTTCGCGTGTGCTGTTATTGCATAAGCGCGAAATCCGCCGATTGCAACAACACTTGTCAAAACAAACGGGGTCGACTCTTATACCGCTGGAAATATATTTTAAACGCGGATACGCCAAACTTTCGCTGGGATTAGCTCGCGGTAAGGCAAAATATGACAAACGCCAGGCGATTAAAGAGCGCGACGCACAACGGCAAATGCAGCGCGCGGTGAAACGTGCCAGATGAGAGCCTGCCTGGAAAGATTACTTGCCCATCAGACCGGGTTCGGAACCTTTGATATACGTACCTGGTTCTATCTTCGTGATCACAGGGGCGGAGCGCTTTTCCTCGGGTGCGAGCACGGCGGCGGAGACGGAAGCCTGAGACCCGGATGGTTCTGCTGTTGAGAGTTTCAAAGGAAGCCCGAACTGCACCATGCCCATCTTGAACGCGGCGACGATGAGCCAGCCAAACAGCACCAAATAGATGCCCAGGGCCAGGGTGGTAGGAATGATCACGATAACCAAGGCAAAACTCACGAACATGACAGCCAAGGCATAACTGACAAGGGCCGACTTTTTTACACTCATGCCGCGTTTGAGCAAAAAGTGATGGAAGTGGCCGGAATCCGGAGAAAACACCGGCCGCCCGCTGATTTTGCGCCGGACAATTGCCAGGAAGGTGTCGAGCATGGGCAGGCCGAAAATGACGATCGATGCAAGAAACCAGCGGAAGATGCCGTCGTTGCCGAACATGACCATCATGGCGCCACAGACAAATCCAAGAAACATGCTTCCCGTATCGCCCAGGAAAATATTGGCGGGATTAAAGTTAAAAGGTAAAAATCCAAGTACAGCGCCCAATAAAGCCAGACTCATGGTGATACGCGCGGGATCCAGAGACGAAACACTGGTTGAGCCGGAATAGGCGAGATTGCCCGTTGCGAGGTAGACCGACAAAATCAGATAACCCAGAGCCATGATCCCCGTTACGCCGCCGCACAAACCATCCATTCCATCCAGCAGGTTCAGGGCATTGCATGTGCTCATGATGATGAAGACCACCAAGGCAGCGCAAAATATGGAAGCGAACATGGGATAAAAATGCGAGGCTTGAATGAACGGGATCAAACCATGATGTTCGAAAGGGGCCACAATCATATCGGCCATATCGTGGCGGGCGCCCAGAAAACCGTTTTGATCCACGTTCATAAAGAACAAACAGGCCGCACCGATAAATTGTCCAAAAAGTTTGAATTTTGGAGGAAGATTAAAACAATCATCGAGAAGTCCGCAGATCATCACGGCTCCGGCGCCGAGAATAATTCCCGGTGGAACCAAGACCGTGGCCGTCAATGACTGCTCAGCGCCGGAAGGAACCACTATTACAGAAGCGACAACACCCGCCACCCAACCAAGGAATGTTGCCACGCCGCCGAGGTAGGCGATGGGCTGGCTATGTATCTTTCGTCCCCCGTCAGGTTCATCGACTACGCCATATTTGTGCGCAAAGTAACGCATCATCGGGGTGAGCAAAAACGTAACTACAAAGGCAACATAAAACACCGGCATGTAGGGCTGGATAACCGTGAGGGGGGAAATGTTGGCCATTTGCGCAATAAGTAACATGTAAAAATCACATCCCGGTCATTACTTCTTCTTGTTTGGGTGGTGTGTCACGCACCCCAATAGCCCGAATTGGGCATTCTACAAAAGGTCAGCAAGATTCTGTTAGCTTTCAGAATAGGGCCTATCCCTCCTGCTATTTTAGTATAACGCAAGATTACTGAACGAACAAAATTGTGCACTATCATGGTGTCTATCTTCGGCTTTAAGCAGATAAACGATCAAAATATAGGTCCAAAGACCCGCAAACACCGCACAAAAGCACAGACCAGCAACTATACGCATATGCGATATATCGAGTTTGACCATGGTGGACTTGGTCTTTTAATCCATTTTTCATAGAAGTTTAACCAATATTTTAAGAAACCGATATTTACAACAACAAGAGGCTATAATCAGCCGGGAATTTAAAAATGCCGGGAAAACCACTGATCCCGATGGGCAGTCGGTAGGGCTGGAAATGCAACATCGGAACGCAATATGCGTGTTATTTATTAGGTAGCCGGAACGCGAAATGGCTGCACCACCAACGGCAAACAAAGCCTTTGAGGCCGCTGTAAACGCCAATATGAGCAGGCTGATTGCCTTGGCCAGGTCCATGCTTGGTGCGCCGATGCGCGACGCCAAACAAGCTGAAGACATTGTTCAGGATACTCTGCTCAAGCTGTTCCGGCATCGAGATACATATGACTGGTCGAATGGCGGCTGGTCACTGATGGCGAAAGCCGTCGCGAGAAGCGTCATCAGTTGTCGCCGACGAAAAGTCGGCGCATCTTTGGAAGCAGATCCCGTGCTCTCGGACGGTTTAGGAGCCGAGAATGATCCAGCGGCAGTTCCTATAACCGCGGAAACCATGCAAACCGTTCGCCGACATATCGAGGCTTTGCCTCCTGCATGGCGCGAAGCATTGATTTTGAGAGAGCAACAGGAAATGGGGTATCGTGAAATTGCGGAAATGCTTGATGTTACAGAATCTCAAGTCAAAACCTGGTTGCACCGGGCACGGGTCCGTTTGGCCGGGTCGCTTCGCGAGCATTTAAGGGAAAGGTAACGTGGGAATTTAAACCTTTTCGGTAAAATATTTTGGGGTGCTTTATGATTGAATCCGATTACATGCTGATTGAAGAATTCCTGGACGGCCAATTGTCCAAAGTACAGCGTGAGGCGCTGGAGCAGCGACTGACGCAGGATGCGGTTCTGGCGAATGCTTTGGCCGCAGCTCGAAGGCAACGTCAATTGCGCCAGGCCGCGGTGGAACTTTATCGCCCCACCGATATTGAGGCATCCGTCCTAACCCGTACCACTATGGAGCGTTGTTACAAAGATGAATTCGCGCCGCTGGCTAAGCTGGATCGGCGTTATCTCGTGCTGCGCTGGACACGCCGCATCACGGCGGTAGCCGCCTGTCTGTTCCTTGCCGCAGGTAGTTATTGGTTGGGATACAATTCGCAAAAAAATCCCGTTAACGGTTATCAGGTGATTATCAATACTGATGCCGGACAAACCGTCAGGCAATTTTCCACTTTGGATGAAGCCAAACAATACGCGAATACTTATCAGACTACCCAAATGGTTACCGACCAGACCAATGGCGACAATCAGAGTCAACTTTCCACAGCCGGAGAGTTTTAATGTGTTAACAACATTTAGAGGTTTAATGACCACAAGATACGGATGAAACAAACGAATATTAAATGCGCTAATTATGGCTCGGTGCCTCACCGCCGGCAGGCAGACTTTTGGCGGCGCGCATCGAGTGTTTTTATTGCGCTCTGGACAATTTCGTTTCTACCACTTTCAACGTACGCTCAACAATCTGAAGTTTCACTTCCTGATCAAAATACGGTTGCAGCCATCGAACATGGCGTGAATGATTATCAACAATTCATTGCACGATCCGTGGTGCGCGTTGATCTGGACGCCAATCCGGTGCACCTGTTGCCCCAGAACCTGCAGTCTGGTTTTGTAGCATGGGAAAAACAGTGGGTACTCGAGCATCGATTACCGCCTACGACGGCTTCGTCCAACAGCGGATCTATTATCATTATGCCGGAAGTTTTCCAACCCACGTCGGGCTCACCACCTCCGCCACCACCGCCGCCGCCGCCGCCAAATACCAGCCAGCAACAGCAGCTTTCCGATATTCAAAACAATCCGCGGCGCCAGCTCCAGCTCATTCGGATTTATTTATTGCAAAATCATGCAGCCAATCAACCTAATCTTTGGCCGGTGCTTCGCGATGTAAATCGACTCATCCAGGCTTCGCAAAACGGCTTACCGAGCCAGACCACCGGCCTGGTTGTTTCCAATCAGGGGCGTGTTCTGGTGCTGACATCCATCGGCATTCCAAATGACGGTTCACCGGTCAACGTGCAAACTCCGGATGGGAAACAGGTTTCCGCAACCGTGCTGGGCATAAACGACACACAGGATCTGGCGGTTTTGCAATTACCTTCGAATGTAAACCTGCCCGGTATTGAGCCGACGTCAACGGTCCGTAACGGGCCGATGATGATCGCCGTGGACCCCGCAGTGGGAAATCTGCGCTTTATTAACACATCCACGGCGCGCCCCCGACCGCGTCCGGCGGAAATGTCATTCGCCGCCGACCTGATTCGTACACCGCAATTTATTTTGAATATGCAGGGACAACTTGTCGCCGTCTCAACGAGCAGCCATCTTGTGATTGGAGCGGCAAGCTGGTCAGATTTGTTTAATTTCGTCAATACCGGAAAAGTTGAACAGCGCCGCTTCGGAATCCGATATGTTTCCATTACGCCGGACTCGCCGCTTCGCCGGCAATTTCCCCAGCTCGGTACACAGGCCGCGGTTCAGGTACAGGGCGTTTTGCCGCGATCGCCGGCCCAACTCGTTGGAATTCGGCCCGGCGATATCATTGTGCAAGTCGATGGAATATCCATTGCCCAACTTCAGACATGGCTTAACCGGGTGCATGATGATCCACAAAACGTCCAGATCGGGATTTTGCGCCAGGGAGAACCGCTTACCTTATCCCTTGATTTGACCGGGAAAACCAAACCCGGCGGACCGTGACCCGGACAATCGCTGCTATTGCTGAGGCTGAAGAGTTCCCTGGTTCTGGAGCTGATTGGCAAATTGGCCGCCACTTCCCATTTGACCCTGCTGGTCCTCCTGTTGAGTTTGATTCTGATCAGTCGCATTACCGTCGTCCGAATCCGCCGGGGGAGTGATTTCGCCGGGCAATCCGGTCGGTGCAGCGGGCCCGGTATTCGAGTTGACCGGCGGCTGGGGAGGCTGGGATACATTTGTCATGGTACTTTCATTGACGCGCGGACTATTTAAAGCCGCGTACAATTGCTCCTGATTGGTTGGCGCCGACTGGAGTATGAATTGCGCATTGAGTTCACGATCCTGACAGAGACTAAAAATCATTTCGACGATCCGTTGATAGGAAAGCGCGATAAATTTCGTCCGGGGGTCATAATCCGGTGAAAAGGGATTGGGAGCGCTTCCCAGAGCGGTAATAATATCCGGCAATTGCGGCGTGCAGTTCATTTGAACCACGTTATGGGTCAATGGATCATTGTAATAGAGCAGAACCGGCATTTTGCCGGCCGCGGTATTCGCAGATGCCGACGGCGAGGGAAACGGATAATCAACTGTCAAAACGTTATCCGGGCTGATGTAAAGCGTGCCCGGTACCAGAGAGGGAATGCGGCCAATAATGGCGATTCGCTGATTTTGCGTGCTGGTGGCGTAAACAATCGTATTGGCATTGCAGGTAACGACGTTCATAGTGAATTTGCCGGCGACTAATTGAGTATAAATGGATGGTGAGTTAATGGCGCAAAGCCCCTGAAACCCGAGCATTTGCTGATCCGGATCGGAAGACACGATCAATTTCGTAAACGCATTCGTGGCGATCATTGGATTGTTGCTAAGCTCCAGGGCGTTTACGGCCTGCTCTTGTCGCAAACCACTCTGGCTAACGGCAAGATTGCCAAGAATTTGAATCGCCTCATCATCCCCTAACAGGGCGCCGGCTTTTATACAATAAAAACTTATTGCGGGGTTGTTCGAAGTATATTGGGCTCGGAGCAAAGGAATAATCGGCCGGCCCAGTTCACTTAGCGTCGTTGCAATCTGATCGTGCGGCGCCGCTGGATCGCCCAATGCCTGAATAAGGATTTCAGCCTGACTTTGAGAAAAACCGGGCACAACTTCCGACGGATACAGATGCAACACAAGGTCGAGAAAATGCGCCGGATTATCCTGATACTCCGGTGGAATGTTTAACGTTACCAGCGTGTCGCTTTGGGCGACGGCGATAGAAGCCGGGCCGCTTGCAAAATGTTCATTGATGGTCCGTTCGATAATCGCCGACATGCGATACGAAGGCGTATAAAGCTGCAAGTCGATGGGTGAAGGTTGAGTGACCACCCCACCGCCAAGCACTTCGCCGGTTCTGACAATTTGGTCCGCCGGGCGCAGTTGAGTTCCCGAAGCATTTAAAGGCCAGCAAAACACGGGGCCGCGCCCCTGGGCAATCGCATCGCTTTCGTTGCCCGGTTCTATGTGCAGACGAAGATCAGCCGGCCAGAGCAAACCATTGGCGATGCTGGTGGTGGCGGATCCGGGCAAAGCCGTCAGTTGCAGATCAAAATGCGTTCCACTGGGGGCCAGGGGTGGAATGGCGCCCTCAATAAATACCGCGGCGATTTGCCGACTGCTGAGAATGGCATTCGGATCAAATTGACCTGTACTATCAGATATATAACCGATCCCCTCCTTATACATTTGATCCACCATCATCTGTCGAATTTCAGGCGGCATTTGTCCGCTGCCGGTGTTGGGTAGTCCAGCGACAATGCCCCAACCCCGCACAATAAGCGGTGTGTAGTAAGCCAAGCCGGCATAGGAAGCGATTGTGCCCTGAAGCGCCGGATAGATAACAGGCGGGGTGCGTAAATCCTGCGCGGCAATCGGAGGCGTATTGCCGCGATCTGAATCAGAACAGCCCTGCATTAGAGGAATCATTAAGGCGATGCCGGCGAGTATACAACAGGCAAGAGCTTTAACTGGATTCTTCATTTTGTCGCTACCCCTGCCACTCCCGTGCTCCCGTCTTCCGCGAGGCTTTCCGGAGAACAACTTAGCATATCGTGAATCAACATCAGAGCCAATGATTTTCTGCGACAAATTAGCCGGATCGACCAATGACCGCAATTTCCAATTCATCCGCTTTTTTCAATAATTCGGGCTTATCAAGCATGATGGTTCGCCCCGCTTCAAGCACCAGTGCGGAGGCCCCACAACGTTTGAGATTTTCAATCGTCGCCGGACCTACCGTGGGCACGTCCAGACGAATATCCTGTCTGGGACCGCAGGCTTTGCAAAGAACCCAGTTGCCATTTTTGCACAAGGCGCCGGCCCGCTCGATCATTCGATCCGTGCCTTCCATTGCTTCCACGGCGATAATTTCGCGATTTTTACAGGCTATCGCCTGGCCGATCAAAAGCGAGCTGATTTGTCTGAGCAAAGGCCAGGCGAAATCGACATCGGCTAATACGCCGGGGCCGGGTTGAACTTTGGTCATGACTCCCTGGTCGGCGAGCAATTGCGGCACGTAGGGTAAATAATCCACCACGGTTATTCCTCCGCTGGAGAGTTCATCGGCCACAGCGCGCAGAAGATGATCGGTGCGTTTGTCCCGCCGCGTGCGAAAAAACCAGACGCGAACGGTGCGCCAATCCGGAATATAGCGGAACATATAGAAGCGATCATAAACTTTCTCCTTGGCCACCCTGCCTAACATTACCGTTTGGTCGGCCCCATGACGGCGTAAAATGCGAATCCACTGATTGATCCGCACCAAACCTACCCGGGCAAATACATCACATAATGGGCGAAGTAAATCCTCGCGACTCTGGCCAGAAAGCCCAAGGCAAATGACCTTATAACCGGCGGATTTAAGATGGGTCGCCACCGCCACAGGCAGCATACCCTGCCCGGCAATGATCCCCATGCATCGATCCTGGGCCATCGTCTTTTCGATCATCCTTTTTTGCCTTTGCTTTTTTGCTCCCGGCGAATTTCAACGGAACGCGCGTGAGCATCGAAACCTTCGGTTTTGGCCAGTTCAGCAATCGTCGAAGAAAGTTTATCCAGCGATGATTCATCAAGCTCCACGATGCTAATCCTTTTGCGGAAATTTTCGGCGGATAGCCCGCTGAAAAATCGCGCCGTGCCGGACGTAGGCAATACGTGCGAAGGTCCGGCGACGTAATCGCCCGCGGCCACCGGCGTAAATGGACCAATAAATATTGCACCGGCGTTGGTGATTTTTTTGGCATCCTGCCGGGCCGATCGCGTACAGATCTGCAGGTGTTCGGGGGCAAGCGCATTTACTTCGCTAATAGCCGATTCCTTATCCGCCGTTACAACGATAGCGCTGGCGAACTTTAAAGCTTCAACAGTCAGATGTTGACGTGAAAGTTTCGTTATTTGCCAGTCAACTTCGGCCTGGACTTTTTGCGCCAAAGTCTGACTCGCGGTAATTAGAATGCAACTTCCCGGCGCATGCTCAGCCTGGGCCAGTAATTCCGCGGCCACAACCGCCGGACTGGCCGAATCATCGGCCAGAACCACAACTTCACTCGGGCCGGCAAAACTGTCGATATCCACCACGCCAAAAAGTTCTTTTTTTGCCAGTTGCACATATAAATTGCCGGGACCCACAATTTTATCCACACGGGGTATGGATTCTGTTCCAAAAGCCATGGCGGCAATGGCCTGTGCCCCGCCGACGGCGTAAACCTCGCGAACACCCAGCCGGCCCGCCGCGGCAAGTACGGCATAAGAAACACTTCCACCCCGCATGGGCGAACAGAGGCAAATGTTTTTAACGCCGGCAACCTGGGCGGGAACCACGGTCATCACCACAGTTGATGGATAAGCCGCAGCGCCGCCCGGTACATAAACTCCAACTCGATCGAGCGGAACATAGCGAACCGCCAGAGAAGCTTTGGAGCCTGATGCAGCACCATCGGGCTTGATTGGCGACGGTTCCGGCGGCAACATTGCTTTTTGATAACGCCGGACATTAGCAATGGCTTTATCCAGGGCGGCGAGGAACTTTGGAGAGCTGTTTTTTACCGCCGCGGTTATTTGTTTTTCGGAGACCGCCAGCATTTGAGGTTTAAGCTCGATTTGGTCAAATTTCGCCGTGTAATCCACAACGGCCTGATCGCCGCGGCGGCGAACGTCGTAAATAATTTGCCGAACGGAATTGGTGGCGCCTGAATTATTCAAAAACAATGGTTCAAGGGAAAGGCGCTTTTTAATTTCTCCCAGCTGTATGCGCCCTTCGAGGTCCGCAGCCTGAATAACTGGAATTACACTCACACATAGCTCCGTTAGGTTTGGGCAAGCCGCCATAACAAATAGACCCCGGCTCGCCCATCTCTCTACCCAGGTCGTTCCCGGGTTTCGAGTGCTTTCAGGGCCATATTGGCCCCCGGTTTCACCCCGGGGCTGTATGAATGCTACGATATTACGGCATACAGCCCGGCGTGGAAACGCCGGACCACCGGCTTCTATGCGGTTTCTAGCCTGTGGCCAATGTAGAACAGGCTCTCTAGCCTGTTTTTATACAGAGCAGCCTGGAGAGACTGCTCTACATTTTGTTAGGGGCTCTTAATTCCAAAAGCATGGAAAGGATCCCATGAATTGCGTCATTATTTCCACCGGGGATGAATTGGTTTGGGGTTTAACCGTCAACACCAACGCGTCATGGCTCAGCGGGCAATTAGCCCAAATGGGAATTACGTGCAAGGCACATATTACCGTGGGTGATGATCGAAAAATCCTGGCCGAGGCCATCATTCGGGCCTGCGGCGAGTGTGAATTAGTGTTGATTACCGGTGGCCTGGGTCCGACTGAAGACGATCTTACACGTCTTAGTTTAGCTGACGCATTGAGTGAAACACTGGTGGAAGATGCGAAGGCTGTTACGTGGATTGAAAGTTTTTTCCGAAAGCTCAATCGCCCCATGCCCGCGTCCAATCGCCTTCAGGCCCTCAGGCCGGCTTCGGCTCAATGTGTGGAAAATTCCGCCGGCACAGCTCCGGGTTTAATCGCCAAAAAAGGGGCGACGAGCATTTATGCCATGCCCGGCGTGCCGCGCGAAATGAAGGCGATGTTTGAGAAAAGTTTCGCCCCTTTGCTGGCCTGCCAATGCTCGGGGATAATTACACGCATACTCAAGCTTAATACATTTGGCGCCGGGGAATCCTGGATCGGCGAGAAAATCGCCGACCTGATGCAACGCGACACTAATCCCCGAATCGGCACGACAGTGCACGAAGGCGTTGTCTCAGTTCGCATTTATGCGACCGGCTCTCCGGACGAAACGGAAAAAATGGTCCTGGAAGCACGCCGTCAAATTCAAGAGCGGCTTGGGGCGCTGATTTTTTCCAAGGATCAAGCCACCCTGGAGCAAGTGCTAGCCATCATGCTTACAGAATCCGGGCAAACCGTTGCGACCGCGGAAAGCTGTACTGGTGGTTTATTGGCCGAATTGCTGACTAATGTCCCAGGCAGCTCAAAATATTTTCTTCGCGGCTGGGTAACCTATTCAAACGCCGCAAAGGAAGAAGATCTGGGCGTCGCGCCCGAATTAATCAACCAACATGGCGCTGTAAGCGAACAGGTTGCTGCGGCGATGGCTAAGATGGCCAGGCAACACGCCAAATCCGATTGGGGAATTGGAATTACCGGCATAGCCGGGCCGGACGGCGGCACGGCGGAAAAACCGGTGGGATTGGTTTTTATCGCCGTCGCCGGAGCACAGGAAACTTATGTTCGGCGTTGTCAATTCCCCGGCGATCGCGCCGACGTTCGAGGACGTGCGGCTCTGATGGCATTGACATTGCTGCGATTCAAGATGCTGGGTTTGAATCCAGATGCGGTATTGCCGTGAAGATCAACATTCACGACAATGGACACAGATTGCCACAGAGGAACACAGAGGAACGGCTGCGCCGAGACGGGAGTCGGGAGATGGGTGACGGGAGAATTCACCACTACTACACGACGCATTTTAACCACGAATCCGCAGATGACGCAGATTTTTAATCCCGAACTCAAAAGAAGTTAGCAGGATATGCACCTGGTCATATTTTATTGCTCCTATTTTTGGCCTTCTAAGCGCTACAACGTTACAAAGGCTTATTTTATAGAGTATTTCACACTTTCTGATCCGTAACATGATTCGTGCTTGTTGCGCCTTTAAGAGTGGAGGAAACATCACTATTTTCAGGGGTTGTAGCGCTGTAGCGGTTAGATTTTTCCACGGAGTCCCGAAAGTGTAAGAGAACGATTTTGCCACAGAGAGCGGCGGCCTTGCCGCCGAGTCGGGAGTTGTGAGACGGGAGACGGCAGATTTTAACGCCGAGAGCGCAAAGGCGGTGCTGAGGGTGCAGAGGTATTTTTTGCTTATTCGCATATTTGCGAAAGCGCGGTGGGGGGATGCGGCTATATTTTGTTGCTCCAGGTCCAAAGATATACGGCCTTATCATCCCTGTTATTTTGGGTATCCAAAGTGTGACAGTGTGACAATCCCTTAATTTCCAGCACATTTTGCATTTTTTCAACCGTGACATCATTTTCATTTGTCACACTTAGAAAAGTAAGAAAGACTCTATATTTACCGATGTTGTCACGCTGTCACGGTTGGATTTTTCTTACTTTAGTCCCAAGAGGGTGACAATTAGTCATCTGGACAGAGAGTGGACAGACGGATTCCGTAGAATCAGACATTTTGTCACTGCTCTTATTCACTTGTCAAAGAACCGGCTTTAAGAGCCTATACACTGAATAGGGAAACCATCCCCCACGGCGCGGCGAAGCCACGCCGAGAGAGTAGAACAGTGGATCAGGCGAGCAGGTGAGCAAATAAGGATGTTCGCAAAATTGCGAACGCGCAGGGCGCACGCAACGGGGTTGCAGCGAGAATTTAGAACAGTAGATCAGGCGAGCAGGAGAGCAAAAAAGAGAATTTTGAGATCGATTTTTATTGCGGTGCGGCGGCGGGAGTAGCACTTGCTTTTTGCAGCGAAAGTAGCCATGCATTGGCCCGAAAAACAGTCCCATCTTCCGCCCGCATGGAACGGGCGATGCCTTCCGCAGCATCGTTTAATTCGGCCTGCGTGTCCGCTAATTGATAAAGGCGGGTAAAAATCTTTTGTGCATCATCGCCACGATCCGCCATCAGCAGTAAATTCGCATAGGCGACAAAATCATAAAATTTGTTGCTTAGCGTGGATTGTGCGTTCCATTTGCCGATCGCATCGTTATAAAGTGTCGGGTCAATTTGTACGGATTGGAGCGTGGATGTCGATTGGGATGCCAGCGTGTTTCCCGCGGCGACATCAGTTTCAGCCTGATTGGGCAAATTGGCATTACCGGCTCCTGACCCGCTCTGCTCGGCTCGGAAAGCCTGTACGATCTGCAGATCATCCGGATGACACACCGCCAGGCACTGAGCCACAAGGTCAACCGCGTCATTGGTATTCTGCATGTTGCAAACATTGTAGTAGCTCTTTGCGGCCTCAAGGGCTTCCTGCGGCTTATTCAGGGCCAACAACGCTTTTATTCGCCAGGGCATACATTCACTAATATTGGCGATATTGGGCTGGGCTAGCGAACCATTCAAGGCGGCATCCGCCGCCGCCTGAAATTGCTGGTCTTTAATCATGGCCGGCAGCCAATAACGTCCCAAATTCTTCGGTACCTGGCCGCCGTTGGCGATCCAGAATTCAATTTGTCCAACAGCCTGATCGATCCGTTTTGAATCACCGCTGTTAAGGTCGCCAACCACAGTCTGCATGTCCGATTTTGTTGCTTTGGGAGCAAAGCTGATGGCTGTTGGTTTAGCAACCGTGAACCATCCATTCTTTTTTTGCAGCGCCAGCCACCAGGTTTTGGCGCGAAATACGGTTCCATCCTCAGCGCGCATGCAGCGGGCAAGCCCCTCCGCCGCAACTTGCGATTCGTCTGTGTTATTGGCCAGATATTGATAGAGATTAGTAAACACCTTTTGTGCATCGGCGTCACGATCCGCCATGAGAAGCAGATTGGCATAACAGACATAATCATCAAATTTTCCGCTGAGCGTGGATTGCGCGTTCCATTTATCGATGGCGTCGTTATAAAGCGTTGGATCAATCTGAATGGTTTGGAGTACTGAAACCGGCTGTGTCGCCGGTGCGTTTTCCACGGCGTTTGCCTCGGCTTCCACATTGGTTTCACTGCCCGCCGATTGGCGCTGCTGGTCTCGAAACGTTTGGACAATCTGCATGTCATCCGGATTGCAGACCGTCAAGCATTGAGCCACAAGACCAATCGCCTGGTTGGTGTTTTGCATGCTACAGACGTTGTAATAACTTTTGGCGGCCTGGAGAGCTTGCTGCGTCTGGCCCAGGACCAGCAAAGCTTTGATGCGCCAGGGCATAAGCTGCTGGATAATTACTGTGACATTGGGCCGGGCCAATAATCCATTTAAGGCAGCATCCGCCGTCGCTTGAAACTGCTTGTCGTTAATCAATGCAGGAAGCCATTGCTGGCCTAGTTGCGGCGGCACCTGTCCGCCGGAGGAAATCCAGAACTCGATTTGTCCGATAGCCTGATCAATCTGTTTTGAATTGTTGCTATTGAGTTCATTGGTAACGGTTCGCATGGCCTGTTTGGTCGCCTTGGGGGCAAAAGTCTGTGTATCGCTGGTTTGGGTATCGGCCTGGACATGGCCAATAAACGCAAAAACGATCAAGGCAATAATCAGAAGATTTTTTGAATAATGCAACATAACTCGTACCTCACCAGATTAATCCATCAAAAAGATGGATTCATCAGCATTTAGAGCGGACAACATTCGTGATACTGTCAGGGTACATTGCCGTCCTTTTTAATTTGTTGGGTATATATCCATGCAGTATTAATTATGTCCGATATATAATGTGCATCGAAATTAAAAAACAGTGGATTAATATTGGCGCGAATCGGATAGATGGCGGCTTTATCAAGCCTGAATTGTTGTAAATTCTGGGATCCACCAAGGCTCCGATAATACGCTGCTCGAAAGTTATAAGGTTCAGGCGATTCTGGATGAGCCTGAATAGCAGCCGTTAATAAGTCAATTGCTTTCCGTGCTTTTTGAGGATCAATAGGTAAAGTAGCATATGTATTTTCGGCTATGGACTGACCGTTTGGATTTTTTACTACTGTCTGTTTTGTAACCACCTGTACGGGCGGCATGAAATGCTCAACATAAGCACTAATGACCTCGGGGTCCGTCGGATCAAGATCAAAAGCTTTGATTAATAAAGCATCAGCCTGAGCAAACTTCTCGACGCGATAGGAATATATAAACATTGCATATTGCCACATGGGCTGAACCGCAATATTGGGTGGAACAGGTTTACCAGCAGCTGCATCAGCATCAACTATAGTGAGCGCTTTAACATAAAATTGCTCAGCCTGATTCAGACAAGCATCTCCCTGAGCTTTAATTTCATGAAATAAATCCAGTTCATTGGAAACAGCATAAGCTTTGTCTTCAATTAAATTTCCTTTTCGATATTTTTCCGCGGCTTGCGCAGTCAATTGGGCAATAATCTGGTCATCAGAAGTTGCGGTAATCGCTGAAGTAGAGCTTTCTAATGTGGCGAAACTGGATGAAACGGTAACAAAAACCAATAAACTAATTGCATAAGTTACTGTTTTAAACATATCTCACCTCTATTTCAGAATCTTAAAATAAATTTATCAGATAGCTCGTCTTTTTTTTAAAATACCGAGAATACATACATCCTCCAATCAAAATGCTAAGAAACACAAATATCCATTCCGTATTATTAAACTCGCCAACCAAAAGAGAAACTGTGGGGGCCTTTGTAAAAGTTCTTGACTGCGATGATTTCAGGATAGTAGTGGGATCAGAATTTAATTGCCATAAATTGCCAAGTACCTTACACTCTGCGGACATGACTTTATAATCGATGTTTCTATCCGCGCTAAATGTTTCAGGTTTGTTTGTAAAACGAATTAGTGTAGGATCAAAAAAATTACCTCGTGGGTTGAATCCCCTGACGACCCCCGGTCCGTGACACTGAATACAACTCACATATATCGGAACACGAAAACCTGGCTGCAGGTGCCCTGGTGTATTTGGAAGATTAATCGCCTCCCAGGATTCCAATGTTCCCGGTAATTCCTGAAAGGCGTCTGGTGTCAGTGCATTGGCGCCCAATTTAAGTCGAAATAACGCAAAATTAATCTGCCGATTGGTATTATTGCCGCTTATACGGTAAGAACGTACGAGATCAGGAATGGCGGTCGGCACCAATTCCAGATTCGGCGTTATGGCAATTGCATCCTCTTCAAATGCCGCTATTGATCCTATATGCAGTGTACGCTTATATTCCAGATAGTCCTGAATATCATTCTGTGAGAGTTGTGGAAAATTAACCTTTGGATCATATAAATACAAATGCGACATTCTGCGAAAATGATTAACGGCATCATGAACAAAAGGAAAATCCATATTGTAGAATTCGGAGACGTTCTTTAAATCTGCCATCCCAAAAACTAGTTCGCGAGCACTGGTGCTGACTTCATAGGGGTGAAGCATTTGTTCCGGAACAGCCACATGTCGCATAACGGATGCTATATAATAAAGTAATTTTTGCCGTCTATATCCATTAACTCCGTCATTATTTGTGGGATCAAGTCCATCAAAAAAAAGGGGGTCGAATACATCCCAGAGTTTGCTTTGAAATATGACTCGATCAATTACCGTTTCCTGCACTATCGGCACCGCGTCAATTTGCGTGCATAATAGAATGATTCGTCCATAAGTCGGATCTTTAAGTAAATACGATGTGCCTCCCATGGCTGGAGGCCATTCTTCACTGGAATTCATTAATACAGGAAATTGGTTTTGCGTAAAAAAACAATTATTTATTTCAATGAAACCGCCGGCCTGATTTAGACTAACGTGATATTTATTGAGTAAGGATTTCTCAAGCGATGCATTGACCTGTTTGGCTGAAAGCACATTGATTAAATCGGACCATAAATCGTTTTGATTATCCGCTCTTAAATCATGAACGCTGAAGAAGGTAATGCATATGATGCATAAAAGGCGAGAAGATATCGCAAAGAGTTTCCGCATCAAAGTACTCAAGTATGCATGTTGATATATATATAATAAAATACACCACAGCCAATACAAATCGTAAGACAGCCTATCCATCACGGTTGAGACACGGCATAATTACTCAGTCCCCCCGCTAATGGCGGACACGCCCCAATAGCTTGCAGTTTCCGCGTATAGGCATGAATTGTACCCGATACATCTACAACGAATATATTATCATGCCATGTAAATATGCCTTGACCAGAAAAATCAAGTGGCGCAGTTTGAGTAATAGTCCCATCCGTGAGTGAAAAAAGTGCAATCTGATACGACGATACGTCGGGATTGTTCTCTTTCCATGTTTGCAGCACGCAAATTCCGGTTTTTTCATCCAAGGCAGTGTATGCCTGGACTTGCATCTGACTGGGAAGTTTCAATGTTCGCGTAACGCTGATTTTGCCTCTGTCATCGACTTGGAATTCCCTCAAGTCACCGTTCGGATTCATTCCTGTGACGAGATTGTCGACAGCAGAAATATAACGTGGCGGCCAACTACCAACCACACTGTTCATATTTTCTATATGACCGTTTTCTTGGACAACACGGATGTCATATTGTGGCAAACTTTGTGTTACAAGACTGCTACCTTCAAATATCACTGCCTTCGAACCAATTAAGGCCATCGCGCTATAGGCATGATTCGGCGGAAGAACGTAGACGCCCAGTTCGTGACCTAGGTCAGGGCTGAATATTTTTAGTACGTCACTCTTTTCCGTTGCCGATTCAAACCACATCCAAACGGTTCCATCCATACCGACCATCAGTGGCGGCGCTAACGCGTCAATCGGAATACTATCTTTAAACATGTAAATTGACTTCCATTGCTCCGGGTTTATCGCGGAATACCGAAACATTTCGCTTCCACTACTGAGATTGGCAAGCACCAGGAAACTGCCATTCTGACTCGTCGGCGCGACATATACATCATGCTCACTATACAATGGTACTTGTGAGAAAAAACAACTACCTGTCGACATACCGCCAAGGTCGTAAGAGACAATTGCATAACCGAGCGGTACAGGCAGAGATAGCGATGGAGTTAACGATACCACATCAGGAAGCCTGATAACCGTTGCGAGATATGGCGAAGCGTCTGCACATATCTGCATCAATAATAGCGGGAATAATGCAACAAGACATAACAATAGACGGAAAATCATATTTATATCCTTTCTCACAATCGGTGTGACTATTATCAATGAGCCGATGCGATGCCTACGAACCAGGCGTGCATATACCCCCGACAGTCATAATTGAGCATATATACGTGTGCACAATATTAGCCGGACACCAGTCGGAAAATGCGCAACTTGGACAAGAAATCGCACCTTGACCTGCGCAGCCTGCTAATGGCCCCCAATTAGGGCATAGAGTATTATTTACCGTTCCACAACAATCATTATAGGTAACTTCCTGCCCTTGGGTGGATACGTTTGGACACACACAGCACGCGGACCAGCTCCCTGTAGACAGCGTCGTACCTGCCGGGCAGCCGTTCGGCTGAATACAATTCGGGTAAGATGCCGTATTACCTCCGCATATTGCCGGCCCAGTCAGTCCACAACCAATTCCCGTTTGAGTACACAAATTTGCACCCGTTTGTAGTTTACAAGGAGCTGCAGTAGCATTCGACGAGGCCATTCGATTTGTTACAATATTTAGGAACTCTACTCCTACAAGTAGCGCTAGCATTTTACTTGTGCGGACTAAAAAATTTCTTCTGCTGAATCCGTTGGCCAAGCGTTGCGATGCTATTGTCATGCGTTGGTCAATATTTGAAAGTATGGCATTCGCTTGTCCCTTTTCATGAGATTTGTTCATATTCCAACTCCTTAACAGATTCCTTACTGAATTGATGTATGGTTTTAGTTAAATCGCTTCCATCAAATACGATATCGGCAGAGGCAATGAAGCCTTTTTCATCCACGACATATAGATATGGCGTGTTCAAGATGTGGAATTCGCTTGAGAATGCAATGGCCTCAACTATTCGTACTTTATCAAGACCCAAATTTGCAATTTCAGTTGCATATCTATTGCTTATGCCTGAATCCAGGCACATTAAAACCAAGCGACCAACTATTTCCGGCTCAAGAGTGCTGAGTTTACTAATAAGCGGACGGCATTTGGCGCAGGAAAGAGCAGCAAATAGGAGATAGGTAGGTTCACCTTCGTGCAATGGAATATGAAATGCCTGCAATTGATCGTAAGAAGTAAAGTCCCTTCTTGGAATGGCTGTTCCAACTGCCAGCGATTCTAAGTTCTTGCCTTTTGCGTTGCCGATGTTCAGACGATTGGAGATCAGGCCAATTTGCCTGACCAGAAGGAAAAGCAATAATGAAATAGCCAGCGTACCAAACGCAAGAATAAATTGAAAAATAAAGCTCATATTTTTGCGTATACCTCCCGATGTTGTGCCGCGAGGTGGAATATGGAAAGAAACAATAACATTCCGGCTAGTCCATAGATCGGCAGAAAAATGGCGTTGGCAATGATACCTACTTCCGCCGAATGGTTCATAAACAAACAAGGCGCAAGAAGCACTATCAGGAATAAATTACGGAAAAATGTCATCCAAGATATTGTTCCATCATTTTCACCAAAGCAAAAACAAGCAACTTTACGCTTAGATATAATCGTCCAGACGATAATAAATGTAAAAATCATAAACATACATTCACCTAAAATGGCAGCGATTCTAGATTTAAATCCGAGAAGCAGCATACAACCAATGACTAATTCTGCTGCTGGGACCAAAGTTGCAACAGCACCAGAAAATGAATGAGGAATCATGGGAAATTGCAGCAACTGCATTCGAAAGTTCCTTAAGCCGCGAAATTTCCCCAAGCTTGCATACAGAAAAAGCAGGCCGAAAAAGATTTGAATAAATCGTTCAAATAAAGCCATCATTATAAATCACCAGAATAAGCTTTTTGCTTCAACAACATTTTCAAAATGTTCGATGTTATTAACGATGCCATACGCCACAATTTTTCCCTGACCGGTCTTCATTGCACAGGGAAATAATGAAAGTTCCAGTTCATTGATAATTTCATCAGTAGAGATAATGTGAATATTAGTAGCACTGCGTATATTTTTTGCTTTCTCAGAATCAAATCTAATTATGAAATGAATATTGCGATATGTCATCGCCAGCGCTGAAACTGCGGGAATAAGATTCTTGCAACCAGGACAGTTTGGAGTGAGGAATAAAAAAACGACGGGACCATTGGCAAAATAATCCCTGAGATGCTCGGGTATCGCTGCCATGGGAAAGAAATCTCCCACCGCATACTTTGTGCGCACAGCTTTGGCGCCGGCTGGAGCTGGAGCAAAAAACTCAAGCCTCCTAAGGATTTTCAGTGCCCAAATACTCGCCATACCGCCTACAAGCAGGATCAATGCGTTTAACGACAGATAAAAACCAATATTCGGCATAAATACAGAATTTTCCTATTAAAACACGTGGTGAAGCAGTTGCTACGGATCAGATGTAACCGAGCCCCCACTAGCCGGATTATCTGTTAAGGTAAAAGTCGTCGGCCAGGACGCATCATCGGATGTCGCCTGTACCGTGAATGTTAAGGATGCCTGGCCTGACGGTATTTGCTCGGGCGTCGACAAAATATTTCCATAGCTATCTTGAACTAAAAGACTGGATTCATCAGTCCATGTCAGTTGATTTGTACCATCATCCGGCGTCGCGGTGACGGTCCACGTTGATGGAGTAAACGATAGTCCATCCTGTGAATTTGTAAAAGGTATGAGTACTGTATCATTCTCTAATTGTGAAATAGAATATCCACCAACAGCAATAGAGGCCCAGACCGATGTAACATCAAGAGTGACATTATTCGTTTGTCCTGAATACGTATTCCCATCACTGTCTGTAATGGTAACACTGCCCTGGACGGTAATTTGCCAGTAACCCCAAGAAGAAAATGTGGCTTGTATCGTGGCACCGGAGTCAGAACTACCGTTATTGGGAATGGTGATTGAATAACCACCATAAACATCGTTATAGGTTCCGCTATATGTACCTGACTCTTGAACGTTTACAATCGACCATGTCCATGACACATTTGTGATTTGAGCTTCAGGAGGAAGTTGCGGCGGGGTAACATTGCCACTGACGCCCGCCGTGGTTTGTGGACTCCACCCGGTGTCTTGGCTAATCAATACTGGGTTCGGACTAAACTGTCCACTTATCGAAGCAGTTGCGTTTACTGTGTAGCTATCGGCATATACAAGTCGAATCCCAAAATAGAAAACGATTAATAGAGACATCGTCGCCAGTACAGTTATCCACTTGATTCGACTGTTCATAAGCATGGTTGTACTCCCAGGAAGACTAAAATCTTCTAAGATTCATTTAACCGTGTTCATTTCCACTATTAATCGTATTATTCGCCAGACTCGGATCGATTTTCAACATTTCCTGCCATCCTCTGGCCATCACAGCAGCAAATTCCTGACGATCTGATGGCGTCCAAATATTAAGTTTCCATCGCCAGTTAGTTAAAATGGAATCGCTGAACTTATCGGCTAGAGCCGTTCGATAAGCCAGAATGCGGTCCGGCATTTGAAGTCCAATGGCATCAGACGAAGTCCATGCAACATCTAATGCAGACCATAATCTCAAGGCTTCGACACCGACTGTCGCGTCATTCACCGAACTATATGAAACTTCCGGCGGCGCAAAATGTTCATCGCCCAGCCATGACAAGGGCATGGCATCCAAAGCGGTTTCCGGTCCGATCAATCGGTCAATTAAGACAGCCGAGCAAATTGTATTGAAACTCGAATTTCGATGGATAACAAAAACGTACCAACCCGGCTGTGCGATTAGAAATTGTTCGTATACACCACCATAAAAATTGCTGACTCTGACTCGAGCCAATGTTGGTTTCTTCATTACGATTGTGGAATACACCGACCATTTTTTTAATTCAATCAAATAATCGCGGAGCGGATTTTTCCCACCCTTTTGCCCGTCAT
Source organism: Phycisphaerae bacterium (assembly GCA_035504095.1). Lineage (GTDB taxonomy): Bacteria > Planctomycetota > Phycisphaerae > WQYP01 > WQYP01 > DATJSN01. The sequence continues at coordinate 8,639 of DATJSN010000091.1, read as the reverse complement.
TATTTATAAAATAAAGGCTAACACGCTGTACGCCGCCTGGTACGCGAATCTTAATCCACAGATCCGGTCCATCGTACTGGGCTGGATAGGCTTCACCATGGTCATCCCATTCCGTCTGCCGACGAAGTCCAAAACAAGGATCATATAGAGTTCGTGGATCATTAGTATCAGAGCTTGATAGCCAGCGGCGCATACCATCATTCTCAGAATGATGCGGCCCCATTTGGCCTTGAATTTCATAAAATTCTGATCCATGACTTACATAATTATCCAGCGGCCAGTTGCCGGCGCAAAGAATGGCATATTGACGTCCATAGCGACCGACCCAATCTCCTTCGGTTGTCCAATCTGTACCTAGATATGCGGCTTGAGACATTACGTTAGGCAATTGATGAAGTTTATTAATAAAAACAGCAAGATTGGCATCAGTCGAAGGCGGAGCAGCAAATGGCAACAGAGGAATTGTTTTTGCCACGGAGGCGACCTGGTCTGCCTGAATTGTTGATTGAGCGCCTCCGTTAAGAGTGACGCCACCTCCATACCAGCCGATCAGAGTGTCTCCGTTTTGCAGGGGTAGAACAGTGTTTACATATCCGGCCATATTGCGGATTGTTGCTGATGAGCCGTTGAGACCTGTCCACACACCATCGGGATAGGCAGCCTGATAACTCGTTTGTCGGGGAATATCCAGCCTCTCATAGCCGGTGCGCCAAGTTCCAAGCCATAAATGACCTGCATTATCCGCAGTCAAGCAAGTGATATGATCCTCTGGTAAAAGTGCGTTAAGAGTCGCCTGAGAAGGATATTGCCATTTCGCCGGTGGTCGCCATAAACCTTTGACCTTGTCTGCATAATCGCGGCCGCGCTCGTAATAAAAGCTTTTGCCGCCATCGTCACTGATGGCCAGACCTTCATCGGTGCCGACATAAATCAGGCTATCATTGTTAATGGCTATCGAATTAATCAGGTTGCCGGGTAGACCAGGACCATAAGGCGTCGTAGTTAATTGATCTGGACCTCGGATGACCCGCCATTGGCTATAGGGATAGGATGAGATCGCCAATCCGTCGCATTGAGTGCCCACATAAGCGGTGCCATCTTGTGTAAAGGCGAGGCAATCCGGATTCGGCGGCAAGCCGTCGGCTCGGGTAATGTAACGCCAAGTATTTTGGGCAGTATTGTAGATGCTAATACCATTTTCCGTGCACATCCAGACCGAACCGTCTTTGGGATCGCAGCCGATGGCAAAGACATGTGCACCTAAGGGACCGGTGAGGATATTGTAATTTGCCCATTGTTTGCCGTTGAATACACATACGCCATCGCGGAGCGTACCGGCCCACAGGCGGCCCTGGAAATCCATGCAAAGCGAATAAATATTATCACTGACCAAGCCAGGACTATTTTGTGCGTTATAGTTCGTCCAGATGAATGGAAATCGGCCACTGGTAGGCGTGCCGTGATAGATGCCGGTATCTTCATCGGCAATCCAGACGCCGCCTTGTCCATCGGAAACCATGGCGGTGATAAACTGGGCCGAGCAGCCGGTTGGGATTTCCATATTGCTGGGGGTTATCGTTGGGACAAAAAGATGGAACGATGCTCCAACAACTACCGGATGCAGTGCACGCATTCCGAACACGGGCGCCGGCTGAATATGCGCCACCATCAAACCGATGGCCTTGCCATTAACCGGTGGTGGATTGGTTATGTTTTGAAATTCGGAATTGGGTTCGGAATATAGATTGGAGTTGGATGAATTCCCTAAAACCTGCTGTGGGATAAGAGCAAGTGCAGCCTGACGTTGAGCTTGGGTCGGAAGGCCGACATTGCTTACCGATGAAACAGAGTGATGCTGCTTGAAGTAGAACCATATTCCCGCCAGAAGAATCAGCAGGATCAGGACGGATGGGACTATGAATCGCACGTAGCGCATCGGAAATATCCTTTTCTCAGGCTCGAGAGCCCTGAGATAGATTTTTCCAACAAATGACGCAATACTTCACCCAGCGCCGGAACGGCGCGCTGGTCAAAATATAGATAAATTGTGTGCCTCCCTATCATTGTTTGTCAAGAGAAATTTTAGATATTAATGAATGTTTAATAGACAGGCAGAGGCTGTCGTTTTCGGTATTCGGTGTTCAGTTTTCAAAAACCACGGATAACACGGATGACCTTAGGCATATAGCTTCACCACAACGGCACCACGACACGACGATGGCCCCGGGTTTCCACCTGGGGCTGTATTCCGTTGCACAAATGTAGAAATCGGGAATCTATTTGCGTCTTTGAGATTTAACACATCGGAAAATTCTGCCCCGGCCAAGGCCGGGGCTATGTGAAATATTCGAGGTGGCAACGGCACGCCCTTCGACATAGCTCATGACAGAAGCGGAGCGTGCCTGCTACTGAACAGTCTGGAGACCATTCTACATTCCGGCTTATATTTATTAGAGGCTCATGGCTATAAACGGGGTTATATCGGCCCTAAAATTTGGTTGTATTTTCCTGGGGAAATGGGTGATAATGTTATGTGGATGAGTTCAGCAAGATCGTAAAGATCAGTGAGGAGGTGCTTAGCCAAACAGGTTCAACGAAAGTTGGACGTAAACCGCCTGTGAAGCGCGGGGCACAAAGACCGAGAGATTAATTAAAACGCAATCTATACATACATAACCGGTCGATTGAGTCCAGCCTTTATGAGGCGGTTTTTTTATGCGCATAAACCAGGGTTGATTAGCCACAGAGATTTTCACCACAACGACACGACAATAACCACGGCAAGAAATGCCGGGGTTTTGCTGACAGGCAAGATGCCTGTCCCACAGATTGGGATTCAAACTTACGAGCCCCGGGAAGAAATCCCGGGGCTATCTGAACAGCCTGAGAGGCCGTTTTACATTCTCAGGCTGACCCTTCGACATAGCTCAGGGCGGGGAACCTGAGCTACACCTGTCACCTGTTACCTATTTGGGCGTGGCGATGAAGCCGTGCGTCGCGTCGTTGGCGTCGATGTAGGTACCTACGATCGTAGAACCTGAAATGCCGTAGGCATCGGTCCCTTCGTCCGGAGACCTGCCGGCCTTTGGATCATCAAGCATCGTAAAGCTTTGCGTCTGGAGGTTATAAATAAAACTGTGATCCAGATCGTGTTTGTCCGTGTAAAAACCAACCAGTTGACTATCGTGGATGTCGGTGATAACCGTTCCCTGGTCTTTGCTTTTTCCCGCCGTGGGATTATCGATAATGGTGAATTTACCGACCGACAAATCGAAAATCAGGCCGTGATTAACGCCGTGGGAATCGATAAAATTGCCTACAATCAAATTGCCGGAGGCATCATTGAAATTGGTCCCCTGTCCGGAGTCCTTTCCAGCATCGGGAACATCCACGGTGGCAAACGTTTTTAACTCCGGATCATAGATAAAACCATGTTCGACGTTGCCCGTGTCAAAATAAACGCCGACGATTTTATTTCCTGACTCACCAACGGCCCAGGTAGCGTTGCCCAGCGCCAAAGGATCATCAATTGTGGCAAACGACTGGTTTTTACGGTCATAGACAAAACCATGGGTCCTGTTTTTGCCATCAGTGAAATAGCCGAGGATAAAATCGGCGGAAATGCTTTCGGGAAACGTTCCCTGATGCAAATCATCGCCAGCGTCAGGATCATTAAGCCTAGAGAAGGTTTGACCTTTATTGTCATAAATGAAGCCGTGGGTGACGCCTTTGTCGTCCTGATACTGGCCAATGATGGTGTCGTCGATAATGTCAGTAATTATGGTTTGCGTAGCATTGGGGTAATTGAGCGGGGTAAAAATGTAGTCACCATAAGATAATTTCCGAAATGTGAAAAAACTAATAGAGCAAATAAGGATTACAAAAGCGGGTTTAAACATTAATGCCCCTACAAAGCCATATAGCGGTGAATAATCATACCAAGACGTGGAAGTTAGACCATAGAGAAACGCGAGGGTTAGGAACGGCGGCTGCGCCGAGACGGGAGTCGGGAGACGGGAGACTTTTTTAACCACGACGACACGACGAGACAACGAAGGGGATGGGAGTGGCGGCTTTGCTGAGAAAGTAGAGAGTAGAGCAATAGGATTTTCAGAGAGATTTAGCGGGTGGCGGCGGCGCATGTTGCCCAAAGAGTGCTTTATTCAAATAATCACTGGCCAGATTCAACCGCTTGATATCGCCTCCATTGATGAGCGTGGAACTTTTGCCATCAGTTTTGGCTAGTTCAACAAACCATACCGTACGCGAGCCGTTTTTGGTGCGAACTTGCCGCGAATTCACCCGGACTGATTGAATTTCACTACGGGGAATTTGACTGCATCTATGGAACGGTTTGCAACTCCAGCGTTTTTCAAGCTTATCAGTGCTGATCACAAAGACATCAGCGGTAAAAATTGTCATGTAGGCAGGAACCAATATAAACAACAATAGAAATCCAGACATGAACAAGAGGAACATTGGCGGTACACGGGCATTATGGAACATCCAAAATCCGATGCCCGCGAATATCAGACCGCCGAACAAAATACCTAACAGGTGCAAATACGAATAAGGTTTGATGGAAATAATGGTCAGACCGTCGAGTTCGACGTAAGTAGCGCCCAAGTCCGGTGAGGGGATAGCAGAGTCTTGTTGGGGCATCAGAGTCTTTCCAGCGCGTCGGGGCGCAACGCCAAGGGTTTATTGAGTATTTCTGAAACAAGAAAAAGTGTCCGCAAGCCCTGATGGCTGGTAAGAATTTTCCGCATAACCTGCGTCCTGCTGCGGGGTACGGAAGGCGGCGGAACTCTGGAGCCGCTTTGAGGCGGCATGGCGGCTTTGGCCGCCGGTGATAACTGCATGGAGACCAGAGACCCGATAGCGTAAGGGTCTTTTACAGCCGGAGAAGTTTTGGCGACTGGTGAAGCCTGAGCAATCGGCGGGGTGGGCCGTGTGGCTTTATTGGGCGGCGGCGGCAGGCGAACAACGCGTTGCCGGACGGGACCAGCGACCTGGACCGGACGGGCAACGGGAATCTGTTGTTGTGGTATAACACGTGGCGGTGGTGGTGTAGGGCGAACCGGGGCGGCCGGTGCGGCTGGACCACCCTGGGCGGCAGCGCGGCGGCGGGCCTGTTCGCGCGCCAGCTCCTGGATGGAAACCCGGCCGGCGAGAATGTCGCGGGCTAGTTGATCAGGATCGCGCGGCGCCTGGCCCATGTGGAATATTTCCTATTAAATTCTCAGGCTGGAGAGCCTGAGCTACATTTAACGATTGTCGCCGGCCTCGCCGGTCACTCCAGCCGCTCCGCCGCCGCCAATGGATTCACGCATGGATGTATCAGCCTGAATATTTTTCATCCGAAAATAGTCCATCACGCCAAGATGACCACTGCGGAAAGCTTCGGACATAGCCAATGGAATCTGGGCTTCGGCTTCGATAACCTTGGCGCGGTTCAACTGTGCCAGGGCTTTATTTTCCTGTTCCTGGGCGACGGCCAGGGCGCGGCGTTTTTCCGCTTCCGCCTGGGCCAACTGCTTGGCAGCGTCGGCCTGGGCGATCTGGAGCTTGGCGCCAATGTTGTCGCCGACGTCCATATCGGCGATGTCGATGGAAAGAATCTGGAACGCCGTGCCGGCGTCCAGACCCTTGGCTAACACGGTTTTACTGATCATGTCCGGCTGTTCAAGAACGTGTTTATAGGTATCTGCCGAACCGATGGCGGCGACAATTCCTTCCCCCACGCGCGCCACAACGGTTTCTTCGCCAGCGCCACTAATAAGCTGTTTCATGTTGGTGCGAACCGTGACGCGGGCCTTGACCTTGAGTTGAATGCCGTCTTTAGCGACGCCATCATGGGTTTGGCGGCCGCTATTGGCGTTGGGTACATCAATCACACGCGGGTTCACGCTGGTTTGAACGGCGTCCAGAACGTCGCGCCCGGCAAGATCGATGGCGGCGGCCTGTTCCCAGGGCATGTCAATGGCGGCGCGATGGGCGGCGATCATGGCGCGGGCCACGTTGGGAACGCGCCCCTGAGCCATGTAATGAGCTTCCAGTTGCCGCGTGGTGACCTGCAAGCCGGCCTGAATCAGGGAAATTTTGGCGGTGACAATGGTTCGGGCGTCGACGCGGCGCAATTTCATGCCAATGAGATTTCCAATGCCAATGTCCGCGCTGGCGGACAAGGCCTGGAGCCAAAGCGAAAAAACGGACCCAATCGTTGTAAAAACGACCAGGAGAAAAATTCCCGCCACGACCAGAATGGCAATCCATACAGGTGACATCAAATATCCTCCGGCAATTTGGAATTGGAAATATTGCAGATATGAAGAATAAGGGCAGACATGGAACGTGTCAATTTTTTAGAGGCTCTTACCGGCAGCGCGCAACGCGGTTTTCATCGTTTCTTTGGCCTGATCGGAAAGTTTATGTTCACTGGAAACCGGTGAATCGAAAATCCTCTCGGCAGCATGTTGCGCAGCCTGTTCAATAATTTTTATGTGCCGGCTTGCGGCGCGGCAGACAGAGCAAACAAGCATATGAATTTTCAATTGCAGCGACTCAAGAAAGCTCAGACCAATCTGGTCTTTCTTAGCCGCCAACATTGTGGCTTTTCGGCATGATAATATGTTTAGAATCAACATAGACCCTGCCTCATAACACCTCGGGACCGATTCCTTTGCGCATCAGACACTCCCGCAGCCGCAGACGGGCTCGGTGCAGAAGCACCCATAGGTTAGTCGCGGTTATCCTCAAAACCTTGCAAATTTCACCGGTATCCTGCATATCGAGAATGCGCAGCAGAAACACCTGTTTTTGCGGCGGTGGCAACGACTCAATGCAGGCTTGCAGAGCTTGCTGAAATTCAGCGTTTTGAGCCAACTGTTCGGGGTTGGCATCCCAATTCTTCGGGTCATTTTTCCACATACCCAGAGAATTAAACATCGAATCAACCGCCTGATCAGGCAGATCGGAAAAATTCCGCGTACGATCTGAACGTTTCATGGAATCCAGAAGTTTATGCTTGAGAATACCCAACAACCAGGTAGACGGTTTGGACTGGCCCTGGAAAGAAGACCGGCTTTTGAGCGCCGCCAGGAAGGTTTCCTGAACAAGTTCCTGGGAGAGCGCGGAATCGCCGGTACGCTGGAAAGCCCAGCGATAAAGCAAATCGCCGTAAGAATCGACCCACCTGGCGGGATCGGCGAAAGCTTGATCGGTTTGACTGGAAGTCTGGGTTTCCAGATTTCACCTCACAATAACTGGGCCGGACCAATCTCCAGCCTCTTGATGTATGCTTCGAGCTCTTCAACCGGAATCGCGGCGCGCAGGGCCAGCCACATAATTCCGAGGCTAAATAGTGCGATCACCACCACATCGTAGGGAAATACAATTTTACCAAGCCCACCTGCCATATCGCTGTCACCAAAAAAAGTGATGAGCCACATACCAATCAGATATGGGAAAACCCACCACGCCGTGCGCCAGGGAAGTTCAGTGACGCCGGAGATTCCATGTCGGATGATTCGCGTAATAATAAACAGCGCAAAAGCGGCAAATAGCAATCCAACGAGCCAATTCAAGGCTTGTATGCGTCCCCAATATATGATGAGATTCGACACAATAAATGACAAGGGGCCGAAAAATTGCGCCCAGGGAAGGCGCCAGGGACGATGGTATTTCGACTCCGGCAGGAGACGACGCAAAGCGAGCAATACAATCGGGCCGATGCCGTAAGACAATTCCGTAACCTGAGTGATGTAATTGACTATTTGCTGCCAGGAAGGAAATGGTAGCATGAAGAAAAGACCTACAACAAAACAAAAGATGACTGCCAGCCATGGTACACCGGCCTTATTGATCGATGAAAGACGGGGATGAATAAATTGATCTTCTCCCATGGCCATGACGATGCGCGATGAAGTCGTCGTATAGATAAAACCCGTGCCGCTGGGAGAAACAATAGCGTCGGCGTAAAGCAGCCAGGCCAGCCAAGACATACCCAAAGCCCCGGCTAACGCGGCAAATGGTCCCGTTTGACCGGAAAATACCAGATGTCGCCAGCCATTGTGTGCCAAATCTTTTGGGTCAACGGCAAGTAAAAACGCCAATTCCAAACCAATGTAAAGCGCCATGCCGATGAGCACCGAGCCGATCACCGCAATGGGAATGTTGCGGTGCGGATTGGAGCTTTCGCCGGCCAATTCAATGGCACCGCGAAAACCAAAATAGCTGAAGATGACGCCGCCGGTGGCCATGGCCGTGAATATCCCCTTGAACATCTGAGAACCTGTGCCGGCGGCTATGTGAAGATTTTGCGTGTGCCATCCTTGCGCGATTAAAAGCACCGCGGCAAGCGCGGGAATAGCCAGCTTCCACCAGCCGGCGATATTGCTCATGTGCATCACCCACTTGATGGCCACGAGATTCATGAGTGTAAAGAGTGCCATAAGAACAACAGCTACAACATATCCGGCAGGCGTGAGGACTTGAGTTTTCGCATCAACAAGAATCAGATGTAACTGAGCTACCAGATTGTTCATATACCCGAGCACGGCCATGACTTCAGCGGGAGCAATACTCACATAGGCAAACAGGAGAATCCAACTCCAAATCAACGCTAAAAGCGATCCATG
>DATJSN010000090.1:0-6292 GCA_035504095.1 Phycisphaerae bacterium | reverse complement strand
GGCAAGGTGGAAAACCTTTCCGCCTTCGGCGAAAGCATTATCCTTCTGATGACCGCGGGCTGGATCGGCTGGCGCGCCGTCGTGCAATTTGAGACCCCTAAAATCACCACGGGTATTGCGGGCATGATCGCCATTGGCATTCTCATTATTTCCATCTTTGTCGATTTGTGGCGTACGATTAATCTGACTTATTCCGCCAAAAAATTCTCCAGCCAGGCGCTTTTGGCCAGCAGCATTCACTTCGGCATGGATATGATCAGTTCCTGCGTGGTGCTGACCAGCCTTTTGATTATTTATCTTTCCGGCGGAAAAATTCTTTGGATCGACTCTCTGGGCGCAGGGCTCGTTGCTTTGATTATGATCTACGCGGCAGTGCGCCTGGGACGCCGATCCATCGACGCTTTAATGGACCGCGCCCCGGCTGGACTGGAGCGGCAGCTTCAGGAAGCGATCCGACGCGTTCCAGGCGTTTGCGACGTCCCACGCGTCCGCGCCCGCCAGTCCGGCAAGGCAAGTTTTGTCGACGCCACCATTCTGGTCGATCCCAAAGTTTCCCTGGAGGAAGCCCACCGTATCGCCGCCTCAGTTGAAGTCGCCACGGCGGAAATCGACCCTAACATCGATATCACCGTACAAGTGGAACCCGGAGAGCCGGCTGAATCTCCGGCGCAAATTGTCCGTGGTCTTGCTCATGGCCTGGAGTTGCCTGTTCACGCGGTTCACGCCCATGAGATCAACGGCAAATTATACATGAGCTTTCACGCCAATCTGCCCGCCGAAATGTCCGTCGCCAAAGCACATGAAATTGTTACCGAGCTTGAAAAACGAATTCGCTTGCGTCTACCTCAGATCGCTGAGGTCAGTAGTCACATCGAACCCAGCGCTGAAGTCGCCGAGCCATCCGAACAGGATAAAACTGCGACAATATAGTCGTTTATTTTTCCTTAATCTGCGCCGTGTTTCTTATCCTCAGTTGCCTGTTTTTCCCGTTTTTCGGCCAACAAAGCCTGCATGGTCCGAAGCGCTTCCCATGCCTGCATCGGCGACATGCGATTCAAATCCAGTGCCTGAAGCTGGCTGATGACCTGGGCCGGCACCGGATCGAATAAATTTACCTGTGCCGTCGCTGCGGTCGCAGCCGCTCGTGGTCGAATGCGCCCGACGTGCACCGTCAATTGATCCATCAACCGCCGCGCTCTCTGAATCACGCTGCGCGGCACGCCGGCCAGGCGGGCCACGTGAACGCCGTACGATTTATCCGCGCTGCCCGGAGCAATTCGGTGCATGAACAGAATCTGATCCTCCCATTCGCGCACCAGCACATTAAAATTACTCACCGCAGGCGTCGATTCGCTCAACTCCGTTAATTCATGATAATGGGTAGCAAACAGCGTCCGGCAGCCGGTGACGCCGGCAAGATATTCCGCAATCGCCCAGGCCAGCGCCAGGCCGTCCAGCGTGCTGGTTCCGCGTCCCACTTCATCGAGTATCACCAGGGAATCAGAAGTTGCATGTAAAAGAATGTTGGCGGTTTCCGTCATTTCCACCATGAATGTCGATTGACCCGCGGCAAGATCGTCCGCGGCCCCCACCCGGGTAAAAATTCGGTCCACCAGTCCCACCGTCGCTTGCGCCGCCGGCAGGTAAAACCCCGCCTGGGCCATGAGCACCAGAAGCGCCACCTGGCGGATATAGGTCGATTTGCCGGCCATATTCGGACCGGTAAGTAATTGCAGCGTCGGCCCGCCGGCCGCAAAAACCACGTCGTTGGGCACAAATTGATCGCCGAGAATTTGCTCCACTACGGGGTGGCGCGCTTCGGTAATATTGAGTTCCTGCGTAAGAGCGATCTTTGGCCGGCAATAACGGCGTGTGCGGGCCAGGTGGGCAATTGAAGCATAAACATCCAGGGCCGCCAGTTGCGCCGCGACGCTCTGGAGCACTTTGATCTTTTCCGCCAGCCCCGAGCGAAGTTGTTCAAATAAATCCTGCTCCAGCGCCACCGAGCGCTGTTGGGCGCTTAACATATCGCTTTCAAATTCTTTAAGCTCAGGCGTGATATAGCGTTCGGCATTTTTTACCGTCTGGCGGCGCACAAATTCCGGCGGCATTTTATTCGCATGCGTGTGCGTCACTTCAATATAAAAACCGAACACTTTGTTATAACCGACTTTTAATGAGCTTATGCCGGTGGTCTTGATGAGCTTCGCCTGGTAATCCGCCAGCCAGGTCCGGGAGTTGTTTGCCATGGATCGCAATCGATCCAACTCCGCATTAAATCCGTCGCGGATAACCCCGCCTTCCCTAAGATGCGCCGGCGGTTCGTCCTGAAGCGTGGCGCGAATGGCGGCCGAGATCTCCCCGGCGGCCGGGATCATGCCCTCCAGATCGTCCAGAACAGCCTGACGCAATGCCGCCTGCTTGAGCCGCTGTACAATCGCCGGCAGTGTATCCAAAGATCGCGCCAGTGCGGCCAAATCACGCGGCGTCGCCCGCCGGCAACAAATCCGTGCGCCAATGCGTTCCACGTCGGAACAGTCGGCGATAATCAACCGAATTTCTTCCAGCGCCTGCTCCAATTGCATCAGGTCGCTAATCACCTGCAGACGGCGTTCGATCGCGGCCGGATCACGTAGTGGAAATAAAAGCCAGTTACGCAGCAGGCGCGAACCCATCGGCGTTTTGGTGCGGTCCAAAGCCCATACCAGCGAACCCTCCGGGGTGTTGTTGCGCAGCGTCCGAAGCACTTCCAGCGAACGCAGCGAAGCCTGATCGATAACCAGATGCCGCCGGCGTTCAAATGGTTTGGGCGGGCAAAGATGTTCCAGGGAAGCTTTTTGTGTTTCATGCAGATATGCCACGATGGCCCCCGCGGCGCGTAGCGCGGGATCATCGTCGCCGGCATAACCAAAACCCGCAAAACCCAGCACGCCATAATGTTCGCGCAAAGTCTTGGCGCCGTGATGTGCATCGAGTTGCCAGGCCGGCCGGGCGGTAAGTGTTAATTTAAACGCCTCTTTAAGCTGCCGTGCCCATTCCGGCGGTTGATGATCCGGGGCCTCGGCAATCAGCATCTCGCGCGGGCGGATACGTGATAGTTCCTCGCGGCATGCGGTCAGTGAATCCACCAGCGTTAAAAATTTCCCGGTTGATAATTCACACCAGGCCAGCGCCGCTTGTGAATCCGTTTCCGAATCAATTTGATTTGCCGGCGTCTGAGTGTTTTGTCTGGTCCGCGACGGCGCTTTTTCCAGCAACACCAGCGCCGTAATAAAGTTTTCCTCTTTTCCCTCGAGCATCGTGTCTTCGGTAAGCGTGCCCGGGGTAATCAGCCTCGTCACCTGCCGGTCGATAAGGCCTTTAACCTGTTTGGGATCTTCCATTTGTTCGCAAATAGCCACGCGATAACCCGCCGCGATCATCCGCTGCAGGTAACTATCCACCGCATGATAGGGAACGCCGGCCATGGGAACGGCGTTTTCCCCCTTGCTTCGGCTGGTCAAAGCGACGCCTAAAACCCGTGAAATGGTGCGCGCGTCTTCATAAAACGTTTCGTAAAAATCTCCGATGCGGAAGAAAAGTATGGCATCGGGATATTGTGCCTTGTAGGACTGGTATTGCCGCATGGCCGGAGTGAGTTGGCTGGCGTCCAGCGAAGCGATGTCCTGTTGGCTAAGCGACCGGGTCATGTGAGGGATTATAAGCCAATGTAGCTCAGGCTCTCCAGTCTGGGCCTCACATAGCCCCCGGACCTGTCCCGGCTTCCATAAATTAAAATCACTTGAGGTCGGGATTCCCGGGGCCAACGTCGTGTCGTCGTGGTGAAAACTCCCATCTCCCGTCTCCCGACTCAGAACTCGGCGTGGCTTCGCCGTGTCGGTTGGTTTGCCTATTCAGTATAAAGGCTCTTAAAGCCGGTTCTTTGACAAGTGAATAAGAGTAGTGACAAAAAGTCTGATTCTACGGAATCCGTCTGTCCACTCTCTGTCCAGATGACTAATTGTCACCCTCTTGTGATTAAAGTAAGAAAAATCAACTAGTGACAGCGTGACAACATCGGTAAATATAGAGTCTTTCTCACTTTTCTAAGCGTGACAAACGAAAATGATGTCACACTTGAAAAATGCAAAATGTGCTGAAAATTAAGCCATTGTCACGCTGTCACGACTCGGCGGCCCAAAATAGGTGGTTTAACTCCGACTTAATAGAAAATCGCTAAAGGGTATTTTCTGACTGCCTTCAGTGAGGCTTTCGAGAGGTATTTAGAGCCTCTAACAAAATGAGGCGGGAGCCGCGTTTGGCCTCCCAAGTTCTTAAGTTGTTCTGCACTCCAATTATTGTTATGTCCCGTCTCCGCAGCAAATTGTACTCCGTGTTCTTCACATATTTTACGCCAAATATCCTGATTTTTGAGAAACTTATCAGAATCACGAGTAGAGACGGTACGCAACTTAACATGGCGGCTCGGACTTGGATAATAAACAATTTCGGTAACGAATGAATTATTAGAAAGAACCCAGCGATGTATTAACGGATCACTTTTATTTTCCTCAAACTTCATATCCAGTAATTTAATACATTCGTCTATCGTTGTTATGTCTTCAAATTTGATTGCTTCATTATTTACTATGTGAGAAGTTTCAAGTTCTCTTAGGAAATTATTACACTTTGGGCAAAACTCTTTTACATAAGCCTTTGTTTTTGTGGTAAGTTGTCGCTCATAGATATCTTTATCGCAGTGTGGACAATGTATGAGTTTTTCTTTTTTTGACAGTGGACATGAAGAATCCTTTCAAAGGAATAATCCTTTTGGCATTGTATACATGGCGATTTGATGAAGTCCAGAGCAAATCAGCTTTGCCATTTAATCGACTAGAAAAATTGGCATATCGTATCGACAGGACAACAATTGAACTATTTATCAATGCGATTTCTGAAATTGATATGTTATAAAGTGACCGTCAATTCCCATTACTTTGAAGTTGCTTAGCCTGATCCGCCCAATATTGTGCTTTTTGTTGATCAGCGGCTACGCCTAGTCCTTGGCTGTACATAGATGAAAGCCACATGCAAGCTGCTGCATCTCCTTGTACCGCAGCTTTTTGAAAACAGTTAAATGCTTCGGTATAATCCTGCTTCACTCCTTGGCCGTTGTAAAATAGATTGCCCAACCAGTCTTCTGCACCTGGATAATTTTGCGTCGCGGCTTTCTGATACCAATTAATTGCCTGTGTGTAATCTTGTTTTGTTCCCTGGCCATTCTGATACAGATTGCCCAACCAGTCTTCTGCATCTGGATCATTTTGCGTCGCAGCTTTCTGATACCAATTGAAAGCTTGGGTATAATCCTGCTTCACTCCTTCGCCGTAGTAATAGAGACTGCCCAGCCAGTCTTCTGCATCTGGATAATTTTGCGTCGCAGCTTTCTGATACCAGTAAAAGGCCTTGACGAAATCATGATTCATTCCAAGGACGTTGTAATAGAAACTGCCTAACCAGTCTTCCGCATGTGCATCGCCCTGTTCCGCTGCTTTTTGATACCGTTTAAAGGCTTGTGTGATATCCCACTGTGTTCCCTGACCCTCGCCATAGTCGCCGTAGTCCATGCCCAGATCATTTTCGGCTTTTGCATTACCCTGTGCTGCAGCTTTCTGTGTCCAATTGAATGAATCGACGTATTGGTGGAGTGAATAATAGTAATCGCCGAGATCGTACTGAGCTTCTGCATTGCCAGAATTGGCCCCCGCTTGAAGTTGGACCAGTGCTTCGCTGTCGCCTTTAATCGCAGCCTGTTCCAGTGCATCGTAATCAGGTGCTGTTGTCGTTGTAGGTTCTGTTGTAGTCGCCGCAATCGTCAGCGACGGCCAGACAATCAACACCGTCACCATACACGTCAGAGAACCCCATATTTTTCGCATGGCGTTATTTCCTTGCCGGAAAACCATAAGTGAAAAAATATTATAACGTGACTAGAAAATTGGTGAATCGGGGCGACAGGACACCTATTGAACTCTTCGTCTACGCGGTTTCGGAGATTGAAACTGGGATGTTTAATCCGGTTCTTCAAGCAAAGCGATGACGCCCGCGAGCTGTTCTGCATGCCGTTTGGCTTCGGGATGCGATTTTCGGACGAGGATGGCCGGGATGCCTACCTGTTCGGCCCCTTGAATGTCCGCGACAAAGTTGTCACCAACCATCCATATTTTTGAATGCGGTGGCAGTGATCGGCGTACGTTTTCAAAAGCTTCGCGGTGCGGCTTTTCGAAGCCCGTGTCCGCCGAATTAAATATCA
>DATJSN010000089.1:0-6580 GCA_035504095.1 Phycisphaerae bacterium | reverse complement strand
TGCGTCGGTTCGACAAAACGTTGGCGAGACCACCAGCGGCTGCGAACGTAGCGGAATGTGCGCGCGGCGGAAAACAACACAGCTCCGGTGGCTCCGACAAAAAATCCGATCGGCCAGTTGGTCCAGAACGAAAACACGATGGCGGACCATATCACGACTAAGGAAAGCACAATGGATAATGCCAAAGCCTTAATGGGATGTGCCGTGAAGGTTTGCGCTGTTGCCGCAGGTGCGATCAGCAGACTGAAAACCAACAGCGCTCCTACCACCGGCAGCGCCGTGGCGGTAACAAGTCCCAGCAGTGCTAAAAACAGAAGATTGGTCATTCCGGCGCTGATTCCCCGTGTTAGAGCAAGTTCGGGAAAGGCTGATTGCAGCAGAAGACGGCGGAACAGGCAAATCACGCCGGCGATAACGAAAGCCGAAATGATCGCAACAGCCAGCAGTTGAGTCCTTGAGACTCCCAGCAACTGCCCGAAAAGTATTGAGAATGTGGCCTCGCCGTACGCACGGGACATGCTTAAAAACAATGAACCCAGCGCCATGATTGTTACCAGCACTAATCCCGCTGCTACATCTTTGCGCCCCAACCGTTCAAGCTGTTGCAACAGTACAACTCCGAAGGCGACGAAGACCAGCAATCCCCAAAGTGGTTGGACTCCCAGCAATTGTGCCGCCGCCGCTCCCGGGAACGTCCCTAAAGGCAGAACATGCGCTGCGAATGCCGAGCGACGTATGACAACGAAGAATCCCAGAATACCCGCCGTGACGGCGATGATCGTGGCGGTAATCCAGGTATTGGTCATGAAACTGGCAAACATGCCGTTTAGCTCCCGGCGTTATCTGCGGTCCGCGCCGCGGCGAATTTGCGAAAAGCATACTGACATGGAACACTCAGGAGGTATAACATGAGAATGATAGCCACCACGAAAAAGCTTACCGGCCAGGGGGTGGGGAACCAATAGTAGCTTTCGTAGGCCATCCAAATACCGACCCACACCGCCAGCAGCCCCAGGGCAACCGCCCATAAGATCGCCACGCCCGGCTTCCGGCAAAGATGTAAAGCCGCCCCCGCCGGCCCAAGAAGCAGGGCCGTTGCCAGCAGAGATCCTACAGTCAGACACCCCAGCGCGCTCGCTACGGCCAGCGTTAATAACTGCAGGAGGCCCACCCAGCGGATGGATATCCCGCGCATGACAGCAAGTTCGGTGTCGGCCACACTTAGCAGCATCGGCCTGTAAAGCAGCGCTATCGTCGCTAAAGCGATTGCCGCAACGATCAAAGCGGGCCACACCAAATCGGGGGAGAGGGCAAAAATCGATCCGAACATTACAGTTACGGCCGCGCCGGTGGTACTGGTCGACGTGATGTCGAAATAGAGAAGCAGAGAGGACAGGCCCAGGCCGGCCCCAAAGACGATGCCTGTGGCAATATCCTGTTCGCGTATTTTGCGCACCCCGAGGAATTCCATCCCCACAGCCGCGATGGCGGCAATCCCCAGAAAGCCCACCAGCGGGCTGATATTCAACAGAAATGAAGCCGAACCACCCGCACTGCTTATATCTCCCAATGCATGACCCGCGAAGGCCTGGCCCCGCAGGATTGTGAACACCCCAATCACGGCGCTTACGACCGCCGCACCGCTGCCCACCAGCAGGGCAGTCTGTACCGGCGCGCTGTTGAGAAACTCCGAATGTAAAATCTGCGCAAGCCAGGTGAGCATTTACACTTGTCCTTCGTCCGCCGCGTCTTTTTGGTCCAGGTAGCAATTATCACTTTTTTGCGGATCAACATCCGGAAGCACAAGAATTCTTCCCCCGTACCTCAGCACCGCCACCGGATAACCATAGAGGCGGCTAAGGCATTGTGCCTCAACAACTTCATTGACACTGCCGCTGGCGGCGCGGCCTTGCGCCAAATACACGATGCGATCCATTAATGGTAAAAGCGGATTCATATCATGGGCCGTAACCAATACGGCAATTCCATGCTCCCGGGTGAGGTGCCCCAGCAGCCGCACCAGTTCGTTGGCTGAACGGAAGTCGAGATTGGCCAGCGGTTCATCAAGGAGAAGTACGCGCGGCTGCCGCGCCATGGCATGGGCGATCACCGCTCTCTGCTGCTGTCCGCCAGATAATTCGCCGATGCGCTGATAGGCAAAACTCTCAGCGCCCACCGCGCTCAACGTTCGCTCTACTTGCTGATGCAGCCGGCGCGAAAACCATCTGAGTCCAAGGCGATGACCGTCACACCCTAATTGCACCAGGTCATAAACGCGCAGGGGAACATCGGGTCCGAAATTTATTTTCTGTGGTACGTAACCAACCAAGCTGCGCGATTTCGCCGGCTCAAGCCCGCAAATAGTTACGCGACCATGCGGCGATGGTTGAAGCCCGACCAGAGTACGCAGCAAGGTTGTCTTGCCCGATCCGTTCTCGCCGATAAGACCGCATAATTCGCCTGCTCTCAGGTTGAAGGTAACGCCCTGCACAAGCAGGCGGCCGCCAATTTGGACGCTCAAGTCCTTCACCGACAGCACAACAGTGGGATCTGTCATCAGATCCACGGGACATGGAATTTGTTCATGTTGCGGTGTTACGGCACCGGGTACATTATGCATATGCCGCACCCGGTCTAACTGGTGCTTGTTCATTCTGCGCCACCAACAGGTTTCCAATATGCCTAAGGGCCTCCAATTGTTTCGTGCGACACGCCTTGTGCCGGACACACGGCCCAAGCTCACATGGAATGGCCAGCGCAGTGCAATTTAACACCCATAGCCCCCGCACCACAAACCACCGCAGTCCCCTTCTTCACTTTATACGTCGGAGAATGGAAAACGTTGGCGGGAAGCTCACTTCAAAACCGTGGTCGAGGTACCGTCTTTGACCGCCAAGCTCATAGCTTGAACTTCCGCCAGCATCCATTGTTGATAAGTGTACCCCGTCGGCATGGTCTCATACACACCTACCACGGGAGTATTCGACTTCGCCGCCAACTGAAGAAACGATTGGGTCAGCGAGTCGGTAACCTGTTGATTGTACACAAAAACTTTTACCTGCCCGCTTAATAGCTGATTTTGAACGCTCACATCCTGTGGGGATGGATCGGTGCCATTCATGATGGCCGCCTGCAGATTCCACGGTGTCTGGATAACGCAACCGGTCGCTTCCAACATATAATCGCCCACCGGCTCGGTAACCGCCACCGGGGTTCCGCCGTACTGGTCATTGAACTCCGCTATGGCCAAGTACCAAGGTATCAACGAGGCATCGAAATTAGTGACGTTTTGGAAGTAATATTGCTTGTGGGCGGGATCCAGTGTGCTAAGAGCATTGGCTACGGCCCGAGCGACATTCGGCATGGTAATGGGTTTATACCATAAATGCGGGTTGGGGGTGCTGTCAGGCAGGCCGAGAAGAGTCTGTACATCAATGACCTGCCGCTGTGCATTGGGCGCTGCGGCAAGAATAGTCTCGATCCAGTCATCATAACCCAGACCATTGCGGACAATCACTTGCGCCTGGGCAACTTGAGCCGCCACGGAAGGACTGGCCTGAAAGACGTGGGGATCCGTGTTGGGGTCGCTTTCAATGGAGCTGACCGTCACATATTTCCCTCCGATTTGCTCGATTACATTGGCATATTCATTTTCCACGCCAATACAATTAATTGGCGTCTGGGCAGTGGCGCGAACCGCTCCGAGGCACAAAACCGCGCATGCCGTGAGTACGGCAAACAGCCCGCCGGCCCGGGATAGAAAGCCGGTGAACCCGGCACGATAATGGTATACACGCATGATGCAATCTCCTTCTTAAGGCTTCCCGGGTCGCGGCGTCTCTGGACGCAGAAAGCGGCCCTGACAGCCACAGGTTATACAAAGTATTACTGTCGGTTGCAAGCCTCTTAAAACACCAATTTTTCCTCTTGAGGCGCTTTTTCTGGCGTTGCTTGCGCCCTTGGCGTAAAGTGATAGACAATATTGAGGCTTTTTCCGGGATAAACACCTATGCATCAATTGACGCTCATGGTTAAACCAAATTGTCCGGCCTGCGACGCCGCCCGCCGTGTGATTGAACTGGTCGTGGTGCCGCGCGGCACGGCCATTGTCGAAGAGGTCGACATCACTGAGGACCCCGAGCTTCTGGAAAAATATAAAGATGACGTGCCGGTGATTCTTCTGGATGGCCAGGAAAAATTCCGAAAAGCCGTGGACCCTGACAAACTGGCCCGGTTATTTAATGACGAATTCGGTGGAAGACTGGTCGGCTTTGATTAAGCGGCGCCAGTTTTTACTTCTCCTTCTGACGTGAAGCCAAACCTATGAAAACAGAATCATCCATTTCGATTCGCGTTCGTTATGTCGAATGCGACGCCATGGGTTATTTGCATCATTCCAACTACCTGTCCTTTTTTGAAATGGGACGAACCGAATTGTTGCGCCTCAGCGGCATGAGCTACCGCGACCTGGAGGAAATGGGAATTTTCTTTGTCGTGACGCGCATCGGCGTAAGCTACAAAAAACCCGCGCGCTACGACGACCAGCTTGAACTGATTACGCGCCTCGTCCGCAAAACCCAGGTTCGCATCGACCATGTTTATGAGCTCTATAACGCCGAAAACCGGCTGCTTTTATGCACCGCCGAAAGCACCATCGCCTGCGTGAACCGCCAGGGGCAAATTACGCCGATTCCCGAGGATCTTTTCCGCGCCTCGATTGATGCTTAAGAAAAAAGAATCCTGATCGCATCAACGTCTGAATAAATTTTTTCATCTGGTTTGATTTTTTTCTCGGTACTCTGCGTTTTTACCGGAGCGCTCTTTACCGGTCCTGAAAAATTTTCTTCAACGTCCCTTTTGACAATATTTTTCGCGCTGCTTCGGCGTCTCTTATCGGAAGCCAAAAACATCCGCGCATTTTTAAGAGCCTCGCGATGCAGACCGATATTGATACTGTCTGATCGCGGTGCGCCGGTTCTAAAGCGCGCGGGTCCGAATAAAAATTTTTCCGGAGCCTTGTCCGTTATGCTTTATCGCTCAAGAAATATGTCCTCAGGCCACGTTTGCGGACCTCTGAAGTTCAGGACGCGCCAGGCCGAAACAAATACAAAATCCGATCAAATCACGGTCCGATTGTCGGAAGTAAAAAACACGCCCGGCGCAAAGCCGGTCTCGTCGATCCTCGCCGGCAAAACCGGCATTCGAATTCCATTTCGCAATCCGATCGCGCCCGATGATGCCGCCGGCGACCTTCAAACTCTTCCTCTTGATACTCAAAACGCGCAAACCGATCCAGAACGGCAACTGCAGCCCAACCCGCATCAATCGACCGGCGGACAGGAAATTAAATTCCCCTGGCATGTCACCTGTTTTAATCTGGGCATTACGCAGGCCGCGTGCCTGATGCTTCTGGGCGCTATTGCTTTTATGCCCAAACAGTCAGGCGTTGACGGCTGGTGGCCGACCGCCGGCGCCGATGCAATGTCCTTTGGCGTGCCCGGCATACTGCACGGCTGGGAGATCATCGCTGCGGTGCTGGGACTGCTTTTAGTTCCGATTCTGCGGTCGGAGTTTCGCGCCCGTTTTACCCTGAATCTGGGCATGAGTCTGTTGGGACTGATGGTTCTTGCGGTTTGCCAACAGCAGATTTTCGGCGTCGAACTCGTATTTTTGCCCACGTTGGGCGTTCTGGCCCTGGTGTGGCTGCATGCGATTTCTCGGGCGCGGTCGTATTGCCGGGAATCTGCGTCGCTGAAAATCTGGCAACTTCTCGCCGCCGGTGCGGTGATTGTTTTCTGGATGGTTCCGCTGCTGGTGGAATTGACCCAGGGCTATTTTGACAACATTTTTTCTTCCATGGGTCCCAACTATCTGCGCCCATTATTTATCCTGGGTTGTTCACTAAGCATTGCCGCGGGCGCCGCAGCCCTTGCCGGTCAAACTTTGGGGCGAATTTCCGACTGGTTTAACTGGTGCTCCGGCGCCCTGGCGCTTTTTTCCGCGGCGGCGATTGGCGTGGTCTGCTATACGGGCGCCACCAAACTCTCCAACATTTTTGATCCCAACGCTCAGAACATTCCCTGGATGGGCACGGGGTTCATGTGGCTGTTTTTGCTTATCACCGGCGGCATTGTTCTGGTCTGGTCGGGCTTGATGCAGCGCTTCGGCTTCTCGGCTTTGTATCAAAGAGCGCTCTAACCACAAAATTTTTAGCCCCCTAGACGCCAAAAACACAAGAAAAACTCGCAAAATGGGCTTCAACATTGCCAGGTAGGCTTCGTCTTAGTTTTCAGATTTTAGTGTTCGGTGTTCAGAAAGCGCATGGAGTAGACGCGGACGTTCACCACAGAGGACTCATAGGAAAGGAAAATACTCGCTTGGCGTACGCCTGTAGCCACTCACACTGCATCAAAAAGATTATGCGCCGCCAGGTAGCCGCGGGCGGCGAAATAATCCATCGCCTCATCAATACTACCGAATAATTTAGTCGCCGTCTGCGTGATAAACGGACTGGGGTTGGCACTGGGCCGCCAGATGACATAAACCTCACGTGAATGATCGTGGGCGTGCTGGAGTTCGC
>DATJSN010000088.1:0-8547 GCA_035504095.1 Phycisphaerae bacterium | reverse complement strand
AATGCGGATCTTTGAGCACCTTGCCGATCACCTGCAAAATCACAGTTAATTCCGGCGGGTTTAAGGCCGCCACATAGGGATGGTGATCGGGGGCAATAATTTCGCCGCGCGTCTCCGTGACCACCGCGACGTTAACGGTGATCTGGTTACTGGTCGAAGTTGCGGTGCTGTTTTGGCCAACGGCGGTAATGGAACTTGATAAAAATAGGACGCCAAGAATTGGAGTCAGCATTCGGTGTAATTTAACTCGCATGACCAAACCTCCATTGCCGCGGATTATAACGATTGGTCAGAATATCGTACGTTTTAAGCGGGAATTTGCACGTTGTAATGATGCCTGCGGGCGGCTGGGTTTATGTCAACGGTAATGCATCAAGTGTTGTGTTTCGATTCCTCAAGATATATTTGTTTCTGTTTCTTATTCCACAACAGAATTCCCGCTGGGAGAACCATGATGTATACCAGCATGAGAGAAGCTTTATAAATGCCGGGAAGCAGGTACATGCAGACAAGGAAGGCGAGGATGAAAATCCAGCAGATGACGCTCGCTTTAATTATGAAGGCGCGTTCACGAGGGCCTTTGGTATTTTTAATGCTAAAATACGTCCCGATAACCCCGCCCAAAATGCCAATAGCGCTGCCCAAAATCGCTCCGATAATTCCGGCGTCCATGTGATGCCTTTCTTCTCTTCGCTGCCAATTTCCATGTGTATTTTAATCCTTCCATTCCGGATGACCAATGAGCAGTCTGGTTCATTATCCGGCTACTTTGATCGCATCCCAGCTTCGGCTATTATTTCATGAGTTTCCCAGACCCCTCTGGAAAGTCTTAATTTTCCGGACGGGTTCAACGAAAATGGCCGCCTAAAGCTGGTGTCCTGATGGTTGAAGGATCGAACATTTGGTGGTTGGTGCGCGATTATGGCACAGGCTGATATCACAATTGTCACGGAATCACAGCTCCCGGTGATCGTAGAGCTGTATAACCAGGTTTTTCGCCCGCCGGAGAATGAAAATTACTTTCGCCGTCGTTTTCAGGGCCGATACAACGTCCTGGTGATGCTGGCCACGCTGGATAACCGCCCGGTCGGGTTCTGCATTGGATTTGAGCTTAAGCCGCTGGTTTTTTACAGTTGGCTGGTCGGCGTGCATGCCGATTTTCGCCGCAAAAGCATCGGCCGGCAGCTCATTGAATCGCAAAACGAATGGGCGAAAAACCACGGCTATGAATTCGCGCGCTTTGAAGCCCTCAACCGCCACCGGGCCATGGTTCATCTGGCCGTGGCCATGGAATTTGACGTCGTCGGCACGCGCTGGGATTCCATGCGCAGCGACCTGTTGATCCAATTCGAAAAACCCCTGACCGATGATGTCCGCTAAACGGCTAACATCTATGGCTAAATGGTTTTATGTCGCACTCGCTGCGCTTGTTTTGCCTGCGGCGTTTAACTCTTCCGCCACGGCTGATTCGGCTGCACCACCGCCGCTTCAGCAAGCGTATGAAAATGTGCTTTCCGCTTTGCGCCGGCCGCCAGCCGATGGTGTCATGCTCGTGAGCGTGGAATTGCCGACGGAAATTACGGAATGCGGCCTGCGGCCTGGCGATGTGATTATGCGCGCGGACGGCAAAAGCATCAGCACACAGGCCGATCTGGCGGCACAATTCGCCAAAAACGACGCACTGAATTTGCTTATCGCCCGCGGCCAGACCAATTTAACACTGCGCGTTCCAAATTCTGTTTTAAGTCTGGAGATGATAAGCGTAACCGCCGGCATGCCCGTTCCGCTGAATCCGCCCGCTACGCCGCGTAAAGACTTTGACCTGATGTGGAATCAGGTGCCCACCATTGAACCTCAGCCCGGCCAGGCCGTCGGACACGATATGTGGTTTCTGGTTTTTGATTCAAACCAGGATGCATGCGGAGCCCTGCACCTGACAATCAATGGCGGCACTGACGGATCGCTGGATTGGGACTTTGCTGCGCCGGCCGGCGGGCCGCTGCTGCCCCAGGCCTGGCATATCGAATTTCAGACGGGAGATAATCATTCAACCCTGCCGTTTGAATTTAGCGACGCGGTGTGGTCATCAGGCCCAGGCCAAATTATTCTTGCTCAGGACGGCCGGCAACTTTACGCCAAAACCAACGACCAAACGGCCGCGGAAAGTTTTGAAACTCTGCCTGGCGCCATACCGACGCCGGCCCTGTGCGTGCTGGCCGCCGCGCTGCCGCATAAACCGGGAATCGTTTTGCCCGTGGCGGAAATTACGCCGCAGAATCTGGCCACGCAGCCCGGTTGCGTACTGGCAACTCACGGAGAGGACAAAATTTCCATAGGCGGAGTGGTTCGTATGGCGTGGAAAGTGGAGTTGCTCCGTTACGACATTCCCGCTTATTCGTTCTGGTTCGGTTCCGACGGATCGCTGATCATGATGGACCTGGGAGACGGCGTGAGCGCTATCCAGGTCAGCGGGCAGGCGGCGGTTAATGGCATTTTTCCACCCGGCAGTCTGCAGAATGCAGGGCCGGGCAATCCCCAATCCAATCAATAGAAAGTTCTGAATGCCTGTTTTTAAACTGCTCAACAATCCCGCGAAATACTATCCCTGCACCCAGGACATGTTACTTGACGAGCAATTTCGTGAATACTGGCTTAAACATTTCGTCACACATTTTGATTTGACCAGCCAACTGGCGCAGCAGGTTTACGGCCCGTCTATCGTCCCCGCCGTGGCTCGCGCCAAGAAAATGCTCAGCGATGAAATGGAGAAACTGCGCAGACAGCCCGATGTTTACGGCGAACTGAATCTGCAGGTTCTCGGCCTGATTCGCCAAAAATGCCTGAAGGAAAACGGTATCGATGATCCATTTATTTTGGCCAAACAACGGGAAAATGATGCGAGTCTGACGCTATATCCTGAAGTGATAAGCCAAATGGATTCTATCAACAATCGAACCGAAGCTTTGCGCCTGTTAGTCGAAGGTGTTTTTGCGGGCAATATTTTTGATTTAGGCGCCACGGCGACCGCGGGGATATTTGCGAGTCAATCACCCGACTTTTTAAAAATTCGCGCCGGTCTTGACGGCAAGCGGCCCTGGCTGATCGATCAATTCGATGTGCTCGCGGACAACCTTATTCGGCGCGGGACTTACCGGAAAGTATTGATTTTCGTAGACAACGCCGGGAGCGATTTTGTGCTGGGCATTGCGCCTCTGGCCCGCTGGCTGGCTATTTGCGGTTCCACAGTCTGCCTGTTGGCCAATCAAACGCCATCGCTTAACGATATGACGGTGGACGAGACGCGAGCGCTTTTACCACGGATCGCCCAGCGGGATACGGCTCTGGCGAAGCTGCTGGTGGAAAATAAAATCACCGTCGCCAGCTCCGGCGGCACCACACCCCTGTTGGATCTGCGCGACGTCAGCGACGAATGTAATCAAGAGGCTGCCGGCGCGGACCTGCTGATTTTTGAAGGCATGGGACGGGGGCTGGAGAGCAATTTCAATGCGCTCTTCACCGTTGACGCCGTCAAACTGTGCATGATCAAGGAGCCGATTATCGCCCAGCGCCACGGCGGAAAAGTTTTCGACGTGGTCTTTCGCTACGATCCGGCGGCAGAAAATTGAGCCCGCCGATACGAGTATATGTACCACCTCCACGATATAATTAACTGTTTATAATTTTTCGGAAATGTGATGCAAAATTCGAGCACCTTAGCCACAGTTACCCCGGAATCCCCCGCCTGGAGCGGTGTGGATTTGCAGAATCCCCACGCGGTTGCCGACAAAGCCCTTCGGGTCAACCATATGTTTTCCGCGATCGCCCCGTCTTATGACCTGAATAACCGCCTGCATTCCCTGTGGCTGGATCAATACTGGCGAAGGCGCGCCGTCAAACTGGCCGCGGTAAAACCAGGCGACATCGTCGCCGACGTCGCCTGCGGCACGGGAGATTTGTCACTGGCTTTCCGGCGGGCAAAACCCAAAGGCGTTATCGGTATCGATTTTTGCCATGCCATGCTTCAGGGCAGCTTAGAGAAAGCGGCGCGGTCCAAAGCCAATGGCGTTCCGACAGGATTTTACGAATCCGATGCGACCCGCCTTCCCCTGGCCGATTGCAGCGTGGACATTGTTTCCATCGCTTTTGGAATCCGCAACGTGGCCGACTGGGGCCGCGCCGTGGATGAATTTTTCCGGGTACTCAAACCCGGCGGCAGGCTGGTCATCCTGGAATTTTCCCTGCCGGAAAATCCTGTGTTGCGCGGCATGTATAATTTTTATTTCCGCCGGATTCTGCCACGCACCGCCACGCTGATCAGCGGCGATAAAACCGGCGCATACCGCTATCTGCCCGAAAGCGTCAATACATTCACCAGCCGGCAGCAACTTCTGGATCGCATGCAGCAGGCGGGTTTCAGCGATACTGAGGCACATCCGCTGACCGCAGGCGTGTGCATCTGTTACCGGGGCGTGCGCCATGCGTAAGATCGCCGAAGAAGAGAAAATGATGCGGCGAACCATGCGCGTGAGTTGGCGTTGCCGCAATTGCCGGGAAATTTTTGGATCGGAAAACGTGGCCTATTATTGCACCAAACTGCCGCAAAAATCGCCGCCAACCTGGTTTTTCGCCTCCATGACTTTGCTGGATCACCTGCGCGACTGCCGGGCTACGGATTTTTCCCATGAACTTCGCGAGCAATATGGCGATGATTTTTTGAACCACCCACAGATTTATGAATGGTTCAATCGTCATGCGATGACCGAATCTCGGCTGATGGCTGAGGAAGAATTAAACGATGGACAATAAGAAAACCATCATTCTTGGAATTTCCGGCGCTTCAGGCGCTGTGTATGCCCGGCGAATTCTGCAGGGCTTGGTGGAAGCGCAATGCCGAATTTATCTGGTGATTTCGCCCGCGGGCCGCAGGCTGCTGCACGATGAATTGGGAATCGAACAGCCCGATCCGACGGCGATTCTCGGCGACGCGGCGGAGCACGATATTACCGTTCTGCCTTACAACGATATTGGCGCATGCATAGCCTCCGGCTCACATCCGATTGACGCGATGATCGTCGCCCCCTGTTCGAGCAATAAATTAGCGCAGATCGCCAATGGACTTTCGGAAAATCTTATCGCCCGCGCTGCACAGGTTACGCTCAAGGAACGACGCCCGCTGATTCTGCTGCACCGCGAAATGCCACTGAGCCTGATCGAATTGCGCAACATGGTTCAGGCAACTGAAGCCGGCGCGATTGTCTGCCCGGCCAGCCCGGGGTTTTATCTGAATCCACAATCCATTGACGACCTGATCACCATGATCGCAGGGCGCGTGCTGGACCTGATTCACGTTTCCCATCCATGGAACACACGCTGGCCGGGCGCGGGAAGCCGCCGGGAAAAAGCATGAACACCACTACTGTTGAAAATTCTCACCCTGCCGCCGGTGTGCTGCAGCGCGTGCGGGCATTTCTGGAGATGATCAAATTTTCTCATTCGATTTTCGCCATGCCCTTTGCGCTCACCGGGGCATTTCTGGCCTCAAGGCAAATCGGATTATTCTGGCCCGGTTGGACCCGCCTGGGACTTATCCTGTTGTGCATGGTGACAGCCCGCACCTATGCCATGACGTTTAATCGTCTTGCCGATCGCGAAATCGACCGGCGCAATCCCCGCACCGCACGCCGCCCCAGTGTCACGGGTGAAGTTTCTGTGCGGTTTATGGCGGTATCGCTGCTGGTTTCCGCGGCCCTGTTTATTCTGGGAACGTGGCTGTTTGACCGTTTGCTGGGCAATATATATCCGGTTCTTTTGGCACTCCCCGTTCTGGCCTGGATTTCGTTCTATAGTTTCGCCAAACGGTTCACCTGGCTAAGCCATTTCTTTCTCGGCGCATCGCTGGGTCTGGCGCCCATCAGCGCCTGGATCGCCATCGTGCCGCCTCACGGCCCTGTGCTGGGAATTCAGGTCCTGCTGCTGGGAATCGCCGTGCTCTTCTGGACCGCGGGTTTCGACATCCTCTATGCGTTGCAGGACATGGCGATTGATCGGCGGGAAAAACTATTTTCCATCCCCGCCGCCGTCGGTATTCGCTTGAGCCTCTGGATTTCGCGGTTTTGTCATTTCATAACTGCGGCGCTGCTTTTACTTTTCGGCCTGGGCATCGGCGGCGGCATGGCGCTGGGACCCTTTTACTGGCTGGGGTTTGCCGCAGTGGTTTTATTACTGCTTGTCGAGCAATCGCTGGTGAAACCGACGGATATTTCGAAAGTTAATCTGGCATTCATGACGGTCAACGGCATAGTGGGCGTCGTTTTCGGTACACTGTCGATTATCGCCATCCTGCTTTACCGGTAAGCGTCCGCCAATGGCAATAGGATTTGTCATTGAGCGTTGGTTATTTGAATATTGCAACGCGGCGTGGGAACACCGCATCCAAGCCCCAGGTTTCCAGCTGGGGCTGTATTTAATATCCTTGCATTAATAAGGGATTTATGAAGATCGTTATCGTCATAACTTGTGTTCTGGCCGGCGTAATATGTTTTACACGAACTACTCAGGCCGCAGAGACTGCAACGTCTGCTAACATCAATGCTCAGGTTCAACTTGATCAGCTCGGCCGGCAGATCCCGCCGTCGTTTCTGGGATTGTCCGTTGAATACAGCCAGATTTCAGACCTGATCAGTCCGGAGAACGGCCACCAGACCGCAGTGATTAATCTGGTTAATAACCTCCAGCAATACAACGGGCCGTTTGTTTTCCGCATTGGCGGCAATTCCACCGATCGAACCTTCTGGCAGGGATTGCCCGACACCACGCCGCATTTCAACAACACCACCGGCAATAATGCCAACGCCAATAACGCCAACGCGGCCCAGGGCGGCCAAGCCAACCGAAAAAGAAAAACCGCCATCACTCTTACGCCGGAGTTGATCAGCGAATTTCAGGGCATAGCCGCTGGAACGCATTGCAAATTTATTCTCGGGCTGAACCTGGCGTGCGACAATCCCGCCGTCGCCATGGTCTGGGCCAAACAGGCGATCGCCGGCCTGGGATCTTCGATCATGGCTTTTGAAATCGGCAATGAGCCATCACTGTACGCCAGAAACGGCTATCGACCCAAAGGGTATTCGCTGGCTCAATATTACAAGGACTTCGGAAGCTACGTTAACGCTTTGCGGCCCGAACTGACCGACGGAATTCAAATCGCCGGCGGCGCGATTTGCTGTGGATGGCTGGAAGAAACAGATCAATTTGTCGATCACGAACATCAGAACGTCAACATCGTCACCGTGCATCTTTACCCGCTCTCCGGCGGCAATCCGAAGGCTAAGCCTAATCCCGATGAAGGTGAAAATCCCGAGGATAATCCCGCCAAAAATCCGACCCGCCAGCCCAGCATTGCCAATCTGCTTAAAGACACTTCTTCAACAATGTACGTAACGCGGGGAGAAAAATTCCTTGCGGCCGCGGCCAATTACGACCTGCCCGTACGCTGGGCGGAGATGAATTCCGTCAACAACGGAGGCAATGCCAATGTCAGCGGCAGTTTTGCCGCGTCGCTCTGGGCGGTGGACACTCTTTTTGAAATTTTTCACTCCGGCGCGGTCGGCGTGAATTTCCACATGGGCGCGGATTATCCCACCTTCGACTTCTCCGGCGGCCAATTGAATGTCTGCCCGCTTTACTATGGCCAGTTGTTTTTCGCCCAGGCCGTGCAAAATCACGCGCGGCTCATTCCGGTTAATTTCCAGACTACGGCGAACGTCAAAATATGGGCCACGCTCGACGCCGATCATGTTTTGCGCGTGGTGGCAATCAACAAAGACCTCACACAGGACGTACATATTTCACTGCACCTGCCAACCAATGCCCGCGCCCAGCTTGAGACGCTTTTTGCACCCAGCGTCGAGGCCAAAACCGGCCTGATCATTTACGGCGACGGAGCAATTATCAATTATGACCACAGCACCAACGGCAAGCCGGGGCCGGTAAACATGGACAATCTTTATCCGCTCAATCAATACATTACGCCGGAGGACGGCGTATACACATTTTTTGTCCCGCACACACTGGCCAGGATGCTGATCGTGCAGTTGAATTAAGAGACTTAGAGGCTCTTAGCCACAGAGAGCACAGAGAATTATTTTTTCACCACGACGGCACGATTTTTTTGAACCACGAAATATACGAAAATCACGAGAAAATTTATGCGAACGCGCGGGGAGGCGGTTGCGAAATTTTGGAAAGTAGAAATTGGAAAATCGAGCAAGATCGAGGGCCGAGTTAGAAGTTCTGAGCAGGGACGCAGGGAGTAGCGGCGCGTCGGCGGTTGAAGCAAGTTTTATTTAATCGGGCTCGGGCTCGCCATTTTTTGTGGCGGCGGTTTTGGGAGGCTTGTTGAGCTGTTTTTTGAAAATATCCACCGGATGGTCATTTTTTTGCGGGGCGCCCGGCGTGCTGCGGCCATCGGCGACATATTTTTCCAACAGTTTGGTTAGCCGATCGATGATATCGGGGTGACTGGCCTGCAGGTTGTTTTTTTCGCCC
>DATJSN010000087.1:0-59868 GCA_035504095.1 Phycisphaerae bacterium | reverse complement strand
GAATCCTGTGGTGTATTCACAAGCGTCGGCAGCGGCGAGCGCCATGCCTGTACTCCCTATGCAGGACCCCGAACAGGTGGTTATCAGCGGCGGCGTGCAAGTTACCGGCTGGAAACTCGTTGATGCGAGCAAAAACATCTGGGCTGCACCGGCTCCCGAGTCGCTCACCAACACCCGACAGCTTTACATCAACGGCGTCCGCGCCACGCGCACCCGCGGCCCTCTGCCTACACGACTCACGCAAACCGCCACGGGTTACACCGCCGCATCCGATGTGATGTCCCATTGGAAAAATCCCAGTGATATCGAATTTGTTTATACCGGCGGCAACGGTTATTGGTCAGTCGGTTCCGTCGGCGCGGGCGCATGGACCGAGCCGCGCTGCCCCGTGGCGAGCATCGACGGAACCACTATCACCATGGCCGAGCCCTGCTGGAACAATTCCACCAAACGCGTTCGCCTGCCCGCGCGTTTCCATTCCGACCGCCTGGCCAATCTTGTCGGCGGCAATATCGGCCGTATGCCGGCTTATGTGGAAAACGCCTACGAGCTTCTCGGCACGCCTGGCGAATTCTATTTCGACCGCTCTACGCGGACCATTTATTATGTTCCGCGCGCCGGGGAAGATCTGAATAAAGACGACGTCGAAGCCCCGGTGCTCCAGCAGCTTGTCGTCGGCAATGGCACGGCTGATCAGCCGATTCACAACATCATTTTCTCCGGCCTGCAGTTTTCCTACGCCACCTGGCTTTATCCCTGCACTGGTGAAGGTTTTTCCGAAATTCAGGCCAATTACATGGTCACCGGCCCGGACGGCTATTCGCGCCAGGGTCTCGGCGACTTGGCGCCTGATGGGAATGGAATGCAGCCTTTTGGCGCATGGACACAGACGCCGGGCAATGTGTCATTCACCTATGATCATGACATTCAATTTATTAACGGCGCTTTTGCCCACCTGGGCGCTGCCGGCCTGCAACTTGGCGACGGTTCGCAAAATGATCTGGTGAAAGGCAACGTCTTTACCGACATCTCGGCCAACGGCATGGAACTCGGCAACGTCGATCTGCCCGATGCAACCGGCAACCAGATCACCAGCGACAATCAGATTCTTGATAACTATGTCCATAACGTGGCTACCGAATTTCACGGGGGCATCGGCATCGACGTCGGTTATTCCCAGAACACGCTGATTGCCCACAACCAGATCGATCAGCTCCCCTACACCGGCATTTCTCTGAACTGGGGCGGCTGGCTGGACAAAATACAAATGCCCGGCATTACCAATTTTTCCCGCAATGCCCAGGTTGAATATAATTTGATTTTCAATCACATGCTCCTGCTCGCCGACGGCGGCGCCATTTACACCCAGGGCCTTACCGGTCCGACCATGGCCGATGGTGAAAAACTCATCGGCAATGTCATTCACGATCAATACAGTTCCGGCAACGGCATTTACACCGACAACGGTTGCTGCAACGTCACCGCCGAAGACAACGTCATATTCCACACCAACCACACCAACTGGGGCGGCGCCCATCGCGACTATTACGACGATCAACGAGGAAGGACCGTTGATGGATTCCTGTTCCAGAATAATTACTGGCAGCAGGGCGATCCGGATCGCAACGAGCCGAATCTTATTCTTCGCGACAACCATCTGATTACGGCCCTGGACGAGGCGCCGGCGGAAATCCTCAATAACGCCGGCCTGGAGCCTCAATACCGCTATCTGCTCAATGAACAGTTCGGAAAATTTACGGCGCCCGAAGCGCCCATGCGTATCGCCGCAACCGGCGCTGATGGTGTGGCGCTGGTAAGCTGGAACCCGCCGGTGTTTGATGGCGGCGCGCCAGTGGAATCGTATACAGTCACTTCTTCAGACGGTCATCAGGTAACCATTTCCGCCGACGAGTTTCGAACGCTTAATTTCGCCAGATTTAATGATTTGTCTGATGGGACTTACAACTTCACAGTAACGGCTACGAACAAATATGGCACCAGTGTGCCATCAATGCCCGCGGAATCCATAAAGGTTGGTTCCAGCGACTATCAAACTCCCGGTGCACCGCATATTGAGGCTGTTAGCCCCGGTGATTCCGCCGTTAGTATTCATATTGGCAGCCCGGAGGATGACGGTGGAACTCCTGTATTCGCGTTTCAGGTCACAGTCAATCCCGGCGGGCGGACGGTTATGCTCACAGGCCGCAGGTGGGTGGTCCTTGGCGGCAGGCACGTAACCTTCGATACCATTGGTGGTTTGAAGAATGGCCAGCCTTATACTTTCACGGTGCGGGCAGTGAATCTCGACGGCGCCGGCGACCCGGTAACCTCTAAATCCGTAACGCCGAATTAACGAAGCGGCGAACTGGATATCTCAAGTGTGTCCTCACCAGCAAAAAACGTTAGTGCCTCTAACAAAATAAGACAGGCCCTAAGCTATTTGCGGCCCAACGCGGCTCCTAGCTTATTTTGTTAGAGGCTCTTACATTATCCGCTCTGACCCGAGGGTAGCTCAGCGGTTAGAGCAGGGGACTCATAATCTCCGGGTCGTGGGTTCGAATCCCACCCCTCGGAATAGAGATTTTTTGGATTTGCTGGATAACCGGGATACAACTTCATGCAATCAAACACCATCACGACCTCAGCCACGCCGGAGCAGTTGGAAAACATCGGGGCCATCGCCGCTTCACTGGTACAGGATGACCAGGCCGTCGGTCTGGGCAGCGGCAAAGCGGCACAGGCTTTCGTTCGCATGCTCGGCAAGCGCATCGCACAAACTAAAATGAGCATTGTGGGCGTACCAACTTCGGAAGTTACGGCCCAGGTGGCGCGTCAGGCCGGCGTTCCGCTTACCACGCTCGAGGACGTATCGGAACTGGATATCGCCGTGGATGGCGCCGACGAAGTCGATCCGCATTTGAATTTGCTTAAGGGCGGGGGCGGCGATTTGCTGCGCGAAAAAGTGGTTGCTTCCATAGCCCGCAGGCTGGTCATCGTTGTCGGGCAGGAAAAACTGGTCCCGCGACTGGGAACGCGCTTTCCCGTTTTCATAGAAGTGGTTCAGTTCGCGATGCCGGCGGTTATTCGCACGCTCTCTACTCTGGGTGCATCGGCGACGCCGCGCCGCAGGCCGGATGGTGCATTGTTTCTAACCGATAACGGCAATCCGCTGCTGCACGCGAAATTTGACCCGGGGCAACCGCCTTTGAGTAATCCAGCGGAACTGGAAAAAACACTCCATAGCATCACCGGGGTGATTGATACGGGCCTTTTCATCGGCATGGCTCATGAAGCGCTGGTAGCCCGCTTTGACGGCAGCGTGGAGAGACTTAAATCCGTCTAGACCTTGTTTGAAAAACCTTCCGCAGGTATTTTCCGCCGGCCACAACCGTTTCGTTTACCCCGGCGTATCCTTCGTTTATGATTTAAGTTTTCGGCCTTTGGAAAAATAGGGCGGACTTAGAGGCTCCCAATGATCAAAATCATGCGCACCTACGGCAAGCCGATAATGGCTTTCCTGAGCGCCATTCTCATGGTCACCTTTCTGATCGGCTATACCTTCAATAATTCGAGCGGCCTGGGGTCCCATGGCGCTAATTATCTGCTCGGGACGCTCCACGGTCAGAAGCTTACATCTTCCGATCTGCAGCAGGCGGCAATTGACGTGGACGTACTCTCGTCGCTCAGTGCGGTCGACTTTATTTCCGGCATCCCGATTACCCACTGGTTTTCGGGACGCACCGATTCGACCGACAATTCCCTGCAGTTTTATCTTTTGCTCGACGAAGCCAAACAGGCCGGGATAAGCCCCGACGATCAGTACGTGAGCGAGCAATTGAGCAATACAACAGTCAGCGAACAGATCGCGGAACTGCTCTCAGGCGGCAAATACGCCCAACAGAATGTGGAACAGGCGCTGTCGGATTTAAGCATTATCCGCAGTTGTTTTCTTTTCGGTTTTAACAGCGCGGCGTTGCCCAGCAATCCGCAGCTTCGCCAGTACATCACGCAACTCGAAACCAAGGTGCAGATCAATTATGTTTTGCTTTCAGCCGCCGAGTCCGCACAAAATCAGGATATCGATCAGCCGGCGCCTTCCAGCGACCTGATGCAAAAACTCTTTAACGACTACAAAAACGTGCTCCCCTGGGACCCGAGTTCCAGCACGCCGCCGCCGCTGATCGACGACCATCATTATCCCTTCGGTTACCGTTATCCGGACCGGGTGCAAATTGAATTTCTTAAATTTGACCGCGCCGCGGCGCGCAAACTGTTCAAGCCCACGCTTCAGGATGTGCAGGCGGCTTATGCTTATTACCAGGCGCATCTGGATCAATTTACCACGACGCC
The DNA here is from genome assembly GCA_035504095.1 of Phycisphaerae bacterium. Classification (GTDB taxonomy): domain Bacteria; phylum Planctomycetota; class Phycisphaerae; order WQYP01; family WQYP01; genus DATJSN01. The sequence continues at coordinate 55,518 of DATJSN010000087.1, read as the reverse complement.
GACCACCACCGCTCCAGACGCTTCAACGCAGCCGATCCAGCAATCATTCGATCAGGTCAGGCAGAAATTGATCGATATGCAGATTGATGACCACGTCACCGCACTGTTTAACAGCATGACCGATGCGGCCCTGCATCAGGCCGGGACGCCGTGGCAGCAACTGGATCAAAACGGGGACCACATTCTTATTCCGCGAAGCCAGTGGGTTTCATATGGCGATCTGGCACAATCGCTTGGGGCGCGCTTTGGTTATACACCCCAAGTAGCCAGTCCCGGTCAATGGTTCAGCCAGGCTGATCTGGAGAGTCTTAGCGGCATCGGCGACGCAGTGCCGGCCAATGACGAAGATTTACCCAGCAACCCGACGTTCAGCGATCTGGCGCTGGATGTAAAAGAACTTGCCGCGAACCCCAACAATCCCAGCGGTTTGGACCTGCTGTTTCACCTGCAGGTGGGAACCGAAGGGCCGCTGCTTGTCGATACGGCTACCGGCGATGAATATATATACCGCGTCACGGCGGTCAGCCCGGCGCACGTTCCGGATTCAATTACCGAAGTGCAATCCGCTGTTGAGCACGATGCCCTTCTGTTGCAAGATTATCTGATGGCCGTCACCCAGGGCCAGCAGCTTGCCGCCGCAGCCGAAAAGAATGGCCTGGGGGCAGCCGCCGGGGAACAACATCTGCCCGTACAAACCCCCGGACCGTTCACGGCGCTCAAGGAAGAAATTTCCACGGAAAATGACGTTGAACAATTCAACATCGTGCCCGGGCAGATTCCCGGTTTGGAAATTAATAACGATTCACTGGTGCAGGCAGCATTTGACCTGGCGCGCCGAGACGCAGCGACGAGCAAACCGGCCAATGCGAATAAACCGGCTTCGTCCGTAGCTTTGGATCCGCAATTGCAGGTTGTGGTGATGCAATTGGTGAAGGCTCAGCCGATGCCCACCAATGAACTCGATATCGCCATGCAAATGGTCTACGAGCAGTACGGTATCGATGAACCTGCATGGCAAATGGCCCAGCGGGATTTCGCTGACAATTGGCTTAGTTATGATTCCGTCGCCGATCGTGAAGGTTTCGCGCCCATAAAACAATAATTCGCTGCAAACGACAATTTAAAACTTTCCAGGCCATTTTTGCCCACCTGCCAGCAAATTTGTCATGTGTCCACCATTTTGGCAGATTAGTTTAATATTCTACTAAATATCGTAACATCTTATAAAACGAGCACTTATAATCAATAACAAAAATCTTATCTAAATCAAAACCGTACGGTACTCCATTTGTTACATATAAAACTTATGACCGCAGGCTGGCTAAGTAAGCCTGCGTAAAGGAGACGTACCTATGCGTACAGCAACAACCACTTCGAGAAAATCGGGACCAGGCGTCCCGCAAACACGCCGCCATCGGACGATATTGGAAGCCTTGAGTTTGAGTCAACAGCAACTGATTCAGGAAGCTTACGATTCTCCCCTGGATTACGTAGCCAATTCGATGTTCCGCCGGGTTTCCGCGGAGCGGGATCTTTTTGATCAGGGCATGGTCATCGCTCATAAAAGCACGGGGTGGTATCACCCGATGCTTGATGACGACGTGACCGGCTCAACGGCGCCGTCCTCCTCGCTGCTCAAAACCGAGGAAGAAAAGCATTTGTTTCTGCGGTACAACTACGCCCGCATGAAAGTGCGGCAATTCGCCCTGCGTTTCAGGACGCATCCGGGCCTTAAAGTCGCCCGCGAGCTGGCGCGCTGGGAACGCCGTGCCCTGGACGCCCGTGAACTCATCACCCACGCCAATCTTGCTCTGGTGCTGGCGATGGCCAAGCGCACCCGCATGACGGATGTGGACTTCGGCGAACTGATTTCCGAAGGTAACATGGCCCTGCTCCGCGCGGTGGAAAAATTCGACGCCGCCCGAGGTTTTAAATTCAGTACGTATGCGTGCCGCGCCATACTTAAGGCGTTCAGCCGCATTGCCGTGAAAACCAGCCGTTATCGGAACTTTTTCCCGGCGGAATTTGACGTTTCGATGGAACGGTCCAACGACGTGGAAGTGCGCCGGCAGAACGAAGCCGTTGACGCGGCCGAAGACCTGCAGCGCATCATTCATGACAACAGCGCCCAACTTACCGACGTCGAACGCCGGGTGATCGAAGCGCGTTTCGCGCTCAATCACGACGAAGGCACCCAGGAAATGACGCTTGAGGAAGTCGGTTCGGTTATCGGCGTGACCAAAGAACGGGTGCGCCAGATACAGAACCGCGCCCTGGAAAAGCTCCGGGCCACCCTGGATCACGAAATTCATCGTGGCTAATAGGAGTTGAGGGTTCCACTGAACTTCCCGGCCGGTTTGTAATGGCCGGTGAAAATAAGCCCGGGCGAAAGTCGGTGCAGCGCCCGGGCTTCCTTTTTTAGCACTATTTTCCCTGACCTACCGCGATTTTCTCCGGCAGCGTAATTTGCACCTTGCGAATCCGCCGTACGTCGCTGTCGCTCACTTTGAGCGTGATTGAGTCGATGGAAACGGTGACGCCTTTGACCGGAATAGTTCCCAATTCATTGATGATCAGGCCGGCGATGGTTTGATATTCCTGGTTCTCCGGCAGATGCAAATCCAGTTCACGGTTCAAATCCGTCACGTTCGTCTGGGCATCGACTTCATAAACATTCTCCCCGACCCGGCGGAACTGCGCCAAACGCGGCTTTTCATGTTCGTCCGCGATGTCGCCTACAATCCGTTCCAGAATGTCTTCGCTGGTGACCAGCCCCGCCGTTCCGCCGAACTCGTCGAGCACAATCGCCATGTGCACCTGTTGGGTGCGAAACTGCTTTTGCAGGTCGGGCAGCGGTTTGGAATGCGGCACAAACAACGGAGGCCGCATGATTCGCCGGACGTCGAAATGTTCGCGGGCAACCGGATTGCTAAGCAGCATCAGTAAATCCTTGGAATAAAGAATGCCCACAATGTTGTCGCGGGTGCCGTCATGCACCGGCAAACGCGATATGCCGTCGCGCAAAATCCTTTCGCACACCTCCTCCAGGGTCGCGTTGACGCTCATCGTGATCATTTCAGTTCGTGGGGTCATGATCTGGCCGGCCTGCAGGTCCCGGAAGCTGATAATGCCGGAAATCATGCGCCGTTGTTCTTCATCCACGGTTCCTCCGGGAGACGATTCGGAAACCACGGCGAGTATTTCCGCCCGGGCCTCCCGGGCATCCTGGCGGGCTTCGGATTCCGGCGTTACGCCGGCGAGGCGGCGGACAACTTCGTCAAAAAATTTCAGAGGCACCAGCAGCAGATAGAGCAGACGATAGAGGGAAAACAAAACCGGCGTACAAACAGCAATCAGGCTTTCACCCGCATAGCGAGCACAGGCCTGGGGAATCGCCACCGAAAAAATCATCAGCAATAAACAGGCCAGAAGTGCGGCGCCAATAAATTTAAGCGGGTATTGCGCCGGCAATTTCACACCCAGAACCGCGTAAATGGTCAGCGCCGCGACAATCACGTTGGATACGAGCCGCAACATGGAGGTCAGAAGCGCCAGGTCATTTTCATGATCGATGATGCGCTTGAGGTCTGAAGGCCGGCCGCGGCGGGTGAGTTGCTCTTCGAGTTTGACGCGCGACATAATGCGCAACGCATAAGAGAGCGTGGACGCAAACAGCGTCGCCAAAAGGCTAACCAAAATAAGCCATGCAGGCCAGGTCATCGTGATTTTGCTCCAAACCGAGTCGTTTTTGGCGCCGCGGCATGTTTTGAAGCATAAACGGGCCCTACTCCGAGGCGCGTAAGAATGTCATCTTCGCGGGCGTGCATTTTTTGCGCCGATCTACCGCTGTTGTCATCATAACCGGACACATGCAGCAAACTATGAACCATATAGAGCAGGAGCTCAGCATATAAACCATTTTTTTCACCGTCGTTTTGCCGCCGGGCCGCATCCACACATACCAGGGTTTGAAGCTCCAGCGGATCCGCCGGAGCATCGCGGAAGTCGAACGTCAATACGTCCGTGGTCGTGGGTTTGTCCATTGTGCGTTTGTGCAACCGGGCCATGTGCCTGTCATTAACGAGCCAGATCGACCATTCACCGCGCCTGATGCCCAGCAGTCGCGCTGCACGAATCAATCGCGGTTTAAACCAACTGGCGGAAATTCGCCCGGCACCGGTTCCGCGACTCGCCCGGCGCTGCGGCGGCCCGTGATAAATGTTAATTCGCAGCATGATTTATGCCGGCCTCGACATGGGCTTCGATGCCGGTTTGGAACTCTCCGGCGGCTTATAGGCCAGACGCCCGTGATACACGCCGAGGAGCGTGCGCACCAGTGAAAGCTCAATGACGTTGAGCTGAGCCATGGTCAGGCTGCATTCGTCGAACTGTCCGTCGAGCAGGCGTTTGATAATCAACTGATGCACGGCGCCCTCAACCTGCCCCGGCGATGGATCGGACATGGAACGCACCAGCCCCTCGGCGCCGTCACAGATCATCAGGATCGCGGTTTCGCGCGACTGGGGCTTCGGGCCCGGGTAGCGAAACTCCGTATCGGTCACACGGTTGTCGGATTCCCCGCCGACGAGCGTTTCCCGCGCCTGACGCTGCAGGGCCGCCCGGAAGAAGTATTCCACCACGGTTGTGCCATGATGCTCGGCGATGAAGCTGCGCACCACCGGCGGCAGGCGGTATTCACGCGCCAACTCCAGGCCGTCTTTAACGTGGCCGACGATAATCAAATGACTCATGGGGGGCGAAAGTTTCTCATGGCGATTGGCGGCGCCGGCCATATTTTCGACGAAATATCCGGGCTTAAGCAGTTTGCCGATGTCGTGATAATACGCCCCGACGCGCGCCAGCAGCGCATTAGCCCCGATGTCGCGCGCCGCCGCCTCGGCCATGGCGCCCAGCACCAATGAATGATTGAACGTGCCAGGCGCTTCGAGCGCCAAGCGGTGCAGAAGCGGGCGATTGGTGTCGGAAAGTTCCAGCAAGGTCATCGCCGTGGTCGCGCCAAAAAGTTGCTCGATCAACGGCAGGAGAATCAGCAGCACGAAGCCTGAGGCAAATGTGGTTCCCGCGGCAATCCAGGCGTCATGCCAGATTACCGACGCCTGGGCGGTATGCATGATCACCCATGACCATTGCAGGGGAATGACCTGAGCCATCGGCCCGCGCGAAAAACCAAATCCTACAACAACCAACCAGGCGACCAAGGCATCGAGTATCGCCACGCGCACCGTTTGCGTACGGGTGCGAATTTCCTTCAGGCACAACACCAGCACCGCTGCGGTGCAGAAGGTTGTGAGAAAAAATACCAGGTCCGCACCCAGCGTAATGGTCACCAACAGCGCATTGAGCGCGGACAAACCCAATACAAATCGCTGCGGATATGCGATCACCAGAATGATGGCGCTGAGCAATACCGGCAAAAGACCCAGGGCGTAAATCCATTCGGTCAGTCCAAAAAACATTGTGGCACGGGCAAAAAGCGTGGAGAGCAAAACCAGAACAACCGGGAACCACGGGCGGCGTATGCGCCCTTCAGCAATATAGTTTCCGATATAGATTGCCCCGATGATGCACAGCACCAGGGCCAGGAAATAAAACCCGATGATGCGCTGCGCCCCGGACCATGGCTCCTGCAGATTCATTTGCTGGTTCCAGGTCCGCGAGGCGGCGTCGATGAGTCCCAAAGTTCGGGCGTCCAGGTTATCGCCTGCGGTGACAAGCACCTGTCCCTGATGAATCACCGCCATCGGCATCATTACGGCCGCGGCGTTTTTCCCGGCCGCCGCGGCGGTCGCGGCAGCATCGACCTGATAAGTCGGCTGGCCAAGGTTCGCCAGATACGCGGTGACGACGTCCCAGAGCGGTTCAGGAAATTCCTGCTGTACCAGCGTACGAAACGCCAGACCCTGCGGGCCGGTCATTCCCACGTCGTCAAAAGAAATGACCTGTGTTGGGGTGTTGTTGTTTCCCGCGATCACCACGCTGTCCACGCCGCTATGGGCAATATTTCCCCATGTGTGCTGGTCGACAATCGGATGGGCCTTTAAATCTTCCACCAGCATATTCACGTCGTCGGCATAACCGGCAAACTGGCCGGTATGCAGAACATCGTGCAGCGCCTGGAGCGCGCCAGAGTCAAAAACAGGGAACCGTTTTTTCAGCGCCGGCGGAAGCTGGCCCGGCGAATTAATGTTTTCCACGTCATAAGGAAGGTTGGTCAACTGCGTGCTGATCAGGGAAAACAGATTTCCGTGACCGCCTGGCGCCAGAATCGGACTGGTATGCAGCCGTGCGGCGTCCTGAAGCTGGTGATAGGCATCGGGATCGGGAATCTGGAAGTTTACCGGTGAAACAATCGTGACCGGCGACGGGCCGAGTTGCCAGTAACCCTGATGCTGGGGAATCAATTCAATGCAGACCAGAGCCGCCAGAACCACCAGCGAGGCGAAAATGTAACGCCACTGTTTCTCAGAGATTAAATTCCAGAACTGCCGGCGTGGGACTGCGTCTTCCGCGACCGCCTGTCGCCTTAAGCTCTTTTTTTCAAACAACATGCAAGCAAGCGGTGTCTACCGCAGGCCTCAGCCATCAAAGTCATGCAGCTTTTACAAAGTTTAAGCCGCCAACAGATTATTTTAGCTGGTTTGGAAGTGGTAAGCCAAAGCTAATCGGTCGATCGTGGACCGATAATAAGCCACCCGGCAATATATTTCGTATTAATATATCATTTGCTCGTTTTTACATTTTTAATTTTTTGCTTTCTATTTACTTGGCGGCTCCGCTAGCCATACCTGAGAGATTACAGTGATAAATCCATTGAAAAGTTTGCAATCATTGATTACAATGCAATCATTGATTACATGGAGCTGAGGTATGCCAAGCATCACCATCCGCAATCTGGACGAAGGAGTAAAAAGCCTTCTGCGCTTGCAGGCGGCCCAACACGGGCATTCGATGGAGCGCGAAGCTCGCGAGATCCTGCGCACGGCACTTAGCCGCAAACCTGCAGGAAATACCAATCTGGCGGCGAAAATTCACGCCAGATTCCAACCGCTGGGCGGCGTGAATTTACCTGAGACGCCGCGGGAGCCGGCGCGGAAAGAACCGGAATTTCCTGCTTGATATTGCTGGATACGAACATCATTTCAGAACTGATCAAGCCGCATCCGAATCCAGAAGTTGCAATATGGATCGGCAAACAGCCTGCGGCTGAGCTGTTTATCACAGCCATCACCGAAGCGGAACTGCACTTCGGACTGGCATTGTTGCCTGAGAGCCGACGGCGAGACAGGCTGTATGCGGCAGTTACGGCGATGTTGGCCGAGGATTTTGCCGAACGCATACTTCCCTTTGACAGCCTCGCGGCGACGGCCTATGCCGCCATCGCAAACTTGCGCCGCCAGGCCGGGCGACCGATTGCCCAATTTGACGCGCAAATCGCCGCCATCGCCAAATCCCGCGGCGCTTCTCTGGCCACCCGTAATGCCATGGATTTCGATGGCTGCGGCATCGACGTCATCAATCCCTGGGGCAAATAAATGGGATAGGAGTTAGGTGACAGGGAACAGGTTACATGGGTCTTCGCTGGATGGTCTGGTCATAGATGGCGAGAAGTTTTTCTTTGTCGAAAATCATTTCTTCACGGGTCATGCCCACTATGTCATATTCATAGGTCATTTCGATGGCGTCCACAGGACAGGCTTCCTCGCACATGCCGCAGTAGATGCAGCGGAGCTCATCGATATCGAACTTAATCGGGTATTTTTCCCGGTCCGGCCAGCTTGGCGGCGCCGCGTCGCCGACAATATGGATGCAATGGGCGGGGCAGGCCGTTGCGCACATGTAGCAGGCAACGCATTTAACACGGCCCTGTTCGTCGCGGTTAAGCCGGTGGACGCCTCGGTAGCGCTGGGTATCCATGCCGTGTTCGAGGACGGGGTGATCTTCCCGGCGGTCTTCGGGATATTGGATGGTACGCACCTTGCCGCCCAGCGACTGGAACATGTGGGTGATCGTGGTACCCAGGCCGCCGAGCACGGCGGGGATAAAGGCGTTCTCCGCGGCGGTCAGTTTGGGTGGCTGAAGTTCGAGAATATCTTCGGGTTTCATACAGGGCATTGTAAATGCTTTACCACGACTGCACAACAAATCCGCAGATGACGCGGCTCGACTGAGCTCGCCGAAGTCAGATTAACGCAGATTTTTATTAGCCACAGAGCTCACAGAGATTTTTTTACCACGACGACACGATGATTTTGAACCACGAAAAGATTTGGCCCCGGGTTTCCACCACGGGGCTGTATATCAGAGCCTGAGCTACATTTAAAATTTGAGATTTCAAAGATTTATCACGCAAAACGTTTGATGATCAGCGTGTCGTTCTGTCCGCCGAAGCCGAAGCTGTTGGACATGGTCACGTCCACTTTGGTCTGGCGCGGCTGGTTGGGAATGTAATCCAAATCACATTCCGGATCGGGGTTGGCGTAATTGGCCGTCGGCGGAAGTATCTGATCGCGTATAGCCAGGACACACGTAATCGCTTCGACCGCTCCGGCGGCGGCGATCAGATGGCCCATCATGCTCTTGATGCTGCTGATCGGGACCTTTTCGGCGTGCGCACCAAAAACTTTTTTAATGGCCAGGGTTTCCGTGGAATCGTTTTCCTTGGTGCCGGTACCGTGGGCGTTGATATAGTCGATCTGATCCGGGGTCATGTTCGCATCGCGGAGGGCTTCCTGAATGGCGGCGACGGCACCGCGGCCGTCCGGGTGCTGATCGGTGACGCGATAGGCGTCGGCGGAACTGCCGTAACCGACGACTTCGGCGAATACGCCTGCGCCACGCGCCATGGCGTGCTCGAAACTTTCAAGGATCACGACGCCGGAACCTTCACCAAGGACAAAGCCGCCGCGGGTGGCATCGAACGGGCGGCAGGCGCGGCGTGGGTTTTCGTTAAATGTGGACAACGCCGTGAGGCGGTTAAAACCGGTTACACCGAGCGGATGGATCATGGAGTGAGCGCCGCCGGAGATCATGATTTCGGCGTCGCCGTGACGGATGATTTCCATGGCTTCGCCGAGGGCCTGAGTTGAGGCGGCGCAGGCGGTGAGGCAGTTGAGCGACGGACCTCGGGCGTTGAATTCCATACTCAGATGCGCCGGAGGCATGCAGGGTTCCTGCTCAATTTCGGGCAGGGGACGGAAACTATTGTGCAGGGCTTTGTCGGCCCAGATTTTGGAGTTCACAGCGTTGGTGGAAGAATCCCACGCGGCCAGGGCGATTCCTGTGTAATTATCGAAATCAAGCTGGCCTTCACCACTGCCCAGATAGATGCCGATGCTGTAAGGATCGAGCGCGGCGAATTCGGGCGTGCGGGGCGCGGGAAGTCTGGCCGCACGCCAGGCCTGCTGGGCGGCGTCGAGTACGAAACAGGTGGCGCGGCTGATGTTATTGTGGAGTCCGGAACGGGCAAGGTTTTCGGGGAACGTGTAGTTTTTGACCTCGGCGGTGAAGGTAGTGGGAAAAGAGCGGGCGTCGAAGAGAGTCGTGGGGGCGATGCCGCTTTCGCTGGCGAGGAGTTTTTTCCAGACTGTTTCGATGTCGTGGCCTAAAGGCGTCACCCAACCCATGCCGGTGATCACTACACGTCGTTTCATTTGGTTTCCTTATATGGTCCCCGGCGTAGTCCCGAAATGCGGGACAACACCGGGCTGAATGATTGAGCCCCGTTGGGGCAATCCTGAAGACCCACGGCAATTAACAATGAGCCCGTAGGGCTCATTAGCAACGCTTCGTTGGGAAAATAAAATTCGATGGTCAACAATCTGTTTCATTTTATCCTTTAGGCATATCTTTTTAATACGACGGCGGCGTTTTGGCCGGAGAGCGATTCGGTAGCGACCATCACATGCTCCAGGTTCGCCGAGGTGAGGAACTGAGGGACGCTCAAGCCCTCGATCGGATTTGGGCAATTAACAGCGGGAAAAATTTTCCCGGCATGAATTGCCAGGGCGCCGGCCGCGAGGTCCAGCGCCTGAGAACCGGCGGCCATGTCGCCGATCCCGCCGCGAACCGGTGCAACGGTGACTTTTGATTTTAGGCCGAAAACCCTCTGTATGGCATGGGCATCATGGCGGTCGAACTGCGGAATGCCATAACCGGAGGGGACAACCATTTGCACGGCGTCGGAAGTAATTTTGGCGTCCTTGAGCGCCTTGGTCATGGCGACGCCAAGCGCTTCACCGGAAGAATCGGGCGGGCCTACACCCAGGGCGCTGGAGGATGCGCCAAGACCGGCGATTTCACAGTAGATACGCGCGCCACGCGCCCTGGCGTGCTGAAGTTCCTCAATAACCAGAACCGCTCCGCCTTCGGCGGGTACGGTACCTGCGGCGGCCTGATCCAAAGGACGGCACGCCGCGGCAGGCTGATCGTTGCTGGTAGTGGTGAGCCGATTCAGCAGCGACCAGCGCATGAGGCCCATGAGGTGCAGGATCGTTTCAAAGCCGCCAACCAGCGCGATATCGGCACAGTCGCGCTGAATGCTGCGGCAGGCTTCGGCGAGCGACAAACCGGCGGAGGCCTGACCGCAGGTGATGGTGTTGGATGGCCCCTGGGTGTCGTGAATGATGCTCACGTGGCAGGCCAGCATGTTGGGCAGATATTTAAGCAGCCACAAAGGCGTGAGCTGATCCATGCCGCTGGTTTTGGCAGGATCGTCGGATTTGCCCCAGCGGGTGAGGCTTAATGTGCCGTCGGGGTTTTTAGCCTGGGCGAACGCGGCGGTGAGTTCATTCAGATCGGCGGCGAGCAGGCCGGCGCCAATGTTGCATCCGACACGCGAGGGGTCGGGGGAAAACCAGCTATCGTCGGGCTTTTTGCCGCCCATGAATTCCAGAATGCCGCGTGTAGCGAGTTTGGCGTCGCGAACGGCGCCGTCGGCGGCGACGATGGCAAGTTCGATATCGCGGGCCATGATTTTGGTGGCCTTGCGGTAACTTTTGGGGACATAGTCGGTGATTTTGAACGCGGGTATGGCGCCGGCAACGCGGGTGGGGAAGCCGGAAGGGTCAAAAGTGGTAAGAGGCGCGGTGCTGGAATGACCTTCAGAAAGCGCTTTGAAGAAATCCGCCGTACTCAGGCCGTGGGGGGAGATAACACCCAGGCCAGTAACAACCACTCGACGCATGAAAGCTCCGTGTTCCACCAATCAGGACATTGCATAGATTTTAGGCGATGGGCGGCGAGGCGTCGAGGAGGCGGCGTTCTGAAACCACGCCGAGAACAGGAAAACAGATGATCAGTTGAGCAGGAGAGCGAAATAGGAATATTAGTTAATTTTAATTGGCCCCGGCAAGCCCTTCGACATAGCTCCTCGACTATGCCCCTCGATCAGGGCAGGCTCGGAGCAGGCTCAGGGCGGGAAATGCCGGGGCTATATTGGCGCACTGTTCAATCTGTCTGTTGCCGGGTTGTTCAAGCAAATTAGAATCGTACGGATGAGCGAGATGATAGAACCCAATTCTGTAACGCCGGCGCCGCGATGGCTCAACGGTAATGTCTGGCTGATTTCGCTTTCCGCGACGTTTGCCGATCTGGGCTATCAGGCGGTACTGGCCATTTTCCCTCTCTTTCTGGTCAAGCATCTGGGTGCGCCGATATGGTTGTTCGGCGTTTCGACTGCGATCAGTTACGGGCCGGGGGCAATTTGGGGATACCTCGGCGGGAGAATGGGGGATCGATACGGCCAGAAGCGTGTGGCCATCGGCGGCAATCTGCTGATTCCTTTATTGTCTCTTTCCGGTCTGGCCGCTTTGCCTTTTCAGGCGATTGGGCTGTTCGCCGGCGGGTGGTGGGCAAGAAATTTTCGCACGGCGCCCCGGCGCAGCATGCTGGTGGAATCCACGCAGCCGGAACACCGCTTGGGCGCTTTTGGTTTTTTGCATGCATTGGATATCGGAGGCGGATTTCTGGCGGCCGTGATTACGGCGATCCTGGTCTGGCAGAACGTACCTTTCACCATCATTTTTCTATTAACGATTATTCCGCTGCTGCTTTCTTCACTGGTCCTGGCGTTTGTCCGCGCCGGGGCGCGCGGGCAAAGCAGTAAGAGCAGTAAAATTGGAGTGGCCAAGGCTAATGAGCCCACGGCGATGCACGCCGATCACAAATCACTTTATTTTCGTTTGCTGGCGGCGACGGCATTATATGGTTTCAGCGCTTTTGATTTTGGATTTCCCATGCTCACGGTAAACCAGGCGCTGAACAGCAATGTACTGGCGGTTCTGGCTTACGTGATTTTCTTTGGCTTTTCGGCTCTTACGGCGCTGGCGCTGGGGCGCATCACCCGAAACAGCGTTCGCACGCTGGCCGTGTTTGGTTATCTGGCCGGAGGAATAGGGTGCGCAGGAATGGCCGCGGTGTGGGGATTCCATTTTAATCCCATGCTTTTTTATCCGGTGATTGCATTGATGGGTTTGGCGCTGGGCGTGATCGAAACGATTGAGCCGACGATTGTTTCCCTGCTGATGCCGCACGGAAAATCAGGCGGCGGCATGGGGGCGTTAACCGCGTTTCGCAGCATCGGTTTGTTTTTGGCGAATATCATGATGGGGCTGCTTTACGGCGTGCAGGATAGCTGGCTCTTGCCATATATTTACGCTGGTGTGGTGGCGGCGGTCGCGGCGTTTGTTTTATTGTCGGCGCCGCCGCTGCGACACGAAGCGGTGTAGATGATACAACCCTTTCAGGGTTGGCGCCTTTTTCGACGATTTCCCGGCGGAGCCGCTACCGCGTCAACGCCGGGCTGAATTATTTTGCCCCGTTGGGGCAATAAGTGTTGATGGTTTTTGACAGGCAAGATGCCTGTCCCACATATGGAATTTTAGTTAGTTTTAATTGGCCCCGGCCAAGGCCGGGGCTATGTGAGACAATGACAGTATGAGCAAAATTCCCGAACACGAGGCCGGGCCGGCGGGGCGGATGGTGGCGATAAAGCATGCCGGTCCGTTGCCGTGGGTGCAGCTACGCAACGCCGCGTTTTCCACGTCAATTTTCCGCAAAATGGTGGGACGGTGTGCACCAGGTGTGCCGAACGGCGGACTGGTAAGCGTTTACGACCGGGATGGCGCAGCGTTTGGAACCGCTCTGTTTAGTTCGCAATCACAAATTGCGTTGCGCATGGTGGCGTGGGGCGATCAGCCGCTGGATGAAACTTTCCTGGAGCAGCGGCTGGAAGATGCGGTGAGATTACGGCGGGAAATTCTCAAATTGGATCAGACGACGGACGCCTATCGCGTGGTTCACGCCGAAGGAGACGGGCTGCCGGGATTGATTGCCGACCGGCTGGGAAAGGTTGTGGTGGTGGAATTAATTTCAATCGGTATGTACCAGCGGCGCGAACGGATAACTGAAAAACTTAAAAAGTTGCTGCCGGTGGAGCACGTTTTGTTCCGGGCGGATGAGATGGTGCAAAACGCCGAGGGATTCAGATTAGATGATTCAGACGCCGGCGTCGGATCAGGGATTATTACGGAAAACAAACTGCGTTTTCAGGTGGATCCGGCGCGTGGGCATAAGACCGGATTTTTCTGCGATCAGCGGGACAATCGGATGGCGCTGACGCAATTTACCACGGGGGCACAAGTTCTGGATATGTGCTGCTACAGCGGCGGGTTTGGCATTTATGCGGCCAAACTCGGAGAGGCGGCGAATGTAACGGCGGTGGATTTGGATGAAGACGCCGTGGCGCTGGCGCGGCGCAATGCGAATTTGAATCAGATTGCCCCGGCGAAATACCAGACGGTGCACGCGGACGGTTTTGGTTATTTAAGGCAGATGAAACTCAACGGACGGGCGTTCGACGTGGTGGTGCTCGATCCGCCGAAGCTGATTAGTTCGCGTGACGAGATGAGCGAGGGAAGAAAAAAATATTTTGATTTGAATAAATTGGCGCTGGGCATAGTTAAACCCGGCGGCATGCTGCTGACCTGTTCGTGCAGCGGGTTGTTGGATCCGGCCGAGATGCTCAATGTAGTGCGCGGCGCCGCGCGCAGCGCCGGCAAACGGGTGCAGATATTAAAAACGAGCGGGGCCGGGGCGGACCATCCGGTGGCGACGGATTATCTGGAAGGGATGTATCTGAAATGTGTGTGGTGCAGAGTGGTGTAAGGGCTCTATTGGCGAATAAACATATCTGGTAAAATAATTTGGTATCAGATTGAACGTGGTTGTTGGGGGGCGTTTTCCGACAGGGCCTATGACAAAAAAAGGGCGCACGACTTTAAGTTTTTTCATTGGCTGTTTGATACTGACCATCGGCGGCGGCATTGTCATTCACACGCTTACCGCGGCGCCTGCACCAAACTATTATCAACAAGGGCTGCAAAGCGCACAAAAGAAATATTATGAGCAGGCTATCAGCCTGTTTGAGAAAGCCGCGGCCACGGGTAATTCAGACGCCATGCTGGCCATCGGTGAAATTTATCTTAAAGGCGATGGCGTCGTAGCCCAGAATGATGAGCAGGCGCTGGAATGGTTGAGTAAGGCGGCGGAGGCGGGAAACGCCGACGCCGTGGACGTGATGTACAACACCGGCGTGAGTTACGAGCAAGGGCAGGGTGGGCCACGGGACCTGGCGCGGGCGGTGTTCTGGTATCACGCGGCGGCGAATAAAGGCCGTGTTGCGGCAATGATGACCCTCGGACGGCTTTACGACGAGGGTCAAAATGTCCCGAGAGATTATGCGCTGGCGCGGATGTGGTATGGCAAAGCGGCCAACAAGGGCAGCGTGGAGGCCATGTACTGCATTGGCACGCTTTACGAAAAAGGTCTGGGTGGGCCGCAGAATTATGCCCAGGCCATGGCCTGGTGGCAAAAGGCCGTGGATGGCGGGAATGCGGACGCCATGTTTGCGCTTGGGGAGCTTTACGACAAGGGTGAGGGTGTGCCGCAGAATTATGCTCAGGCTATGAAATGGTTGGAGATGGCGGCGAATTTAAAAAATACCGATGCGATGTACGCCGTTGGAACTCATTACGACCAGGGGCTGGGCGTAGCGCAGGATTATGGCCGGGCGAGGGTTTGGTATATGAGGGCTGCTCAAACAGGGAACGTTAATGCGATGTACAACGCCGGCCAGTTTTGTGATGAAGGCATAGGCGGGCCGCGGGATTATGGCCAGGCAAAGTTCTGGTATCTGAAAGCGGCGGATGCGGGAAATATCAATGCGATGTACAACGCCGGCCTGTTTTATGACGAAGGCCTGGGCGGGCCGCAGGATTACCACCAGGCGATGGCGTGGTGGCAAAAAGCCGCGGCCGCGGGCAATTCGGACGCCATGCGCAAGATTGGCGTGCTATATGTAAACGGCGACGGCGTAACCCGGGATTACACGAAAGCCATGACCTGGTATCAGCAGGCGGTGGAACTGGGTGATGCGGATGCGATGGTCAACTTCGGCCTGCTTTATGAAAGCGGCCAGGGTGTACATCAGGATTTTTCGCAGGCCATGGTGTGGTTCCAAAACGCGGCGGTTTTGGAAAATGCCCGGGGAATGGAAAACATCGGATGGCTTTATGACAATGGCCTGGGCGTTTCCGCGGACGTGGCGCAGGCTTTTATGTGGTATCAGAAGGCCGGGGCCTTGGGCAATTCCGACGCGATGAACCATCTGGGCGCGGATTATTTCAGCGGCCGGGGCACGGCCAGGAATTACCAGCAGGCCATGATGTGGTGGGAAAAAGCCGCGACTTTTGGCGGTTCTGATCCCTTGTTTGGGATTGGATTGCTATATGCCAAGGGTGATGGAGTTGAGCAGGATTACAATCAGGCCATGATGTGGTGGCAAAAAGCGGCAGCGCTGGGAAATGCCCGGGCGATGGAAAACATCGGCGCGTTTTATGACGATGGTTTTGGCGTTGATCGTGACCCGGCGCAGGCCATGGCATGGTATCAAAAGGCCGCGGCAGCAGGCGATACGGACGCCATGAATGATATTGGATTGCTTTACGCCTACGGGGATGGTGTGTTCCAGGATAATCAGCAGGCAATGAACTGGTATCAAAAGTCGGCAGCGCTGGGAAACCCCGAAGCGATGTACTTGATCGGCTGGCTTTATGAAGAAGGTATGGGTGTACCGCAGGATTATGACCAGGCCAAAGTGTGGCTGGAAAAGGCGGCTAAGCTGGGAAATCAGAATGCACAAATAGAGTTGGCGGCTCTTAACCGACCGGCAAGCGAAATAGCAGGGGCGGCGCTTACAAAGTAATCGCGGCAGTGACAAATTAAGTAAAAAAACGTTCACCACAGGGGACACAGAGTGCCATAGAGGTCACAGAAGGCGGCTGCGTCGCAGATTTCAGAGCGCAACCACGAAATACACTAAAAAACACGAAAAGTAAATTTCCAATATTTCGTGGGGTTCGTGATTTTCGTGATTAAAATCTGTCCCCTGTTCCCTGTCACCTATAACCTACTGCGGCAGGATTTGGAAAGCGACGATGCGGGGCGCGTATTGTGCAGTGCCGCTGGTATTGACTTTTTCCGACCGATCGATGATGGCGACGAAGCGTTCGGAACCGACGAGAATAAATTCCGAACCGTTGGTAGTGGTCGCGGTAGTATTGGCAATGGAATTTTCGCCACCGCTGCTGCTCTTGTACAAATTGGCATTATACCAGTCAGTTACACTGTTGACTGTTCCGTTATTGTAATTCGGATTGACCTGCAAAGCCTGGATGTAGCCATAAACAGCGAACGTATCACTGCGCACGGTGCAGAAATTAGCCACATCAGCCCATGCGGCGTCGCGCATTTGAAGCGTGTACGTATATGGCGGTAAGGTGACTGTCGCGGTAGGTGGTGTGGGAGCATTGGGAACCGCATCATAGAGCAAAGCAATCAGCAAATCAGCAGTCGAATGAAAGCCGGCGCCATTAAATGTAGACATGCTTACCGGCACGGCAGTAGTAGTAGTGACTGTTCCACTCTCCCGGACTAAAGGCAACGTTTTGCCGCTGGCGAGGCGCTGACGAAAAGCGATCGTATCGAGAACCATTTGTTCGGCGAGGTGCAAGTCGTAGCTTTTGTTTGTTCCCACCGTGGTGTTGGGATAGCCATAAATGTCCGGAACGTTAGAGAATGCGGTCAGCAGCACCGGTTCGGAAGCTGTATTGATATTAATGCGGCCCGGGATGCGGGTTAAATCATAATAAGAAGGGATGCTCGGCGTCGGACTTATACTCGGATCGCTGGCGCGATCCACAAGCGTCATCATCGACATAATAGTGGGCTGAACCGTTGTTGATGCGGCACCCGTTGTATTAGTGGTTTCATTGTATGTATAGGTCGTATTGTAGGCATTAAACGAAGCGCGCGGATCGTAAGCAAAATCGAAATAGAGATTGGCCTGAAGGTCTTCATTAGTAAATGCGGTGGCTAAAGTCTCGTTATCAACAAATTTAAGTTTGCTGTTCGCATTAATCTGAACCGAAAGCAGAGTGCTGGCGCCGGTAGTGCTAAGTTCAGTGGTTTCCCGGGGAATGCAGTTAAAATCGTCCCAGTTGACCAGATCGTCGTTGGTGTCAATGGCTGCTGCGGCTGTTCCGTCAGATAAAAATGGCGCCGACGTGGCGTTGTATCCAACGGTGCTACCACCAATCACACTGATAGACCAACGATCATAAAGCGGCATGCCGGGATTGGTCCCGACCGCCGTCACTCCTGTCTGCCCGGAAGCCAATGTATTGAACAATCCAAGATTGCCGTAATCGCTTGAACTGCCCGATTGGATCAGATAAGCAAAGGAATCACAGCCCCATTCGACTTGATTAACGTTGTCGCGTTGCACCTGAGCATAGGCGGAAGTGCTGGACGCAGGTGCGAGCGAAGGCATGATGAAGGAAAATTCATCGACAATGGCATTTCCTGCAGCAACAGTTCCGCCGAGCGCAGACGGTGCATTGGGACAGGGACGCGTGAGGTAAATCGTAATTGTTTCTCCCGCTAAAGGAGGCGTTGAGCTTGCCGCCGGGCTCAGCGAACTCAGTGAACTGGCTGAACCTGATAATTGAGAACCATTCACAGAGATGCTTCCATGGGTTGTTTTCCAGGTTACTTCACTCAGGCAGGTGGTAGTGGAAGAATTGGTGTAGCCGGGAATGCCAGCATTGTTATTTTTACCATTACTGTTTGTAAGGCTGCTTAAGTCAGTCGTAATAGATTGTGCGGATGCACCTGCAACCGAAACATATAAACCCCAATTTTTAAGATATAAAGAGGCGGCATAGGGGTTCATAAGTTCGAGGCCCCAGCCGACAATCTGATAGGTCGGCGTTGCCGTTGTGCCGCTGTTGTAAACCTGTATTTCAAATTGATTGAGAAAGGGCTGAGGCGCCTGGCCAACGTAATATTGCGATGGAGCATCCCCCGTCCAAGGCGTGGAAGTTGTTCCAATCCAAGGCAAATACAAACTGCCTGTGGACGTTAAAAGAGTCGGGTTAACCGAGTAGCATTTATAACTTGTTGCAGTAGTACTTCCATTGAGGTAGAGCGAGACGGAAGTGGTGCTGCCTTTGTTAAACCGATATTGGAGATAGTTCACCGCCAGCGCCGTACCTTCCATTTGTGAATAGCCGCATTGCACCATGGCCTGCTCAATTTCGCCGGCTAATGTTGCGGATTCCGTTAAACTGCCGCCGACAGAGGCATTCAAATCCAGCATCCTGGGCCAAAGTGTGTTGCCGGAAAAATCCTTAAAATTGGCATAGTCACCGGTGTCTGTCGGCGCTATATTGCGATCCCAGGAATAAGTGGTATACAGATCGCGGTAGCCGGTACCGTATATGGGTGCTGTACTGTTGTATTCCAGGGTATTGGTCAAAAGTTGCGACGGTGTGGAATAAAAACTGGTGGTACCCAAAACTGCATTGTAATAGCTTGTACTGCTCCAGTATGTACTACTTCCGTACTCACCATAAGCCAGCAAACCCAGAAGGTCGGCGAGGTTGAATAAATTGATATAACCAGGAGTGCTGGTAGCCGACGTCAGATTTTGTCCCTGTTGTTCGTAATACCAGAGTTCGTGCTGCCAGTTCAAAAGTCCTGTGCAATTTGTATAAGTAGGGTTATCCGCAGTGCCAGGATAAACGAGGGATGTTGCTGTCGAAAGACCGGAGGCAGCGACTGAACCACACTCTCTACCCGAAATGTTTGGTGAAAGATTAGTGTTACCTGTTTGCAGTGTCGAAACAAAATATTCAGGAGATGTTGTTGACAGATTATCTGAACTGGACCCACTTACATTGGATGCAAATACAGGGCATGAAGTCAGGTATTCACCGTAAGGATCGGCACTGGGACCATTATAAGTAGTTCCGCTGATCGTATAGGTGACATTAGGCACATAACCCGTGTTGAGATTCAGGCGGGAATTCAGATCCAGAATGCGCACGGCAAAACGATAATAAGTCCCATTCGAATCGCTGGTGGGCAAAAGATTCCATAGCGCATCTGGCGTACCATACGGTGAGGGAGTTGACGTTGATGACCCTTCCGGCTGTTCCACAGAAGCGTTGGGAATCGGATCAGAACTGGTAACCGATAAAGTACTCGTAGTTGTGGTGGCCGCTGTTCCGCCCGGCCAGCTAAAGGCAATGTCATAAGAGCCGGTAGCAGGGTCATAAAGATAAGGCGTAAGAACCGAAACCGGCGGCCAGAAATTCGCGGAAACCGGAACAGCGGCCCAATTTGTAATCACATCCGCTGGTGGCACCGTGGTATTGCTTTGAGTCGTACATATATATTCACCCCATGCTCCGTTGTAGTAAGAAAAAACAGTATTTCCGGGGTAATAAGTAGTATTGGGTTGCCACGGCATGTCGGCAGTGAGCCACGGTTCGGTGAATACATTCTGATCGGCGGCGTTATAAGCGCCCCCATTAATATTTTCCTGAAAATATCCTGTCTGAGCAACAGTTGGACCGGTTAGAGAAACAGTTGATCCAAATTCCGGAAAATCCCAGGTGCGGGCGATCGTTAAACCCGAACTGGCCGGATCGATTTGCAGCGTGTTGCCATTGAGATCGGCGCTGGAATAAGCCATCACGCCGCTGAGAATTGACAAAACGTTCTGCGTGGCCCCCTGGAGATTGGCGGAATTGTAATAAGAGGAACTGGTTTGTTTGTCCAGATTGGCCGAGAGAATATAGACCGTGCCCATGAGGGCTAAAAGGACAATGACGGCGACGACGAGAATGAGAACCAACCCTCGTTCTGCGGCACGGCCGCACAACGAGGAGGGGACAGGGGACAGAGGACAGGGGGCAGTTTTTAAACTCTGAGTCCTCTGTGAACTCTGTGGCATACGTTCGTCTGAAAACTTCATCATTAGGTCACCATCTTTATTTAGGCTGCCCAATTAGCAGCGGATAGCCGGTTTTGTCCGATAAATGTAGGGCAGTCCCGAATATCGGGACTACTTGCTCAGGCTGGAGAGCCTGAGCTACAGTTTTATTTTTCACTAAATCCATCTGTTCCCTGTAACCTGTCACCTATAACCTCGTTTTCAATGCGGTAAATAAATAATTTGCGAAATGATCCGCCCGCCCGCCATGCGGTTTGCCGGATCGGTGATCGTATATGTAAATCGCAAAGCCAGCGGCCACTGGTAGGTTGTACCGTTAAATTTATTGCCGGGACACCAGGCGTACATGGCGCTGTCATAGTTATCACTGTTTGCGGTTCCTGGCTGTACCGGAGACTGTGCCGGAGGCGAGGTAGTCGTATTGTCCAATCCATACCAATTCAAATGGTTGTTGGTGCTCGAACCATCAGTCCAGTCGACGGCGAAGCTGGGAACGCCTTGCAGGAGAATGGGCATCATCCGGAAATAGCCATTGGTCAGTTGAATGTTTATGTTTGTGCCGGCATCCACTTCTGAAGCCGTCGGCGTACGGACGGTGGCGAAACGATAACAATAATTGTTATCGATGTATTCAAGACCCGTGGTGTTGGCCGGATTATTTTGACTGGCAATGGTTTGCATGATTAAAGCGGGTGTGATGGTCGCATCGTCCAGACGGGAAGAAGTAATATAAGCTGTGGCGCCGGCGGAACCGTCAAGACCTGTAGCCGTGATGCCTGATGTATTGGATAGATTAATATCGGTGTAATATTTTAATACATAATAACTGCCGGCCTGTGGGGTCAGCAGAATGGCTTCACGGCCAAGCATAAAGTCGCCGGCGTCATTACCTGTGGGTTCCGGTGGCATATTTGCAGTCGTACTAAGATTTAGATTTTGGGCAAAATAGCCAGTTTCAGATTTACCTGCGGTCGCTGAATACGGAGATGGCGGGGGATTTCCATAGGAAACCCATAACTGACCGTACCAAATTGCCGCGGCGTTGGAGGCCAGATAGTTACAGATATCATCGCTGGAGTCGCCGGTGCGGCTCTGGAAATTGCCATTGGCCAGAAAAGCGACCTGATCCGCCCGCCAGGGGCTGATGCCGTCGTTGAGCGCTGCAGTAATAGAAGCATAATATTGCCAATACGTATTGCTGGCACCAGCTGTGTATTGATTGGTGGTAGGCTGTAAACAAACATAAAACGATGTTGTATTTGGCAAACCAGTCGAAGGATATGAAGTTCCGGTCGCCACAACTTCGTCACCCGGTTGGTACTGATAGTTGGCCTGCCATGTTGGAATATTCCATCTCTGGCGGATCGCCAGGTAACCGTTGGCGTTAAATCCGGCGAAATCCTGGGCCATCAGACCTTGGGCGACGCGGACATTGGCCATCACATTGAGCGTGGCCTGGCCGATCGCGGAGGCGTTGCCGGCGATGCGGAAAATTTCACCAATCGAGCCCATCATGATCACGAGAATGGATAAGGCCACGAGCATTTCCATGAGCGTAAACGCAATGCGACAATGTCGCATTGCGGAGGTGACAGGTGACAGGTGACAGGTGACAGATTTATATTGAACTGTCGGCTTTACTCCTGTGGTTTTGTCTGAACGCTGCATTATCTAAATTTCCTTATTTCCACTGTACTCTGTCACCTATACCCTGTTCCCTCGGTGCAGTTTCACCGCGCCGCTAGAAACTCACTGTTCCTGTATAGATATAAATCAGCGGCGAGTCGGTCTGTGTGGCACTGATACCGCCGTTGCCGGTGGCCGCGGGGGCATAAAGCACATCGTCGCTATTGTTTACCGGCGGAATCGTGGCTATCGCTCCGCCGGTACTGATAATTTGGCGAAAAACCGTCCCAGTATTTAGATCCAGCCCCAGTGAACCGATGGGCATGGGGCTGGCGGAGCCTGCATCGGCCCGGACATTGGCAAATGTTCCCGCATAAATCTGCGGGTAAGGTGTACTTAATGGAACCTGCGAGGAGACGGAGGGCTGTTGCTCAAGGCCCATGCCGCCGGTTTGGGTGGTATAGGTGTCGTTTGGATCGGCTTTGGCGAAAACGAAAATATAAACACGATAGAGCGAGCTGGTGGAAATGGCCTGAATGCCGGTACTATTAGGTGCGGCCAGAAGCTGTAAATAAGTGGTCCAGAAGTATTGAGGCTGGGTTCCGGACGCCGGCGCATCGGGCTGATTGGTCCCGAAGGCATAAGGCTGGCTGCCCCACTGGCAGGTCTGGTAATAGAGATTAAACGGAGTTTCATCCGGCGATTGGTGTGTGGCCTGGAAGTATTGAACGTTGCTGTTGATTGTGGCAAAGGCGTTGGCGGCGACCACAGCGCCGACGGAACTTTGCGTATTCTCGGCGGTCCATTTTATGGCAATGGGAAATATGCCGGCGACCATGATCAAGCCTAAGCCCAGAATGCAGACGGCAAAGAGCATTTCCATCAGGCTGAATGCTGCACAGCCTCGCTGTGCAGCATAAGGGACAGGGAACAGGGGACAGGGAACAGGGCACGATACTTTTTCGTGTCTTTTGTGTATTTCGTGGTTGCAAATACTGAAAACTAAAAACTTCATTATCTAAATTTCCTTATTTCCACTGTACCCTGTCACCTATACCCTGTTCCCTCGGCGCGGTTTCACCGCGCCGCTAGAAACTAATCGTCCCCGTATAGATATAAATCAGCGGTGAGTCGGTCTGTGGACTGACTACGCCTGGATTACTCAAGCTTCCGACTGCCGGCGGAACATAAAGCACGTCATCTGATGGATTTACCCTCGTTGTTGCATTTAAGCCGGAGGTTGTCGTTGGTGAAGCGGGTTCTGTAGCTAATGACCCGGTTGGCCCAATGATAAGACGGAAAACGGTACCGGTTGTTAAGTCCACGCCCAGCGAACCAATAGGCATGGTGGGATAAGGATAACTTGATGCCGGCGCCAAAGTACTGCCCGCTAATACACTGCCTGTATTTGCGGGGTTGTAGCTGTCCGTGCCGTTAAATACGCCGGAAAAAATTTGCGGATAAATTGTCACTTGAGGTGTTGTCGGCCAGACATTAGTGGAAGGCGGTTTTGAAGGAAGCGCTGTGGAGTTTTGATATATCGGATAAGCAGGATTTCCACCTGATAATGGTATGCCGGTCGTTGCTAATGATCCCTGGATTGGATAGACATTGTTCGGATCGCCTTTGGCGAAAACGAAAATATAAACGCGATAAAGCGAACTGGCGGATGAAACGGCCTGAAGGCCATTGGTGCCGGGAGAAATCTGTTGCAGATATGCCGTCCAGTAATAGAGCGGCAAGCTTGTCTGTCCCGAAGAATTCTGCGGGTAATAATACGGTCCACTTGTGGATAGAGTCGTCGCCGCATCGGGCTGGTTAGCGCCAAAAGAATAAGACCGGGTACCCCATAGAGGTAATGGAGAAGGAGACGCGGCTGGGTTTGGATAGTAATTTGCATAATATGGGTAAGTACCAGGAGAAGCACTACCGTAGTAGCATTGCTCATAACATTGAGTTGCCGTCAGAGTTCCGCCCAAAACAGATTCGTAGAATTGAATCTGCTGTTGTATCGTCGAAAGTGCATTCTGGGCGATCACCGCGCCAACCGTATTTTGGGCGTCGTCGGCGGTCCATTTAATGGCCACGGGAAATACGCCCGCGACCATGATCAGGCCGATGGCCAGAATAAAAACGGCGAAGAGCATTTCCATCAGGCTGAATGCTGCACAGCTTCGCCGTGCAGCATAGGGTACTGGGGACAGGGCACAGGGCATAGTTGTTGCATGAGCCACCGGCTTTACGCCGGTGGTTTTATCTGAAAACTTTTTCATATTAACCTTCATTGTTCCCTATCACCTGTCACCTATTCCCTAACCCCTATTTAAATACCGTTCCCGTGTATGGATTAAAAACAACTAGGTCCTGATAATTGGTCAACTGCGTAGCCAGGGCAGCGAGTGAATTTGAAGCATTAGTACCTGATGTACTCGACGTAATCGGCCAGGTTATGACGCTGCTGGAAAATGTACCGGGCTGAAAAACACAGATCGCCGAGCTGCTGGGAAAGTTAGCCTTAAATGCTGCAGTGGATGACGACGGCGAATCCGGCGATTGAAAATACATCAAACCATAAGGAATGTTGACAATCTGGCCCTGGGCATTAAAAACAATAGCACCATAAACATTGGAATAATAAGTGTTTGTTGAGTATGTAAATGGATAACCAGTTGTATATGTATTGGGGAACAAAAACGGCGGTGACGATGGAGGATTATAAGATGGCGGAGTGGTGTATGTAGAGGTTTCAATGTTTGTACCACTAACGGATGTCCCACCGCCAATCGCCCCATTTGAGCCTACAAAAGCGGCAACGTAAGTTCCATTGGGTAGAAATTGTGAAGCAATTGATGGATATAAATTGAAAGTGATCGAAACACCACTGCCAGCCGCAAAGCCGATTGCCGATCCCGGCGCCACCGCTTCATAAGCCATGCCGGTCTGGCCGGTGTAGCCGGATTCTTCGAAAAAAACCAGGGCCACGGGCGCATTGAGCTGAAGGGCCAGGGAGCGCGCCCGCTGCACGGCGGCGGAAACCTGCGCCGCCGCCTGCGTTTGGCCGTTGCCGGAAAGCAACTCCACCAGCGCCGGCAGACCGATCGCGGCGACAATGGCCAGAATGGCAATCACGGTGAGTAATTCGATGAGGGTAAAGGCGGCGCGGCGATGACGCGCCGCGACGGGAGACTGGGGACGGGAGACGGGAGCAGTTTTCAGATTTTTTACCACAGAGTGCACAGGGGACACAGAGGACGCACAGAGAGTGTTATTTAAATTATTTTTAGCCACAGCCTGGACTGCGGCCCGCGGGCTGCGGCCTGAATCGTTGCGTCGTCGTGTCGTTATAGTAAACATTATATTGGCGCTCTTTATGTCCTTAGTTTCTTTGTGATGGCAAATTTCATCATTCATTCGCCTTGGTGGTCTGGCCGTCGGAAACAACGTCGTCATTGTCAAAATAAACGGCATCCGGTCCGGCGCTGATCAACAGATAGCTGTTGGCGCCGAGGATATTCTGGCCGCTGGAATAAATATCGGTTCCGGTAGTGTTGCCAATGAGCGTCAAAAATTCATACATTGGATAATAAGCGCTTGAAGTATTAGGGCTTGGGCTGGTAGTGAAATTCGTAAAAACGCCTGTTCCCATAGGTCCGCCATTCATGGCGCTGGCTACGGGTGGTGAACCGGTAACACAGGCATTGTCCTGCTCATTGAAAATGTAGTAAGTGCCAGTGGCTCCGGTGGCGGTGCCACCGGTAGACGAACTGGCGAAAATGGTTTGGCCATTGGTAGGCGTTCCGGAGGAAGAAAAATAAAGCACCGGCATCGGTACGCCGGAGGTGGAGGCCGGAAATGAATCGGCGATGTAATATGCCGGTACTGGAGGAGTTGAGTTTGCATCGGGAGAATTTTGATCCTGAACAATATACGCCGCACCGATATCCAGATAGGGGCCGTAAACTTTGTTATAAGGGTTCATGGAAAAACCCTTGCATTGCTCGAGAGTGCCTCCCGTATAGCCATTGGCGCCGAGTGAAGAACTTCCTGGCGCGTTGTCATATTGACCCGGCAGATAGCCTATCAGAGCCTCGGCGAGGTATTCATAAGCGGCATATTGAGGTATTGGACCGCCATACATACTTCCACCGCTCGAGCTCGCCAGTGCGGAATTCGGATACGTATTAAAATCGTTGTGATAAGCGGAAAGCGCCGCGCCGATGGTGTTGAATTCCGCCTCGGTCGCAGTGACGTAACCGTGTTTCTGGGCGCCGACCAATGCCGGCAGCACGAGGGCAATCAAGATGACGATAATAGATATGACGGCCAGGAGTTCGATCAAGGTGAACGCGGAACGGCTGCGCCGTGCCGCGACGGGAGACGGGAGTCGGGGGCCGGGAGTGTTTTTTGTTTTTTGTTTTTTGCAACCACGAAAACCACGAAAGGACACGAAAGATTTTAACGCAAAAGTCGCAGAGGATTCAGAGTTCCGATAACCAGCGGGAAGATTTATATTAATCTCTCCATCCCTCCTGTTTGTCCTTTGTGGTTTATTAAGAACCGAAAATTTCATTATCCAAACTTCCTCATTTGCACCACAATTTGCCAACCTCGGTTATCCACCCCCACAACGCTGCCTGCCCGCGTTATTGACCTCCAAAGACAACGACGTCGTCGGAGCTAAATATATCTGTTGAGCTATCTACATTAAAGGCAGCTTGGGCGTTAATGCCATAAATATGATCGGAGCCGGCGCTGATCAGAACAAAGCCGCCCTGAACGGGATTGCCTAATTGGACTGTGGTGCCAGTTCCATTGGGCCAGGTAGGCGGACCCTCGTTTCCATACCAGTTTCCGATCGCGTTAGTAGTTGTAGTGCCGGCCGGAGTGGGCGCTGTAACCAGATTGGAGTTAATGACCACGCCGGCAAAATAATTAACGGCGCTGGCAGCGCTTTGACCATAGGTTGTACCGTTTGACGAATTATCGTTGTAAGACGAATTGGTCTGGGAATAAGGGACATTATCAATGGCGAGGATGGACGAGGCCCGAGTATATACGGCATTAGCGTCCAGATAATAAGCGGCGGCGCCAGCAGTGGCCGTACTCGGCATGCCTGTGGTTGAGGTAGAATTTTGCGCCACGGGTACGCCGCTGGCTCCCGGCATGCCGGGATTTTTACGGAAATAAAGCACCGGCAAAGCGTCGGGGAATTTGTCATATAAAGTGGGAAGAACTGTTGTTACCGTCGTTGCTGAAGGATAATAGGTTGGTATTCCCGCAAGCAAACCATTGCCCGGCGTATAAAAAGCCTGCTTGGGCGTGCCATTAGTGCCGCCGGTGCTGTAGTCGATCGGGCCGCTGCCAAACGGCGGTACAAGGTAGGATTTGACATTACCATCGGAATTGGTAATGGTTAAAGCGCCGGTGGCAGGCTGGTTACTGGCGTTATACAAAGTTCCCATCAAACCGATGAGCATATTTTGCGTACCACTGATAGTGCCGGTGGTATAGGTTCCGCTTGTATAGCCCGTATAAGTCGTTGTAATACCGCCTGAAGTAATGTTGGCGGTGGTATAAGTAACCTCTCCCGCCGCGATATCCGCTTCGCTGAACGGGCCGGGATAGGCGTTGAAAACTGTGTAATAAGCCTCACAGGCCTGGGCGACGCCCTGAAGTTCTTCATTGGTGGCGCTGGAGTATGCTGAAGCGCGAATGTGCGCCAGCGCCGGCAGAAGAATGCCGGCAAGAATGGCGATAATGGCAATGACCACGAGCAGTTCGGCGAGGGAGAAAGCTGCGCGGCGCTGACGCGCCGCGACGGGAGACGGGAGACAGGAGACGGGAGTAGTTTTCAGATTTTTCACCACAGGGGACACAGAGTCCCGACGATTTTTCACCGCAAAGACGCGAAGATCGTAAAGATATTTAGTAGAAATTTTTATATTACTTTTATCCATTTCTTTGCGTCCTTGGCGCTCTTTGGGCCTTTGCGGTCGCAATTTTCCCGGCGTTAGCTGCCACTGGTGCCGCCGCCGCCGATGCTCTGGAGCAGTTTGACGTAGGGCAGGAAGACGGCCAGGACGATAAAGCCGACGATGCCGCCTAATACGACAATCATGATCGGTTCAAGAATGCTGACCATGGAGCTGACCAGCACGTCGACCTCTTCGTCGTAGTTGTCGGCGATTTTCATGAGCATTTTGTCCATATCGCCGGTTTCCTCGCCGACGTCGATCATGTTCACGACAATCGCGTCGCAGACGCGGGCGTTGCGCAGCGGCGTAGAGAAGCCTTCGCCTTCGCGGATCGCGTCGTGTACTTTCTGAAGCGCGCGTTCGTAAATCATGTTGCCGCAGGTGTCGCGGGTAATGCTGATGGCCTCGAGGATCGGAACGCCGGCGGCGAGCAGAGTTCCCA
Source organism: Phycisphaerae bacterium (assembly GCA_035504095.1). GTDB lineage: Bacteria > Planctomycetota > Phycisphaerae > WQYP01 > WQYP01 > DATJSN01. The sequence continues at coordinate 27,098 of DATJSN010000087.1, read as the reverse complement.
GCGTGCGCGTGAAGCGGGCGATGGTGCTCTTGGTGACGATTTTGCCCATGACCGGGATTTTGAGCCTGATGTAATCAAGCACCAGGCGCCCGGGCTTGGTTTTGCCGGTGGCCTTCAGCAGAATCCATATGACAAACGGCGCGGAGATAATGTACGCCCAGCCGTATTCATTGGCCATCCAGTTGGAAAACATCATCAGGTCGACGGTAATGGTCGGCAGGCCGGTTTTGAATTGGGCGAAAAGGGTCTCGAACTTGGGGATCACGAAGACCATAATGCCGGTGACCATGAGGATGGCGAACGAGACCACGACGCAGGGATAAATCATGGCGCCCTTAAGCCGGCGTTTGAGCTTCTGGGCTTTTTCCATGAATTCGGCCAGGCGCTGCAGGATGATATCCAGCACGCCGCCGGTTTCGCCCGCCTGGACCATGTTGCAGTAGAGCTTGTCGAAAACCTTGGGGTGCCGGCTCATGGCTTCGCTGAGGGTGGAACCGCCTTCGACGGCTTCGCAGATGCTGTCGAGCGTGTCTTTCATCATGCCGGGTTTTTGCTGCTGGAAAAGCACCTTAAGCGAACGCAGAATCGGCAGGCCGGCGTCCTGTAACGTGGAAAGCTGGCGCGTAAACTGGGTCAGCAGCTTTTGTGAGACGCGGCCGATGTTAATGGAAATTTCGCCAAACCCCTTTTTCTTTTTCTTGCCGGAGGAAGTGGCGGCGGCGGCCATGGCTTCGGGCGTGTCGGCGCCTTTTTTGCGCTTGACCGATTTTTCCCGGATCTTCATGGGGAAGTAGCCCTGGGATTTAATTTTAGAGATGGCTTCGTCGGAGCTGCCGGCGTCGAGTTCGGCTTTAATGGATTGTCCGGCCGCGTTGAGCGCTTCATACTGAAAGGTGGGCATGGTCAGGTTCTCCTAAAGGCTCCGGCAGGCAACACGCGGCGTTGGTTATCTCCGCATCCTTGGTTTATCGTGTTGTCCTATCCATACATATAACTGGAGGCATATTATCCGCCATCTCCGTGAGCGTCCCAATCCATCAGGAAGCGATTATCTGTAATATATATAGGGATTAATTCGTGAAAGGGAAAGAGGGAATTTCGATTCCCAGGGTTATTGGCCAATATAAAACAGCGACGCGCCGCTACTCCTCCATCATGGTTTGTTTGACGACTTCTTCCACCGTGGTCAGACCTTCATAGATGCCCATTAATCCAGCCTCGCGCAGGGTTCTCATGCCGCGCTTACGGGCGGCGTTGCGCAACAGGTTGGTCGAAGCGTGGTTCATCACCATATCGCGCATTTCATCGTCGAAAACCATGATTTCGCAGATGGCCAGCCGGCCTTTATATCCCGTGTTGTTGCACAAGCCACAGCCGCGGCCGCGATAGAAGGTTTTGCCTTTTACGTCTTCGGGCAAAAGCTCGAGTTCCATGAGCTGTTCTTCCGTTGGTTTATATTCCTCTTTGCAGCTGACACAAATTCGGCGGCAAAGCCGCTGAGCCAGAATGCCTTCGAGCGTGGCGGTAATGAGGAAGGGTTCGACGCCCAAATCGAGCAAACGAGCAATGGCGGATGGTGCATCGTTGGTGTGAAGTGTACTGAAAACCAAGTGTCCAGTTAAAGAAGCCTGTGTAGCGATCTCCGCTGTTTCCTTATCACGAATTTCGCCGACTAAAACGATGTCCGGGTCCTGACGCAGGATGGCGCGAAGGGCCCTGGCGAAGGTCAGTTCGATTTCAGGCCGAATCTGGACCTGAAGGATGCCGTCGATGTCGTATTCGACCGGGTCTTCAGTGGTAATGAGTTTGTCTTCAATGCTGTTGAGTTCGTTAAGGGCGGCGTAGAGGGTGGTGGTTTTGCCCGAGCCGGTGGGGCCGGTAACCAGAACAATGCCGTTGGGTTTTTCAATGAGCTGGCGGAACTGCCGCATGTCGTCTTCGCGCATGCCGAGCTTGTCCAGATCCAACGAGACATTCGAGCGGTCGAGCACGCGAAGCACGATGCTTTCGCCGAAGATCGTGGGCAGCACGGCAACACGCAGGTCCACGGGATTGCCGCCAATGACCAGAGGAATGCGCCCATCCTGGGGAATGCGGCGTTCGGCGATGTCGAGGTTGGCCATAACCTTCACGCGGCTGGCGATGGCCATGGCAATATATTTGGGCGGCGGGACCATTTCATAAAGCACGCCGTCGATGCGGTAGCGCATCTTGAATTCTTCTTCAAAGGGTTCGAAGTGGATGTCCGAAGCGCGTTCCTTGATGGCCTGCATGAGCACGGTGTTGAGGAGCCGCTTGACGGGATTGGACTCGGCGAGGTCCTTGAGCGTTTCCAGGTCGATCGAATCGCTGCGGTTTTGCAACTGTTGGAGCGTCGCGTCCGTTCCGATTTCATTCATGAGCTGAGCGAGGGATTCCTGCTTGGTTTCATAATGGCGCGCCAGAAGCTTGGCCAGCGCTTCGGGGTCGGCGATGGTGGTGATGACTTTGAAGCCCATGAGCGTCTGGAGGTCGTCGACGACGCGGAAATTGTCCACCGAATCCAGGGCGATGGACAGCGTGTTGGTTTTGGAATCCAAAGAGAGCGGAATCACGCGGTAAACGGTGGCCATCTGCGCGGGAATAAGTTTGATGACCTCGGGAGAAATTTCCCGTTTTTCAATATCGACGACTTCGTAGCCGCGCTGCGCGGCCAGCGCGAAATTCAAATCCTTCGCCGTGATCATGCCCAGTTCAATGAGTATTTGCCCGATAGGCGTATTGATTTTTTTTGTTTTCTGCTGCTGCTGGACGGCGAGGGCCTGGTGAATCTGTTCGCGCGTCAGCCGGCCCATTTTGATGAGCACGCGTCCCAGGGGCCGATCCTTTAATTGATCGATGGGCGGCATGTTGAATCCGCCGCCGGTCGGCCCGGAAGAGCCGCCTGCTCCGGAAGACCCTCCACTGCCGGGCGGCTTGCCGGGGCCGGAAGAACCGCCGGCGCCGCCAGGTCCGCCTGCCGGAGGTTTGGGACCGGAAATGGAATTTCCCGGCGCACGGGGCGCGGTGGATGGACCGGGGGGGACGGAAGTTTTGACTGTTGGCGCCTGCTCAGCCATGGTTTTGCTTTCTACTTTCCTTTACTCTGTTCTCTCCCGGCTATCACTCGTTCGTTGCGGTCACGCCGGCATGGTTTTCGCCGGTTTGGCCGCCGATCCGCCGCCGGCGAGTGTGCCGGTGTCCTTTTCCGTATCGGGACGATCAAGCCGTTTACCCATGCGTTCGGCCAGGTCGGCGGGATTACGGGCTTTATCAATAACATCTTCGGCGGATACCTTGCCGGCCCGGAAAATTTCCAGCAGGTGGTCGTCCAGAAGCTGCATGCCGAATTTTTTGCCGGTTTGAATGGCCGAGTCGATGCGGAACGTTTTATTTTCACGGATGAGGTTGGCGATGGCGGGCGTAACCACGAGAAATTCGTAGGCGGCCATGACGCTTTCAATGTCGCAGCGGGGCAATAGCGCCTGGCTGAGCACGGCCAGCAGCGTGGTGGAAAGCTGCACGCGAATCTGTTCCTGCTGGTCAACGGGAAACGCGTCGATGACGCGGTTAATGGTTCCCTGGCAACCCGTGGTGTGCAATGTGCCGAAAACCAGGTGGCCGGTTTCCGCGGCGCGGATGGCGGCGCTGATGGTTTCCAGGTCGCGCATTTCGCCGACGAGAATCACATCGGGATCCTGCCGCAGGGCGCGGCGCAGGGCTTCGGCGAATGTGGGCACGTCGTTGCCTTCGCCGACTTCGCGCTGGGAAATAATGCTCTTCTTATGGTCGTGGTAATACTCCACCGGGTCTTCAACCGTGATAATGTGACGTTCAAAGTTCATGTTGATGTAGTCGATCATGGTGGCCAGCGAAGTCGTTTTTCCCGACCCGGTGGGGCCGGTGACCAGAAACAGACCGCGCGGCCGGCGGCAGAGTTCGGCACATATAGGCGGCAGGCCGATTTGTTCGAAGGAAAGCAGTTTGTAGGGAATTTTACGCAGGACGATCGAAACATGGCCCTTCTGGCGGAACACCGCGACGCGGAAACGCGACTTGGCCGATCCGTCCGGCGTGGAAAAGGCGAAGCCGAAGTCGGTCGAGCCGTGTTCCTGAAATTCCTGCTGGCCGCGGGCCGGCGTGATGGACTTCATCAGGGCCATGGTATCGTCTGGTTCGAGCACCTTGGTGGCCAGATCCCGCAAATGACCGTTGAGCCGCAGCGTGGGCGGGCGGCCGACATGAATGTGCAGATCCGAAGCGCCGCGCTTGATGGCTGTTTCGAGCAAACGATCAATAAGTAACTGCGACATAGCTGCTCACGATTATATGGTTTGACGGGCCCATTTGGTAACACGCCGGCATTAAACCATTGTTTTTATCCATCCATAGAAAGCCGGAACCGTTTTCGCCTCTTTAATTTCGACATTTTCCCCGGTCCAATCCTTAGTTTTCCGGGTCTTTTAACCATATTAATCAGGTTATTCCACGAGGAGGCCCTCGGCCTGCGTTACCCGGGCGACTTCGCGCGGCGTGGTAAGCCCGTGAAGAATCTTGACCTTGCCGTCATCCAGCAGGGTTTTCATGCCCGAGGCCTTGGCGGCTTTGCGAACGGCCGTGGAACTGGCGCGTTTGAAAGCCAGCTCGCGGATTTCGCTGTTCATGCTCATCAATTCAAAAATACCGATGCGGCCCCGATAACCGGTTCCGTTGCAGGCGGCGCAGCCGACGGGTTTAAAAATGCGCGCCCCCACGAGCTCCTGTTCCGTAAAGCCCAGCAGATTCAGCAGGCGCCTGTCGATTTGTGTATCGGGCGCTTTGCACTGATCGCAAAGCGTGCGCACGAGGCGCTGGGCCATGATGGCCTGAATTGACGAAGCCACCAGGAACGGTTTGATGCCCATGTCGATCAGACGGGTGATGGCCAGCGGAGCGTCGTTGGTGTGCAGCGTGCTGAAAACCAGGTGGCCGGTCAGAGCGGCCTGAATGGCCACTTCGGCGACTTCGTGATCACGGATTTCACCGACGAGAATGATGTTGGGCGCCTGACGCAACATGGAGCGGAGAATTTTGGCAAACGACAGACCGATGTTTTCGCGCACCTGACACTGGTTAATGCCCGGAAAATTGTATTCCACCGGGTCTTCGGCGGTGATGATTTTGCGGTCGGGCGTGTTGAGTTCTGAAAGCGCGCCATAAAGCGTGGTCGTTTTGCCCGATCCGGTGGGGCCGGTGACCAGAAAAATTCCGTTGGGCCGGCTGATGATTTTTTTGAAACGGTTGTAATCATCCTCTTCGAAGCCCATGCGCTGGATGCCGATCTTGACGCTGTCCGGACGCAGAATACGCATGACAACCGATTCACCATGATACGCGGGCAGCGAACTGACGCGAAAGTCGATGTTGGCGCCGTCGATGAGCATCTTAATGCGGCCGTCCTGGGGCAAGCGGCGTTCGGCAATATCCATGCCGCCCATGATTTTGATACGGGCGATTACTGAATTCTGCATCTGCTTGCGCAGGTTGTCGCGCTGCAGACATACGCCGTCGACGCGGTAGCGCACGCGCACGCGGTCTTTCATCGGCTCGATGTGAATATCGCTGGCGCGGGATTTGACGGCTTCGGAAATAATCGCGCTGACCAGGCGGATGATCGGAGCCTCGTCGCCTTCCTTGGTTTCGGCGGCGGCGACATCGATCGATGTTCCCCGGTCGACGCTGATTTTGCGGACCATCTCGTCGATGGAGCGTTGCTCTTCGGCGAAAAGGCGGTCGATGTGCGCCTTGATTTTGCTTTTAACCGCCAGGCAGGTTTCCAGCGGTTTATTGAGCCGGAAGCGCAAGGCCTCGAGCGTTTCCAGATCGTTCGGATCGCCCATGACGATTTTGAGCCGGCCGTTATCTTCGCCGAGCGGCAGCACCTGGTGGCGTTTGATGATGTCGGCCGGAAGCAGGCGGAAATCGCTCACGGCCAGGATGTTTTTGTCCAGGTCGATGAATTCCATGTCGTTCTGAATGGCCATGGCTTTGGTGACGTCTTCCTCGGAGGCCAGTTTGAGATCGACCAACACCTGTTCGACGGGCCGGCGGGCTTTACGCGATTCTTCCTCGGCTTTGGAGGCGTCGGACGGTTTTAGAGCGCCCATTTCGGTGAGTATTTCTGTAAGGGCTTTGCGTTTATGCGCCATCTGTGAGACTCAATAAAAAGTGGAGCAGGTTTTCCAGAAAGTCCGGAAACAACTCCATAGCCCTATTATGGTACGGTTTATATATAAATGTCGTCAAGAAATTTCCGTAAATTAAATATAGCCGTCCACATGGGTTCGCAAATTGATATCCGTTGTTGTCTGATAAAGAAAAGCAAAAAAACGGAAATCGGTTTCAATCCGGCGCGTGCGCTGCGGCCCGGAGCCCGTGGTTAAACCTGCGTAATATCTTTCTGCTTAACGGCGATGAGTTCGTCGATTTTGGCTTCGAATTTTTTCAGCAGCTCCTGTACGTCGTCGCGGGCGCTTTTGGCCTGATCTTCGGAAAGGCCGGCGTTTTTTTCCTCCAGATCGACGTGCTTGTTGGCGTCGCGCCGCAGATTTCTTAGCGCCACGCGGCAATGTTCCGCGGCCTGGCTTACCTTGGTTAAAAGCTGCTGGCGACGTTCGCCGGAGAGCGGCGGAAGGATCAGGCGAATCTGCTTGCCGTCGTTCTGGGGATTGATGCCCAGATTGGCGGTTTCGATCGCTTTGACAATTTCCTTCAGGCTGCCGGGGTCGAATGGCTTGATCAGAATCGAAGTCGCATCCGGCGTGGTCAGCGAGGCCAGCGATCTTAAATCCGTAGGCGCACCGTAATAATCGACCTTGATGAATTCAACGAGTGAAGTGCTGGCCCTTCCTGTGCGCAACCCGCGCAGCTCGTGGCGCAGATGATCCAGCGCCTTTTCCATGTGTTCTTCGGCTTCAAAAAGGATTTCATCGAGCGGCATGGGCTTTACTCCCGTTGGCGCGCTTCGCGGTGCGTCCGGAGTTCCTGGCGGATGGTTCGGCGGTAATCAACGTTCCTATCGGCTCGCCGGCGACAGCGCGGGCGATGTTTCCCTTTTTCTTGAGGTTGAAAACCAGGATGGGAATGCCGGTTTCCATCGCCATGCTCACCGCCGTCATGTCCATAATGCGCAGATTTTCGTCGATGATCTGGCGGTATGTGAGCCGGTCATAAGCCCTGGCGTTCGGATTCTCCACGGGATCGGAGTCACAAACTTTGTCGACTTTGGTGGCCTTGAGCAGAATGTCGGCTTGAATTTCCGCAGCGCGCAGCGCCGCGCAGGTGTCGGTTGTGAAAAAGGGGCTGCCTACGCCCGCCGCGAGTATGACCACGCGGCCGCGTTCCAGGTCGCTGATGACTTTTTTGCGTATAAACGGCTCGCAGATTTGCACCATCGTCAGGGCGCTGGTAACGCGGGTGGGCTGGCCAAGATGTTCCAGCACGTCCTGCAGGGCCAGGGCGTTGATGATTGTTGCCAGCATGCCCATGTAATCGGCGGTGGCGCGCTGCACGCCGCCACCGGCGGAAAGCACTTCGCCGCGCAAAAAATTTCCGCCGCCCACCACAACCGCGACCTGAGCGCCGGTTTTAACCACGTCGACGATTTGCTCGGAAATATTGCGAATTTCTTCCACGTCAATGCCGTCCCCTCCCGCACGGCAAAGGCCTTCGCCGGAAATTTTCAGCACCACTCTTTTGTAGCGGATGACCATTTTTTAGAGCCTCAACAAAATGTGGAGCAGTTCCGATGCGTCGGGACTGCTTTGTACAGGGAACGGCTGGAGAGCCTGTTCCCCATTGGCAAATCAGGCTTCTCCGACCTGAAACCGGGCGAAGTTCACGATTTCCAGTTTCGCCGACGTTGCCTTTGATGCGTCCTGGACCAGGTCGCGAATGCGCTTTTCCGGGTCCTTGATAAACGGTTGCTCCAACAGCACCTGTTCGGCGAAAAATTTGTCCAGTTTGCCGGAAACGATTTTCTCAACGATCTGCGGCGGCTTGCCGGTGATTCCTTCGGCGGCGATTTTCTTTTCCTGTTCCACCACATCGGCCGGAACTTTATCGCGGCTTACGGCTACGGGCACAACCGGAATGCCGGCGGTGATATGCATGGCGATTTCCCCCAGCAGAACGCGCACGGCGTCGTCCGTGGAACCTTCCACCTGCACGAGTGTGCCGACCTTGGCGTTGTGATGAATGTATTTTCCGACCTGTCCACCGGTGGATTTGAAACGCGCCAACCCGGTGATTGCAATGTTCTCCTTGATGCTGCCGCCGATGAGTTCCTTGACAACAGTTTCCACGGTCCGCCCTGAGTTATCAGGGTATTTGAGGTTATTTAAATCCGCCGGGGAACCAACATCATTGCTGTATGCCAGCTCAACGAGATCGGCGAGCAATTTCTGAAAACCGTCATTGCGCGCCACGAAGTCGGTCTGGCATCCGAGGCGAAGCAGAACGCCGAGTTTGCCGTCCTGGCTGATTTTTCCGCCGATCAGCCCTTCCTTCATTTCGTTGGACATTTTTGCATCGGCGCGTCCGGCGCCCCATTTACGCAAAAGTTCCGCGGCCTGATCCATATTTCCATTGGCTTCGGCGAGCGCCTTTTTCGCCTCCATCATTCCCGCATGGGTGCGGGCACGAAGTGTCATAACATCTTTAGCACTGATTTGGGCCATTGATTGGTTCGCCATAGTGTAAATTCCCTCTTATCTAAGAAGCTCTCGCAACTTCACAAACACGATCCGCCGCTGGTCGCCGAGACACAGGGGCGACGATTGCATAATCCATTAAGTTTAGGGGCATAACCTCAAAACGTCCAGACGGCGGATTATGATGGTTTTATGGATTACCGCGCCGCACACCATTTGCGCCACATGTCGCGATAGGCGGATTCGACATTTCCGGCGAAGCGCCTGGCGTCCATGAGCGGCGAGCTTTCCATTCGCTGCCGCAGGGTCTGGCGCAGTTCCGACAATCGTGGTAAATCGCCGGCTAATTTGGCTGCAATTTCAACAAATTCCTCCGGGGTCTGAGCTGCAAGCTCCTTTAAGCCGAGATTGTGCAACTGGCTTAATCCCGCTCTTCCCACTACTGTTGGACCAACCAGCGTTACCACCGGCACACCCATCCAGAATGAATCCAGGCTGGTGGTGTGGCCGTTGTAGGGAAAAGTGTCCAGCATCAGATCGATTCGGTTAAAAAGTTTTAAATAGTCCCCACGGGGCAAAAATTCGGTGAACTCTACACGCCGCGGCGTGATGCCGTTTTGGGCCAACTGGGCAAGCACTTCTTCGCGCACCGCTCCGAGAGGCGCCAGTAGAACAAGTCGCGAATCAGGCAGCACGGCTAGAACTTTCGCCCAAAGTTTGAGTACCTCGGAACTGAGTTTGCAGAAATTATTCAGACAGCCGAAGGTGAGAAATCCGTTTTTCAGTGCCGGTAATTCATTGACCTTCGGTTTGTCGGTCAAAGGATCGTAACACCAGAATGTATCCGGCAGACGGAATGATTTTTCGGAATAAAACGCGTCGAATAGACCGGGGGGATCCAACCGTGGATCGGTTAAACGATAGTCCATTGTGGTCAGGCCTGTTGTACCCGGATACGCCAGCCATGCGACCTGAATGGGGGCCGGCTTGCGGGCAAATAAAAGAGGAGTGCTGTCGGCCATGTGCATGGCCAGGTCCACAAGGATGTCGATCTGGTCCTGCTGGATCAGATCGGCGGTTTGCTGATCTTTTAAACCGACTGTGTTGCGCCAAACGTCGGCATAAGAGCGCAAACGCCGGGTAAGTGCATCGGGACTTATCACATCGGAATAACAATAAATTTCAAATTGTTTGTGGTCGTGATTGGATAAAAGCGGGACCGTGAAAAATGACTGACAATGTTCGCGAAAATCCGGCGACGCATAACCGACGCGCAGTCTGCGATCAGGATTGCGATCGTTGGCGTGCGGCTTGAGAAGCTCCGTCAGCGGCCGGGCCTGGCGGAGATTCCACCGGGCATGTTCATCATAAATGGTTTTAGCGTCTGAAGTGTGGAAATATAAGTTATACAGATAGTTGCTGGCGGCGCCGGTATAATCCGGTTTAATTTCCACGGCCCGGCGGAATTCTTCGATTGCCCGATCAACGTAACCTTGCGCCTGCAGAACGGTTCCGAGGTTATTGTGTGTTTCAGCAAGGTCATCTCTGATGTTCAAAGCCGCGCGATAAGCCTGGGCCGCATCTTCCAGACGCCTTAGATCACGGAGCGCGTTGCCCAGATTGTTGTAGGCTTCGAAATAGTCAGGCTTTAGTTTGATGGCGGCATGAAAAACTTTTTCGGCTTCTTCGGCTTTGCGCTGCTGCCGCAGAGCGATCCCCAGGCTGTTAAATGTTGAGAAATCCCCGGGGTTAATCGCAATCGCTTTACGCAGCGCGGCAATGGCCTGATCAAGCCGGCCGCATTCGGTGAGAAGCCGGCCCAGATTAGATAATGCCCCGTCGAAGTCCGGCTTTAATTCCGCCGCCTTTTGATACGACTTGACCGCCTCGTCAAGTCGCCCCAGGTCCTTAAGGACCATTCCGAGATTGTTGTGATAAATCGCAACCGCCGGGTTAATCGTTATCGCTTTGCCGATAAGCTCGAGTGCGGCCTGGTTTTGCTTTCGCTGATGGGCGATGACGCCTAATAAATGCATGGCGTCGGCGTGATTTGGTTGCACGGCAAGTATCTGCTGATACAGAGTCTGGGCATCCTGCAATCTGCCGGATTGGTGATGTTGGACCGCCAGTTTCAGCGCTTGTTGAATCGTTGCCTGCACCATGACCGGATCATAATATCGAGCCGGTCTGGCATCATCATGATTTACAGGTTGTTTCTCGTGCGAATTATGCAATGGGTCCCTTGACCGGCAGTCGGAATGCATTTAGATTTCATAGAGCCTCTTAGAGGCTCTCAAAATAAGCACGATTTAGAAACCCGATTCGAACCTGCAGTACCGTGGTAAGTCTAGAGGCTCTTGATGAAAGCTGAGGAAATTCCGAATCCCGCCGTTTACCGGTTGAGTTTTTATCTGCGCCAATTGGAAGCATTCAATCGGATGGAGCGGCACACCATCAGCAGCAAGCAACTTGGTGAAGCGTTGGGATATACCGACGCCCAGGTGCGCAAGGACCTGGCATATTTCGGCCAGTTCGGACATCCCGGCATCGGCTACCGCGTGGATGAACTGATCCAGCAACTAAAAAAAATCATGGGGACCGACAAAGTCTGGAATGTACTGCTGGTCGGTGCGGGTAATCTCGGCCGTGCTCTGATGACGTACAAAGGTTTTCTGCGAAAGGGATTTCGCCTGGCGGCGGTTTTTGATTCCGACCCGACGAAAATCGGCAAACGATTCGGTGAACTGGAAATTAAACCCATTACGGATTTACCGCCGGTTATACAGGAGCTTCAAATTCGCATGGCCATCGTGGCGGTTCCGACGGAGTCGGCTCAGATTGTCGCCGAACAACTTGCGGCCGCGGGCATTCAGGGCATATTGAACTTCGCGCCGGTTTCCCTGACCGCACCGGAAAATATTTTTGTCCAGAGCGTGGATCTGGCGCTGCAACTCGAACAGCTTTCATTCAAAATGAGCCTGGGTCAGCTAGGTCCGGCACAAGTCCCGACGCCTGCGACGTAATCAGGTAAAAATAAAAAAAAACAGCGCGTACCGCGGATAAGCTTGCAACAACTGTCCCATAAAAGGGCTGCTGAGCAGGTTAACCAAGATATGTTTCTGACGGACACATGCCGTTGGGCATCGATTCGGCACCAAGTGTTACAACTCGATCAAACTTCAGCGCCAGCGCGCTTTTGGTGAACGGCACATTGGTGAGCGTTTGATCGTGAGCTGCGGTAGTGTGAGATGTTGGCGTGTTCCTGGATTTTTCGACGCCCCGTTTGCCTGTGTGTTTATTCGGATCCGTTACAGTCACAGCAAACTCCTTGCAGCATTGTGCGAGATCGGCCATCTCGCACTTACTCTAAAGTTTCAGGCCACCGCCGGGCCTTTAGCTGGCAAAGCTGTCACGAAATCCGTGTTCTCTGACCTGGGTCTATTATAACACACGGATATTCGTCAATCACCGCAAACAAGCGATGCGATAATCTTTTTTGCTTTCGGACTGCGCCGTTGCAGGAAAAACCGCGGGTATAAACCTCTCGATCCCTCCAAAGCATAAATATAAACTCCGCCAAGTTACTTTATCGACAAGGTTGTATTAATTTATTAAAAATTTATCCCTCTTGGAGAAAATTTGACAAAATAATGATTTATTGAGGCATATGATAGGACGTTTGAGAATCGCCAAATTCGCGATTCTGTATTGATTCGCCATCATGGGATCGTCGCCAATGCTTTTCAGAGCGGCGGCAGCGAGAGTTCGGGCGGTTGCCATAGCCATTTTATCCCGCTACGCTTACTCGGTAATAAAAACCCTTTTGAGGAGCAATTCATGAGGTTTTCCGATAATCTGTCCGGCCTGATCCAGCAGGCCCGCGTCGACAATCCCAACGCAAATTTGGTTCCTATTGTGGTTGAAAAGAGCGGGCGTGGGGAACGTTCATATGACATTTTTTCCCGTCTGTTGCGGGACCGTGTTATTTTTCTCGCCGGCGCCATTGATGATGAACTGGCCAACCTGGTCATAGCCCAGCTTTTGTTTTTATCCAATGAGGATTCCAAAACCGACATCAATTTTTATATCAACAGCCCCGGCGGTTCAGTTACAGCGGGTTTAGCCATCTACGATACCATGCAGTTTCTTCGCTGCGATGTGGCAACCACCTGCGTGGGACTGGCCGCGAGTATGGGCGCATGGCTATTGGCTGCGGGAAAAAAGGGTAAACGTTTCGCTTTGCCCAACAGCCGCGTCATGCTGCACCAGCCGCTAATTTCCGGCGTGATGCAGGGTACGGCGACGGATCTGTCCATCGAAGCCAAGGAGATGATCCGCCTGCGCCAGCGGATGTTTGAAATTCTCTCCACGCATACCGGCCAAAGCGTGGAAAAAGTTCACAAGGACTGCGATCGTAATCTGTGGCTGGAGGCCGATGAAGCCATCGCCTATGGCGTAGTGGACAAGAAACTCTCGCGCCAGCTCGACGTTGTTCCCGGTCGCGGCGGCGATCTGGCGCCCCCGGGCGGTGAAACCGACGTCGCCGATCAGTAATTGCTTTATATTGTATATATGGCCAATCGATTAAGCATTTTTTTGCGGCTCGTCGAGCCCTTAGTAGTCGCCGTCGCGGGTTGCTGGCTGCTTTTGGCTGGGGGTTGCGCCGATTACAGCAAGAATGCCCCGGTTTATCGTGAAAACGTGGCGCTGAGCAATCAAAACGCCCAGCTTCAGGAGCAGGTCAAAACGCTGCGGCAACAGGTCAGCGATCTCAAAGAGCAGCTTGCCGCACAGATGCCGCGAATTCCCACGCTGGAACCCGATCGGCTCGCCGAACTGTTCACGGTGGATTCCATCAACATCACCGGCGATACGCGGTCCACACACATTGGCGGCGCGGAGAAACTCAATGGGTTCAGGGTGTTTGTCAAAACCCTGATGTCGGACGGCCAGGCGCTACCGGCTTCCGGCACGTTCACCATAGAGGCCTTCGATCTGGCGCTCCAGAACGGCACACAACGCATTGGCCGATGGGTCTTTACACCGGAGGAATCCAAACAGGATTGGTACGGCATGTTTGGGCTTAATTGCTTTGCGTTTGATTGTCCCTGGCAAATTCCACCGGCGCATCGCGATATTACCTTTCACGTGCGGTTCGTTGATGCGCTCACCGGCCGGGTATTTACCAGCCAGATGCCGGTCAAAATCGATCTTACAGATCCCAGCGATTCTGAATAAACAGGAGTGATTCGAGGATGTCCGATTCATCCGGATTCCGCGTTAAAAAGATTCCCTGCTGGAATCGATTTCGCTCTTAGGTGCTGCGAGCGCCAACTTCGCGCTCCAATGCGTGTATGGCATTAAACCCACTAAACGTGGACCGGAATTGGTCGAATCCGCCCTGATGTTGGCTACGGTGCCAGCGCCGGTGATCGGTTATGAAAATGCCGCCGCTATCGCCAAATAAGCCGCGGTAACCGGCAAAACCATCTGCGAGATTGCACTGGTTAAAACCAAGCTTGCCGCTCAATAACTCAACGAACTGCTTGACCCGGCAAAAATGGTTGACAATAAGTAACGAAATTGTTTTTTATCATGACGACACAACGATAAGACGATAAAGTGAACCTGCACTTATAATGCGGCAAAGTAAGCTCAGTTGATAATTGCTATGCCATACGTCACATTCTTCGAAATCACGCAAAAGCCTTATCAATGGTGGTTTCCAGCGTTCGGTCTTATTTTCGTCTTGATTGGCACGATCTTGGTCTGGAATGGACGGAGAAAAAAAACAGAGACGACAAAAAAATTGGTGGGTTACTTTATACTCTTGTTCGCCTCCCTTTGGGTATTTTGCGCGTTCGTTTTAACCTTCTTCGAGTATCGGCAATGTATAAACGCATACCGTAATGGGAATTACGCAGTTGTCGAAGGCCGAGTCGAAAATTTTCACCCCATGCCATACGAAGGCCATTCTGACGAAACCTTCACCGTTGGGAATGAGAGTTTTTCTTATTCGGATTATGATATCCAACCCGGTTTTAATCAGGCGGCCTCACATGGTGGTCCCATTCGAGATGGCCTGCAAGTCCGAATCGCATATTACGACGGTCAGATACTTAGATTGGAGATACGCGCCGATAGTGTGCCGTCCACAGAAGCGCGTTCTACATACGCTTCCAAGGCAGAAGCCAAATGGAACCAGTGGATGAAAACGGATCCGAATATTGACCATATGACTCTGGGTTTTTCCTTTGCAGCTTTTCTAATCATCCTGTGCTGGAACCTGGATTGGCGGCATTTCATTCGCTATTGGCTCAGGCGAGAACCACCCTACACGCGCTATTGGGAGATTGGGTTTAGGGTATTTTTCGCCGCATGCCTTATAGGCACTGTCATTCAGCTAGTACTAGAAATCTCGGAAAGGCCAAGAACTGCTGGAGACTATGGAGCGGCAGGCCTGGATAGCCTGATATATATTGGGTTCTTCGTCCTCGCCGATATATTCTTTCGATGGCGCAAGCAAAAGTCTTTCTCTGTCAATCCCTCACATCCGACAGGCGATGCGTAACGTGGTCTGGCTGGTTCCAATATGCCCAATCCCAGTCCAAACAGGCGAACACCGAAACACAGCGGCCTTCTGATCGAAATTTGTGCTTCGCGTTCTGCGGCGATGCTGTAGGAGATTAACACATAAAAGCACGACTGTTCACACCTGAAGATAGCCGTTTTTACTCACCCACCATCTTCTTTCTCCATCCCCAGCCCCTATGCCCTGTCCCCTATAAGTGCTACAATACCCTGTTTATCGGTATGCGGGAAAGTCGCAATAAGACTCTGTATTCCCGCGGCCGGAGAGCACGATGGCCTCAAAGCATATACGAATCACAGGCGCCCGCGAGCACAATCTTAAGAACATCAGCCTGGATATACCGCGCGACCGATTGGTTGTGATCACCGGCCTTTCCGGTTCGGGTAAAAGCTCGCTGGCTTTTGACACGATTTACGCCGAAGGTCAGCGCAAATACGTCGAATCGCTTTCCGCTTATGCCCGTCAATTCCTGCAGCAGATGCAGAAACCTGAATGCGACGAAATTGAGGGGTTGCCTCCCACCATAGCCATCGAGCAGCGCAGCGGTTCGAGCAATCCGCGTTCGACGGTCGCGACCACCACCGAAATTTATGATTATCTGCGCGTGCTTTTTGCCCGCGCGGGAAAACCGCACTGCTGGGTATGCGGCAAACCGATCAGCACACAATCGGCTTCGCAAATCGTGCAGAACATCATGCAACTGCCCGAAGGCAAAAAAATTATGATCCTTTCGCCGCTGGTCCGCGGCCAGAAAGGGGCGCAGAAGGAAATTCTCGAAGCCATGACCCGGCAGGGTTTCGTCCGCTGTCGCATCGACGGCGAAATTATGGAAATTAAATCCGTTCCCGTTCTAGATAAGAATCTCAAGCATTCCGTTGACGCGGTGGTTGATCGCCTGGTGATTAAGCCCGAAATTCGCATGCGTCTGGCGGATTCGGTGGAACTTTCGCTCAAACTTGCCGAAGGGCTGGTGATCGTCGCTGTCGAAGACGGCGGTAAATGGACGGATCAGACGTATTCCTCGCGCTATGCCTGCCCGCAACATCCTGAATGTTCTCTGGAAGAACTTTCACCGCGGCTGTTTTCGTTCAACAGCCCATACGGCGCCTGCGACGAATGCGACGGTCTGGGGACCATTCTGGAATTTGATGAGGAGTTGATCGTCCCCGATCCCACGGTTTCCCTGGGCGACGGCGCCATTGAGGCTTTCCGCCGCAACGGCAAGCGAATGAACATCTATTATAACCGGCTGCTCCGGCAGTTTTGCCAGACGTTCGATGTTCCGGAAGATCAGCCTTTTTCAGATTTGCCGGCGAAAATTCGCGATATTCTCATGCACGGAACCAAGCTCAAAGACAAAGCTAAATACGGCGTCAGCTTCGAGGGTGTTGTTCCCAACCTGCAGCGCCGCTGGGAAAACACCGAAAGTGAATTCGTGAAGGAACGCCTGCATCGTTACCTGAGCGAACAAGCGTGTGAAAAATGCAAGGGCGACCGGCTCAAACCCGCAGCGCTGGCCGTCAAAATCGGCCCATACAATATCCGCCGGATCACCGCCATGACCATCGGGGCGGCCATGGAGTTTTTTGGGGCGCTGAATTTTCATGGCGAACAGGAAATGATTGCAGCGCCGATACTCAAGGAAATCCGCTCTCGCCTGGGATTCATGAATGACGTGGGGCTGGGGTATCTGACGCTGGACCGGCAGACCGGATCGCTTTCCGGCGGCGAAGCGCAGAGAATCCGGCTGGCTACACAAGTCGGCTCCGGACTCGTCGGCGTTTGTTACGTACTCGACGAACCGACCATCGGCCTGCATCAGCGGGACAACGATCGGCTTATACGCACCCTGCGCCACTTAACCGACATCGGCAACACCACCATCGTCGTCGAACACGATGAAGATACCATCCGCTCCGCCGACTGGCTGATCGACGTGGGACCCGGCGCCGGCTCGCACGGCGGACGGATCATAGCTCAGGGAACCGTATCGGAAGTACTGGCCTCGCAGGAAAGCATTACCGGTAAGTATCTCACGGGCGAATATCAGATTCCACTGCCTGCGGAGCGCCGCAAAGTCGATCTGAACCGGTCGCTGGAAGTGATTGGCGCGGCGGAAAATAACCTGCGCGGCATCAATGTGAGCTTTCCGCTGGGCGCGATGATCTGCGTCACGGGCGTTTCCGGTTCCGGCAAGTCTTCGCTGGTGAATCATATTTTGCTTAAGGCGCTTAAGCGTTATCTCTACAGCGCCAAGGAGCATCCGGGGAAGCACAAAAAAATCCTCGGCATGCCGCAGGTGGATAAAGTCATTGAAATCGATCAGTCACCCATCGGGCGCACGCCGCGCAGCAACCCCGCGACCTATACCGGCGTTTTTGACCTGATTCGCCAGCTATACGCCCGCACGCGCGAGGCGCGCATGCGTGGCTATCAGATCGGGCGCTTCAGCTTCAACGTCAAAGGCGGGCGCTGCGAAAGCTGCCAGGGCCAGGGCATCAAGTGCATTGAAATGCATTTTCTGCCGGATGTTTATGTTACCTGCGAGGAATGCCGAGGGACGCGCTACAATCGCGAGACGCTGGAAATAAAATACCGCGGCAAATCGATCGCGGACGTTTTATCCATGCGCGTCGAAGAAGCGCTGGAATTTTTTGAGAGCTTTTCGCATATCCGCCAGTTGCTTCAGGCGCTTAACGATGTTGGACTTTCCTACGTCGAACTGGGCCAGTCCAGCACCACGCTTTCCGGCGGCGAAGCCCAGAGAGTTAAATTAGCCACGGAACTGGGCAAACCCGCGACCGGTCACACGCTTTATGTGCTCGATGAGCCGACCACGGGCCTGCATTTCGCGGATATTCACAACCTGCTCAACGTGCTCAATCGGCTCACCAACGCCGGAAATACCGTGGTGATCATCGAGCACAATCTGGACGTGATTAAGTGCGCCGACTGGATCATCGACTTGGGTCCGGAAGGCGGCAGCGGCGGCGGAAAAGTAGTCGCCGTCGGCACGCCCGAGGACATCGCCGAACATCCCACCAGCCATACCGGGCGGTATTTGAAACCGAAATTGCACGCGCCGAGTTTAGCCGCGGCGGTGTGAAAGACTTTTCATACGTTTATCTCGGTGCAACCGCCGAAGCAAGAAATTCTCTCGCATGACGTTGGACTCAAGATCGGGCCGGGCGGTCCCGTTTGATTTGCCAGAGAGTTTTCACTCACCGGGGAGATCGTGAACAATCCAGAGAAAATTGGCGACGTCAATCGCCGCGATTTTATGGCCATGGTTTTAAGCGCCGTGGTTTTTTCCTCCCGACAATCGGTGGAAGCACAAACGTTGCCGGCGACTGCACCATCGGCATCGGTTGTCCCTGCGCCCGTTGGGAATATTTCACCGGAAAATTTCGCCGCTGCCCGGCGGCGGGCGGCGCAAATTGTGTCCCAAATGACCCTGACTGACAAAATCGGGCAACTGGGAATTAATCCGCTGCCGGCGCCCAGCGTTGGCCTGAAGGCCTATTCCATAATGAATCATGAGGCTCTGCATGGTTTAACCCATCCAGGCGCGACGTCGTTCCCGGTGCCGCTGGCCCTGTCCCAAACGTGGAATACGGAATTGATAACGGATGTTTATACCGCGGTTTCCGATGAAGCCCGCGCCGGTCATGAAAAATACAACGGTGCGCTGGTCTTTCATTCGCCACCGACGCTGAATTTGGCGCAGGATTTGCGCTGGGGCCGGGTTCAGGAAACGCTGGGCGAAGACCCGCTGTTAGCTTCCCGGTTGGGCGTTAAGATCATCCGCGCCATGCAGGGTTCGGATGCCAAATACCTGAAAACCATTCCCTGCGCCAAACATTTTATCTGTAATGGAACTGAAAAAGACCGGCTCACGGTTTCCGCCGATCCGGATGCGCGCAGCCTGCGCGAGTACTATCTGCCGCCGTTTTACGCCGGCGTGGTTGAGGCCGGATGCTTTTCCGTGCTGGCGGCTTACAACGCTTTGAATGAAACTCCGTGTTCGGCGAATAAAATGCTGCTGACGGACATTCTTCGTGACGAATGGGGATTCCAGGGATTCGTGGTTTCCGATCGACGCGCGGTCATCGGGCTTGTGAAATTCCGTCATTACAGCAAAACGTATCCGGAAGCCGCCGCGGCCGCCATGCAGGCCGGTCTGGACGTGGACGGGTGGAATGTGTACCAGAAATATCTGGGCCAGGCTCTGCAACTCAAACTCGTGACTGAAGAGGACATCAATCGAGCCGCAATCCATTTATATACGGGTCTGGTTCTTCTGGGACTTTTGGACAAGCCCGAAAGCGGGATTTTTAGCGCTATACCTGAAAGCACGCTGGACTGCCCGGCGCACCGGGCATTGGCGCTGCAGGCGGCGCGGGAATCCATTGTCTTGTTAAAGAATCAAAATCATTTTCTGCCCCTGGACTTTAGTAAAATCGGGATCATTGCCCTGATCGGTCCGACCGCCGCGACCTGCGAACTCGGCGGTTACAGCGGCAAGCCGGTGGTGAACATTTCACCTTTGAACGGAATCGCCGCGGCCCTGGGGATTGATGCGTCACAAGTCAAACCGAAAAGCACTTCCGAGGATTTATCCGGTGCCAACGGACGCAAACTCATTTACCGCCAGGGGTGCAGCGTCGCGGGAGTCAAAAATAATGAGGCGTTGTTTGCGGCCGCAGTGGATGCCGCGGGCAAGGCGGACCTCGTCATTTTTGCCGCGGGTACGGATCAAACCACCAATGGCGAGGGTAAGGATCGCGCCAGTTTGGCGCTGCCCGGCATGCAGCATGAGTTGATTCAGGCGGTTTTTAAAGTCAATCCAAAAACTGTATTGATTTTAAACTCCGGCGCGCCGGTCGCGATAAACTGGGAACAGGAGAATCTGCCGGCGATCCTGGCGGCCCTTTGCGCCGGACAGGCCCAGGGGACGGCCATTGCGGATGTATTGACCGGCGTTTTTAACCCCGGTGGCAAGCTCACGTGCACCTGGTATCGCAGTGAAACAGATCAGCCCGATTTCCATGATTATGACATCAAGAAGGGACGTACTTACTTATACTTTCAAAAGGATCCCCTGTATCCCTTCGGTTACGGCCTGAGCTACACAACGTTTGAATATGCCGATCTTGAACTTAGCGGCAACGTGCTTATGCCGGGTAACCCGATCGCGGTAAGTCTGACGGTCAAAAACACCGGCGAGAGCGATGGCCGTGAAATCGTCCAGCTTTACGTCACCGCTCCTCATTGGCCGGTCAAACAGCCCGACAAACAGCTTGCCGACTTTTGTCGCGTGGATGTGAAGGCCGGCCAAAGCGTACGAATCAAGCTGACGCTTGAGGCTCAAAGTCCGGCTTTGCGTTACTGGGACCAAAGTAAAGCACAATTTGTGATGGTTGGTGGTACAGTGCGGCTGCTGGTGGGCGCTTCATCCGCGGATATCAAGCTGAAAAGTCAGGTGCAATTGCAGTTGGCGTAATCCGAATGGCGCCCAATCGCTTTTATTTCGCCGCGGTTTTGCGCGACAGGGCCAGCCGGTGGGCATGGGCGTAATGCGACACCAGATTTTGCCAGTCGAAATACTCTGAGAGTCGTTCCACGCGGTTGCGCGTCTCAACACGGCTGCGGCGATCCTTGAGCGAATAATTGAAAAGAATTTCCGTCAACTGATGCGCCGCTTGATCGAACGACGCGAAACGCCGGCCGACGACGAAGAGGCCATTCTCCGGCGGGTCCTGAAGGTGCTTGAGTACATATGACCCGAAACCCGCCAGGTCGCTGGTGATCGCGGGTACGCCGCTGGCCACGCATTCCATGGGCGTGTAGCCCCATGGCTCGTAGTAGCTGGGAAAAACGCCCATGTGACAGCCCCGGACAAACTGGTCGTAATCCAGACCGATCAGGGGCGAAGTGGCGGTGAGAAAATCAGGATGGAAAACGACCTTGACCGCATCGTCCCTGGCGTTAAAGAGTCGGCAAAAACGAAGCTGTTGGAGAATCGAATCATTGGCGTCGTCCCAGAGATCGTGGGTGATGATGGAGGGTTGGCGCCAGGTTTTCCAGGCGTGCACGCCGCGCTTCAGGCGCACGAGCGACTGTTCAGAGAGCAATTCGCCGCGCTCCGGCATGCGGCCGGCGCTGACTATGGAAAGCAGGCGCTGGCTCATTTCCTCGGAAATGCTCCGGCAACTGAGCTTGAGTTCGTCGAACATGGCCTGGCTTTTGAGTACGTCCACGTTGATGGATTTGTATGGCGCCCGCGTAATGATAAATGCCACAACGGTCACCGGAATATTGCCTGACTTAAGCCAGTGGTTGAGTCGCGCCAGCGACTCGATAAAAAGATTGATGCCTTTGTTGGTGTATTCATAGCGGCCCGCGGTAAATAGATACAGCGTGCGGTCGAGGTCGAAGGTATAAGACGGAAAAAAGTGCCCGGCCACAAAACTGTGAATGGCCTCCTTGTATTGCTTGTGCAAATTCTGGAATTCATGCAAAGCGGCGAACTTGTTGACGTTCAGGCCGTTGGGCGTGACGACGTCGGGCTTGCGATGCAGAAGTTTTTCCGCTTCCAAAGCGGTTATATCGGAAACGGTGGTGAATACGTCGGCCAGATGGGCGGCGCCGCGTTCGATGCAGTAACGGGCGTAAATGTTGTAATGGCCCGCGGCATGATCGGGATTAATCGAATCAAGCTTGGAGTAAAAATCAGGATTGTCGGTGCATAAATACCTGCCCAGCAGCGTGGCGTGGGTGGTAAAGACGGTGGCGACCGGCAGTTTGAGAAACGCGAGGCGCATCAGGCCCAGACCGGACATCCATTCGTGGAAATGGGCGACGATGGGTCGGGGGCCCGCGGCACGGCAGAATTCCTGGAAGAATAAACCCAGCAGAAAGCCGAACATGGTAACGTTGTTGGTGTCAATATCGTGATCCGGAGCCTGGATGCTGTGGTCTTTCCAGAGCATGTATTTAAACTCGCCGAGACGGTTAAACGCGGCGAGGTAATCCAGCAGAATAACCCGTGGCCGGCCTTCAATAAGCCAGTAGCCGTAATAAACTTTGATGCCATATTCAGAAAGCCGTTTGATGGTCCCAACGAGCGGGCCGGTCGGTTCGGCAGCTTCGAATTCGATGGCGGCGGTGTCAGCGTTATAAGGACCGATCAGGCAATAACGATCGCCCCACGCGCGAACCATGGAAGGCGCTTTGGTGCGAATGACGGTATAAATTCCGCCCAGTTGCCAACATACTTCCCAGGCAATTTCAAAGAGCAGCGCCTCGCTGGTGGAACTTCCATCGAAAGAAACTTTGACCTGACCCACGGCGGGAGTTTGAGCTTCGGCCGGTTTTTGAGGCATGGACGAATAGCGGGATACATCGGGAATCTGATAGGTCGGCGGTGCGGCGGGGGCGCTGAGTTTACTTACCGCGGCGCTGCGGCTCTGATGTTCCATGGTGGTCGCGTCGTGGCCGGTGGTGGATGGGGGCACAAAACCTCCGCCAGTGAATGAACGACGTTTGGTTTCGCTGAGCTGTTCAGGCCCAGCCGGCGGCGCTTGAGTCTGCAGAGCAGGAGTTGGCGCGGCTGGTGGAGGAACAGTTACAGGAGATGGGTTTAAAGAGGCATCGGTTTTAGAAAGAGCGGGTTTAGAAACAGCGGGATCACTGGAAATAGCCGGCTTGTTGGAAACAGGGGCAACGACGGTCGCCACCGGGGTTGACCGTTTGGGGCTCTTTTTGCCGTTGTTTTTGCTATCCGCCATGACGCCAGGAGCTCCGGACTACGCAATTAGTTCCATCATTATAGTGTAGCAGGCGGCAAGGTACAGGGTATCGTGTACATTGGCTTTGTCGCTGTTTCCGGCTTATTTTGTTGGAGGCTCTGAGCGTTATTCCCGGAAAATGCGGCTAACGCCGTTTTAGAGACACAGGAGTCATGGTTTTGTCTGATACAAAAATAACACCAAACATTTCCCATCCGGCTGGAGATTTCTGGCGTCACAGTCCGCATCCTTTGCGTAGTTTTTTTTCTCCATCCCGAGTGGCGATCATCGGCGCCAGCGAGCGGCCCGGCAGCGTGGGCCAGGCGGTGCTGAGCAACCTGATCGCATCGCCCGGCGGCGCAACGTTGTATCCCATTAATCCCAACCGTCCTGCGGTAATGGGCGTCAAAGCCTATTCGAACGTTGACCAATTGCCTCAACCTGCTGATTTGGCGGTAATCGTTACGCCGGCGGCGAGCGTTCCGGGAATCGTGGATCAATGCGGGACCGCGGGCATCCGCTGCGCTGTCGTTATTTCCGCGGGCTTCAAAGAAACCGGACCGGATGGAGTGCGGCTGGAACAGGAACTGCTGGCGGCGGCGCGGCGTCACCGCATGCGCGTGATCGGGCCGAACTGTCTGGGCGTGATGTGTCCGGTGACCAATTTAAACGCCACCTTCGCGCACGGGATAGCACGCAAAGGATCAGTGGGGTTCGTCAGCCAGAGCGGAGCTTTGTGCACCGCCGTATTGGACTGGAGTCTGCAGGAAAAGGTCGGGTTCAGTGCGTTTGTGAGCATCGGTTCGATGGCGGACGTGGACTTCGGTGATTTGATTGATTATCTCGGCGATGACCCCGAAACGCACAGCATCGTGATTTACATGGAAAGCATCGGCGATGCGCGGTCGTTTCTTTCCGCGGCGCGGCAAGTGGCCCTATCCAAACCGATTATTGTGATCAAGGCCGGGCGCACGGACGCCGCGGCCAAGGCCGCCGCGTCGCACACAGGCACACTGGCGGGAAGCGATGATGCAGTGGACGCGGCGTTTCGGCGCGTGGGTGTTTTGCGTGTGGACAGCATCGCGGATTTGTTCGGCATGGCGGACGTATTGGGTAAACAGCCGCGACCGGCAGGTCGGCGATTGACGGTGCTGACCAACGCGGGAGGGCCAGGCGTACTGGCGACGGACGCCCTGATTCGCGGCGGAGGCGAACTGACGAAACTTTCCCAGCAGACAATTGTGGAGCTGAATAAAATTCTGCCGCCGCAGTGGAGTCATGCCAATCCCGTCGACGTATTGGGCGACGCCGACCCCGCTCGCTACGCCGCGGCTTTGAAAATCGCTGCGGCCGATCCGGCCAGCGAAGGCATCCTGGTGATTTTGACTCCCCAGGCCATGACCGATCCCACGCAAACCGCGCAGAATTTATGCGTCGCGTGCGCGAATTTAACCAAACCGGTTCTGGCCAGTTGGATGGGAGGCGCGGAAGTCGAGCAGGGGGCGGGCCTTTTGGCGCAGGCGCGCATTCCGAATTTTGCATATCCCGATAGCGCAGCGCGGGCGTTTAATTTCATGTGGCAATATACCTATAACCTGCGCGGCCTTTATGAAACGCCGTCGCTTGCCTCGGGTGGCGAAAATGTGCAGCAGAGTCGGGCGTCTGTAGATGGACTTTTGCAAAAAGCGCTTGTCGAAAATCGCACGCTGCTCACTGAAGCGGAGGCCAAGGAAATTCTGGCAGCTTATGGCATCCCTGTGGCGCAAACACTGACCGCGGGAACTGCACAAGAGGCACTCGCGGCTGCAAAAAAAATCGGTTATCCCGTGGTGCTTAAACTGCACTCGCGCACCATCACACACAAAACTGACGTCGGCGGCGTGAAGCTCGATCTGAAAAACGCGGACGCCGTCACGGCGGCGTTCGAAGCCATTCGCGATTCGGTGAACCAGAAAGCCGGGCCGGGACATTTTGATGGCGTGAGCGTACAACCGATGATTCACGGCGACGGATACGAAATTATTCTCGGTTCAACGGTGGATCCGCAGTTAGGGCCGGTGATATTGTTTGGCGCGGGCGGGCAACTGGTGGAAATTTTCAAGGATCGCGCATTGGGGCTGCCGCCGCTGACGAGCACGCTGGCCCGCCGAATGATGGAGCAGACACACATTTTTAGTGCGTTTGCCGGCGTTCGCGGGCGCGGACCAGTGAACAAGGCCAAGCTGGAAGAATTGATCGTGAATTTCAGCCGGTTGGTGACCCAGCATCCGCGGATCAGCGAAATCGACATCAACCCGCTTATGGTTTCAGATAAACAGATCATTGCTCTGGACGCGAGAGTTATGCTGCATCCGGCTTCGATGACCGATGAGAAACTCCCGCGCACCGCGATCCGTCCATATCCCGATCAGTACGTGTGGAGACTCAAAACCAGGGACGGCCTGGAGCTTAACGTCAGACCCATCCGGCCGGAGGATGAGCCGATGATGGTTGGATTTCATCACCGGCTTTCGGAGCAGACCGTACGCCAGCGCTTCATGGGGATGATCGGATTAAGTGAGCGGGTGGAACACGACAGGCTGGTTCGGCGGTGTTTCAACGATTATGACAGAGAAATCGCCCTTGTCGTTGAATACGTTGATCCGACGGAAGGAACACAGATTGTCGGCGTGGGGCGCTTGAATAAAATTCCCGGAATCAATGAAGCGTCGTTCTCCATGCTGATTGAAGATCGCCTTCAGAACCGGGGACTCGGAGAAGAATTGTTCCAAAAGATGATTGACCTTGCCCGGAAAGAAAATGTGGCGCGGTTATCGGCGCAGATGCTCGCATCGAATTATCCGATGCAACATTTGTGCGCCAAGGCGGGTTTTAAACTATCCCCGCCGGAAGGCGATAATCTGGTGAATGCGGTGATAAATTTAGGCGATGATCAAGACGGGAGTCGGGAGACCGGAGAAACTTAAATGCGGAGCACAGAGAAAAATTAATTTTCAATTTTCAGTTTTCAATTTTCAGATAATATGGAATCAGAATAATACGGAGTCAATATGAATCGTGAACTGACGCTTAAAGAGCTTACCGATTGCGGCGTGGTGGCGGTGATTCGCGCACCAGATCCCAAACAGGTCCTGCCGCTGGTTGGTGTATTGCTGGAAGGGGGCGTCACCGGAATCGAAGTGACGATGAGCACGCCTAATGCGATAGGGGTGATCGGCGAGTTGAGCCGGTCGCTTTCAGGATCGGCGATGTGTCTGGGCGCGGGGACGGTGCTCGATGCGGATACCTGCGCCGCGGTTATTCACGCCGGAGCGCGATTTGTGGTTTCACCGGTGCTTGAACCAACGGTGGTGGAAACGACCCGCCGCCTGGGTGCGATATGCATTCCCGGGGCCTATACGCCTACGGAAATTTTTCAGGCATGGAACATGGGCGCGGACGTGGTGAAGGTTTTCCCGGCAAATGGATTGGGGCCGGGCTATTTCAAGGATTTGCTCACGGTGATGCCGCAACTCAAACTCACGCCCAGCGGCGGCGTGGACGTTAAAACAACGGGCGCGTGGCTCGCCGCCGGAGCGGTGATGGTGGGCGCGGGTTCATCGCTGATCGACAAAGCGGCGCTGAGCGCGGGAAATTTCGGGGTGATCCGCGAGACGGCAAAGCAATTTATACTGGCGGTTAAAATGGCGCGGGAACAACTAAGGTGACAGGTGACAGGGAATAGGTTTTAAACCACGAACAGATCTGCAGATTTCGCAGATTAACGCGGATTTTTGAACCACGAAACGATCCGCAGATTTCACCGCAACGGCGGCTGCATTTTGTTTCTCAATGTCCTGAGCGTCTCTGACTACATAGTTGGGTTTATTGCTCCAATTTTTGGCCTTCTAAGCGCAACAACGTTACAAAGGCTTATTTTATAGAGTATTTCACACTTTCTGATCCGTAACATGATTCGTGCTTGTTGCGCCTTTAAGAGTGGAGGAAACATCTATATTTTCAGGGGTT